>NZ_JBIUBU010000014.1:175131-196738 GCF_044548345.1 Streptomyces sp. NPDC052042 | reverse complement strand
ATCGCCCTCGTCATGCTCACCCTCGCCGGCCCCCGCCCCACCCTCCCAGGTCGCCAACTCACGACGGAATGACCCACTCATGCGGCAGGAGAGCCGGATTTGGGATGCCTTATCGCGCCTGCCTATGCCCTGGGCGCGTCACGACGACCGGTGTCAGTGAGATCGGCGACGATGACCCTGCCCTGTACCACTCCGCTCTATGGTCTGGCTGGGTGATCAAGTCGCGTTCCCACGCACACACGAGACAATCGCACGATTAGGTAGCCGAGTCGAACGATGTGGGCGCGAGCGCGTAGAACTGCGACAACAGGACCTCCTGTAACTATTCGGTTCACACCTCCGAGCTACCAAGGGGCCCTGCCTTCATGCGCCTACAGCCGGAAATCACCCTGCCGGGAAGTCTGCTCGACTCGCACGTTCCATCAGCGGTTGAGATACGGCTTCCCAAGCGCCATCTCCAGATAGGGTGTTGACGATTTGAGGCATTGACAGGGGTGGATCGTGAGTAAACTGCACGTGGGGTACGTCCGCAAGGCGATCGAGGACCGCTTCACCGGCCTCATCGACATGTCGGACCAGGCGCGTATGTCGGGGGACAAGCTCCATCAGGCGTTCCTGAGCCGTGGTCTGGCCGCGCTCGCCGCGCAGATCGAGCACCCGTGCAGCGACCGGGTCGCCGCCACACGAGTTTTCGACGGGCAGGACGACCAGGGCCTCGACTCGATCGCCGTGGACTTAGGAACCACGCGCTCCCGGATCTGTCTGGTGCAGGCGAAGTGGAGCGACCAGAACAAGGGAGGCTTCGGCGAGGCCGAGGTGCACAAGATGTTCCACGGTCTGGACCTGATGCTCGACCGGAACTTCGGCCGGTTCAACCGTCGCTTCCAGCCGTTCGTCCCCGACATCGAGCGGGCCTACGACTCCGGCACTCCGAAGATCACCCTGGTGCTTGCCCTGATGCGCGAGGCGCCGCTCAGTGACGGCGTGCGTGAGCTGATCAAGATGAAGCAGGACGAGCAGAACCAGGTCGTCCGCGACATGGTTGAAGTCAAGGTCCTCGACCTACGCGACTTCCATCGCGCAATTCTCGGCGACTCCGCCGCACCGAAGATTGACACCAAGGTGCAGTTGGAGTGCTTTGGGCAGGAGTCGACGCCGTACAAGGCGATGTACGGCACCATGACTGTCCCCGACCTCGCCGATCTCTATGAGGAGCACCGGCGCGGCCTTTTCGCCCGGAATATCCGTGACTCTCTCGACGAGAGCGACGTGAACTCCAAGATCAGAGAGACTCTGCGGGAGGAGCCGGAGCACTTCTGGTACTTCAGCAACGGCATCACCATGCTGTGCGAGTCGATCCAGCCGATCGGCCGGGCACTGCCCGGCAAAGTGGGTAACTTCCAGCTGTCCGGCGTCAGCGTGGTCAACGGCGCGCAGACGGTGAGTGCCATCTACCGTGCCTTCACCGAGGATACAGGCGCGGCGCAGGACGGGCGGGTCCTGGTACGCCTGATCTCACTGGAAGACTGCCCGCCCGGCTTCGGTGACCAGGTGACCACCACCACGAACACGCAGAACCCGATCGAGGAGCGCGACTTCAAGTCCCTCGACCCCGGCCAGATCACGCTCCGCGAGGACTTCGCCAGGCTCCTCAAGCGCAGTTACGTGACGAAGCGCGGCGAGACGGTGCCCGACTCGGCGCACGGCTGCTCCATCACCGAGGCCGCCGAGGCGCTCGCTGCTGTCAGCCCGAACGCCCGGCTCGCCGCCGTGGCCAAGCGCGACGACAACCTTGCCGGGCTGTGGGAGGACCACAACTACCAGGAGACCTTCGGCTCCGAACCGAACGTCTTCAAGGTCTGGCGCAGCGTCGAGCTCCTCCGCGAGGTCCGGGCGCAGCTGCAGTCCCTCCGCGAAGGGTTGATCTGGCGTGCTGACGCGGCGGCCTTCTACGGCGACCTCCTGGTCACCCACATCGTCTACCGCCGCCTGGACACCCGGGCCATTGAGGACCCAGAGTGCGACTGGGCGGCGGAACTCGCCAAGGTGCCCGATTTGGTCCGTGACTCCCTGTCCTGGGTGCTCGACGCGATCAACAACGAGTACGGCAAGTCCAGCCACATCATCGCCGCCGTCCGGAACACCGAACGGATCGAGCGAGTGGTACGTGCGGCCCTGCGCAGGCTCGACTCCGAGGAGGAGGCTCCGGATCTCAACGAGGACTACCGAGTAGCTACGGCCGAGGCCAAGGGGCGGAGGGTGAATGCCGTGACGACCCTGGTCGCCGCCGGCGAGATCGAGGAGGGCACGGTTCTGGAGTTCCGCCCGTACAGCAAGCCGGAGCGCCGCGAGATGACTGAGTGGCTGGCGGTGGATCCGCGACGGGCCCAGGCAACGTGGAGCAACGAGGCGGGGCGTAACCCCTTGCAGTGGCACGCCGACGACGAGTGGTACTCGCCCAGTGGCCTCGCGCGGAAGATGCGCTTCGAGGCGTCCGGGGTGGACAGCGCGGCGCAGGGCACGATCCGGTGGTTCGTGCCGGGGCAGGGGTCGCTGGACGAGCTGGCGCTGGCGGTGCGGCTGCGGGAGGGCAACGAGCCGACGGAGACGTGAGCGGAGCCAGGGAGTAACAGGCTGGGGCGCCGCTTCTCAGTTCCGTTGCCCGCTTCCCCCGGGCGTTGTCCGTGCTCCCTTGTAGGGTCCGGGGACACTGAGCTGCGCACCCTCCGGCGTGGCGGAACGCGCCTTCGGAGCTGCCCCCTGTGGCCGTAGGATCACAGGGGGCAGCTCCGAAGGCGCACGCACGGACCGCCCCAGGGCGCAGGCCCCTAGCCGCACCACCGAGCACAGGAAAGTAGCAGCACGCCGATGGAAGAACTGACCTTGGACCTGGACATCCCGCAGCAGCCCGAGGACGGCGCGGAGCCTGCCGCGGAGGGCTCCGCGCCCAAGGTCACGGCCCTCAAGGAAGGCCAGGTCGTCGACTACATCTCCGGCGAAGCGATCAAGGAGACGGAGAAGGAGAAAGTTCGGCAGCGGATCGCCAGGGCCCTGGTGCATGAGCATGGCATCGACCCCGGCGACATGCAGCGCGACTTCTCCGTCACGGTCAGTGAGGAGGGTGCCAAGCGGAAGCGGAGCAAGAAGGCCGACATCGCGATCTTCGAGTCCGGCACCCCGCACACCACGGCGAACCTGCGGCGGGTCGTGATCTGCAAGCAGGAGCCCAAGCGCGGGAAGAACGTCGTCAAGCTCCGCGAGCCCGACCAGGCCCGGAAGGACCTGGAGGAGCTCCAGGAGCTGATGGGCAACGAGGACCGCTTGCAGTGCGCGGACGGCATGTGGACCGACGGTGTCGACTTCTTCTTCCTCAAGAAGGTGGCCGGCGACTTCGGAGCCGACTTCGAGGACCGCAGCGACTGGGAGGTCGCCGACGGCACCCTCGGCAGTCGCACCGTCGCCTCGCACCAGCGGCTGCGTCAGGCCGACCCTGAGATGCTCAAGATCGCCTTCCGGCGCTGCCACAACTACATCCACGGCAACGAGGGCATGCCGAAGGACGCCGCCTTCTGGCAGTTCCTCTACCTGCTCTTCGCCAAGATGTACGACGAGCGGGTCAGCCATGGCTCCGTGCACGGCCGGTTCCGCACCGGTCTGAAGGAGATGTTCGACGAGAACGGGCGCGCGGCCATCAGTAAGCGCGTCAAGGGGCTCTTCGAGGACGTCAAGACCGAGTACAAGGACGTATTCAAACCCACGGACGAGATCACTCTCTCCGACCGGGCGCTCTCCTTCATCGTTAGCGAACTCGCCCCGTACGACCTGATCGGCACGGACGTCGACGCCAAGGGCATCGCCTATCAGGAGCTCGTCGGCACCAATCTGCGCGGTGACCGCGGCCAGTACTTCACCCCGCGCGGCGCGGTCAACCTGATGGTCGAGATGCTCGACCCGAAGGAGGACGAGACCGTCCTCGACCCGACCTGCGGCACCGGTGGCTTCCTCCAGGCCACCCTCAAGCACCTGCACCACACCTGGAAGAAGGAGGCCGGCACGCTCGGCTTCCCGGACACGGAGGAGGAGCGGGAGCGGTACGGCGACAAGCTCAAGGAGTTCGCGGACGAGCACCTGTTCGGCTCCGACTTCGACCCGTTCCTGGTGCGTGCGACGACCATGGCGATCATGACGCTCGCGCAGACCACGGGGAACGTCTTCCACATGGACTCGCTCGCCTTCCCGCAGGGACACCTCTCGGGTGTGGAGGCGGCGAAGAAGAGGATCCCGCTCGACAAGCCCACCGTGGACGTACTCCTGACCAACCCGCCCTTCGGCGCGGACATCCCGGTCAGCGATGAGTCGGTGCTCGGGTCGTTCCGTAACGGGATCGCTCGGTCGTGGGGCCGCAACAAGGAGACCGGCGCGGTCGAGGCGAGCACGACCAGCGTGCCGTCGAGCATGGCGCCGGAGCAGTTGTTCATCCAGCGTGCCATCGAGTGGGTCAAGCCGGGCGGGCGGATCGGTATCGTCCTGCCGAACGGCATCCTGTCGAACCCGGGGCCGACGGACGAGGCGATCCGCCGGTACATCCTGCGGAACTGCTGGGTTCTTGCGAGCGTCGAGCTGCCGGTGGAGACGTTCGTCGTCGACGCCAACGTCAACATCCTCACCACGCTCCTCTTCCTGAAGCGGAAGACCCGGCAGGAGATCCAGAACCACGACCTCGGTACAGAGAAGGCGTATCCCGTTTTCATGGCTGTCGCGGAGAAGGTTGGCTTCGACCGACGCGGCAACGACCTCTACAAGCGCGAGCCCAACGGGGAGATCGTGGTGGAGACGGAGGTCGTCATGGAGCGGCTCCGCATCCGAGGCAAGGAAGTGACTCGGCCGCTGACCCGCAGCAAGAAGGTCATCGACAACGACCTTCCGGTGATCGCGGAGAAGTATCGGGAGTTCCGGGCCAAGTACCCGGTGCCGGGTATGGATCCGCGTACGGCAGGGTCGGCGGGAACGGGGGCAGGGGCGTGAAGGTTGCCGAGCTGTCCAACCCGGTGAAGTCCGACTGGTTCGAGGACCAGGGGCTTCGGCTTGATGCTTCGCCGTATGTGGCGGGGTCGATGAAGACGAAGAAGCTGCTGGAGCAGTTGCCGAGGACGCAGCCGCTGGCGAGTCTGACAGCGGGGCACAACGGGGGGATCTTCAACGGGCCCATGTTCCGACGGATCTATCTCACCGATCCGGAACACAGCGTGCCGTTCCTCGGGACGAAAGACATGATGGCGGCCGACTTGACCGGGCTGCCCCGGCTGCGTAAGTCGGATGCAGAGTCACCGACTCTGTCGTATCTCCAACTCAAGCCCGGTATGACGCTGATCTCGTGCTCGGGATTCAACGCCGGCCGACGGGCGTATGTTCGGCCCGATATGAGTGACCTCTGGTCTTCGCAGGACACGCTAAAGGTCGAGCCCGATCCGGAGAAGATCAAGTCCGGCTATCTGTACGCCTTCCTTCTCAGCAAGTTCGGTGAGTCGCTCGTGCGGGGGTCGGTGTACGGCTCGGCCGTGAAGCACATCGAACCGCATCACATCGCGGGGCTGCCGGTGCCGCGATTGGGAACGAAACTAGAGGGCGAGATCCACGACCTGGTAGAGGAGTGCGCGCGGCTGCGTGCCGAGTTCCAGTCGTCCTCGGTCAGTGCGACGAAGGACCTCTTCACGAGCGTGGGGCTGCCCGAGCTGATCGATGTCCGCTGGCATCAGCAGGAGCGGGACCTCGGGTTCGAGGTTCCGAGCGTGAGTTCTGCCTCGCTGCGAGCTTTGAACTTCGCGCCAAGAGCACAACGGCTGATCGAGAAGTTGGGCTCCGTGAGTGGCCGATCGCTCGGCTCCATCTGCGAGGGCGGCAGCCTCCGTACCGGCGCCCGGTTCAAGCGGATCGACAGCGATTCAGAGAACGGCGTTCGCCTCATCGGCCAACGTCAGTCGTTCTGGCTGCGCCCCGAGGGGCGGTGGATTAGTGAAGCGCACGCTCCCGATGACATTCGGCTCCAGGACGAGACGATTCTGGTTGCCGCGCGTGGCACCCTCGGCGAAAACGAGGTGTACAGTCGCTCCATTCTCGTGACTGGGTCATGGCTCAAGCATGCGTACAGCCAGGACTACGTTCGTGTCGTCAGCGGGGACTCTGACGTATCTGGTGCCTACCTGTTCGCCTTCTTCAGGTCTGAGGCAGCATTCCGCGCCCTTCGGTCCTTCAGCGTCGGGGGCAAGCAGCAGGAATACCATCCGAGGTTCCTGCGTGAATTGCCGGTCCCCCTCGCGCCCCCCGCCAACCGCGACCGCATCGCCGCCACCGTCCGCCACGCCTACAAATGCCGCGATAAAGCCGACGCCCTGGAGGACCAGGCCCTCGCGCTGCTCACCACCGCCATCGAGGAGGCCGCCGGCTGATGGGTGCCAGGATCGTTGCTGTTGGGGAGGCCGTCAACGATGCCGAGCGGAGGGTGATTGCGCACCTGCGTGATCACGCCCCCGACGACTGGACGGTCCTGCACTCCGTCGAGATTCCGTACAACCGGAACGAGCTGTTCGAGGTCGACCTCGTCGTGGTCACCGGGCACGCCGTGTACGTCATCGACGTCAAGGGCACCCGGGGCCGCATCGAGGTCGACGGCGGCCGTTGGCAGCCCTCTCACCGGGCGCCGTTCCGTTCACCGCTGCCGAAGCTGCGCGGGCACGCCAAGCAGTTGAAGACGCTGCTGGAGACGGCTCACCGTCCGCTGTCCCGGCTCTACACGGACGCCCTCGTCGTCCTGCCCGCACCCGACGCCCTGCTCGTCGACCGGACGCCCCGCCAGCCCGACGCCCGTGACACCGTAACCCTCCCTGACCTGATCGGCCGGCTCGCGGACGTGAGCCGTGTACCCACCTCGACTAACCGCTTCGACACGGACCTCTCCGCACACCACGAGTTGATTGTGCGTACGGTGCAGGGTTCGTCCCGGCCGCCGTCGGGCCCCCTGCAGTTCGGTAGTTGGGAAGTGATCGAGCGACTGAGTGAGACGGGCCCGGAGGAGGGTGACGACGTCCACCGCGAGTACCGGGCGAAGAACGCCCTCGCGGTGCAGGGGTCGGGCACGGTCCGGCTCTCCGTCCGCAGGGCCGATCCGTACGCGCCTGCGGCCGAGCGGCTCCAGCAGCAGAAGCGGATCGGTATCGCGTACGAGGCGCTCGGCAAGCTGCCCTCGCACCCGAACATCGTAGGGGTGCGGGACTTCTTCGCCGACGAGGACAAGGACTCCTTTGTCACCGTCTACGACGACGTCCCGGGACATGCCCTCGCCCTGCACCTGTCCGGGGCCGCCGACCCGCTGACCGCCGATGCGAAACTGCGGACGATCCGGCACATGTTGATGGGCCTGGCCCACGCGCACAGCCGCTTGATCGCGCACCGCGAGCTGAACCCGTCCACAGTGCTGATCGCGCAGGACGGCCGGGCGATGCTGACCGGTTTCGAGTACGCGAAGACCGCGCAGCGCCGCGCCCACACGGTCATGCGGGAGGCGTACCAGATCGCTGACCGTGCGTATCTGGCGCCCGAGTGCCATGCCGACCCAGCGGCGATGGGCATGAAGACGGACATCTACGCGGTCGGTGTCCTCGGGTTCCAACTCCTCACCAGCGAGCTGCCGTTCACCTCCGCCACCGGGCAGGCCGACGCAGCAGGGCAGCTCCCTGTGCAGGTCCTCGAAGCCGCCGAGGTCCGCGTCGAACTGGCCCACTGGTTGCAGAAGTTGTGCGCGACAGCTCCGGACGACCGGCCGACCGCCGTGGAAGCGCTGCGCCGCCTGGATTTGGTGATGGGAGCGCGGAGGGCTCCGGCCCGGCGTATCGGCTCCTCGGCCGCAGCTCCTCCGACTCCTCTTGCGCCCTCCGCCGGGCAGCCCGTGCAGGACGGTCCGCGGGGCCCGGAGTTCTTCCGTGACCTGCCGGCCGACCACCAGCTCGGTACGAAGTACCTGGTGCGCCACCGTCTCGGCCGTCCCGGCTCGTTCGGTGTGGCCTATCGGGTGTACGACACGATAAGGAGTGTCGACCGGGCAGTGAAGCTGGTCCTGCGGGACAGGGACTCCGTCTTGGAGAGGCTGCGCCGCGAGGCGGACGTCCTGGACCGACTACAGAACGCCCCACACCCCAATGTGGTGTCGATGGTGGACGCGGACCGGTTGATGCCACCGGACGAGTACCCGTACCTGGTCTTCGAGTTTGTCGACGGCAAGGACGTCGCCGAGGTGATCCGCGGCGGCCGGATGGGCGCGGCGGACGTGCTGCAGCTCGCGATCGACACCGCGCGCGGGCTGCGCCACATTCACGAGCGCGGGGTGTGGCACTGCGACATCAAGCCGAGCAACCTGCTGTGGACCGACGACGGCGTCAAGCTGATTGACTTCGGGATCTCCAAGACCTCCGATTCCTCCGAGGGGCACAGCTACACCAGCCCCCGCTACAGCCCGCCGGACCTGGACCAGGTGCCCGCCGACGCCTCCGGCTACACCGATCGGGACCTGTTCGGGCTCGGCGTCACGCTGTATGAGGCGCTGACCGGCGGGCAGTACCCGTGGGAGGGCGTCGGGCGGCCTTCGCCCGGTGTGCCGCCGGTGGACCCGCGCACCGCGTACAGCGGTATCGGTGATCTGGCGCCCGGTTTTGCCGAGGTCATGCTGCGCGCGATCTCCCCGTACCGGGCGGAGCGGTACTCCACGGCCGAGGAACTGCTGTGCGCGCTGGAGGCGCTGGAATCCGCGCGCGTCGCCCCCGCACCGCCACCACCGGCTGTGGCTCCGTCGTCCTCGTCCGAGCGGGCCGCGCAGCCGCCGGCGCCCTCGTCGGAACCCGGCACCGGTCAGGAGCCGCAGGAGCCCGAGCCGAATACCAACCCGTTCGTGGCCCACCTGCAGACGCTGTACAGCCAGAGCCGCCGCAGCAACCGGGGCACCCGCGGCCTCGACCCGCACACAATGTCCGTGTACGTCGAGACGGCCCTGGACCGGGAGCTCGTGCCCGCACTGCGGGAAGGCCGGCACGCGCTGGTCGTGGTGACCGGTAACGCGGGCGACGGCAAGACGGCCTTCCTGGAGCGGTTCGAACGCCAGGCGCGCGAGCTCGGCGCCGAGTTCGGGCCCCGCCGGGCCAACGGCAGCGACTTCACCCTGGCCGGGCACCGGTTCCGCACCAACCACGACGGCAGCCAGGACGAGGGTGAGGTCAGCGGCGACGACGTACTGGACGAGTTCTTCGGACCCTTCGCGGGGACCGACGCATCTGCGTGGCAGGTCGCGGGGGAAACCCGGTTGATCGCCATCAACGAGGGGCGTCTGATCGACTTCCTCAGCCACCACCACGACCGCTTCTCGCACCTCGCCAAGGTGGCCAACCTCGGCCTGGCGGGCCGGGACACCGGGCAGGTCTTCGCAGTCGTCAACCTCAACGCACGTGATGTCGCGGCTCGTTCCCTCGACGCCGACGGCGAACCGCAGGACGGGGAATCGCTCCTGGAGCGCATGCTCGACCGGATGACGCACGACCGGTTCTGGGAGGACTGCGAGCGCTGCGACCTGGCCGCCACCTGTTATGCCCGGCACAACGCCCAGACTTTCCAGCACCCCGCCGCCGGCCCGCAGGCCGCGCGTCGTCTGCGCCGCCTTTACGAGGTGACCCAGCTGCGCGGAAGGCTCCACATCACCCTGCGCGACCTGCGCTCCGCGCTTGCCTACACCCTCACCTCGGGCCGCGACTGCGCCGAGATCCACCAGCTGTACGCGGCCGGTTCGGGTCAGGAGATCCTGGACAGCTTCTACTTCTCGGCCCACCTCGGCGCCCCGGCCGCCGCCGACGGCAGTCCGCGCGAGCGGGACCGGCTGCTGACGCTGCTGCGCGAGGCCGATGTGGCGGCGGTCCCGCAGCCGCAGCTCGACCGTCGTCTGGACTACGCCGGGCTCCTGGAGGACCGGGCGCTGGTCGCGGTCGACGGGCGCGGCGACCGGGATCGCGTACTGCTGCGCGGCGCGTTCGAGCAGCTCGGTCGGTCGGTCACCGAACCCGTCTCCCAGGCCGCTGCCCACCGCCACTACGTGGACGCGGCCCGCCGCCTGCTCTACTTCGAACTCCACGACGAGGACCGTGCGGAGCGGATGCTGCCGTACCCGTCGGTGCTGCACTTCATGGCGCTGTTGTCCCGCGCAACGCAGATGGGCATCAAGGAGCGGGACCGGATCCTGCGGGCGCTCAACCGTGGTGAGGGACTCGTGGCCCCCGAGCGGATCGGCGACGCCCTCGCGCTGAAGGTGCGCGACGTACCCGGCGGCACCATCCGCACCTTCCGCCGCTTCCCCGCCGAAGGGTTCCAGCTCACACTGGGCGACGCAGCGGCCTCGCCGTACATCGAGTCGGGGCGCACCTCGCTGCGACTGACCTACCGGGATCCAGCCGGCAGCCAGGGCGGGACGGCCGAACTCGACATCCGACTCGACCTGTTCGAGCTCCTCCAGCGGTTCGAGCGCGGCTACCGGCCGTCCGTGACCGACCTGCAAGGGCAGCAGCTCGCCCTCGCCGTGTTCAAGAATCGGCTGGCGGCCGTGCCGTACCAGGAGATCCTGCTCACCACACACGGACACGACCTGCGACGGATCCACCGCAGCGAGGACTCCGTCCTGCACATGGAAGAACTGACAGCACGGTCCGGCGACGACTACAGCGGTGCGGACAGCGACGGACCGGCCGTAGCGGGCACCACGACCGACACCGCGGCCGTCACCGCAGGAGACGTCGCGAGGGCGGAGGAGACGACATGGCGCTGAGCGGTTCCCTGGGGACGTTCCACCACCCCGGCATCAGCCGGCTCGACTACAAGACATTGGACATGGACCGTGTCCTGACCGGGCTGCTCGCCCGCCTGTGGCACCAGGGCATGCCCAGCAAGATCAACCGCTCCAACGAGCTCAAGGTCGAAGTCTTCGTCAAGCTGTTTCTGGACCACCCGGAAGTCTTCGACGGCTTCGACCGGGAGACCACCACCCGGTGGGCCTCCACTCATCTCCTCGACATGGTCAACCGGGGCAGGGCCACCGAGGCGGTGGCCGGCCCCAGGCCGCTGCACGGTCTCACCTACCGGTTCCGGAACAAGCGCAAGTCCCGCCCGTACGGGGCCGACGAGCAGCTGTACGAGATGCTCGCCGCCGAGGAGGGGGCCTTGGACCAGCTCCGCGAGTTCTTCTTCTCCGACGTCGACCGCGCCACCGCGGAGATCACCCCGGGGACGGACACCGACGTAGAGACCCAGGCGCTGCTCCACCTGGTGGAACAAGCGGGCGGACAGATGAGGGACCGCCCCGACACCACCCGCCCCCGCACCCCCTACCCCGCCCTGTGCGCGGAACCGGCCCGCCAGCTGTGCCGGGACGTCCTGCGGCTGCTCTACCACCAGGACCACATGCCCCGGACCGTCCTCGTGGACTACCTGAAGATCCTCTTCGCCTTTCACCTGGCCCTCTACCACCTGCGGATGATGAAGCTGCTGCCCGCCGCGATCGAGGCGGGATCGGCGCCCGCCACCTGCCGGACCGGGCATCAGGACACACGGGCGGCGGACCGCTGCCCGCACCGCGTCCGGCTCTTCGTTGACGTCGAGGGCCTGCCTGGCACCCCGGCCGCCGCGCTCGCCGAGCGCAGCGCCGGGATTTGGTACGGGCGGATCACGCGTTTCGTCCAGGCGACCTATCAGATCAAGAAGCTCGACGAGTTCTCCGAGAATCTCGTCAAGAGTCAGAAGCTGGCCCCGCCCGTCGGCCGGAGCTACTTCACCCCGGCCGAGGTCCTGCGGCGGCTCTCCACCCATCCCAAGGAACGCGAGGCGTTCTTCCTCCAGCGCGCCACCCGCGTGCGGGACGAGGAGAAGGACCTTCCACCGGAGCTGAAGCAGATCACCCAGCTCGGGCTCAACGCATTCGACGAGTACATAGAGATGCTGATGCACTACAAGAGCAGCTACTACCGCAGCTACTTCATCGACTGCCTCGACTCGATGCTGCTCAAGCACCGGCCCGGTGCCCTGCTCGCCCAGCCGCGCGGCAGACGCGACAGCGCCGTCCGACGATTCGTCCTGGACGCGCGCCTGCTCGAAGTGCTCCTCCAGGTGTCGCTCCTGAGGGAGGCGGACGACAACACCGGAAATCTGCGTACCGCACCCATGCGTGTGGACGAGTTTCTCACTCTGCTGCGCGAACGGTACGGACTCCACATCGACCAACTGCCGGACGGTGACGGGTTTTCCGGCGCGCACCTGGACGACCAGGCCGCACTGCGGGCCAACGCGGCGGCCTTCCTCAACCGACTACGCGAGATCGGCTACTACCAGGACATGTCGGATGCCTATCTGACGCAGACCATCACCCCCCGATACAGCATCGGGGCCGCAGCGACGGGGGCGACGGCCTGATGGGCACCACCACCGGCCTTGCGGAGCCCACAGCGAAGGACCTCCGCGAAGCCCTCGAAAGCGTTCTCGTCCCGCGCCTGGCCAAACTGGTCGGCGAGCGGGGCGCAGGGCACTGCATGCGGGTCACCGAGGTGGAGACCGAGCTGGCGGCCGCGCTGGTTCGCCGCCTCCGGGGAGCACTCGGGCCCGCCGCCACCATCTGCGTTCTGGGCACCGCCGAAGACCTCGCCCCCGAACAGACACACCACGACACCGTCGTCACCAGCACCAAACTGGTCGAGCTTCGCAACCGCACAGAAGGCAACGACGGGAACGGGACCAGCCTGCCCGGACCGCTCCTCGTTTTCGTCCCCCCAGGCACCCGGGTCAGTGCCGAGGACTCCTTCGGCATCGCGACCTTCGAGGAAGTACCCCTCGGCGACTCCTACGCCCAGCTGGCCGACCACCTTCTCGACCAGGTACCGGACCGGCTGCGGCCCGGCGTCGACGAGCTGCTCGCCGTACTCCGCGACAGGCCCGGGCACCGGACGAGCGACCGAGCCGTCGCCCTGTACCTGCTGACGCTCCGGACCAACGACTACCGCGACCAGGTCGCAGGGGCCGCCGTCTACCACTTCGGCCTGGTACCCGACTTCGAGCTGCACGCCGACCCGTCGCTCGTCAAGGACCGGGTGGAGCGGAACCGAAAGCTGGTTAACAAACTCACCACCTCCAGTCGCTCGGAGCGTCAGCGCGTCCTCGATCTGGGGCTGACCGACGCGGACTTCGCCGGAAGGCTCGCGGGATTCGCCACCCGCTGCGGCCTGGAGGACCCGGCGACATGGACCCGCCGTATCGTCGTCGACCGGGAGAACTGGACACTGTCCTTCGGGAACTGGCGCGTCGACGAACAGCGCCGCGCCACCGTCTCCATCGAAGTACGCGAACTCGGCCTGCCCGCCGCCGGCGACAACCTCGAGGAGCTCCAGGCCCACCCGGCACTCGAAGCCATCGTGGGGCAGCCCTACCTGCTTGCCGGAGACAAGGGCGTTCGAGAGCTGACAGCCCGGTTCACCGTCGAACCGTCCCCCCTCAAGGTGGAGGGTCTTGAACGTTTCCGCGTGGAGATCGTCTCGGAGAACGGCGGACCGATCGGGCGGATCGTGCACGTTGCCAAGGGGACCCGGGCCAAGCCTGATTACAAGGCGCCACCGCTGCGCCGCCTGAACAAGATCGACTGGGAGGAAGGGTGGCACTACCTCAAAATCACCCCGCTCGACGCCTCCGGTGACGCTCTCGACATCGCCCCTGGTACGCATGACCTGCCCGGCGGCGAGAGCGAACGCTTCTACGTAGTCCCCGAGGGGGAGGTTGAGGAGCCGCCGGAGCGCAGTGCCGGGCGCTATGACGGCGTCACCCAGGCGCTGCGCTCACTGCAGTTCGACGTGCTGACCGCCGGGGACGATTCGGCCCGCGTCCGCTTGACGGACGTCCGCTGGAAGACGGCCTCGGCACGCAGCCCGCTGCGCGTCCTCAACGCGCGGATCCACACGGCCGGAAGCGCAGAGATCCGGCTCTCCCCGCTGCTCGTGCAACTCCAGCAGGACCTGCTCGCCCGCCCCCAGGACACCTCCCTGCGCCGGCTCGTACTGCGCCCCGACGGCACCAGCGAGACCCCCGAGGGGAACGAGGAGGACTTGTCCCTCGCCCTGACCGGGCGGGCTGCCGAGGCCTACGACCGCTACCTCGCGACGCGCCACGTCTATTTCGCCGCCTTGCGTGGCCAGGCGGGAGAACTTGCCAATCCTGACCAGCTTCTGGTCAGCGAGGCTGTCGACTTCGAGGTGGTCCGGGACGAACTGGTCGCCTACACCGAGGCGTACGCGGAACTGGTGGAAGCCCAGTCGCTTCAGGCGGAGCGGGCTGGTGACGGCGCCCAGGGTGCCGCGCTCGTGGCGCTTGCCCGCATCCAGCAGAGCGACTGCGCTGCCGTCACCCTCACCGACGGTCTCGGCGGGCGCGAGACCGTTCTGCTTGTCTCCCCGACGCACCCCCTTCGCGCGCTCTGGCTCGCGACCTGGTCGGCCCTGGGCCGGGACTGGGCCGCGCGCCTCGTCGGCGAGGACAAGCGCCGGGTCATCGCCGCGCGCGACTCCTTCCTCCAGGCCCTCTCGCCCTTGGGTTTCCCGTTCGCCGTCCCGCGCCAGGACGGCCGACTCATGACAGCTGCGGACAACCTCACCCCATACTGGGCCGCCTATCTGCCCAGCGAGACCGCCGACCCCCGTGGCCTGCTCGGCCGGCTCACCACAGCGCTGCACCTCCCGGCCGCCGGCCCTCGTGCTGCAGGCGGAGCCGGTGCGTTGTCCGGTACGGCGCTCGCCGACCGGATCGAGCGGTATGTGCGCCTCCACCCGTACGTCCGCACCCTGGTCATGAACGTCGTCAACGCAGGCCGTGCGGAGATCGTTGCCGACGCCCTCCTCGAACTGCAGCGCCGCACCCCCACCCGGGACCTCACCTACGACATTCGGCTGTGCGTGTCCGGCCCGGAAGCCCCCGAGTCCGGTGCGGCGCTGGATGAACTGATCAGCGCGCAGAGTCAGTTCACCTCCACCGAGGCGGAGGCGTTCCTGCACGCCGCGGAAGGCACCCGGAGCGCGAAACTCGTCTACTCCGTCCGCTCGGTGGAGGAGTTCAGCGGACCCGGAGCCGAGTTCGACGCCCATCTGACTGTGCTCATCGACGCCTTCGGCGGGGAACAGCACGGTTCCGTCACACGCCACGACATCGCGCACGCCCCGGTCCACGGCCTGGTACAGCCGACGTCCTCCACGTATGAGGACGACGAGCAGCAGATCGTGTGGCGGACCATGCCACGCCACGGCATCGCCCTGCCCGCCGAGGACGCGGAGGACCTTGCCACTCTCCTGAGTCGGCTGCCCGGACTCCTCGCCGGCGCCGCGGCCAACGTCGCCACCGCGGGACAGGCGCCGCGCCATGTGCCGTGCACCGTCCTTTCCCTCGACAACACCGACCGGGCCCTGCTCTACCAGGCCCACCAGGTCGGCGACTGGGTCGTCACCATCGACAGGACCCTCGGCCTGGAGTACTTCGACCACGCCGGACAACGCGACCGACCCGAGTACGTCATCGACTACGCGCCCTCGCTGGACAGCGGCCTCGGCCACCAGATCATGGTCAGCTCGAACTCGGTCGACGAACTGCGCACCCTGCTCGGGCCGACCGCCCAGCAGCACGGGCTCGACGTCGAACAGCGCCACCTCAACACCTTCTTCGAGCAACTGCGCTTGCTCTCCGGCAACCTCGCCTTCAAGCTGGCCTCCACCGCCCCCACCCAACGCACCGAAGTACTCGGCCTCGCCCTGGCCCGCCTCTACCTGGACTACCAGGACGCCCTGCACAACCAGATCGTCGTCCCCCTGGACGCCCACCCCGAGCTGTACGCCGAAGTCCGCCGTCAGGCCCGGGAACTCGGCGACGCCCTCTCCTTCCAGCGCAGCGACCTCGCCCTGTTCCACCTCGACGCGCGGAGCCGGACCATCACCTGCCGCCTCGTCGAGGTCAAGTGTTACACCGCGCTCGACGACATCGGCGCCTACCAGCGCCTCAAGACCAAGGTCACCCAGCAGCTCGGACGGAGCCAGACCGTCCTCACCGAGTCCTTCGATCCGGCCCACATCACCCCAGACCGGGTGGACCGGCCGGTCAAGAATTTGGCCCTCGGCTCCCTGCTCCGTTTCTACCTGGAGCGGGCGGCACGCCACGGGACCATGGGGCGCGCCCCCAGGACGGCGGCTCACGCCCTGCTCGACAGCCTCGACGACGGCTACGCCCTCAACTTCACCCGCAGCGGCCTGATCTTCGACCTCGCCCGCGAGGGAACCGACCGCGAACTCGACGACGAGGTGGAGTTCCACCGCATCGGCAGCGATCTGATCACCGAGCTGATCAACGCGATTCCCACTATTCGGCCGGGTGTACCCGCGCCTATGGACCTAGCCGTTGAGGAGCAGGAGGAGGACGGAGCGGCCACCGCTCCCACCCTGGCACTGTCGCAGTTGGCCGTGCCACGGCTGCCTGACGCCGAGTTCCGGGCACCAGGCGTACGGGACGAGCGGGATGCCCAAGATGCCCAGGAGGAAGACCGCGGGCAGACCGGTAGGGGCAAGGCAACGACCATCCTCGATACGGACGAGGTCGCGAGCGGCAATGAGACCACGCCACTCACCGCACCGGAGCGTGCGGGCCGTGAGACAGGTCCGGCACAGTCCGTGGCAACTCTGACCATGCCTGCTTCCGACGCGTCGGTGTCTCCCTCTTCGGAAGGAACCTCATCGGCTGCCCCTCCTCCGGGCGGTGCCGGAAATCCGCTGCGGACGGGCACCCTCCCTGAAAGCCAGGGCTTCCACGAGTCGCCAACCGTCGATGCCCAGCCCACCTCTGGCACACCGGGATCGGTTTCACCAGGGGGGCTCCCCGAGATCTTCCTCGGCGTCACCCACCCTTCCCCGCAACACGGTGTGCTCGGCGAAGCGGCCGGCCGGAAAGTCGCGGTCGATCTCGACGAGACCCACACCATCAGCCTCTTTGGCGTGCAAGGCGGTGGTAAGAGCTACACCCTGGGCAGCATCATCGAGATGGCCTCGCTGCCCACCCCACCGGTCAACGAACTTCCCCGCCCTCTCGCGACCGTGGTGTTCCACTACAGCCGCACCATGGACTATGCCCCGGAGTTCACTTCCATGGCGCGCTCAAATGATGACCAGGCGCAGCTACAGGTCCTGAGGGAGCGCTACGGAGCCGAACCCCAAGCTCTGTCGGACGTGCTGCTGCTCGCCCCCGCCGATCAGATCGCGGACCGCCGGCGGGAATTCCCCGGCATCGACATCCAGCCGCTCGCCTTCTCCTCCGCGGAACTCCAGGCATCACACTGGCGCTTCCTCATGGGAGCGGTCGGCAACCAGTCAACGTACATCCGGCAGCTGACCCGCATCATGAAATCGAACCGCAACAACCTGAACCTCGGCGTCATCCGGCAGGGCGTGACCGATTCCGGTATGCCCGACCACGTCAAGCAGTTGGCTCAGGATCGCCTCACCCTCGCCGAGGACTACATCGATGACAATGCCCGGCTCACCAGCCTCATCCGCCCCGGTCGACTGATCATCGTTGATCTCCGCGACGAGTACATCAATAAGGACGAAGCGCTCGGTCTCTTCGTGGTCCTGATGCAGTTGTTCGCCGAGGTGCGCAGCGCTGACGGACACTTCAACAAGCTGGTTGTCTTCGATGAAGCACACAAGTACATCGACAGCCCGGACCTCGTAGCTGGCCTGGTCGAGACCGTCCGCGAGATGCGCCATAAGGGAATGAGCGTCCTGGTCGCCAGCCAGGACCCGCCCTCCGTACCGATCTCCTTGATCGAACTATCCGACCACGTCATCCTGCACAAGTTCACCTCGCCAGCCTGGCTGAAGCACCTCCAAAAGGCGAACACCGCCTTCGCCAGTCTGCGCTCCGAGCAGATGGCGCAGCTTCAGCCCGGCGAGGCGTATGTATGGGCGAGCAAGTCCACTGACCCGGCGTTCACTCACGGAGCTGTCCGAATGCGATGCCGTCCTCGGGTGACCCGGCATGGCGGAGGGACGAAGACGGCAACGGGCGGACAGTGAGGTCTTCTCGTGCGCCCAGTAGAACGGGAGGTGACACCGTGACGTAGCGGTGTTCTTGCTGTTCGGAAGCTCGTCGTCGCCTGCCGTGGAAGTCCGGTCCGGATAGCTGCCAGGAGGCCCGGTAGCAGGCTGGCGGCGTCGGAGGGAAACGTCCGGCGTCGAAGTCGCCCGAGCCGCCTTCGCCCTGCTCCAGCTCGAACACGGACGCACCACCTGACGAAGATCACGAACCGTCACGAGAAGTTACCGAGAAGACCTCATTCCGTGAACTCCCCGTCTCGAGGGTGACGCCGACGTCGACTACCCGAAATAGGGTCAGCGGAAGCGGTCCTGTAACTCGAAAGGGTCTCTTCTTCAAGCCACGCTTAAGTGGGGGCCTTCGTAAGCGTCTCCTTGATCGTGAGGAAAGGTTGCTGGTCTGTGGCACCTCACCGCCCTACAGGTGCCTGGCTTGATTTCGCTCGTTTGAAGTAGCTGCCACTTGCCTGCGTCATAATGACGTTCATGACTGCTCCCCCCACCGACGCTACAAAACTAGATAACGTCTACGGGTTCTATCGCATGGGGAAGGGCGACCTTGCCACCCTCTTCGCCAAGGCGGCCGGGGCTCCGCAGGTGTCGCATGTGACCGTGTCCACAGTGCATGACCGCACCACCAGGGCTGCTGGCTCGTTGCCAGAATTGATCAATAACGTCACATCAATGGCGAGCTATGACAGACACATCCCCTGGGACAACCTTAAGTTCGAGGGGAAGGCGCCCCACGGGGAGCTGCAAATCAAGATCGATATCGGTCCGCGAATCACGGTTGAGGTGGAAGGAACGAACGAAGCTCTTGTGCACGGCCAAATGGCGCGTATCGAGCTGTTCCTGCTTAGTCGCGGCGCCAAGAAGGAGGGGCGGCCGCATACTATTCAACTGCTGCTGGGTATGCTCACGGCGGCGTTCGCCTCGCACCCTGCACCTCTAGCTCCGTACTGCGCCGCGTTCATGGCCGTTACATTCTTTGTGAGCCTCTACAACGGACGCAGGAAACTGATGATTCTGGAAGACATTCCGATGGGGACGGCTTGGATCCGCTTCACATCCGTTGAGAAGGCCACCGTAGCCGGGGCGTACATCGCGGCGCTCGCGGCGGTAGGTGCCGTCGCGTCTGGCGTCACGGATGTACTTGGCGCCATTGGGGAGTAGGCCTTTTCAACCTGCGGGCGGGGTAGACCGGTCGGGCTGGCAAGTGATCGAAGTCCCAGATAGGTGGGGCTTCGATCAAGATGCCTCCGGGCACGGGTAGTCAGACGGAGGAGTCGGATGCGCCGCCGGGTCCATGGCTGCGTCGCGAGGCCGGAGGCATCGGGCAGATAGCGGCACGCCTCGTCAACCAGGCGCGGTTGGCGTGACGCGACCGACATTGGACGTTGCGAGGTCGCTTCGGTGACGACTCTGCGTAAAGGCTGACGGCTGCTCGGGTTGGCCTGACGCATCATCGGCTATTCAAGATCATCTTGCACATGTGTTGCACAAAGTACTGAAAAGCAACAGTGCTCAGTGAAGGGTCGTGAAGGTAAGTATTCACAGGTCAGCTGGCATGCTGGGGTGTTGTGTCCCTTCCCCTCAAGGGGCACAACACCCCGCCGGTCAGATGTCCCGGAAGATCTCGATCTGCGCACCCACCGAGTTGAGGCGCTCCGCCAGTTCCTCGTAACCGCGGTTGATGACATAGACGTTGCGCAGGACGGACGTGCCCTCGGCCGCCATCATGGCCAGCAGGACGACCACGGCGGGCCGCAGCGCGGGCGGACACATCATCTCGGCGGCCCGCCACCGGGTCGGGCCCTCGACCAGGACCCGGTGGGGGTCGAGGAGTTGGAGCCTGCCGCCGAGGCGGTTCAGGTCGGTGAGATAGATGGCGCGGTTGTCGTAGACCCAGTCGTGGATGAGGGTCTGACCGTGCGCGGAGGCGGCGATGGCCGCGAAGAAGGGCACATTGTCGATGTTGAGCCCGGGGAACGGCATGGGATGGATCTTGTCGATCGGCGCCTCCAGCTTGGAGGGGCGGACCGTGAGATCGACCAGTCTGGTGCGGCCGTTGTCGGCGACGTACTCCGTCGTGCGGTCGCAGTCGATGCCCATCTCTTCCAGCACCGCGAGCTCGATCTCCAGGAACTCGATCGGCACTCGACGGATCGTCAGCTCGGACTCCGTCACCACGGCGGCGGCGAGCAGACTCATCGCCTCGACCGGGTCCTCGGAGGGGGAGTAGTCGACGTCCACGTCTATGTGCGGAACGCCGTGCACGGTCAGGGTGGTCGTGCCGATGCCGTCGACGCGTATGCCCAGCGCCTCCAGGAAGAAGCACAGGTCCTGGACCATGTAGTTGGAGGACGCGTTGCGTATGACGGTCGTGCCGTTGTGCCGGGCGGCGGCCAGCAGCGCGTTCTCGGTGACGGTGTCGCCGCGTTCGGTCAGCACGATGGGGCGGCCGGGGGTGACCGCGTGGTCCACCTGCGCGTGATACAAGCCCTCCGTCGCGGCGATGTCCAGACCGAACCGGCGCAGCGCGATCATGTGTGGCTCGATGGTCCGGGTACCGAGGTCGCAGCCGCCCGCGTACGGGAGCTTGAACGAGTCCATGCGGTGCAGCAGCGGGCCGAGGAACATGATGATGGACCTGGTCCTGCGGGCGGCGTCCGCGTCGATGGCGTCCATGTCGAGCTGGGCGGGCGGAACTATCTCCAGGTCGGTCCCGTCGTTGATCCAGCGGGTCCGCACGCCGATGGAGTTCAGGACCTCCAGGAGGCGGTACACCTCCTCGATGCGGGCGACGCGACGCAGCACCGTACGGCCCTTGTTGAGGAGTGAGGCGCAGAGCAGTGCCACGCACGCGTTCTTGCTCGTCTTGACGTCGATGGCCCCGGAGAGCCGACGTCCGCCGACCACCCGCAGATGCATGGGGCCGGCGTAGCCGAGCGAGACGATCTCGCTGTCGAGTGCTTCACCGATGCGCGCGATCATCTCAAGGCTGATGTTCTGGTTGCCGCGCTCGATGCGATTGACGGCGCTCTGGCTGGTGCCGAGCGCCTCGGCCAGCTGACTCTGTGTCCAGCCCCGGTGTTGACGGGCGTCACGTATGAGCTTGCCGATGCGTACGAGGTAATCGTCTGACATGGCGAAAGGTTATCTCAGATATGAGATGCGCCTTGCGGCGGGGTGCGCTGTTCGGGTGATGTCGGTGCGCAGGCGTGGTTGTTGCCCGCTCACGTGCACGTCAGTGGGCTGGCGCGGCTCGGGTGGCACGTGCGTTCCATGGTCCCTCCGGTGCGCTGTCGCGGCGCGCGGTGTACGCCCGTTCGGGGACGGGGACGGGGACGGGGACGGGGACGGGGACGGGGACGGGGACGGGGACGGGGACGGGGACGGGGACGGGGACGGGGACGGGGACGGGG
>NZ_JBIUBU010000014.1:0-175034 GCF_044548345.1 Streptomyces sp. NPDC052042 | reverse complement strand
GGACGGGGACGGGGACGGGGACGGGGACGGGGACGGGGACGGGGACGGGGACGGGGACGGGGACGGGGACGGGGACGGGGACGGGGACGGGGACGGGGACGGGGGTAAGGGGTCAGCCCGTGAAGCCGCCTTCGGCCAGGATGGTGTCGATACGGGCGCGGTGCGCCTCCTGCCAGGAATCGAGAGTCTCCCGCGCCTCCTTGGCGAGCTTCTCGCGGGCACCGAGGAGCACCTGGTCGCCGCGGGCGCTCGGAATGACCACGACGCCCTCTTCGTCGGCCACCACGATGTCGCCGGGGTGGACCTCCACCCCGCCGCACCGCACCGGGACGTTGAGCGGTCCGACGGCCTTCTTCGTTCCTGGGACGGGCATGACGCCCCTGGCGAAGACGGGAAACCCCATCTCGCGCACCTCGGCCAGATCGCGGAGCACCCCGTCGGTCACGAATCCGGCGATCCCACGGCGCTGGGCGACCGCGCAGACGTTTCCTCCGGCGAGGGCGAAGTCCACGTCTCCCGCCTCGATGACGACGACCGAGCCGGGTTCCGCCCGATGGATGGCCGCGTGCAGCATCAGGTTGTCCCCAGGAGGGCACCGTACGGTGAACGCCGGTCCGGCGATGCGCGGGGGCGAGGGCCACAGCGGGCGAATGCCGATGTCCATGACGTGTTCGCGGCCCAGGAGTTCGGCGAGAGTGGTCGGGGATATGCCGTCGTACGCGGTGATGTCGTTCACGCTTCTCCTTTGCTGGGATGCTCGCGCCACCGGCGGCGACGCGTCCCGTGTGCAGTGGGTCAGATGTCGTACAGGCCGTGCCGCGGGCGTCGAACCCGTGGCCGTCCGGAAGGGGGCCGGCCCGGTCCTCCTCGCCCCGCCGTCCTCAAGGCGCTCCGTGACAAGAACGGAGGTCATGCTGTCGAACGTCGGCCGGAAGAGCTGGATCGCGATGTCCCCGTACCCGTGCCGGGGAAGAGCGAGGCCGGGAACCGCCCGCCTGCGTCCTGGCCGATGCCGCCGGTCCGGTGGCCCGGTTCGTGGGTGACGGGGGCGACCGGGGGGACAGCCATGCCGGGATCATAGCCACCGGCTCGGATACCCGGAACCACGGTGCTCAGGCGCGGAGTTCGGGTGGGAGGCCCGTCCGGTGCAGGTCGGCCGGAAGCCGGCCCGTGTCGTTGTGCAGGAGCATGCAAGGGAGCACAGGGGAGGGGAGGACCGGCGCGCAGCGGATGACCGTCAGCGCGGCGCGGGGTCAACCCTGGGAGTGCAGGGACTCGGCCGCCACCGCGGTGATGGTCTCCGTCACGCGCGCGAGCGCGGGCACGTCCAACTTCCACTGCTGCCAGTACAGCGGTACGTCCACGCGTCGCCCCGGCGCCAATTCCAGCAGGGCGCCCGACCGCAGCAGCGGTTCCGCCTGTGGCTCCGGGACCAGCCCCCAGCCCAGGCCGGCGGCCACCGCGTCGCAGAAGCCCTCCGACGTGGGTACGTAGTGCCGCAGGCCGCCGGCGCCCGACCCGTCGGGCGTGAGGGACCGGACGAACCGGTCCTGGAGTTCGTCGCGCCGGTCGAAGACGATCACCGGGGCGTCGGGCAGGCGGCCTTCCAGCGGCCCCGCCGACAGGTGGCGCGCCGCGAATCCCGGACTCGCCACCGGCAGATACCGCGCCAGGCCCAGCGGGCGAACCGTGCAGCCCGCCACCGGTTCCGACGACGACGTCACCGCGGCCATCACCCGTCCCTCACGCAGCAGCGCCGCGGTGTGCGCCTCGTCCTCACGGTGCAGGTCGAAGCAGATGGGCGGGCTCTGCGGCACCCGGGTCAGGGCCGGCAAGAACCAGGTCGCCAGGGAATCCGCGTTCACCGCGATGGGTACCCGGACCGGACCGGCCCCGCTCGCGATCCCCAGCTCCGTCCGCGCGTCCCGCTCCAGAGCGGCGAGCTGGCGCGCGAACCGCACCACCACCTGCCCGGACTCCGTCGGGCGGACCGGCTTCGTGCGCATCAGCAGCACCCGTCCGGTGCGCTGCTCCAGCGCCTTGACCCGCTGGCTGACCGCGGACGGTGTCACATACAGGGCCGCGGCGGCGGCGTCGAAGGTGCCCTCCTCGACGACGGCGAGCAGCGTCCGCACCTGGTCGAAGGGAAGCTCGTTCATCACGACAGCTAATGCTAGATAAGAAACTTTAGCTGTACTGACGGCTCGGTCGCCCATAGCGTCGGGCGACATGAACAGCGGCGTCCTCCCAGCAGCCATCGCCGGATTCGGTACGGGTCTGTCCCTCATCGTGGCCATCGGCGCACAGAACGCGTTCGTCCTACGCCAGGGGGCGCGCAAACACGCCGTGCTCGCGGTCGTCGGCATCTGTGCCGTGTCCGACGTGGTCCTCATCGGCCTCGGTGTCGCCGGGCTCGGCGCCGTCGTCACCGCTTGGCCCGCGGTGCTGACCGCGGTCGGTGTGGCCGGCGGCGGCTTCCTCATCTGTTACAGCGTTCTGGCCGCCCGCCGAGTGCTGCGCCCCGTCCCCGGGCAGGGGCTGACGACGCATGGCGCCGCCGCGGGCTCCGTCCGCACGGCGGTGCTCACCTGCCTGGCCCTGACCTGGCTGAACCCGCATGTCTACCTGGACACCGTGCTGCTGCTCGGCTCGGTCGCCGCCGACCGCGGCCCGCTGCGCTGGGTCTTCGGTCTCGGCGCGATGCTGGCGAGCCTGGCGTGGTTCACCGGCCTCGGCTACGGCGCCCGGCTCCTCGGCGGCGTCCTGTCCCGTCCCGGCGCCTGGCGGGTGCTGGATGCGCTGGTCGCGGCCACCATGCTGCTGATGGGCGTGATGTTGCTGGCCCGCACTCTCTGATCCCGCCGCTGCACGTACCCCGGGGACGGCCGGCCCCTGCCCCACGCAGCCCGGGGTGGCCCCTGCCCCACGTACGGCCGGGGCCGGCCTCTGCCGCACGTACGCCCGGGGCAGGACCCGGCGCGGCTCGAACTCCGGCGGTCTGGTTCCGCCTCCGCCTCGGCTCGTGCCGCCGTTCCGTCCGGCACCCGAACCCCTGCCTCGACCCCCGGCGAGGGATCCGTCGTGCGGGAGCGCTCCGGAGCCCGAGAGGTGCCCCGGGGGTACGAGGTCCGGGCGGTCTCACCTGTCGGACACCGCGCACGGGCATCGGCGCAGGGCAGCGGCGGACACGGGTGCCCGCACATGACCGTACGGCGGTGATGTACTAGAGTTATCTCGACATCGAGATATTTGCCGAAGGCGCACCGCAGTCCGCCATCGGGTAAGGGTTACCTAACTAAGTCTTACCTTAACGGATGGGCGAGGGGCCGCAGGCGGCACCACGCGGCGCCCGCCGTAATGAGGCGCGGCGCGGAGTACGCGCACATTGATGAAGGAGACTGTCGTGTCGGCGAACAGCTTCGACGCCCGCAGCACGCTGCGCGTGGGCGACGAGTCGTACGAGATCTTCAGGCTGGACAAGGTCGAGGGCTCCGCGCGCCTCCCGTACAGCCTGAAGGTGCTCCTGGAGAATCTGCTCCGCACCGAGGACGGCGCGAACATCACCGCCGACCACATCCGGGCGCTCGGTGGCTGGGACTCCCAGGCGCAGCCCAGCCAGGAGATCCAGTTCACCCCGGCCCGCGTGATCATGCAGGACTTCACCGGCGTGCCGTGCGTCGTGGACCTCGCCACCATGCGTGAGGCCGTGAAGGAACTCGGCGGCGACGCCACCAAGATCAACCCCCTCGCCCCGGCCGAGCTGGTCATCGACCACTCCGTCATCGCCGACAAGTTCGGCACGAACGACGCCTTCAAGCAGAACGTCGAGCTGGAGTACGGCCGCAACAAGGAGCGCTACCAGTTCCTGCGCTGGGGCCAGACCGCGTTCGACGAGTTCAAGGTCGTTCCGCCGGGGACCGGCATCGTCCACCAGGTCAACATCGAGAAGCTGGCCCGCGTCGTCATGGTCCGTGACGGCAAGGCCTACCCCGACACCCTGGTCGGCACCGACTCGCACACCACCATGGTCAACGGCCTGGGCGTGCTGGGCTGGGGCGTCGGCGGCATCGAGGCCGAGGCCGCCATGCTCGGCCAGCCGGTCTCCATGCTCATCCCGCGCGTCGTCGGCTTCAAGCTGACCGGCGAACTGAAGCCCGGCACCACCGCCACCGACCTGGTGCTGACCATCACCGAGATGCTGCGCAAGCACGGTGTCGTCGGCAAGTTCGTCGAGTTCTACGGCGAGGGCGTCGCCGCCACCTCGCTCGCCAACCGCGCCACCATCGGCAATATGTCGCCGGAGTTCGGTTCCACCGCCGCGATCTTCCCGATCGACGACGAGACCCTGAACTACATGCGTCTGACCGGCCGCAGCCCGCAGCAGGTCGCGCTCGTCGAGGCGTACGCCAAGGAGCAGGGCCTCTGGCTGGACCCGGCCGCCGAGCCGGACTTCTCCGAGAAGCTGGAGCTCGACCTCTCCACGGTCGTCCCGTCGATCGCCGGCCCGAAGCGCCCGCAGGACCGCATCGTCCTCGCCAATGCCGCCGAGCAGTTCAAGAACGACGTCCTGAACTACGTCTCCACCGCCGACGAGGCGGGCGAGGAGTCCTTCCCCGCCTCCGACGCCCCGGCCGCCACCAACGGCGTCCCGTCGAACCCGGTCACCGTGACCGCCCCCGACGGCACCAGCTACCAGCTGGACCACGGCGCCGTCACCGTCGCCGCGATCACCTCCTGCACCAACACCTCGAACCCGTACGTCATGGTCGCCGCCGCGCTCGTGGCGAAGAAGGCGGTCGAGAAGGGCCTGACCCGCAAGCCGTGGGTCAAGACCACCCTCGCCCCGGGCTCGAAGGTCGTCACCGACTACTTCGACAAGGCGGGCCTGACCCCGTACCTGGACAAGGTCGGCTTCAACCTCGTCGGCTACGGCTGCACCACCTGCATCGGCAACTCCGGCCCGCTGCCGGAGGAGGTCTCCAAGGCCGTCAACGACCACGACCTCGCCGTGACGTCGGTGCTCTCCGGAAACCGCAACTTCGAGGGCCGCATCAACCCCGATGTCAAGATGAACTACCTGGCGTCCCCGCCGCTGGTCGTCGCGTACGCCCTCGCGGGCTCCATGAAGGTGGACATCACCAGGGACGCCCTCGGTGTCGACCAGGACGGCAAGCCGGTCCACCTCTCGGACATCTGGCCGACCGAGGCCGAGGTGAACGACGTCGTCGCCAACGCCATCGGCGAGGACATGTTCAACAAGTCCTACCAGGACGTGTTCGCGGGCGACGCCCAGTGGCAGGCCCTGCCGATCCCGACCGGCAACACCTTCGAGTGGGACGCCGAGTCGACCTACGTCCGCAAGCCCCCGTACTTCGAGGGCATGACGATGGACCCGGCCCCGGTCGAGGACATCGCCGGCGCCCGGGTCCTCGCCAAGCTGAGCGACTCGGTCACCACCGACCACATCTCCCCGGCCGGCGCCATCAAGGCCGACACCCCGGCCGGCAAGTACCTCACCGAGCACGGTGTGGAGCGTCGTGACTTCAACTCCTACGGCTCGCGCCGTGGCAACCACGAGGTCATGATCCGCGGTACGTTCGCCAACATCCGCCTGCGCAACCAGATCGCGCCGGGCACCGAGGGCGGCTACACCCGCGACTTCACGCAGGATGGCGGCCCGGTCTCCTTCATCTACGACGCCTCGCAGAACTACCAGGCCGCCGGCACCCCGCTGGTCGTCCTGGCCGGCAAGGAGTACGGCTCCGGCTCCTCCCGCGACTGGGCGGCCAAGGGCACCGCGCTCCTCGGCGTCAAGGCCGTCATCGCCGAGTCGTACGAGCGCATCCACCGCTCGAACCTCATCGGCATGGGCGTTCTCCCGCTCCAGTTCCCGGAGGGCACGACCGCCGAGTCCCTCGGCCTGACCGGCCAGGAGACCTTCTCCATCACCGGCGTGACCGAGCTGAACAACGGCACCACCCCGCGCACGGTCAAGGTCACCACCGACACCGGTGTGGAGCTCGACGCGGTCGTCCGCATCGACACCCCCGGTGAGGCGGACTACTACCGCAACGGCGGCATCATGCAGTACGTGCTGCGCGGCCTGATCCGCAAGTAAGCGACGTCGGGCAGCCGACCGAGCGGTCCAGGCGGCCGACCGGACGGCAAGGGGCCGCATCCCGGAACACCGGGGTGCGGCCCCGCCCGTTCGGCGCGACACCCCGGGCGGCACACCGTTCACCGGCCGTCGGAATGCGATCGTGGGCGCGCGGGTTCTCCGCACAGAGCCACTGGCACCGGCAAGGCACAGCCACTGGCACGGAGACGGCACAGAAGGCGGAACGCACCCATGGGCGAGTTGATCCTGATCCGGCACGGTGAGACCGAGTGGTCGCGGTCCGGTCAGCACACCAGCTACACCGATCTGCCCCTGACGCCCTACGGCGAGCACCAGGCCCGTGCGCTGACGCCCCTGCTCGCCGACCGGCGGATCGCGCTCACCCTGGTCAGCCCCTCGGCGCGAGCCCGGCGCACCGCCGAACTCGCCGGGCTCGCCGCCCCGCACGTCATTTCCGACCTCCACGAATGGGACTACGGGGGGTACGAGGGCGTCACCACCGACGAGATCCGCCGCACCCGGCCCGACTGGAACCTGTGGACCGACGGCGTCGACCCCGGCCCCCAGACGCACCCCGGTGAGACCCCCGCCGAGGTCGGCGCCCGCGCCGACCGGGTGCTGGCGGAGGTGGCGCGGGAGGCCGACCGGAACGGGGACGAGGACATCGCCCTCGTCGCCCACTCCCACTTCCTGAGGGTGCTCACGGCCCGCTACCTCGGGCTCACACCGGCCGAGGGCACGTTGTTCCAGCTCGCCACGGGCGCCGTCTCCCGGCTCGGCACCGAGCACGGGAAGCCGGTGATCACGGCGTGGAACGTGACCCTGCCCGAGAGCCTGTTCCCCTGGACCGCGCCGGACGGCCCGCAGCGCGGCTGAGTACCGGTGACGCGACCGGGCACCTCCGCAGGGGCCGGGCGCCGGGTGCCGGGGGCGAGCCCCGTGCGGCGGGAGACGGGGGCGCCGGGGCCGGTGCGAGGGGAGGAGGGGCCGGCCACACCTCCCCGCCGCCAGGTGTGCTCGGCGTCGGCCCGGACGTCTGTCACCTTGTCGGTGATATTGCCCGGTATTCCTGTGGAGAATCCTCATTGCTGTGGAGAATCCGCTGTCGATACCTGATGACCGCTTCTTTCCACCGGGGCCTGCTTCGACGGTGTTGCGCCGGTCCGGTTGCATTTCGCTTTCTTCGAAAGAGGCGCGGAATGTCCATGCCGTCGGGGCCATTGGGCTGGTCGCCCCGTATTTCGATCATGGTGCGGCGGCCATGGCGGGGCGTTCGTGATCAGGGCCGAAGAAGCCGCGAAGAGCGCGGCCGTACGACGGATTCTCCGTGAGGTCCGTGCAGGGCCGCATGCCGAGCCATTCCTCCCGGAGAACTGCGGCGGACGGCGCTGTCGACCCGGTGCGCACGGCGTAGCGGGCCGTCAAGCCCCCCATGTGTCAAGGGTGTTGAAGGTAAAGTATCGGCAGAATTTACCGTTCCGTGAAATTCCCCGCGTCATGGGGTGGAACGTGCGAGGGCCACCTATTCCCCGAGGTCTCAACTCGGGAAAGACTGCTGCTCAACCTTGCATTCGATCTTGCTCAGCCGACCGGAAGTGGACTATACCTGTCGGCGTCCGCGCGGGGTTTCGTACACACGCGGGCAAGGGGGTGCGGGGTGGGACCCAAGGGCGCGGACGTGTGTTCTTCGGTCGATCTTCCCGAACTCCCGCAGCACGTGGCTAGCCTGAAAAGAGATCAGTACCACCCAAGCGCAACTGACCGCGGTGGCGGGGCCCTTCGCCTGAGGCGAATATCGACGGGCGACCGGTACACACCGCCTGAGTCCTGGAGAAGGCGAGGACTTGAGCATGGGATCCACCTCCGCCCACAAGAATGAGGGCCTCGGCCGTCGCGATGTGATCAAGCGATCCGCCGCACTCGGCCTGATCGGCGTGCCGACGATGAGCTTCCTGGCATCGTGCGCGAGCGGCAGCAGCGGCGGCGACGCGAAGGTCGAGAAGGGCAAGGTCACCAAGGAGAACCCGCTCGGCGTCAACGAGACGGCCCCGCTCGAAGTCGTCATCTTCAACGGCGGATTCGGTGAGCAGTACGCGATCGACGCGGAGAAGAAGTACAACGAGGCGTTCCCGAAGGCCCCCAAGGTCAAGCACGTCGCGACGCAGAAGATCGCCACACAGCTGCAGCCGCGCTTCAACGGCGGCAACCCGCCGGACCTGATCGACAACTCGGGTGCCGAGCAGATGGACATGGGAGTCCTGGTCGGCAAGAAGCAGTTGGCCGACCTGACACCGCTGATGGACGCCCCGTCCATCGACGACCCGAACAAGAAGGTCCGCGACACCCTGCGTCCCGGCGTCCTGGAGATGGGCCAGTTCGACGGCGAGCAGGTCTGGATCATGTACTACGCGTACACGGTGTACGGCGTCTGGTACTCGCAGACCGCGCTGGAGAAGCTCGACGCGGAGTACCCGGAGACCTGGGACGACATGCTCGCCCTGTGCGCCAAGGCGAAGAAGAAGGGCATCGCCGGCTGGACGTACCCGGGCAAGTACCCCTACTACCTGCCGTTCTCGCTCTACCCGTTCATCGGCAAGATCGGTGGCCGGGAGGTCCTCGACAAGATCGACAACCTGGAGCCGAACGCCTGGAAGGACCCCGCGGTCAAGGCGGCGTTCGAGGCGTACTACGAGCTGTACCAGAAGGGGTACATCCTCCAGGGCACGCCGGGCCTGACGCACATCCAGTCGCAGACCGAGTGGACGAAGGGCAAGGCGCTCTTCATCCCGAACGGTTCGTGGGTGGAGAACGAGGCGGCGCCGACGACGCCCGAGGACTTCAAGATGATGGTCGCGCCGCCGTCGGGCCTGGACGCGTCCGACAAGATGCCGTTCGGCACCATCTGGGCCTCCGGTGGTGAGCCCTTCGTCGTCCCCTCCCAGGCGAAGAACCCCGAGGGCGCCATGGAGCAGCTGCGCATCATGCTCTCCGAGGAGTCTTCGAAGAACTTCACCCAGCAGGTCAAGTCGCTCAGTGCCTTCAACGGCGGCACGGACGGCCTGAGCCTGTCGACGGCCCTGCAGGCCGGTGTCGACGCGCTCAAGCTGGCCGGCGACAACGTGGTGAACCCGCGCCTCCAGGACTGGTACGTGAAGCTCCAGAAGGAGCAGATCGGCGTCGCCGGACTCGGCGAGATGATGGCCGGCCGCGCGACCCCGGCGGAGACCATCAAGAAGATCCAGGCCTTCGCCGACGCGGCGGCCAAGGACCAGTCCATCAAGCACTACAAGCACCAGTGAGCAACCGTCACCAGCGGCGGCACCCGCGGAAAGATCGGGGTCGGTAAACGATGCAGCATGGCAAGTACCGTTTCATCGTGGGGTTCCTGGCAGCCCCACTGGCGCTGTACGCGGTCTTCGTGCTCTGGCCGTTCGTCCAGTCCATCTACTACTCGTTCACGGACTGGACCGGCCTGAGTGCCGACTTCTCGGTGGTCGGGTTCGACAACTACACGAGAATGCTGAAGGACGACGTCTTCTGGAAGTCCTTGCAGCACAGCGTGCTGCTCGTGTTGCTGCTGCCGCTGGTGACGCTTGGCCTGGCGCTGTTCTTCGCCTTCATGCTCAACGTGGGGGGTCGACGGCGCCGGAACGCGACGGTCTCCGGAGTACGTGGATCGAGCTTCTACAAGATCGCCTACTTCTTCCCGCAGGTGCTTTCGATCGTCATCGTCGCCCTGCTCTTCCAGTTCGCGTTCAACCCCCGCGACGGGATGATCAACGCGACGCTGAAGGGGTTCGGCCTGGGCTCGGTCAAACCGGAGTGGCTCGGCGATCCGAACCTGGCGCTCATCTGCGTCATGATGGTGCTGGTCTGGTCGACGGTCGGGTTCTTCGTCGTCCTCTTCTCGGCCGGCATGGCCTCCATCCCGAAGGACTTCTACGAGGCGGCGCTCCTCGACGGCGCCAACCGCTTCACCACGTTCTTCCGGATCACGCTTCCGCTGCTCTGGGACACGGTGCAGTCGGGCTGGGTCTACATGGGCATCCTGGCCCTCGGCGTCGAGGCATTCACCGCCGTACAGGTCATGACCGTGGGCCCCGGCGGCCCCGACTACTCCACCACCGTGCTCCCGCTGTACGTGTACCAGACGGCTTTCCGCGACGGTCAGGCCGGATACGCGACGACGATCGGTGTCGGACTGCTCATCGTCACCATGGCCTTCGCCGCCATCGTGATGCGACTGGGCCGGCGCGAGCGGCTGGAGTTCTGATGCGGCGACCGACGGGGCACGCCCCCCGGACCCCAGCCCCCCGGCAGGCACCACGGGTCGGCCTTCGTGTCCGGCTCGACAGGACGAGATGAGTACGCGTGAAGACCACTGACACCCCTCCCGCCGACCCGGCGGCACGGCCCGCCCCCGTGACCAAGGCGCCCGCGCCCGCGGTTGGGGGGAAGAAGAACGAGGGCCAGGTCCTCAATGTCTTCTCGCACGGCGTGCTGATCATCTGGGCGATCCTCGTCGTCATGCCGCTGCTCTGGGCGGTCATGTCGGCGTTCAAGACGGACGACTCGATCCTGTCGACGCCGTGGAAGCTCCCCGACAAACTGCACTTCGAGAACTGGTCGCGCGCCTGGAGCCAGGCGCACATGAGCGACTACTTCTTCAACACCATCGTGGTGGTGGGCTGCTCGCTGGTGGGCACCCTGCTGCTGGGCTCGATGGCGGCGTACGTGCTGGCGCGGTTCGACTTCCCGGGCAACCGGTTCATCTACTTCCTGTTCATCGGGGGGATGAGCTTCCCGATCATCCTGGCGCTGGTTCCGTTGTTCTTCGTCATGAACAACATGGACCTGCTGAACACGCGGCACGGGCTGATCACGGTCTACATCGCGTACTCGCTGCCGTTCACCGTCTTCTTCCTGACCTCGTTCTTCCGGACGCTGCCGACCTCGGTGGCGGAGGCGGCGATGCTCGACGGCGCCTCGCACACCCGGACGTTCTTCCAGGTGATGCTGCCGATGGCGCGGCCCGGACTGATCAGCGTCGGCATCTTCAACTTTCTCGGGCAGTGGAACCAGTACATGCTGCCGACGGTGCTCAACGCCGACCCGAACCAGCGGGTGCTCTCGCAGGGCCTGGTCGAACTGGCCAACAGCCAGGGCTACAAGGGCGACTGGTCCGGTCTGTTCGCCGGTCTGGTGATGGCGATGCTGCCGGTCCTCGGGGCGTACATCGTCTTCCAGCGCCAGGTCGTGGCGGGGCTCACCGCGGGCGCGGTGAAGTAGCCGCCGCGCCCCGCCCCGCGGCAGTCCCCTCCGAACCGCCCGCCGGCCCCGTGCCGGCGGGCGGTTCCGCGTGTACGGGCCGCGACCGGCGCCCCGGTACCACCTGTCCCGCGCGGCCCCGCGGGCAGGCGGCACCGGGTGCTTTCGAGCGTCGTCGTAGGGTCAAGGCCTTGACGGGGGGTACCACAAAACGCTCAGCTTAGACTTCACATGTTGGAGAGAATGGTAGGAGTGAGTCGATGGAGACTCCGGGGTCGCAGACATCTCTGCATCGTGCCAACCTCGAACGAGTCGTGCGCGCGGTGCGCATGGCGGGCTCGCTCACCCAGGCGGAGATCGCCCGTACCACCGGCCTTTCGGCGGCCACCGTCTCCAATATCGTTCGTGAACTGAAGGAAGGCGGCACGGTCGAGGTGACCCCCACCTCGGCGGGCGGGCGCCGGGCCCGCAGCGTCTCGCTCAGCGGTGACGCGGGCATCGTGGTCGGCGTCGACTTCGGTCACACGCATCTGCGGGTGGCGGTCGGCAACCTCGCCCACCAGGTGCTCGCCGAAGAGGCCGAGCCGCTGGACGTCGACGCCTCGTCCGAGGAGGGGCTCGGGCGGGCCCAGCGGCTGGTCGAGCGGCTGATCGAGGCGACCGGGATCGGCCCGGACAAGGTGATCGGGGTGGGCCTCGGCGTGCCGGGCCCAATCGACGTCGAGTCCGGAACTCTGGGCTCCACATCGATCCTGCCGGGCTGGAAGGGCATCAACCCCGGAGAGGAGCTGTCGGGCCGGCTCGGCGTGCCGGTACACGTCGACAACGACGCCAACCTCGGGGCACTCGGGGAACTGGTCTGGGGGAGCGGTCGCGGCGTCAAGGACCTCGCGTACATCAAGGTCGCCGACGGGGTCGGGGCGGGCCTGGTGATCGACGGCCGCGTCTACCGGGGGCCGGGCGGCACGGCCGGAGAGATCGGGCACATCACGCTCGACGAGTCGGGACCGGTGTGCCGCTGCGGCAACCGGGGCTGCCTGGAGACGTTCACGGCGGCGCGCTACGTCCTGCCGCTGCTCCGGCCGGGGCACGGCCCCGACCTGACCATGGAACGGATGGTCCGGCTGGCCCGCGAGGGGGATCCGGGCTGCCGCCGGGTGATCGTCGACGCCGGACGCCACATCGGCAGCGGGGTGGCCAATCTCTGCAATCTGCTCAACCCCAGCCGGGTGGTGCTCGGCGGACCGCTCGCCGAGGCGGGCGAACTGGTGCTCGGGCCGATTCGGGATTCCGTCTCCCGCTATGCCATCCCCAGTGCCGCCAGACAGCTTTCGGTGCTGCCGGGGGCGCTGGGCGGCCGGGCCGAAGTGCTGGGCGCGCTCGCCCTCGTACTGAGCGAGATGGGGGATTCCACCCTTTTGGAAAGCACCGTGCCGGCCAAGGGCCCGTCTTCACTTAGAAAATGAATGGCACCGTTGTCATCTCGTTAATGATTTACTCCTTGACGCTGACTATGAGGCCGAGTTGACTGCCTGTCACCTCGGCCGCGCTGCCGCGGCCTCGTCAGGGAGGCAATCCGTATGAACGCAACGACACGTCGCATCGTCATAGGAACGGCCGCACTCTCCATGGCCGTCTCCCTCGCCGCCTGCGGCAAGGCGGGCGGTGACGACGCCGGCAGCGGAGGTGACGGCAAGACCATCGGTCTGCTGCTGCCGGAGAACAAGACCACCCGTTACGAGACCTTCGACCGCCCGCTCATCGAGGCCAAGGTGGAGCAGTTGTGCGGTGACTGCAAGGTCAAGTACAGCAACGCGGCGCAGGAGAGCGACACCCAGAAGAAGCAGTTCGACGCGCTCGTCACGCAGGGCGTGAAGGTCATCATCCTGGACTCCGTCGACTACAAGGCCACCAAGTCCTGGGTGCAGCAGGCGGAGAAGAAGGGTGTCAAGGTCGTCGCCTACGACCGCCTCGCCGAGGGCCCGATCTCCGCCTATGTCTCGTACGACAACGAGAAGATCGGCCGTCTCCAGGGCGAGGCGCTGGTCAAGGCGCTCGGCGCGAAGGCCGTGGAGAGCAGTGTCGTCATGATCAACGGCTCGCCGACCGACCCCAACGCCCCGTTCTTCAAGAAGGGCGCGCACAGCGTCCTGGACACCCAGGTCAAGAAGGTCGTCTACGAGCAGGACATCCCGGACTGGTCCCCGGACGAGGCCAACAAGAAGATGGGCGCGGCCATCGACTCCCTGGGCAAGAACGGTTTTCAGGGCGTCTACTCCGCCAACGACGGCATGGCGGGCGGCATCATCACGGCACTGAACAAGCGGGGCATCAAGGTCCCGGTCGGCGGCCAGGACTCCGAACTCGCCGGTCTCCAGCGCATCCTCAAGGGGGACCAGGCGTTCACGATCTACAAGCAGATCAAGCCGGAGGCGGAGACCACCGCCGAGATCGCGGTCAGGCTGCTCAAGGGCAAGAGTCTCGACGGCCTGACATCCACTCGGGTCGACAGTCTTTCCGGGGAGTTCAAGGGAATCCCGGCCAGGCTGTACGACGCGCAGATCGTGACCGGGGAGAACGTCGTGAGCACCATCATCGCCGACCAGGTGTACAAGGCCGAGGAGATCTGTACGCCCGAGTACAAGGCGGCCTGCGAGGCTGCCGGAATCAAGTAGGGCGCCGCGCTCCCGCCGCCCGGTACCCGGGCGGCTCCGCGTTCGCGGTACGACCCCGCAGGCGGGGGCCGCGCACCTCGTGCCGGTTCCGTACCTCGTGCCGATTCCGTACGGGTACGTCCCCGCGGTCGGGTCACTACCGCGGGTCACAGCCGGTCCGGCGTCCGTTCCGTCAACGCCCCGCACACCGGGGCGGGCGCCGGACCTCCCCCCACGCACACCCCGTGCTCGGCACCATCATCCCCGCCGGTCAGGCGGTGAAGGAGATGATTCACGTGTCCGCTCCGCCCGTGCTGGCGTTGTGCGGAATCTCCAAGCGGTTCGGCGCCGTTCAGGCGCTCACCGACGTGGACCTGGAGATCCGCTCCGGTGAGGTCGTCGCCCTGGTCGGCGACAACGGCGCCGGCAAGTCGACGCTCGTGAAGACCATTTCGGGTGTCCACCCGATCGACGAAGGCGTCATCGAATGGGAGGGCGTACCGGTCCGCATCAACCGGCCCAACGACGCCCAGGCCCTCGGAGTCGCCACCGTCTACCAGGACTTGGCGCTCTGCGACAATCTCGACGTCGTCGCCAACCTCTTCCTGGGCAGTGAACTGCGCAAGGCGTCCGTCCTCGACGAGATCGCGATGGAGAAGCGGGCCAAGGAGCTCCTGGACACCCTCTCCATCCGCATCCCGAGTGTCCGGATACCCGTCGCCTCGCTCTCCGGCGGCCAGCGCCAAGTGGTGGCCATCGCACGCGCGTTGATCGGCGATCCGAAGATCGTCATTCTGGACGAGCCGACCGCGGCCCTCGGCGTCGAGCAGACGGCGCAGGTGCTCGACCTGGTGGAGCGGCTGCGCGAGCGTGGCCACGGCGTCATCCTCATCAGCCACAACATGGCGGACGTGCGGGCCGTGGCGGACCGGGTGGCGGTGCTCCGTCTCGGCCGCAACAACGGCTTCTTCGACATCGAGAGCACCACCCATGAGGAGATCATCGCCGCCATCACCGGCGCCACCGACAACGCCGTCACGCGCCGCCAGGCACGCAGGGCCGCGAAGGAGGACGTGAAGTGAGCGACCTGGCCAAGACCCCCGAGTCCTCCGAGCCCCCCGAACTCCGCGAGGCTTCCGATTCTCCCGGGATCTCCGAGACCCCCGAGCCCGCTGAAGCCCCCGAAACCTCCAAGTCGCCCGAGACCTCCGAGAGCCGCGGAACCGTCGCGTCCTCCGGGGTCGATCCGCGACTCCTCGTGCGTGAGACGGGGTTCAAGGGCTACTGGTCCGAATTCGGCCGCAAGGTGCGCGGCGGCGACCTGGGCTCGCTGCCGGTCCTCGTCGGCCTGGTCGTCATCGCCATCGTCTTCCAGCTCCAGAACGACAACTTCCTCTCCGCGGGTTCCGTCGCCAATATCGCCGTCTACAGCTCCGGCCTCGGCATCATGGCGGTCGGGATCGTGTTCGTCCTGCTGCTCGGCGAGATCGATCTCTCGGTCGGTTCCGTCGCGGGCGTCGGCGCCGCCGTCTGGGCCGTCCTCGATGTCAACCGCGGCTGGAACGAGTGGTTGGCGATCGGTGCCGCCCTGCTCACCGGCGCGGCGCTCGGCGCGCTGCACGGCTTCTTCTTCGCCCGGATCGGTGTACCGGCGTTCGTGGTGACCTTGGCCGGTTTCCTCGGCTGGAGCGGGCTCCAGGACTGGATGATGGGCGGCGAAGGGTCGATCAACACCCCGTCCGGCAGCGTCGTCGAGGACCTGACCAACTACTTCTTCGAGGACAAGGCCGCCGCATACGGGCTCGCCCTGGTCGCGGTCCTCGCGTACGCCGCCTCGCTCCTGGTGGACGGCCGGCGCCGCCGGGCCGCGGGTCTGCCCGCCCGCACCAACGGCGAGGTGGTGCTGCGCACCGCGGTCGTCGCGGTCCTGTGTTTCGCCGTCGCGTACGTTCTGAACGAACCCGCGGGCGCCCGCGGGCTGCCGCTGGCCCTGGTGCTCTTCCTCGCGGTCCTGGTCGTCGCGGACTTCGTCGCCCGGCGCACGGGCTTCGGCCGCCGGGTCTTCGCGGTCGGCGGCAGCCCGGAGGCCGCGCGGCGCGCCGGCATCGACGTCGCCCGGGTCCGGATCGCCGTCTTCGCCCTGTCCGGGATGCTCGGCGCCTTCGGCGGTCTGTTCATCGCCAGCCTGTCCGGCGGCGCCACCAAGAGCGTGGGCGGCGGCAACACACTGATGCTGGTCATCGCCGCGGCCGTCATCGGTGGCACCAGCCTCTTCGGCGGGCGGGGCAAGGTCTGGTCGGCGCTGCTCGGCATGATCGTGATCCAGTCGATCCAGCAGGGCCTCAACATGATCGGTATGGCCAACGCCATCCAGTACATGATCACCGGTGCGGTGCTGCTGGCCGCCGTGGTCATCGACTCGGTCTCCCGCCGTACCCAGAAGACCGCAGGACGCGCGTGACCCCATGTGGTGAGGGCGGGAGAGGCGGGTGAGCGCCTCCGGTGGCCCGGTGCCGATGCCGGGCCGCCGTCCCGGCACCGGGCGTCGGCCGTCGCGCACCGGGCGCCCGTGCGGTGGCGGACCTGTCGCGCCATGTGTACGGCGGGACGGGCCCGCGCAGTCGCGCGCCCGTCGTGCACGGGGCGCGTACGCGGCCGTGTCCCGGTCCTGTACCGAGTGCGTCCCGAACGCCCCGCCCGATGACTCCCCGCACGGACGGAACACTAGACTCGTCGGATCGGCATGCTCGACCAGCTCAATACGCAAGGAGGCACGGTGACACAGCCGCGCGAAGCGCGACGTGCAAGGGCGGCAGCGGGCGGGTGGAATCTGCTGACCCGCATCGCTGGACCGCGTGACCTGGACCGGCTCACTCCCGAACAGCTGGACCAGCTCGCCGAAGAGATCCGGACCTTCCTCGTCGAAGCCGTCTCGAAGACCGGCGGCCACCTCGGCCCCAACCTGGGTGTGGTCGAGCTCACCATCGCCCTGCACCGGGTCTTCGACTCGCCGAAGGACAAGGTGCTGTTCGACACCGGTCACCAGAGCTATGTGCACAAGCTCCTCACCGGCCGCCAGGACTTCTCGAAGCTCAAGAGCAAGGGCGGCCTGTCCGGCTACCCCTCCCGCGCGGAGTCCGCGCACGACGTCATCGAGAACTCGCACGCCTCCACCGTGCTCGGCTGGGCCGACGGCCTGGCCAAGGCGAACGAGCTCCTCGGCCGGGACGACCACGTCGTGGCCGTCATCGGGGACGGGGCGCTCACCGGCGGCATGGCCTGGGAGGCGCTCAACAACATCGCCGCCGCCAAGGACCGCCCGCTCGTCATCGTCGTCAACGACAACGAGCGCTCCTACGCCCCGACCATCGGCGGCCTCGCCAACCACCTCGCGACGCTGCGCACCACCGACGGCTACGAACGCTTCCTGGCCCGCGGCAAGGACATCCTGGAGCGCACCCCCGTCGTCGGGAAGCCGCTGTACGAGACGCTGCACGGCGCGAAGAAGGGGCTGAAGGACTTCATCGCGCCCCAGGGCATGTTCGAGGACCTCGGCCTGAAGTACGTGGGTCCGATCGACGGCCACGACATCGAGGCCCTGGAGTCCGCGCTCCAGCGCGCCAAGCGGTTCGGCGGCCCCGTCATCGTGCACTGCCTCACCGAGAAGGGCCGCGGCTACACGCCCGCGCTCCAGGACGAGGCCGACCGCTTCCACGCAGTCGGGAAGATCCACCCCGACACCGGTCTTCCGGTCGCCACCGCCGGCCTCGACTGGACCTCCGTCTTCGGCGAGGAGATGGTCAAGCTCGGCAAGGAGCGCAAGGACATCGTCGCGATCACCGCGGCCATGCTCCAGCCGGTCGGCCTGACCCAGTTCGAGAAGGAGTTCCCGGACCGGATCTACGACGTCGGCATCGCCGAGCAGCACGGCGCGGTCTCCGCGGCCGGCCTCGCCACCGGCGGGCTGCACCCGGTCTTCGCGGTGTACGCCACCTTCCTCAACCGCGCCTTCGACCAGGTTCTGATGGACGTCGCGCTGCACAACTGCGGGGTGACCTTCGTCCTGGACCGGGCCGGGATCACCGGCACCGACGGCGCCTCGCACAACGGCATGTGGGACATGTCCATCCTCCAGTGCGTCCCCGGGCTCCGGATCGCCGCGCCGCGCGACGCCGACCAGGTCCGCGCCCAGCTCCGCGAGGCCGTCGACATCGACGACGCGCCGACCGTGGTCCGCTTCTCCAAGGGTGCGGTGGGCCCGGCGGTCAAGGCCGTGAGCCGGATCGGCGGCATGGACGTCCTGCGCGAGCCCGGCACCGACCGGCCGGACGTCCTGCTGGTGTCCGTCGGCGCGCTCGCCCCGATGTGCCTGGAGATCGCCGACCTGCTCGACGCCCAGGGCATCTCGACGACCGTCGTCGACCCGCGCTGGGTCAAGCCGGTCGACGACGCCATGGCCCCGCTCGCCGAACGGCACCGGGTCGTCGTCACCGTCGAGGACAACAGCCGGGCCGGAGGCGTCGGCTCCGCCGTCTCCCAGGCGCTGCGCGACGCCGGGGTGGACGTGCCCCTGCGCGACTTCGGCATCCCCCCGCGCTTCCTCGACCACGCCTCCCGCAAGGAGGTCCTGGCCGAGATCGGGCTGACCGCGCCGGACATCGCCCGCCAGGTCACCGGCCTGGTCGCCAAGCTCGACGGACGCTTCGGGACGGACGCGGACGACGGCACCATGGACGGCGGATCCGTGATCGAGCCGGTTCGCGACTGACACCGGCTCGGACCGGCATCCGCCCTCGGCCGCCATCCGTTCGCGACCGGCGTCCGCGCGAGCGTTCCCGTGCGGACCGGAGAGCCGCGCACGCGGCCCGGTCCGCACGGCGCGGCCCGGCCCGTTCCCACGGTCCGGGCGATGCGCGCGGTCCGGTCCCCGCGGACGACCGCGGCCCATGACCCGGTCCGTACGAGCGATCGACGGCACGCCCGAACGGGCCGTTCAGCCACCCTGTGCGGGTGGTTCGAGCGGCCCGTTCGCGTGAAATCCTCCCGCGCGCGGACCCTTGCCGCCGGGGGTCCCAAATCATGGCGTACACGACGAGCGCGTGGAGGTACGCCGGTGACCGCCCAGCAGGACACACCCCCCAGCAGGGATGGACTGTTCCGGACCAAGACGGTCGAGCAGTCCATCCGGGACACCGAGGAACCGGAGCACGCGCTCAGGAAATCCCTCTCCGCGCTGGACCTCACCGTCTTCGGGGTGGGGGTCATCATCGGCACCGGCATCTTCGTGCTCACCGGCAAGGTGGCCAAGGAGACCGCCGGCCCGGCCACCGCCATCGCGTTCGTCGTCGCCGGAATCGTCTGCGCCCTGGCCGCGCTCTGCTACGCGGAGTTCGCCTCCACGGTCCCGGTCGCCGGTTCCGCCTACACCTTCGCCTATGCCTCGCTCGGCGAACTCGTCGCCTGGATCATCGGCTGGGACCTGGTGCTGGAATTCGCGCTCGGCACGGCGGTCGTGGCGGTCGGCTGGTCCGGCTACGTCCGCTCGCTGATGGACAACTTCGGCTGGAACTTGCCCGGGGTGCTCTCGGGAACCGACGTGGCGAAAGGATTCGGCTTCGACATCCTGGCCTTCGCCCTGGTCCTCGTCCTGACCGCGGTGCTGGTGCTGGGCATGAAGCTCTCGGCCCGGGTCACGTCCGTCGTGGTCGCCATCAAGGTCGCCGTGGTGCTCATCGTGATCATCGCGGGGCTGTTCTTCGTCAAGGCCGCGAACTACACGCCGTTCATCCCCGAGGCACAGCCGCAGCCCGCCGGTTCCGGGCTGACAGCGCCCCTGGTCCAGCTGATGTCCGGGTACGCGCCCACGAACTTCGGTGTCCTGGGCATCTTCACCGCCGCCTCCGTCGTCTTCTTCGCCTTCATCGGCTTCGACGTGGTGGCGACCGCGGCGGAGGAGACGAAGCTCCCGCAGCGCGACATGCCGCGCGGCATCCTCGCCTCCCTCTTCATCTGCACCGCGCTCTACGTCGCCGTCTCCCTGGTGGTCACGGGGATGGAGCACTACAGCGAGCTGTCCGTCGAGGCTCCGCTGGCCGACGCGTTCAAGGCCGTGGGCCATCCCGTCTACGCCGGGCTCATCAGCTTCGGCGCCGCGGTCGGCCTCACCACGGTCTGCCTGATCCTGTTGCTCGGCCAGACCCGGGTGTTCTTCGCGATGAGCCGTGACGGGCTGCTGCCGCGGTTCTTCTCCAGGACGCACCCCCGCTTCCGCACCCCGTACCGCCCGACCATCCTGCTCGGCGTGATCATCGCGGTCGTCGCCGGGTTCACCAGCATCAACGAACTCGCGACGCTGGTGAACATCGGCACGCTCTTCGCGTTCGTCGTCGTCGCCCTGGGTGTCTTGGTGCTGCGCCGCACCCGTCCCGAACTGCCCCGTGCCTTCCGCACCCCGTGGGTACCGCTCATCCCCGCCCTGTCGGTGGCCGCCTCGCTCTGGCTGATGATCAATCTGCCGGTGGAGACCTGGCTGCGGTTCGCCGGCTGGATGATCCTCGGAGTGATCCTCTACTTCGTGTACGGGCGACGGCACAGCCGGCTCAACAAGCCTGCCGACCGTCCGTAGCTCCTGGTGCCCCGTACCGCCCCGGTCACCTACGCGGCGGCGACGGCCGTACCGTGCGCGGACCCGCACACCGCGCCCCGTACGCCTCGACCCGCCGCCGCAGTTCCCGGTCCGCGGTGACGACGACACAGGCGCGGCCCTCCTCCGCCGCCACCAACTCCACGATCCGGTCGTCACCGCTTCCGGGAGCGGGATCGACCCGCACCCCGGGCACCGGGGCGACGCCTCGCGCCGCCCCCTCGACGACCAGTACCAGTTCGACGGGCCCGGGGACGCCCGGCAAACCGTCCTCGGCCAGCGGGGCCAGCGCGTCGCGCAGCCGTACGGCCGCCCCGTGCCGGTCCCGCCACCATCCGTCCGGCACCGATCCGACCACGTTGGCCGCGTCGACGATCACCAGGGTCCGTTCGCTCACCATGCCGGAAGCGTGCCATGCGCACGCCGCACCGCCCGCCGGTCGGGGCGTCTTCGTCGCTGGCTCCCGGCTCCGGGCGTCTTCCCGGAACGTTGCCCCGCGCGCGGTGAGCGGACTGTGCGGTGAGGCTCGTGACGCTCCGGGACGAGCAGGCGCCCATGAAGCAACCGGATGGCCTCGTGACACCGGCCCACCCGCCCGGAGCGGGACCGCGCGAATGATAGACAGACACTCGGACAGTGGCCGGTGCCAGGGTTTCCACGGGCAGGTGAGCGTCCGTCGGACCAGTGCGACGGGGCTTCCCCGAGGGCCGGGGAACACCGACGGGGCTGCGGAAAGGGCAGGACGGGCTCATGAATCGTGGCGGGGCCGGCAGCACCATGGGTTCCCGGAAAGGTACCGGAAGGTCCATGGGCCCGGGGGCGGACACGGGCGGGGCCGCCCGACACGCCTTCCCGGTGACCCCGGTGCCGCACGGACGCTGGCTGTTCACCCGCCCCGACGGCCTCATGACGGCGTACGCGGTCGCGCCGCACGGGCTGGTCCGCTGGACCGAGCGCACGGGCGCCGGTGAGACGTGGACGGGGCCGGAGTGGATCGAGGTGCCGCGCTGGACCGGGCATCCGGGCATGGCCCGCACCCGCGAGGGCTATGTGCACATCGCCGCCCGCCGTTCGTCGGCCGCTGACCCCGCTCGGCAGGAGATCGTCGTGGCCACCCAGTTCCAGACCGGCCGCGCACTGACCCCCTGGCACAACCTCGGCGCGCCGGGCTCCGCGCCGGACGCGGGCCGTTCCCTCGCCTTCGGGCCGCTGACCGAAGTGAATCCCGCCACCGGATCCGTACACGTGCTCGTCGCCACACGCACCGGCGAGATCTACCGGCGCAGCCGCAACCCCCAGGGGAACTGGGGCGGCTGGAAGAGCGTCATGAACGACCCGGAAGCGGGCGAGCCGGTCACGGTCCTGGCGGAGGGCGGTGCGCTGGAGGTCCTGGTCCGGGGCACGTCGGCGGCCGATCGCTGGGTGGGGCGCCCACAGGGCCATCTCGAACGCGTGGACCGTGTTCCCGCCACCCTCGTCCCCGGCAGCGCCACGGCCTACGAGACCGGGCCCGAACGGGCCACGTTCTTCTGGCGCCGCCCCGGCGACGGCTCCGTCGTGGCGTGGCGCCCGCCGAGCACCGGCGGAGAAGGCCCGGCGGAACTCGGGGGCGCGGGCGGACGGGGCGCGCCCGCCGTGACCCGGGTGGTCATGGAGGGGCACGACTGCACCGTCCTCGCACAGTGCGCCGTGAACGGGGGAGTAGAGGTGGCCGCCTACGTCACGGAGCACGAGGAGTACGGCCTGTGGTGGGCGCCGACCGGCGGACCCGACGCCCAGTCGGTCCAGATCGTCCTCGACGGTGCCGGGCGGGTGGCGGTGGCCGCGCTCGACACGCGGGGCGCGCTGCACATCACCCGTCAGAAGACGGCCCGGGAGGGCCTCGCCCTCGGCCGGTGGCGCCGGGTGGGCCGACCCGCGCGTGGCGGGGCATGGGACGTCCCGCCACGCGCGGGATGAGACGGACGGAGGGTGCCACCCCTCATGAGCGGCACCCTCCGTCGTACGGATCGGTGGTGTTACGCCGGAACGCTCGCCACACCCTCGGCCAGGAACCGCTTGCCGTTCACCCGCTCCGAGACGCCCTCACGGTCCAGGTACGGTGTGATGCCGCCCAGGTGGAAGGGCCAGCCGGCGCCGGTGATCAGGCAGAGGTCGATGTCCTGGGCCTCGGCGACGACGCCCTCGTCCAGCATGAGACCGATCTCCTGCGCGACCGCGTCCAGGACCCGGGCGCGGACCTGCTCCTCGGTCAGGACGGTGTCGCCCTGCTTGAGGAGCGCGGCGACCTCCGGGTCCAGCTCCGGCTTGCCGGAGTCGTACACGTAGAAGCCGCGCTTGCCCGCCTTGACGACCGCCGCGAGGTTCTCGGAGACGGTGAACCGGTCCGGGAAGGCGCGGTTCAGGGTCTCGGAGACGTGCAGACCGATCGCCGGGCCGACCAGCTCCAGCAGCACCAGCGGGGACATCGGCAGGCCGAGCGGCTCGACCGCCTTCTCCGCGGTCTCGACCGGGGTGCCCTCGTCGATGACGTTCTGGATCTCGCCCATGAAACGGGTGAGGATGCGGTTGACGACGAACGCCGGGGCGTCCTTCACCAGCACCGCGGTCTTCCTCAGCTTCTTCGCCACGGCGAAAGCCGTGGCCAGCGAGGCGTCGTCGGTCTTCTCGCCCCGGACGATCTCCAGCAGCGGGAGGATCGCGACCGGGTTGAAGAAGTGGAAGCCGACGACCCGCTCCGGGTGCTTCAGCTTCGACGCCATCTCGGTGACCGAGAGGGACGAGGTGTTCGTGGCGAGGATCGCGTGCGCCGGGGCGACCGCCTCGACCTCCGCGAACACCTGCTGCTTGACACCGATCTCCTCGAAGACGGCCTCGATGACGAAGTCGGCGTCAAAGAAGCCCTCCGCCTTGTCCAGCACCCCCGTGACCAGGGCCTTGAGACGGTTGGCCTTGTCCTGGTTGATACGGCCCTTGCCGAGCAGCTTCTCGATCTCGGCGTGGACGTAGCCCACGCCCTTGTCCACCCGCTCCTGGTCGATGTCGGTCAGCACGACCGGCACCTCCAGGCGGCGCAGGAACAGCAGGGCCAGCTGCGAGGCCATCAGACCGGCGCCGACGACACCGACCTTGGTGACCGGACGGGCCAGGTTCTTGTCCGGGGCGCCCGCCGGGCGCTTGGCGCGCTTCTGGACCAGGTTGAAGGAGTAGAGCCCGGCACGCAGCTCGCCGCCCATGATCAGGTCCGCGAGGGCCTGGTCCTCGGCGTCGAAGCCGGCGCCCAGGTCGCCGTCCTTCGCCGCCGCGATGATGTCCAGCGCGCGGTACGCGGCCGGGGCGGCGCCGTGCACCTTGGAGTCGGCGATGGCCCGGCCCCGGGCGACGGCCTGGTCCCAGGCGTCCCCGCGGTCGATCTCCGGGCGCTCCACCGTGACCGTGCCGTTCAGCACGTCGGCGGTCCACGTCAGCGAACGCTCCAGGAAGTCCGCGCCCTCGAAGAGCGCGTCGGCGATCCCGAGCTCGAAGACCTGCTTGCCCTTGAGCTGACGGTTCTGGTTCAGCGAGTTCTCGATGATCACCGAGACCGCGCGGTCGGCGCCGATCAGGTTCGGGAGCAGCGCGCAGCCGCCCCAGCCCGGAACCAGCCCGAGGAAGACCTCGGGCAGCGAGAAGGCGGGCAGCGCCTTGGAGACGGTGCGGTACGTGCAGTGCAGCCCGACCTCGACCCCGCCGCCCATCGCCGCGCCGTTGTAGTACGCGAACGTGGGCACCGCGAGGCCGGAGAGACGGCGGAAGACATCGTGGCCGCCCTTACCGATGGCCAGCGCGTCGGCGTGGTTCTTCAGTAGTTCGACGCCCTTGAGGTCGGCGCCGACCGCGAAGATGAACGGCTTGCCGGTGATGCCGGCGCCGACGATCGAGCCCTCGGCGGCCTCCTTCTCGACCTGGTCGATCGCGGCGTTCAGGTTCGCCAGCGACTGGGGTCCGAAGGTGGTCGGCTTGGTGTGGTCCAGGCCGTTGTCCAGCGTGATGAGGGCGAACCGGCCCGCACCGGCCGGAAGGTCGAGGTGGCGCACGTGCGCCCGGGTCACGACCTCGTCGGGGAACAGCTCGGCCGCGCCCTTCAAAAGCTCAGCGGTGGTGCTCACTTGCTGCCTCCGGCGTCCTTGTGGTGAGGGTTCTCCCAGATGACCGTGGCGCCCATGCCGAAGCCGACGCACATGGTGGTGAGGCCGTAGCGGACCTCCGGCTGCTCCTCGAACTGGCGGGCCAGCTGCGTCATCAGCCGGACGCCGGAGGAGGCCAGCGGGTGGCCGTAGGCGATGGCGCCGCCGTACTGGTTGACGCGCGCGTCGTCGTCGGCGATGCCGTAGTGCTCGAGGAAGGCGAGCACCTGCACGGCGAACGCCTCGTTGATCTCGAACAGGCCGATGTCCCCGATCGACAGGCCCGCCTTGGCGAGGGCCTTGTCGGTGGCCGGGATCGGGCCGTAGCCCATCACCTCGGGCTCGACGCCCACGAAGGCGTAGGACACCAGGCGCATCCTGACCGGCAGGCCGTTCTCGCGGGCGAAGTCCTCGGAGGCGATGACCGAGGCGGTCGCGCCGTCGTTCAGACCGGCCGCGTTACCAGCGGTGACCCGGCCGTGGACGCGGAACGGGGTCTTGAGGCCCGCCAGGTTCTCCAGCGTGGTGCCCGGACGCATCGGCTCGTCGGCGGTGACCAGGCCCCAGCCCGTCTCGCCGCCCTCGGGGCTGGTGCGGCGGACGGAGATCGGCACCAGGTCCTGCTGGATCTTGCCGTCGGCGTACGCCTTGGCGGCCTTCTCCTGCGAGCGGACCGCGTACTCGTCGGCCCGCAGCTTGGTGATCGACGGGTAGCGGTCGTGCAGGTTCTCCGCGGTCATGCCCATGAACAGGGCGGACTCGTCGACCAGCTTCTCCGACACGAAGCGCGGGTTCGGGTCCACGCCCTCGCCCATCGGGTGGCGGCCCATGTGCTCGACACCGCCGGCCACGACGACGTCGTACGCGCCGAAGGCGATGGAGCCGGCCGTGGTGGTGACGGCCGTCATGGCGCCCGCGCACATGCGGTCGATGGAGTAGCCGGGGACGGACTGCGGCAGACCGGCCAGGATCCCGGCCGTACGGCCCAGCGTCAGACCCTGGTCACCGATCTGGGTGGTCGCGGCGATGGCGACCTCGTCGATCTTCGCGGGGTCCAGGGCCGGGTTGCGGCGCAGCAGCTCCCGGATGGCCTTCACGACGAGATCGTCGGCGCGGGTCTCGTGGTAGATGCCCTTCGGGCCCGCTTTGCCGAACGGGGTGCGGACGCCGTCGACGAAGACGACGTCCCGGATCGTACGAGGCACGGTGGCTCTCCTCCAGGGTGCGGGATGGCACTGCTGCGGGGCGTGCCCGGGGGCACGCCGTCCCCTCATGCTACTTGCGGGTAACCAGACTGCCCACCCCTTGCCATCGGAGCGGCGAAGGTCACACGCGAATGGACCGGGCACACGCCCGCGGACGCGAGCCTTCCGCGTGCCCTCGGCCGCGGCGTGCGCACGTCCCGAGCACCCGCGCGCCTGTGATCGTCCAGGCATCCGCGACCACCGCGACCGGTCCGGGAACGCCGAACGCCGGTCGGGGCGGGGAATACGGCCCGACCGGCGTTCGGTGCGGCATGGCATCGCGCCGCCGAGTGGCGCGTCACGGCTCGTCGCGCGTCCGGAGCCCGGCAAATCTGGCGTGATGATGGCCCTCGGTTGGCGGTTTCTCACGCGGTCGAGGAAAATGCGCGCACCAGAAGCGGGGCCACCAGTTCGATCTGCCAGCGCCGGGCCCCGTGACCGGAGAGCGCGGCCTCGACCGCGTCCGGCGTCGGGTTCCTGGGCGGTTCCCAGCAGATCCGGCGCACCGTGTCCGGTGTGATCACGTTCTCCTGGGGCATGTGCAGACGATCGGCGAGTTCCGACACCGCGGTGCGGGCGGCGGACAGCCGGGCCGCAGCGGCCGGGTCCTTGTCCGCCCAGGCGCGGGGCGGCGGCGGACCGGCGACGGTCTGGCCCGGCTGCGGGAGTTCCGAGTCCGGCAGGGCCTTGGCCCGGTCGATGGCCGTCTGCCACTGTTCCAGCTGCCGGCGCCCCATGCGGTGGCCGAAGCCGGGCAGGGCGGTCAGCGCGTGCGCGTTGGGCGGGAGCGCGAGCGCGGCCTCGACGATCGCGGCGTCGCTGAGCACCTTGCCGGGCGAGAGATCCCGGCGACGGGCCACCCGGTCGCGGGCGTTCCACAGCTCCCGTACCACCGCGAGCTGACGGCGGCGGCGGAGCTTGTGCATGCCGGAGGTGCGGCGCCACGGGTCCTTGCGCGGGGGCGTGGGCGGCGCCAGGGCGATCGCGTCGAACTCCTCCCGGGCCCACTCCAGCTTGCCCTGCTGGTCCAGCTCCGTCTCCAGGGCGTCGCGGAGGTCGATCAGCAGCTCCACGTCGAGAGCCGCGTAGCGCAGCCACGGCTCGGGCAGCGGCCGGGTGGACCAGTCGACGGCGGAGTGCCCTTTCTCCAGGGAGTACCCGAGCACGCTTTCGACCATGGCCCCGAGGCCGACGCGGGGGAACCCGGCCAGCCGCCCGGCCAGCTCCGTGTCGAAGAGCCCCGTGGGGGTCATCCCTATCTCCCGCAGACAGGGCAGGTCCTGCGTGGCGGCGTGCAGGATCCACTCGCTGCCGTGCAGCACCTGTCCGAGGCCCGACAGATCGGGGCAGCCCACGGGGTCGATCAGCGCGCTGCCCGCGCCCTGGCGGCGCAGCTGGACGAGGTAGGCGCGCTGGCCGTAGCGGTAGCCGGAGGCGCGCTCGGCATCGACGGCCACCGGGCCGGAGCCCGCGGCGAAGGCCGCGATCACCCGGGCGAGGGCGTCGTCCGAGGCCACCACCGGGGGAATGCCCTCGCGAGGTTCGAGCAAGGGGATCGGCGCCGGGGCGACGTCGTCCGGGGGAGCGCCCCCGGTGGTTCGCAGTGATGGGTCTGCTGCGGTCTCTTGGGCGTCGGTCACGTGTCAAGGGTATCCGTGGATGTAAGGCGCCCGTCGACGGAACGTTCCGTCGACGGGCGCCGATGCATGCAAACCAGCCGGTCCCGGCGGTAGGGGGAGCCGCCGGGCGGCGGGGGTCAGTGGATGATGCCCGTCCGCAGGGCGACCGCGACCATTCCGGCGCGGTCGCCGGTGCCGAGCTTGCGGGCGATCCGGGCGAGGTGGCTCTTGACCGTGAGGGCCGAGAGTCCCATGGAGACGCCGATGGCCTTGTTGGACTGGCCCTCGGCGACCAGCCGCAGGACCTCGACCTCACGGCCGGACAGCTCGCGGTAGCCGCCCGGGTGGCTCGGGGCGCCCGGGGGGCGGCGGTGCATGCGGGCGGCGTTGGCGCCGATGGGGGCGGCGCCGGGGCGGGTGGGGTGGCCGATATTGGTCCGGGTGCCGGTGACGACGTAGCCCTTCACACCGCCCGCGAGGGCGTTGCGCACCGCGCCGATGTCGTCGGCGGCGGAGAGGGCGAGGCCGTTCGGCCAGCCTGCGGCCCTCGTCTCGGACAACAGGGTCAGCCCGGAACCGTCGGGCAGGTGGACGTCGGCTACGCAGATGTCGCGCGGGTTGCCGACGCGGGGACGGGCCTCCGCGATGGACGACGCCTCGATGACGTCACGTACTCCGAGGGCCCACAGATGGCGGGTCACGGTGGAACGGACGCGCGGGTCGGCTACGACGACCATGGCCGTCGGCTTGTTCGGGCGGTAGGCGACCAGGCTTGCGGGCTGCTCAAGGAGAACGGACACCAGGCCTCCTGGGAAGTGGCGGGACGGGCCGGCTCGGGGATGAAGCCGGGGCGCACCGTGCTTGAAGGGTCATTGACCTCTTCGGCAGCGGACCCGTCCTCCTTTAGAGGAAGATCGCGATTTGCTGAGTAACAATTCGGGCAAATCAGACGCACGATCGATTGTACGAAAAAAATGCCAGTAATTCCGCGCAATATGTGACGCAGTGTTAAGGGCAGGGTAAGGCTCGGGTCGTCGGGGCTCCGGCGCCCGGGTGTCAGAGGGCCTGGGGGCCGCGCCGCTGCGGGAGCGTCACCACCGCCGCGTCGGCCGGACCCGACGGCGGCAGGCCGGCGATCTGACACAGCAGATCCCCCCACGCCATCAGGTGCGCCGCCGTGTCCGGCACCCCGCCCAGGCTTTCGCGCGGCGTCCACGACGCCCGGATCTCGATCTGCGTCGCCGACCGCCGAGCCGCCAGCGCGCCGAAGTAGTGCGACCCCGCCAGGGTCACCGTGCCGCCCGCCGCCCCGTACGACAGTCCGCGCGCCTCCAGCGCACCGGTCAGCCACGACCAGCACACCTCCGGCAACAGGGGATCGGACGCCATCTCCGGTTCCAGCTCCGCCCGCACCAGCGTCACCAGGCGGAAGGTTCCGTGCCAGCTCTCGTGTCCATCCGGATCGTGGAGCAGTACGAGACGGCCGTCGGCGAGGTCCTCCTCGCCCTCCACGACCGCGGCCTCCAGCGCGTACGCGTACGGGGCGAGCCGCTTGGGCGGGCGGGTCGGTTCGACCTCCAGTTCGGGCCGCAGCCGCGCCGAGCGCAACGCTTCCAGCGCCGATCGGAACGCGGACGGCACGGAATCGCCCTCCGCGCTGTCCTTGTCGTCAGCGCCTTCGGGTCGATCGGAGAACTGTTCCTGAGCCGGAGCCATGCGGGGAAGAGTAGGCGGAACCGGAGCCGCGTGCAGGGAGGGACACCCGGGCGGGCTCGGCCGCTTGCGGCTTCATGCGAAGATTCTGAGTGTGAGTGCCAACGATCGCCCCATGGGCCAGCAGAAGACGACCTCCGCCACCCATGAGTCGGCGTTTCTCAAGGCGTGCCGCCGCGAGCCGGTGCCGCACACTCCCGTCTGGTTCATGCGCCAGGCGGGACGTTCGCTGCCCGAGTACCTGAAGGTGCGCGAGGGCATCCCGATGCTCGACTCCTGCATGATGCCGGAGCTCGTCGCGGAGATCACCCTGCAGCCCGTCCGCCGCCACAAGGTGGACGCGGCGATCTACTTCAGCGACATCGTCGTCCCCCTCAAGGCCATCGGGATCGACCTCGACATCAAGCCCGGCATCGGCCCGGTCGTGGCCGAGCCCTTCCGTACCCGCGCCGACCTGGCCAGGCTGCGCGACCTCACGCCCGAGGACGTGTCCTACGTCACCGAGGCGGTCGGCCTGCTCACCGCCGAACTGGGCGCCACCCCGCTCATCGGCTTCGCGGGCGCCCCGTTCACGCTCGCCAGCTACCTCGTGGAGGGCGGCCCGTCCCGCAACCACGAGCACACCAAGGCCATGATGTACGGCGAGCCGGAGCTGTGGGCGGAGCTCCTCGACCGGCTGGCCGACATCACCGGGGCCTTCCTCAAGGTGCAGATCGAGGCCGGGGTCTCGGCCGTCCAGCTCTTCGACTCCTGGGTGGGCGCACTGGCCCCCGCCGACTACCGGCGCTCGGTGCTCCCGGCCTCCGCGAAGGTCTTCGAGGCCGTCGCCCCCTACCAGATCCCGCGCATCCACTTCGGCGTCGGCACCGGCGAACTCCTCGGCCTGCTGGGCGAGGCGGGCGCGGACGTCGTCGGCGTCGACTGGCGCGTCCCGCTCGACGAGGCCGCGCGCCGGGTCGGCCCCGGCAAGGCGCTCCAGGGCAACCTCGACCCCGCGGTGCTCTTCGCGCCGACCGCGGCGGTGGAGGAGAAGACCCAGGAGGTGCTGGACGCCGCCGCCGGTCTGGAGGGCCACATCTTCAACCTGGGCCACGGCGTGATGCCGTCGACGGACCCGGACGCCCTGACCCGGCTCGTGGAGTACGTCCACGAGCACAGCGCACGCTGAGGCGAACGTCTGGGCGGGCGCCCGGGGCCGGGAAGACCGGCCGCCGGGCGCCCGCACCGCGGCGGCCGGCCCGGGCTCAGGCGCTGCCCGCCCGCCGCAGTGCCGCCACCGTCCTGCGGGCGGCCACCAGGACCGGATCCCAGACCGGTGAGAACGGTGGGGCGTAGCCGAGGTCCAGGGCGGTCATCTGCTCCACCGTCATCGCGGCCGTGAGCGCCACGGCCGCGACGTCGACCCGCTTGGCCGCCCCCTCCCGGCCCACGATCTGCACGCCGAGCAGCCGCCCGGTGCGGTACTCCGCGAGCATCTTCACCGTCATCGGCGCGGCCCCCGGGTAGTAGCCGGCCCGGCCCGTCGACTCGATCGTCGCCGTGACATAGCGCAGCCCCACCGCGCGGGCGTCCTTCTCGCGCAGCCCGGTGCGGGCGATCTCCAGGTCGCACACCTTGCTCACCGCCGTGCCCACCACCCCGGGGAACGTGCCGTAGCCGCCCGCGACATTGGACCCGATGACCTGGCCGTGCTTGTTGGCGTGGGTGCCGAGAGCGATGTGCCGGGTACGGCCCGCCACCAGGTCGAGCACCTCGACGCAGTCGCCGCCCGCCCAGATGTGGGGGTGCCCGACGACCCGCATCGACAGATCGGTGAGCAGTCCGCCGTGCGGGCCCACCGGGAGGCCGACGGCTCGGGCCAGCGTCGTCTCCGGCGCCACCCCGATACCGAGCACCACCACGTCCGCCGGGTAGGCGGTGCCGCCCGCGACGACCGCGTCGGCCCGGCCGTCCGGCCCGGTGCGGACGGCGGTCACCTCGGCCCGGTTGACCGTGGTGATGCCCAGACCGTCCATCGCCTCGTGCACCAGCCGCCCCATGTCGGGGTCGAGCGTCGCCATCGGCTGCTCGCCGCGGTTGAGCACGGTGACCTCGAAGCCGTGCTTCAGCATCGCCTCCGCCATCTCGACGCCGATGTAGCCCGCCCCGACGACGACGGCCCGGCGGCGCCCTGGGGGAATCCGGTCCAGCGACTCCAGCAGTGCCTGCCCGTCGTCCAGCGTCTGCACCCCGTGCACCCCGGGGGCGTCGATGCCGGGCAGCGCCGGACGCACCGGGCGGGCCCCCGTCGCGATCACCAGCTTGTCGAAGCCGGTCCAGTACGTCTCGTCGCTCTCCAGGTCCAGGGCCCGCACCCGCCGCCCGGCCACGTCGATCTCCGTGATCTCGGTGCGCATGCGCAGGTCGATGTCGCGGGCCCGGTGCTCCTGCGGCGTACGGGCGATGAGGTCGTCCCGCTCCGTCACGTCGCCGCCGACCCAGTACGGGATGCCGCAGGCGGAGTACGAGGAGAAGTGGCCCCGCTCGAAGGCGACGATCTCCAGCTCGTCGGGGCCCTTGAGCCTGCGGGCCTGGGACGCGGCGGACATGCCCGCCGCGTCACCGCCGATGACCACCAGTCGCTCCGTCGTCATTCCCGGTCCCTTCGACACCGATCCGAAGGACCACGCTACGACGCCGGGGGCCCGGGCGAGACGTGCGGAGGGACGGGTGTGCGTGCTGCACGGCGCCCGCGCAGCCGGCCCAGCACCGGCCGCCCCGCCACCACGAGCAGAGCGCCCGCGGCCAGGAACGGGGCCATGGCACCCACCACGACGGCACCCCACCACAGCACCGTGACGAACGCGTTCCAGCCGCCGCCGAGCGCGTCCAGGAAGCCGGGCGGGCCGTCCTCGCCCTTCGTCGCCGGTGCCGACTCCGGCTCGGAGAGGTCGAGGGTGATCGTCGCCAGCGAGGTGCGGTCCTTCAGCGACGCCTGCTGGGCCAGCAGCGACTCCAAGGCGGCCTGACGGCTGCTCAGCTCGCCCTCCAGCGTCACCACGTCGGAGAGCCTGTCGGCCCGGTCCATCAGCTTGCGCACCCGCGCCACGCTCGCCCGCTGGGAGGCGATCCGGCTCTCCACGTCGACCACCTCGTCGGTGACGTCCTTCGCGGACGACGTGCGCGACAGCAGCTTGCCGGTACCCGCGAGATCCGCCAGCACCGATTCGTACGCGTCCTGCGGTACGCGCAGCACGATGTGCGACCTCTCGCGCTTCCCGCCGACCCGGTCGGTCTTCTCGTCGGCCACCAGGCCGCCCGCGTCGGTCGCCGCCGACCGGGCGGTCGCGGCGGCCTTCGGTACGTCACGCACCTCGACGGCGAGCGTGGCGGTGCGGATGACGTGGACGCCGGCGGGCAGGCCGTCGGTCCTCCTCCCGGCCGCCGGTGAACCGCCCTCGGCCACCCGTCCGGCCGAGGCGTCCGAGGCGCCCCGTTCGCGCGCGGGGGCGGCCTGCGCGCTGTCGGCGGAGCGCGTTTCTCCCGCGTCGCCGCTCGCGCCGCAGCCGCTCAGCGCGAGGAGGCCGGCCAGGAGCCCGGCGGCCAGGGCGGTGCTCGAACGACGCCGGACGCGGCGCGGAACCGAGCGGCGCGAATATCGGGCTGTGTGCATGACTGTTCCCCCCAGGAAGGGCCGTTGACGTTGTCGGTTCGACGTGCGGGGCCCGTCCGCGGGTTGCCCGATCCCGGTTTCGAAGCGGTCACGTTCGGGCCTCGAACCGGGTCTGAGAGAGTGGGGGCATGGAGCGTTCACCGCATCGCGCGCACACAGGTACGGGTCATGTCGTCGTCATAGGCGGCGGTATCGCCGGTCTCGCCGCCGCCCACCGGCTCCTCGGGGCCGGGCTGCGGGTCACCCTCCTGGAGGCCACCGACCGGCTCGGCGGCAAGCTCATGACCGGCGAGATCGCCGGGACGCAGGTCGACCTGGGCGCCGAGTCGATGCTCGCCACGCGCCCGGAAGCGGTGGACCTGGCGCGCGCCGTCGGGCTCGGCGATCGTCTCCAGCCGCCCGCCACCGCCGCCGCCTCGGTGTGGACGCGCGACGCCCTGCGGCCCATGCCCAAGGGCCATGTGATGGGTGTGCCGGGCGATCCGACGGCGCTCGGCGACGTGATCTCCCCGGAGGGCCTCGCCCGCATCGCCGAGGAACGCGACCTCACCCCGACCGCCGTCGGCGACGACGTCGCGGTCGGCGCGTACGTCGCCGACCGACTGGGCCGCGAGGTCGTCGACCGGCTCGTGGAACCGCTCCTCGGCGGTGTGTACGCGGGCGACGCGTACCGGATTTCGATGCGTGCCGCCGTACCGCAGCTCTTCGAGGTCGTGCGGGAGGGCGGCTCGCTCCTCGACGGTGTCCGGCGCATCCAGGAACGGGCCGCGGCACGGCCGAGGACCGGCCCGGTCTTCCAGGGCATCGAGGGCGGGATCGGTACGCTCCCCGGCGCGGTCGCCGACGCGGTGCGCACGGCCGGAGGGGAGATCCTGACCGGCGTCCCCGTCCTCGGCCTGACCCGTGCCGGCACCGGCTGGGAGGTGCGCACCGAGGCCCGTACCATCACCGCCGACGGCGTCGTGCTGGCCACTCCCGCCTGGTCCGCCTCCACCCTGCTCGCCGCCGAGTCCCCGGCCGCCTCCGCCGAACTGGCCGGTGTCGAGTACGCGTCCATGGCGCTCGTCACCATGGCGTTCCGCCGCTCCGACGTGGCCGGCACGACGGCGCTCGACGGGCGTTCCGGCTTCCTCGTCCCGCCGGTGGACGGGCGCACGATCAAGGCGTCCACCTTCTCCACCCGCAAGTGGACCTGGGTCGCCGACGCCGCTCCCGACCTGTTCGTGCTGCGCACCTCGGTCGGCCGGTACGGCGAGGAGGACCACCTGCACCGCGAGGACGGCGAACTGGTCGACGTGTCGCTGCGCGACCTCGTGACCGCGACCGGACTGGCCGCCGCGCCCGTGGACACCGAGGTCACCCGGTGGATCGGCGGACTGCCCCAGTACCCCGTGGGCCACCTGTCCCGGGTGGCCCGGATCCGGGACGAAATCGTGAAGCTGCCCGCGCTGCGGGTGTGCGGCGCGGTCTACGACGGGGTCGGCATCCCGGCCTGCGTGGCGAGCGCCCACCGAGCCGCCGACGAGATCGCCGCCGGTCTCGCGGCCGGGTCCGGAGAAGAGATCACCGCCACGCCGACCCCGGTTCAGGGCACAGGGAGCGAGGCGGGACAATAGCCGTATGAGTGCGCCTGAGAAGATTCCCAACGCCGGTAAGAAGGCCAAGGACCTCAACGAGGTCATCCGCTACACGCTGTGGTCCGTCTTCAAGCTTCGTGATGTGCTCCCCGTCGACCGCTCCGGTTACGCCGACGAGGTCCAGGAGCTGTTCGACCAGCTCGCGGCCAAGGACATCACCGTCCGTGGCACCTACGACCTGTCCGGTCTGCGGGCCGACGCCGACCTCATGATCTGGTGGCACGCCGAGACCTCGGACGAGCTCCAGGACGCGTACAACCTCTTCAGGCGCACCAAGCTGGGCCGGGCGCTGGAGCCGGTCTGGTCGAACATGGCGCTGCACCGCCCCGCCGAGTTCAACAAGTCGCACATCCCGGCGTTCCTGGCCGACGAGACGCCGCGCAACTACGTCAGCGTCTACCCCTTCGTGCGCTCCTACGACTGGTACCTGCTGCCGGACGAGGACCGCCGCCGGATGCTCGCGGACCACGGCAAGATGGCCCGCGGCTACCCGGACGTCCGGGCCAACACCGTCGCCTCCTTCTCGCTCGGCGACTACGAGTGGGTCCTCGCCTTCGAGGCGGACGAACTGCACCGCATCGTCGACCTCATGCGTCACCTGCGGGCCTCCGAGGCGCGGATGCACGTCCGCGAGGAGATCCCGTTCTTCACCGGGCGCAGGAAGTCGGTCGCAGACCTGGTGGCCGGGCTCGCGTAGCGAACGGGCTCCGACCACCCCGGCCCGGAAGATCAGACGGCGGGCACCGGCGCGTCACGCGCCGCCCGTCGCTCCAGCGACACCGGGTCCGGCCCCGGGTCGGTCGCGGCTTCGGCCCGCGGCGACCCCGGGCCCCGAGGGACGAGTCCGTCGTCCCGCCCGTCGGTCCCGTCCCGCCCTGCCAGGTGCGGGCGCGCGGCACGTACGGGGGCACGCTGGGCCCGGCCTCATCCGAGGCCGGGCCCAGCGCCGTATCCGATCGGGCACGGCGCCGTACCCACCGGAAGGCTCTTCCCCGACTCCACGCCCGTCGCTTCCGGGGGAGCGCCGGATCACCCGCCGAGCAGGGCCGTGCGGACGGCGCGCAGCAGCAGCGTGGCGCGGCCGGGCGGACGCGCGCCCGACCGGTCCTTCCACCAGTGGGTGAGCCGGCGCCGGGCCGCTGCGTCGGCGGGCCGACCGGTGCTCAGCAGTGCCTCCGCGAAGTCGAGAGCGTCCCGCCGGTACCCCCCGGCCATCGGACGGCGCTCGGCGTACGCGAGGAAGGCGTTCCGGTAGCCGGTGCCCAGGATCTCCGGAAGTTCCGGCGCCACCTTGGCGACCACCCCGGCCCGCTTGGCGGCCAGGGCCCGGCTCTGGACGCCGAGACGGCGCTCGTCGAAGCCGGGCGGGGCGGGAGCACCCGTGACGAGGGCGGACAGCAGGGCCGTCTGCGCCGCAGCCACCCGATCGCGAACGGCGTCCGGGGGCGCGGGAGGGGCGGGCAGCATGGTCGCGGGGGACGCGTCTGGACCGGCGGATGCGCCGGGGCCCGCGACCGGACACGACACGATGCCTCCGCCGCGCGCGGGCGCGACGGCCGCCCGGTCCAGCGTGGCGCGGATGGCGGTCAGTTCACCCGCCAGCTCCTCGGCCGGTGGGAAGGCGTCGTCGCGCTCCAGGAGGACACCGGGCGGGTCGACCCGGGAGCGGAGTTCGGCGAGGACGTCGAGCACCGGCCGGGTGACCGGATGGGCGTGGGTGTCGTGCCACACGCCGTCCTTCTCGACGCCGCCCGCCACATGCACGTACGCGATGGCCTCCACCGGCAGCGCGTCGAGCGCGGTGGCGGGGTCCTCCCCGCGGTTGACGTGGTTGGTGTACAGATTGGCGACATCGATCAGCAGCCGGACCCCGGTGCGCTCGACCAGCTCCGCCAGGAACTGCCCTTCCGTCAGCTCCTCGCCGGGCCAGGAGAGCAGTGCCGCGATGTTCTCCAGTGCCAGCGGCACCGGAAGCGACTCCTGGGTGATCCGCACGTTCTCGCACAGCACGTCCAGCGCCTCCCGGGTGCGGGGCACGGGCAGCAGATGGCCGGCCTCCAGCCGCGGCGACGCGGTGCGCGGCCCCCCGGCCCGTACGAACGCGATGTGCTCGGTGACCAGCGGCGCGCCGAGCAGTTCGGTGCGGGCCGCGAGCGCCGCCAGGCGTCCGGCGTCGGGGCGCTCGGCCCCGCCGAGGCCCAGCGAGACACCGTGCGGGACGACGGTGACACCGCGTTCCCTCAACCGCAGCAGCGCATCGGGCAGATGGCCGGTGCAGAGGTTCTCCGCAACCGCCTCCACCCAGTCGATTCCCGGCAGTGTCTCGACGGCGTCCGCGATCTCCGGCCGCCAGCCGATGCCGATCCCCAGCCTCATCGCCCCTCCTAGGTGCCGTGACGGCATTTGCTTCGCCGCCGTGCCGGGGTGATGGCCCCGGCCGACGGTGGCGAATCCGAAAGCGGGGACGTTCAGAGCTTGATCTGAGGTTCCCCGCCCGGTCCGGAGGCCGGCGGTCCGGGACGGTGCCCCGCACGGTCCCGGTGGGCCCGGTCCGGCCCCGGGACGCGCGGCGTGATCCGGGGCCCCGGCCGGTGGCACCGCCCCGCTCAGCCGCGCAGCGCGGGATGGTCGGCCACCACGGTGCACGAACCCGGAGCGATCTCGGTGAAACCGGCGTCACGCACCAGCGGGAGCCCGCTCGCCGTGAGTTCCCGCCAGCGGTCCGGGTCCGCGGTGGCGACGGAGAGCGGGAAGCCCGCCTCGCGCCATGCCTTGCGCTCCGTCTCCGACAGTTCCCACCAGGCAAGTTGCGCACCGTGCCCGACCTGCGCCATCGCCTTGCCCGCGGACATGTCCAGCTCGGGGCTGAGCCACAGCACCGGCTCCGCCGGGTCGGGCCCGGCCGGCGGCTCCGGGTCGTTCAGGTCCGTTCCCGACACCTGGAGCCGTGCCAGCTCCTTCGGCCAGCCGTCCAGCGGGACCGGCGGGAAGACCCGCACTTCGGCACGCTCGCCCGTGACCGTGATGCCGGGCAGCTCGGACGCCCTGCGCCACTCCGCGCCGCGGGCCCGCCGCACCACCTTGCGGATCCGGGCGTCCTCCCAGTCCCGGATCGCCCGGGACCACTCGCCCTCGCCCACCGAGCGCTCGTCGCTGAGCAGCACGAGCAACGCGCGGGCGGCGGTGCGCAGCGCGTCGGTACGGGCCGGGGGCGTCGCCTTCTCGATGCGCACGACCAACGGCAGGACGTACTGCGGAGCCGCGTCGCGGCTCGACCGGGCGGACTCGAACGGGCTGTCCGCCGGGACGGGGCCGGACGGCGTCGAGGATCCGGACGTCGCGGGCACGGGGGCGTTGTCGTCGTTCACTCGTACCAGTGTGCCAGCAGCACGGGACGCTCCTGTTGTCGGAACGGACTGCTCCGGGCGAGGATGCACCGCATGAAGAGCGATCTCTTTTCCAGTGAGTACCTGGCGCAGTCGGCCACGGCCCCGGGGATGACCCTGCAGAACGCCAAGTCCATCAAGTACGCCGTCAACGGTGAGATGCACGCCCGCCAGGGTTCGATGATCGCCTTCCGCGGCAATCTGCAGTTCGAGCGCAAGGGCCAGGGCATCGGCGGTCTGCTCAAGCGCGCCGTCACCGGTGAGGGGCTGCCGCTGATGGCCGTCCGGGGCCACGGCGAGGCGTGGTTCGCGCACGAGGCCGCCAACTGCTTCATCGTGGACATCGAGCAGGGCGACGCCCTCACCGTCAACGGCCGCAACGTCCTGTGCTTCGACCCCACGCTCTCCTACGAGATCAAGACCGTGAAGGGCGCGGGGATGGTCGGCGGCGGCCTCTTCAACAGCGTCTTCACCGGATACGGCAAGCTCGGCCTGATGTGCGAGGGGTATCCCATCGTGATACCCGTCACGGCCCAGCAGCCGGTGTTCGTCGACACGGACGCGGTGGTCGGATGGAGCGCCCACCTCACCACCTCGCTGCACCGCTCGCAGAGCTTCGGTTCGATGGTGCGCGGCGGATCCGGCGAGGCCGTCCAACTGCGGCTGGACGGTGAGGGCTTCGTGATCGTACGGCCCAGCGAGCTCAAGCAGGAGAGGCCGTCGGCCAACTGAGCACGGACGGGGTGCGACGCCGCTACGGACTGCGGGGACCACGGGTGCCGCGCGGCTGAACGGGACGAGGGAGGCCCGGCGCACGGCACGATCGGGCCGAGCACCGAAGAAGCCCCCGAAGCGACCCCCGACCACCCGTGTGTCCGGCAGGCTCGTCCGCGTGTCCGGTTCATCCGCGCATCAGGTCGGAGACCTTCACGAAGCGGTACCCGCGCTTGCGCAGTTCCGGCACCACCGTGCGCATCGCCGCCTCGGTGACCGGCGCCGCGCTGAGCGTGCAGTGCAGCACGACCAGTGAGCCCGGCCGCACCCCGTCCAGCACCTGCCGGGCCACCGCGTCCGCGTCCGTCGCGAAGGCGTCGCCGCCGACCACGTCCCACTGGACCGCCGTCACCCGCTCAGCCGCGAGCGCGCGCCGCGCGGTGTCGTCGTAACAGCCGCCGGGGAAACGGAAGTACGGCACCACCGCACGCACCCCGGCCTTCCGGAACGCGGAGAAGGCCCGCGCCACGTCCTTGCGCATATCGCCCTCCGTCAGGGCCGGCAGCCCGAAGCAGGGGGTCGCGAAGGCGTAGTGGCTGTACGAGTGGTTGGCGACCTCGAACAACGGATCGGCGCCGATGGAACGGGCCTGCGCCGGATACTCCTCGGCCCACCGGCCGGTCATGAACACCGTCGCGGGCACCCGCGACCTCCGCAGCAAGTCGATCAGCCCGGGATTGTCGAAGCGTTCGCCCGCCGCCGCGCGCGGTCCCTGGGCGGCGGTCATATCGGCGTCGAAGGTCAGCGCCACCACCTTCCCGCCGCCCCTCGCCCCATGGGAGAAGACCGGGGTCAGCCCGTCGGGGCCGGGGACCAGTACGGGCGGCGACGGCACGGTGGAGGGGGAGGCGCCAGGGGAGGGCGCGGTCGACAGGCCGTGACGGGAGGCGGCGGTCGCGGACGGGTGCCCGTCGGTGGGGGAGGGGCCGGGGCTCCCGCATCCGACGAGACCGCCGCCGAGGACCGCACCCGCCACCCCCAGTAAGGCCAGGTCCGTCAGTTTCCATGCGAATTTGGTCACTTACGGAAAATATCCGCCGATGCGATGCGGGATGGCGCAGGGGATCGCGGCGGGCGCGCGTCCGCACCGGAATCACCCGCCCCGCCGACGGGCGGTCGCCCGACGGGGCGTCGGGCGTCGACCGCACCGTCGGCGGTCGACGCCCCGGCTCGGAGCACCCGGAGGGCCGTCACCTTCCATCGCCCTCCTCGACGCCCAGTCATAACGGAGCGTCATTGAATACGGAAGTTGTGCCGGAACCCCCTGTCGCGTACAAAGCCATTCCTCGACGATCACGGGAGGCGGCCCGCTGAGCACAGTTCCTGATCAGGCCATTCCCGCCGCGGTGACCCTGATGGGAATAGTCCGAAACCTCAGCATGGAATCCGGGCTCCGGATGATCGAAAACTGAGTGTGCTGCTGCCCCAGCGCCTCGGTGCCGGCCATTCCGGATGCCGAGTCCCCCAGGTGGACCGCGGTCTGATTTGTCCGTTTTCATTGGCTCGGACCTTTTCAGGCCAAGAGGGAATAGCCCATGGTGTTTCCGACGAGATCTGCTGAGGATGTCGGTGCGCGAGGGGCTCATGGGGTGCACCCGGCCAGGGGAGGCCGGTGCACTGCCGAGAGGCGCCGTACATGACCCTCGCGTCACATCGGGCCCCACCAGGGCTCTCATCCAAGGGGAGGACTACCCAATGCGTCGAATAGCGAAGCTGGCTGCCGTCGTCGTCACCGCGGCAGCCTTCAGCGCTCCCGCCATGGCTCAGGCCAAGACATCCTGGGTCTTCAACAGCTACAGCCAGGACTTCTCCTACAGCGGCACGTCCTGGGCAGGCGTCAAGGCATGCGATGGGGACACCGACGGCAACTCCGTCATGGGCCACTTCACGCGTGACAACACCTCGTCGTACACCGTTCACGAGCAGCGCGGCAACGGGTACTGCAGCTCCAGCGGCTCCGACACCAAGAACCGCGTGGCCAAGCACCGTTCGCAGCAGATCCGTGACTGGGCCACCGACCCGTACGGTCCCTGGCAGTACCGGGTCTGATCACCAGTAAGCCACCGCGCGGAGCCGGCGCCTGTGAAGAGCGCCGGCTCCGCGCCGCCCGGCCTAGATAGAGGACACGTGAGTACTGAGTTGCGCAGCCGGAAGACGGCCGCGGTGGAAGTTGAGAACCTGCACTACGGCATCGGCGATCGCCGCCTCCTCGACGGACTGACCCTCGACGTACCTGCTGGGTCGTCTGTCGCGGTCACGGGTCCCAGTGGTTCGGGAAAGACGACGCTGCTGTGCTGTTTGAGTGGTTTGGTCATCCCTTCCTCCGGCGTGGTGCGCGTAGGTGGCGTCGATATCGCGAAGGCGTCCGCAGGTGAGCGTGCCGCCCTGCGATTGCGCACTGTGGGGACCGTGTATCAGTTCGGTGAACTGATCCCAGAACTGTCTCCGTTGGAGAACGCGGCCCTGCCCGTCCTCCTTGCTGGGGGTAGCGCAAAGGGCGCGTACGCGGACGCGCAGCAGTTGCTGGACGAACTCGGTGTGCAGGGTGCGTCGTCGAAGGCGACGGCAGCGCTGTCGGGCGGGGAACGTCAGCGCGTTGCGGTCGCGCGGGCGCTGATCGGTAAGCCCTCTGTGGTACTGGCGGACGAACCCACAGGGTCTCTTGACCAGCGAACCGGGGACGTGGTGGCCGACCTGCTGTTCGGTCTCCCGGCCCGCTTCGGGTGCGCCTTGATCGTGGTCACGCACAACCCGCAGATTGCAGACCGCGCCGATCGGTCCCTTGAGCTGGCGGAAGGTCGACTGGTCGCCGACTCGGGGGAGGCCGGGTGAACAGGCATCTGACGATGCTCCGCCTGGGACACCGAGTGGGGCGGGCGAGTGGGGCGTCCGGCCTGGTGCACCGCTTCGGGCTCTTCGCCGCGTCCTTCCTCGTTCTCATGGTGGCCTGGAGTCTCTTCGCGGTGGACGCCAGTCTGGAAGCCAGACAGGAGAGGCAGGATGCCCGCTCTCCGGTCCTGACCGACCAGCGGCAGGAAGCCGTGGCCCGGTGGCTGGAGCGCCCGGACTACGCGGACGGCGAAGCGGTGTCCGTGATCTTCACCGAACCTCTGAGTACTTCCGCGCCCCGTCCTCCGGGTCTTGACCGGTGGCCAGAGAAGGGCGAGGTGTTCCTCTCCCCGCAGGCTGCCAAGCATGCCGATGGGGCACTCGTCTCTCGCTATGGCACGATGGCGGGAACCATCGGTCGGCAGGGCCTGACCGAGCCCGATGAGTTGCTTGTCTACACTCGCTCCCCCATCGAGGGGATCTTCGATGAGACGACCCATAACACCTTCGTCTCCGGCTTCGGGCGTCCGGGGTCCCAATTCCTCGACTATTTCACGGTCAGTCACCAGTTCGAGCGCTCCCCAATAGACCTGTGGGTACTGCTTCTGCTGTTCACGGTGCTGCCGACGGCAGCCGCCCTCGTAGTTGTCGTACGAGGAGGCTCGGAGCTGAGGGACCGCCGTATCTCGATGCTCGAAGCTCTCGGTGCTTCCCGCATGTCGCGGCTCCTCGTGGTGATCGGTGAGGCCGCTGCCCCGGTGGCCGCGGGTTCGCTACTGGCCGCGGTCACCGCGTGGGCGACGACCCTCTGGGACACCCGTCTTCCTTTCACCGGGTATACCGTCAGCGCTGACGATCTCGGCCGCATGCGTCCATGGCTCCCGATCCTGATCGTGGCCACAGCCGCTCTCGTCACGGGCATCAGCGCCCTGCGGTACGCCAGACCGCCCAAGCGGACCTCCACCCGCCCTCAGCAGACCAAGACCACATCGGGCCGAACAACGTGGATCCTCTGCGGGACCGGATCCACACTGTGCCTATACGGAACGTGGCGCGCGGACGGTCCCGGCCGGGTCCTCTTCTTCCTGGGCGCCGTGCTCGTGCTCGGCGTTCTGCCGAGCCTCGGGGGGCGTTTGTCGGGTGCGCTCGGTTCAGCTATCGCCTCCTTCTCCGCCCGCCGGGGAGGTCCCGCCGGCCTGATCGCCGGACGGTGGCTCGCGGCCCGCCCGATCGTCCTCGCCGTGCTCAGCGCATCGATGATCGTGGGGCTGGGGCTGACAACGCTGGGACAGGTCGTCACCAGCCAGCTCGAAGGGCCGGAAATCGTCGCCAGACAACTGGCCGGCGCAACGGACCGCAACGCGGTACTGATCAACGCCTCCGGGGACCCCTCCCGGTTCGACCGGCTCCGCAAGGACCTCCCTGGACAGCCCTCGGTCCTCCTGTACTCGGAGAACGATAGGACCGTGCTTTCCGGTGCCTGTACGTCGCTGGCCTTCTTTGGCCCGATGACAGCCTGCCCCAAAAAGAACACGGCTCTGGCCGACGTCACCAAAAATATCGGGCCGGTCCCACAACGAGCGCTGGCCGTCCTTGGGCTCACTCCGGACAGCGTAAGCGTCACGTCCAAGCACCCCCACATCACGGACCCTGAAAGGGTCTCACTCGTCGTCTTCAACACGGAGGACGACGCTGGAGCCGACCGGGTCTGGGCAGCGGCCTACCGAACCCTGGGCCTTCCCATGCTCGAAGTGCCCGTGGAGTCAGGAATGCTGGGGGCACAAGCGCGAGCCGGATATGTCAAATGGGTCCTGGACGCGGCACTCATCGGCTTGGTTGCTCTCGTCCTGGCCGGGATGGTGGGTGCGGCATCGGTCTTCGACGACCAGGCACGCAGCCTCGGCCCGATCGCCTCGTTCCGCAATGATCGGCGCTTCTACGTGCAGGTCGCCTTCTGGAACCTTTCCGTCCCGCTTGCGGTCGTCGGGGTCGGCGCAGGCGCCGCCACCTATGTGCTCGGCCAGATGCTGTTGTCCATCGGCGACGGCGGCGAGCTCTCAGTCGGGCTCGTTGCCACCGGCTCTCTTTTGATCGCTTTCGGTGGCCTCGTCGTCGCCGTCGTGTGTGGTGAGATCGCCGTGCGCCGCGCTCGAACGTGGCGCCCCACTGGCGATTGACGCGACCTGACCACTGAAGGCCCGGCCGTTCATGCCCGCTCACAGGGCTGTGGACGGCCGGGCCTCAGCCGATGGGTGGGCGGACCGGGATGGCGTTGTCGGGCATCGGAGCCTGGTCCGCTGACGCTGCCTTCCCCGAGACGATCGTCACCGACATCGCGAGCTACAGCGACATCGTCTTCGGGCTGCTCGCCACGGCGGGGGCGTCCCCTCAGCCCCGGATCGGTGGGACGGCGTCCGGCAGCGGCAGGAGCTGAGTGACGTCGCTCCGGTTCCCGCCGGTCAGCGTCACGGCGAGCGGCTTGTCGTCCGGGGCGAGCTGCTGTGTTGCGGTCATCCCCTGCGCGTACCGGCCGGACCCTTCTGACGTGGGCGTTCAGAAGAGCTTTGCCTGTTCTTGGCGCGGGAGAGATGTCGGTGGATTGCTCCGCCGAGGTCGCGCCAGGCCGGTGGGCCGAATCCGTAGGCGGCTTGCAGGCCAGGGTTGTGGATACTGCCTTCCCGGCCGAAGGTGGGCGTCGGCCGGGTGGCTCAGACCGGACATCGAGGGGGCTTCTGACCAAGCTCCTATCAGGTCGTGTTCCGCCCGGCCGGAGCCATGAGAACCGGTCCCGGCGGCCGGACAGAACAACTTGAGGACGGCCCAGCAGGGCGTCAGTCAGTGCCCAAGCCACGGCCACCGGAACCTGAGTATCGGCATCGGTGTCAGTGCCAGGGCCCCGTCACCGCGAACGTCGTCCCCGGCGTGTAGCAGTTGACGTACATCGTCCTGCCGTCCGGGGCGAACGTGACTCCGGCGAACTCGCCCCACTCCGGCTTCTGCTCCGTCCCGGTGTTCTGCCGTCCCCGCGCCATCGGGTACACCTCGCCGCCGCGCGTCAGGCCGAACACGTGTTGCGCGCCGTCGCCGTCCTCGCACACCATCAGCCCGCCGTCCGGGGCCAGGCAGATGTTGTCGGGCGATTCGCCGGGCAGGTCGACGTCCTTGCCGGGTCCGAACGCGACGACCAGCGTGAGCCGGCGCCGCCCCGGCTCGTACCGCCACACCTGGCCCTGGTGGTCGGCGGCCGACCCCTCCGCGCCGCGTGCGAAGCTGGAGACGAAGTAGACGGAGGAACCGCCCCAGTAGCAGCCTTCCAGCTTCTGCGCGTGTGTGATGCCCTTCGGCCCGAAGTCCTGGAAGCGGATGGGGGTCCCGGCCGCCAGTGGGTCTGGCACGGGCACCCACTCGACACCGTCGAAGCGCGCGCCGGCCTCCTGGACCGCGGACAGGTCGGGGATGCCCGGCACCCGCATGGCCTCCAGCCGGCCGCCGGCCCGCAGCGATCCGGTCCCGCCGAGCGGCTGGTGCGGCAGGAAGCGGTAGAAGAGCCCGAACGGCCTCTCGAACGCGTCCTCGGTCTCGTACACGATCCCGGACCTCGGGTCGATCGCGATCGCCTCGTGCTGGAAGCGGCCCATCGCGGTGAGGGGCACCGCACCGGTGCGGCGCGGATCGGCGCCGTCCACCTCGAAGACGAAGCCGTGGTCCTTGGTGTAGCCGTCGGTGCCGGCCTTGTCCTCGGTCTCCTCGCAGGTGAGCCAGGTGTTCCACGGGGTGCGTCCGCCCGCGCAGTTGACCGCCGTACCGGCGATGGCGACGCGTTCGCCCAGGACGTTGCCGCGGCCGTCCAGTTCCAGTGCGGTGCAGCCGCCCTTGCCCATCGGGTCGTAGGTGATCCCCTCGACGGCCGGGACCGGGATCGCCGCGTCGGCACGGTTCTCGTGGTTGCGCACGAGACGGACGTGCCCGTGCCGGTCCGCGAAGGCGGCCATGCCATCGTGATGGCTGGGGACCAGGCCCTCGCCGGAGCGGAGCGGGTCGCCCTCCCGGGACAGCACCCGGTGGCGGAAGCCCTTCGGGAGGTCGAGCAGGCCGTCGGGGTCGGGGACCAGCGGGCCGTAGCCGCTGTGTCCGCTGTGGACGGTGTGTCCGCCGCGGTTCCCGGGGCGGCCGGGGGCCTGGGCGACGGCGGTTCTGGCGAAGAGTTCGCAGAAAGCCCCGGCGAAGGCGATCGAGGCGACGGCCGCACCGCCGCCCGACAGGACCTGCCGTCGGGTGGCCGGGCGCCGTGACACCGCGGGGGGCGTGCCCCGCGACGCGGGGGACGAGGTGTCCTGCGATGCTGCGGGTGACGAGTCTCGTGGCGCTGTGGATGGCATGAGGCGACTCCCTGCTGGCGGACAGGAGAAGTGACCCGCATGTGTGTACCACGCGCGTCGGCGCGCGGGAACGGTGCGCGTCACGGTGCCTCACGCGTGTAACGGGCCCCGGAACCACCGAGGTCGTGTCCGCCACATGCCGGTGGGACGTGGCGGACGGCGCCGAGGTGCCGGGCTCCGGGGCCCGCGGGGATCAGGCCAGGGACGCGCTGAGCGTGATCGTCGTGCCCGTGAGCGCCTGGCTGACCGGGCAGTTCGCCTTGGCGCCCTCGGCGGCCTCGACGAAGCCCGCCTCATCGATCCCCGGCACCTCGCCCTGGACGGTGAGGTGGATACCGGTGATGCCGGTGCCGGGCTGGAAGGTGACCTCGGCACGGGTGTTCAGCCGGGTCGGCGGGGTGCCCGCCTTCGCCAGCCCGTTGGACAGCGCCATCGAGAAGCAGCTGGAGTGCGCCGCCGCGATGAGCTCCTCCGGGCTGGTCTTCCCGTTCGCCTGCTCCGCACGGGACGGCCACGAGACGTCGTGGTCGCCGATGCCGGAGGAGTCGAAGGTGACGACGCCCTTGCCCTGGAGCAGATCGCCTTCCCAGACCGTGTGCGCCTGACGTGTGGTAGCCATGCCGGTTTCCCTTCGAACGGTGTGCGCGGTTGATACGGGATGCCTCCGGGGCGCCCGTGCGGAACGTCCCGGAATCCGTGCTCCCCGGAACGGGGGACACGCCCCCGAACCTACTGCGCCACGAGCCCCTTCGCGTCGCGTGCCAGCGCCGTGAGCCGGGAGATCGCCCGGAAATACTTCTTGCGGTACCCGCCGTTCAGCATCTCGTCGCTGAACAGCGCGTCGAAGGGCACCCCGGCGGCGAGCACCGGCACCTCGCGGTCGTACAACCGGTCGGCGAGGACGACCAGCCGCAGTGCGGTCGCCTGGTCGGGCACCGCCTGGACCTCGGTGAGGCAGACCGCCCGCACGCCGTCCGTCAGCGCGCCGTAGCGGCTCGGGTGCACCCGGGCGAGATGCGCGAGCAGCGAGGGGAAGTCGTCCAGGCTGGCGCCCTCGGTGGCGTACGCGGCCCGGGTGACCTGCTCCTCGGAGAACGGCGCCGGGGCTTCGGGCAGTCCGCGGTGGCGGTAGTCCTCGCCGTCGATCCGCAGTGGGCGGAAGTGCGAGGACAGTCCCTGGATCTCCCGCATGAAGTCGGCGGCGGCGAACCGGCCCTCGCCGAGCTTGCCGGGCAGTGTGTTGGAGGTCGCCGCGAGGGCGACCCCCTCCTCCACCAGCCTGCTCAGCAGCGACGACACCAGCACCGTGTCACCCGGGTCGTCCAGTTCGAACTCGTCGATGCACAGGAGCCGGTGTCCGCTCAGCGTCTTCACGGTCTGCTGGAAGCCCAGCGCGCCGACCAGGTTCGTCAGCTCGACGAAGGTGCCGAACGCCTTCAGCGCGGGCGCGGCGGGCGTGGCGTGCCAGAGGGAGGCCAGCAGGTGGGTCTTGCCGACACCGTAGCCGCCGTCGAGATAGACCCCGAGGGGGGCGCCGGCCGGGGCCGTCTTCCGGCCGAACAGCCACCGCGTCCGCTTCCCGGAGCCGGTGGCGTGCGCGCCGCCGAGCCCGGCCGCGAAGCCGCTCAGCACGTCGACCGCCTCGCGCTGGCTCGGCTGCTTCGGGTCCGGTACGTACGTGTCGAAACGCACGGCGTCGAAGCGCGGCGGCGGCACCATCTCGGCGACCAGACGATCGGCGGGTACGTGCGGCTCGCGGGCGCACAGGGACAGCGGGGCCGTTTCGGCTATGGGGCTCTGCCCCGGCACGGCGGTGGAGGACGACACAACCCCTCACTCTACGGGCCGTGGAAGACTGCCGGACATGCGACGTCTGTTCCCTGTGACCGACCCGACACCGACCGACGACGAAGGGGAGTGGAGCCTGGACGACCTGGCCGACGCCTACGCGTACCCCGAGACGGACGGTCCCTGGCTGCGCGCCAACATGGTCTCGACGCTCGACGGCGCCGCTCAGCACGACGGGCGTTCCCAGCCGATCTCCTGCGCGAGCGACATGCGGATCTTCGGCACCCTGCGCGCCCTGGCCGACGTGGTCGTGGCGGGCGCGGAGACGGTGCGGCGGGAGGGCTACCGGCCTGCCCGGGCCCGTGAGGCGTTCGCCGCTCGCCGGGCCGCGGCCGGACAGGGGCCCGCCCCGGCGGTCGCCGTGGTGAGCGGCGGCCTGGACCTGGACTTCTCGCTGCCGCTCTTCGTGTCGCCGCTCGTCCCGACCCTGGTACTCACCGGCTCCGGGGCCCCGGCCGGCCGGATGGCGGCGGCGCGCGACGCGGGTGCCGAGGTGGTGATCGCCGGGGAGGGGAACCGGGTGGACCCCGCCAGAGTGGTGCGGGAACTGGCGGGCCGCGGTTTCCGGCGGCTGCTGACCGAGGGCGGGCCGAGGCTGCTGGGCCAGTTCGTGGCGGCGGGGGTGCTGGACGAGCTCTGTCTGACCGTCGCGCCGATGCTGACCGCCGGGGACGCGCAGCGGATCGCGGGCGGTCCGTCGATGGCCGTGCCGGAACGATTCGCCTTGGCGTCGGTCCTGGAGGAGGACGGGTTCCTGTTCACCCGTTACCGTCGGGGTCGGCACGAGGACCGCCGGAGCTGACACGCGGCGGAACTCATCGTTCCGTTTAACTTCCGGTGGGCACAATTACTCTCGCAGACCCCGTGGGAACACGGGGAAGGATGGTTTCAGCAGAGACCGGCGACGGTTACTGATGCAGAAGGGCACCCGTGGTGTTCACCAGCGTTTTGATGATCGAGAAGGCCCTCACTTCCGAGGACGTGGACTTCGTCACCACCTTGCACGGTGACGAGGCGACCTCCTTCGTCGTGCTCATACAGCCGCGCGGTGACCAGGCCGACGTGCTGCTGCGCGCCATCGACGACCTGGCCATGGGCGAGCTGAGAGGGGCGGCCCGGGAGATCGAGGAGCCGGAGGGCAAGGACGCCCGGCGGTCGGCCGAACTGGCACTCGAAGTGTCGCTGGAAGCGCTGAGACAGGCGGGCTCCGAAGCGGTCGGACAGGTGGTCGAGGATCATCCGCTGGACAAGCTGAAGTCCGTGGTCGAGGAGGCGGAGGCGGACGAGGTCATCGTGCTGACCGCGCCCCACTACGTGGAGGAGTTCTTCCACCGGGACTGGGCCTCGCGCGCCCGTCACAAGGTCGGCGTACCGGTGCTCAAGCTCTTCGCACACAGCGAATAGGCTTGGCCCGCGGTCCGCACTGGCACCGGTCCGCGACCGAGAAGACACCCAGTACCCGGAGGACTCACACATGGCACCCGGTATTCCTGCCGCCATGGAACGGCCGCACTTCATCGGCATCGGCGGCGCCGGAATGTCGGGCATCGCGAAGATCCTCGCCCAGCGTGGCGCGAAGGTCGCGGGCAGCGACGCCAAGGAGTCGGACACGGCCGCGGCGCTCCGGGCGCTGGGGGCGACCGTCCACATCGGGCACGCCGCCGGGAACCTGGCGGACGACGCCTCGTGCGTGGTCGTCTCCAGCGCCATCCGCCCCGACAACCCGGAGCTGGTGCGCGCCGCCGAACTGTCCGTCCCCGTCGTGCACCGCTCCGACGCGCTGGCCTCCCTCATGGGCGGCCTGCGCGCCATCGCGGTCGCGGGTACGCACGGCAAGACGACCACCACCTCGATGCTGGCCGTCGCCCTGTCCGGGCTGGGCCTCGACCCCTCGTACGCCATCGGCGGCGACCTCGACGGCCCCGGCACCAACGCCACGCACGGCGAGGGCGAGATCTTCGTCGCCGAGGCGGACGAGAGCGACCGCAGCTTCCAGAAGTACGACCCCGAGGTCGCCATCGTCCTCAACGTCGAACTGGACCACCACGCGAACTACGCCTCGATGGACGAGATCTACGAGTCCTTCGAGGCGTTCACCGCCAAGATCGTCCCCGGCGGCACGCTGGTGGTCTCCGCCGACCAGCCCGGCGCCGTCGAGCTGACCGGGCGGCTGCGCGACCGCTCCGGGCTGAACGTCGTCACCTACGGCGAGGCCGAGTCCGCCGACGTGCGCGTCCACCGGATCACCCCGCGCGGGATGACCAGCGAGGTCACGATCCTCCTGAACGGGAAGTACCTCACCTTCACGGTCTCCGTGCCCGGCCGCCACTTCGCGCTCAACGCGGTCGCGGCCCTCGCCTCCGGTGTCGCCCTCGGCATCCCGGCCCACAACCTCGCCTCCGCGCTCGGCACGTACACCGGGGTCAAGCGCCGCCTCCAGCTCAAGGGCGAGGCCGCGGGCGTGCAGGTGATCGACTCGTACGCGCACCACCCCACCGAGATGGCCGCGGACCTCGAAGCGATGCGCGGCGCCGCGTCCGACGCCCGCCTCCTGGTCGTCTTCCAGCCCCACCTCTTCTCCCGCACCCAGGAACTGGGCACCGAGATGGGCCGGGCCCTCGCCCTGGCCGACGCCTCCGTGGTCCTGGACATCTACCCGGCCCGCGAGGACCCGATCCCCGGCATCACCAGCGACCTGATCATCGACGCGGCCCGCGCGGCGGGCGCCGACGTCACCGCCGTCCACGACAAGGCCGCGGTCCCCGGCGTCGTCGCGGGAATGGCCAAGCCCGGCGACCTCGTTCTCACCATGGGCGCGGGCGACGTCACGGACCTCGGCCCGCGCATCCTGGACCACCTGTCGAGCTGAGGGAGCGACGTGTCGTACGACATCGAGAAGCCGGACGAGCAGTGGCGGGCGGAGCTGACCCCCGCCGAGTACGCGGTCCTGCGCCAGGCCGGCACCGAACCCGCCTTCGTCGGTGAATACACCGACACCAAGACCGCTGGGCTCTACTCCTGCCGCGCCTGCGGCGCGGAGCTGTTCCGCTCCGACACCAAGTTCGAGTCGCACTGCGGCTGGCCGTCGTTCTACGACCCCAAGGACACGGACGCGGTCGAACTGATCGAGGACCGCAGCCACGGCATGGTCCGCACCGAGGTCCGCTGCGCCCGCTGCGGATCGCACCTCGGCCATGTCTTCGAGGGCGAGGGCTACCCGACCCCGACCGACCAGCGGTACTGCATCAACTCGATCTCGCTGCGCCTGACCCCCGACGCCTGACGTCCGACGCGGCGTGCCGCGGTGCGTACCGAACGGCCCGGGGCGGCGATGCCGAGGGCCGTTCCGTACGCGTGGATGGGCGACTGCGCGATGCCGAGCCGCCGCATCCGGCCCCGGACAGCTCCTGACCACGGCGGCCCGCAGTTCTGTGAGGCGCACCGGTTCCGTGGTGACGGTGCTCCGTCGAACGGTGTACAGCGGATTCCTTCGCACGGACGACGGTCATGACGCGCGGACAGGTGAGGCTGGACGGGCGCCCGAGGTGCCGTGTGCCGCCGCCCGGGCGAGTTCCGCGTTCCTCCGCGGCCGAGATCCGGGAGCATCGTGTCCTCACCTCGCCTCCGCGCGTCCTCGCTCGTGTCCTCGACCCCGTCCGGTGGAGCCGGGGCGGTCGCACGGGCACTGGGCGGCGGCCTCGTCATGGCCGTGGCGCTCGGCGTCGGCACCGGGTTCGGCCCGGCCCTCGCCGACGCCGCCGGGCTCGATCAGCTGCCGGCCCGACTGGTCCCGGCCGTGCTCGTCACCGCGGTGGCCGTACCCCTGATCCTTCGCACGGCACGTCGCGGTTCGCTCGGGTTCGGCCGCCCGGGACCGAGCCTGCGGGCCTTCCTCACCGGAGCCGGCGTGACGGGCGCGGCGGCGGCACTCGTGCTGGGCGCGGGTACAGCGGTGGGGATGCTGGACTGGGCGCGGCCCGATGTCACCGCCCTGGCCGGTTTCCTCCTCTCCAACTCCGTCGTCGCGTTTCTGCTGGAGGCCCTGCCGGAGGAGACCACGCTGCGCGGCTACACCTGGACCTCGCTGCGCGAGCGGTTCGGGGCGGCGGCCTCGGCCCTCGGCACCACAGCGGTCTTCCTGATGGTGCCCGGTGCTTCGACGGCGGTGCAGGCCGGGGCGGCACGGCTGTTCGGGGACGATTCCCCGCCTATCGGCCTGGCACCGGGCGGTCAGAACCCGGTCGACTACCTCGTCCTGCTGACGGTTTTCGGCCTCATGCTCGTCGCCGCGAGGACGGCCGTGACCGAGGCCCCGCTGTGGGCCGCCATCGGCGCGCACCTCACCTTTCTGACCGTCAACCGGATCGTGCTGGAGGGTGACGAGCGTGGTGCGGGCCTGTCGGTGGAGCGGACGACACCGGACGCGCCGCTGCTCGTTCCGGCGTATCTGCTGGTCGCGACCGTCGTGTTCGTCGCAGCGGGCCGCATCGCACGTCGCGCCTCGCGCGAGCCGTGAGGCGGATGCCCGTCGGAGAAACGCCGCAGAACGTTACGGACTGCCTCCGGACGAGCCCCTGAGCCGGGGGTGGTTCCGGCCGGGTGGGCCCCGGCGGAGCGAGGACCGGCTCCCTGCCTCGTGCCCGAGGAAGAATGGGGACGAGGGCCCAGCACCTCACCGTCACCCCGAAGGCCGCACCCGGCAACGTCGTGGCGGAGAACCGGGACGACGCCGCACTGATCGCGGCCCCCCGCACGGGTTGCCCAGGGGGCCGTCGGCAACTCGACGCGCAGTACGACGGTGCCGGACCGCCCCCATGACCGGCCTGGGCCTAGGACCTCCGCACCCGCGCCGCCAGTCGGCTGCCGAGGCGCCTGCCGAAGCCGCTCGGGCGGTTCCAGGCGCGGAACGCCTCGGCGGTGCGGCTGCTGCCGAGGCGCTCGACAGCTTGCTCCACCGCCGCCAGGTCACCGTTCGCCAGGGCGCGGACCACCGGTCGCAGCACCTCGTCCAGCAGGGCCGTCCGGGTCTCGGACCAGGCGCGTCCCGCGTGCGGGTGGGAGTTCCACACGGTGAAGCAGTCGGCCACGTACGCCGGGTCGGTGCGCAGCCGGGTGAGGACCGGAGCACCGCGGGCGGCCCGGCCGTAGGCGGTGACGAGGTCGGCGTCGTCACTGTGTATGAACGCGTACAGTTCGGCCTCGGGCCGGTCCGGGGCGAGCAGGCGTACGGCCAGGGCGTTCAACGCTGCGTCGAGCACACCCTGTTCGACCGGTTCGGCTCCGGAGCGCAGCTCGCGGACCCGTTCCGTCCAGCCGGCCCCCGCCGCCCCGGACCGCAGGTCCCGCGCGAAATCCAGGAGCAGCAGGGCGCCGCGTACCCGCGCGTCGATGTCCTGCGGAAAGCCGCGCAGCAGGTCGTGGGCGAGTTCGGGGGCCTCGTCGTCGTCGGCGGACGCGCCGAGCGCGGCGTCGACGAGAACCTGCCAGGTTCCGGCCGTTCGGTGTGCGTCGGAGGTGGTCGCGGCCAGCAGATGACGCGCCTCGCTCGCGGTGGGCGTGCCCGTGCCCCAGACCAGCCCCAGCCCGGTCCGCAGCACCAGCGGCTCGGTGAACGGCGACAGACCGCCCGCACGGAGCACCGCGTGCAGGGCCCGCACCCGGTCGTCACCGGATCCCGCCCTGGCGGACGGTGCCGCCGCACACATCCGCAGTTGCGGCAGGGCCTGCGCCCCGGTGAACGGCAGGGCGATCTCGCTCAGCAGCCGTTCCGCCGCCGTCGCGTCGTGCGGGGCGAGCCGGTCCAACTCGCCCAGGAGAGCGGTGCGTACGTCGAACTGCTCGTCGAGAAGGTCCAGCAGCCCCCGGGCGTGCTCGCCCGCCCCCTCGTCCAGCAGAGACCGTGCCATGCGGTGCACGACATCGGGGAGCAGATCCGTGCAGTCCACGTCGAGCAGGCGCGCGATCCGCAGCAACCGCACCGCGCGCCCCACGCTTCGGCCGGGCTCCGCTCCCTCCGGAAGCGTCGTCCCCGTGGTCAGCTCCGTGCGCAGATCGTCGCCCAGGGACGTGACGAGCACGGCGGCGACGCGTGAGCCGTCCGGTCCGGCGAAAACCGAGCGCGCGGGCGGTTCGAGGGCTACGGCACCGTCGCCGCACACCGCCTCGGTCACGAGCAGGGCGCCGAGCCGGGCCGCGGCGGCCGAGGGGGCGCGGCCGTCCAGCGCGGCCGACAGACGGGCGACACCGGCGAGTTCGCGGGCCGTCCGGTCGAGACCGGGAGCGGTCAGGGCGTCGGTCAGCAGGCGTGTGCGTTGCTCGTCGAGCGCGTAGGGGCGTTCTGCCGCCCAATCGGCCGCCGCCGCACGCCCGTCGGGACCGAGCGGCACGCCCGCGCAGAGTGCCGTGACGGCGAGCGGTCCGGCGGAGAACGGAGCGCCGGGCAACTCCGCTGCCTCCCGGAACAGTTCGGGAGACCGACTCCGCCAGATCCGGGCACAGGTCTCGGCCCAGACGTCGTCCACCCTCTCCTCCGGAGGCGTTCCGGCGCAGGCGTGCATCCGCAGCACCGGACCGTCGGTCGCATCGCCCGGGCGCGGCGCGTCCTGCGGCAGCACCCCGACGACCTGGTACGGGGAGTGGGCGGGGCGGCGGGTGTAGGTCGTGAACGTGAGCCGGTGCGCGTGTTCCGACGGGAGCACGGTCCCGGCGAGGGTGAGCCACCGGGCCACGTCGGCGCTCTGCCGCTCCACGAGAACGACCCGCACCGACGACGGCTCCTGGCACACCCGGCGCAGATCGGCGAGGACGGCGGCCAGCCAGGGGCTCCGGGAGACCGCGAAGTCGTTCAGCGCCTCCGGACCGAAGGCGGCGGACGCGCGCAGGGACGCCATGGGGCCGGGCGCGGTGCCGTCCGGCGGGGTGACGGCCCAGTCCGGTGACCGCCAGGCCGAGATCGGCAGCGCGTCGCCCGGCAGCCGGGTCCCGGCGGGGAGATGCACCGCGTGCGCGTGGAAACCGATTCCCCCGGACCCGGCGCGCGCCACCGTGCGGCTGAGCAGATGACCGCCGTCGGACAGCGCGCTGAAGCTCAACGCCTCGGGGAAGGAGCGGATTTCGTCGGCCGTGGGGTGGCGCGGAGCGTCGGCCGGCGGCTCGTAGCCGAGGAGCTGTTCGGCCTCGGCCAGCACCTGCGTGGGCAGCCCGGCACGGACCGCCGTGAACCGTGCCCCTGTTGCCCCGGCGGCACCCGCGGGGGCGGCCGGGTCGGAGGTGTAGTGCAACTGCGCGAGGCTCATGCGTCGGCCCTCTTCGTCCGTCGGCCCTCTTCGTCCATACCGTGATCCTCCCCGTGCCCGACGCCGTGCTCGCCGCCGCCGTCGACCGCTCGCCGGAGCGGGTCGTGCGGGGGCGCGGGGGTGGCCCCGGCGGGGGAGAGGGAGTTCACGATCGCGGGAGCGACGCTATCAAGGGCACAACTGCCTTACGTAACACGCTGGATGGACGCGTGGGCCACCGGCGGCGGAGAGCGTCGCGGGGTGCGGAGTCGATGCTCGGGCCGTCCGGAACCCGGCGCGGGCCGAGAGGAGTTCAAGCGTCCCGACCACCACCGCGCCGTGCACCGGAGTTGCGGTCCGGTGCACGGCGCGGTGGTGGTCGGGTCCTCGCGGTCGGCTCAGGCGCTCACGGCGTACGCGATGAAACCGGTCCAGGCGGCGGGGGAGAGGGCGAGCTGCGGGCCCTGCTCGACCTTGGAGTCCCGGACGTGGACGGTGGTGGGGCAGGCGGCGACCTCTACGCAGGAGTCTCCGGAACCGCTGCTGTAGGTGGACTTGTGCCAGGAGAGGGCCACCTCCACGCAGGAGTCTCCGGAACCGCCGCTGTAGCTGCTCTTGAACCAGGCCAGGTCTGTGGTGTTCATACCGCTCCTCGCATCCGCTGCAACAGGCTCACGGATTCTTCGAGGGAGTGAGCCTGTGAACGCATCCTGGCATACCGCATCTGGAGCGTGCTGACTACAGCCGGGTCGGCATGGAAGTTGCCGCTCTCCTGGCCTTCGCCGTAGCCGAACCACTTGTTCTCCGGAGTCTCCAGCAGTTGCATGGGGCCATGCAGCCCCGCGTGGTTCTCCTGCACCTGCGGCATGATCTGGATCTCGACGTTGCGCAGCCGTGACAGCTCCAGCACATGGCCGATCAGCTCCCTCGTGACCTCGGCGCCCCCGGTATGCCGCAGGAACAGATGCTCTTCGAGGATGAAGCTGTAGTTGGTGTTCGGCCGCTCCGTGAGCAGCCGTTGACGCTCCAGCCGGGCCGTGAGCTGGGCGGCGATCTGCTCGTCACCGAGCGGCGGAAGCTGATTGACGAACAGCGTCCGTGCGTACGACTCCGGTTGCAACAGCCCCGGGACCAACCGGCATTCGTAGGTGTACAGGCTGATCGCCTCCGTCTCCAGTTGGGCCCACTGACGGAACCAACTGGCCAGCCCCGGGCGCCGGGACAGATGCTTCGCGGCGGCCCTGATGGCCCCGAACGCGTCCAGCACCTCCTCCGCCCGCTCGATGAACGCCAGGGGCGGGAACCGTCGCCCCTGCTCGATCGAGGCGACCGTCGGCTGCGAATACCGCACCTTCGGGGCGAACTGCTCCTGGGTGAGCAGGGCCCGCTTGCGGAAGACCTTGACGACCTCTCCGAAAGTCTTCAGGCTGTCCGAGGGCTCGGGCTCCCCGTTCGAGCCCGTCGCTCCACCTGCCATACCGACGCCGTCCGTCATGTCCGGCCACCTCCCGTACTCGTGCCTCTCCCGGCCGCAACTCGCCCATGGTCACCGACCGTTACGCGTACTGTCTACGGTCTGTGCTCGTACGCTGACTCAGCGTACGAGTCGCTGCGCTGGTCCGAGGGCGTTCCGGTCGAGACGGTAGGGGGCATGGACGTACTCTCCCCCCAAACCCCGTTCACCGGACGTGTGTTCGTGCAGCGGTTCAGTTCCACTCCGAGGGGTGCCCGGCTCGCCCGGCACCTCGCCCTGCATGCGCTGCACGACTGGGGCATCCCGTACGGCAGTGACGCTTCGGAGCGGGCGGCGCTGATCGTCGCCGAGCTGGCCACCAATGCGGTGACGCATGGCCGGGTGCCGGGCCGCGATTTCGAATTGCGGCTCACCCGTGTGCCGGACGACGGCACCCCGGAGGCGCCGGGCACACTGCGGATCGATGTCAGCGACACCCGGGAGGACCGGCGTCCGCCGGGGCTGGGGGAGTTGGCGGTGCCGTCGCCCGGTGCCGAGGGCGGACGTGGGCTGGTGCTGGTCGAGGCATTGGCCGACCGGTGGGCGGTGCTGGAACGCGTGCCGTCACCGGGAAAGACGATCCGCGCCGAACTGGATCTGCCGTAGCACCTGGCGCTCCAACCTGACTTCGCGGTCTTGTCGCCTTGCCGAGTTGGCGCTCGGGGTTCACCGACCGTTCCACCGACGAGGCAGCGTGCAGTCCGCCCCCGATGTGTCGGCCTGGCCGGTCAACAGCTCCAACCCGTGCGGCCGGTAATGCCCTGGCGACCGTTCAGCTCAGCAGCGGCGGCCGTCCGTTCTTGTTGCGGCCATCAGCGAGTGGCTGGGACCAGGGTCGTTGTGAAAGTGGGCAGGCGGCTTGTGGAGTTCGGGGTGTTCAGGGGTTGATGGTGTGTTCGGTGAACCGGCCGCAGGAGCGGAATCCCAGGCGGCGGTAGACGGGCTCGCCGTCGGTGGAAGCCTGTAGGACCGCGATGTGGTGGTCTCGGTCGCGGGCCGTGTGGAGTGCGGCGAGTGTGATGGCACCGCCGTAGCCGCGTCGGCGGTGGGCGGCCAGGGTGCAGATGCTGTAGATCCCGGCAACCCCCGCGTGATGAAACACTTCGGCCGAGCAGACCGGACGGCCGTCTACGTAGCCGACCAGGTAACGGGCCGGACAGTGCGCGGCCAGGGCCTGCGGGGCGGCCTGGGCGAAGAAGCGGCGGACGGTGTCAGCAGGCGGGGACCAGTTCGCGGCGAGAACCGCGGCGTAGTCGGCGAGCTGTTCGGGCGTGGCCACCGTCTGGATGTCCAGTCCCGGGGCGGCGGGCAGCGGCAGGGTGTCGTCCAGCTCGGCCCACATCGCCGTCTCGCGTTCGGATGCCGGCAGACCAGCCTCCGTCAGGCGGGCGGTGAGGTCCGGTGGCATCGAGGCGGGCCCCACCCACCAGGAGAAGGGGCGGCCTGTGCGAGCCAGTGTCCGGGCGGTCTCGGCGATACGGGCCGTGGCGGTGGTGGCGGTGAAGCGGGCCGCGGCAACGATGTTGAAAGTGTCGTCGTCCAGGCTGCTGTCGGCGACCAGGAGGTCATCAGTCTCTGTAACGGTCGCACCGCTCATGCTCCGATGCAGGTGACAGGCATGTTCCGCCAGATTCTGCTCCATCCTGTCCGTCAAGTCGGTGTCATTGAGCAAATGGACATTCATAACGAATGATCCCAGCATGCCTGGGCGCAGGCCGCACGTGATTTTGGATCGCTCGCCAGCGGTGTCACGTGCATGGTGCGTGTACCGAAAGTGGATCCTGGATTGCGGCGATTCTGATTCGTGTCGCGTGCAGATCCGACGGATGGGTCCGGACGCCACCGAGCTGCGCTCATCGTTCGGGCGGACGGCTCAGGACCCCGGTGGCACTCTCGATATGGGGCCCCAGCCCTGGTGACGTGACCGTCGCCAGCGCGTGCTGGGATCGGAAGATGTGCTGGACGCCGCGAGCCGGTGAACCCTTCCGGTCGCAGCACGGGGCGTTGCGGGATGGATGGCGCCGCGTCACGGACGCCCCGTCGCCGGCTGCCCCGTCGGCTGGCGATGGTTCTCCCGGGTGGTCATGGGGGCGGTCCGGGGCGGGGCGGTCCGGGGCGGGTAGGCAGGAGAGCGGTGGGCCCGTCCGCGCCCTTTTACGCCCCCGCCCGTGCACAGCCTCCAAGGCCGCCCGTGCCCGGCCTTCCACGTCCGTCCCGTACACAACAACCCCCTTCGAGGAGCCGTCGTGAAATTCGGGGTATCGACCTTCATCACCGACCAGGGCATCAGCCCCACCGCGCTCGGAACCGCCCTTGAGGAACGTTCGTTCGATTCGTTGTTCATCGCCGAGCACAGCCACATCCCGGTGAGCCGCGAGACGCCGTACCCCGGCGGGGGCGAGCTGCCGGACATCTACTACCGGACCCTCGACCCCTTCGTCGCCCTCACCGCCGCCGCGGTGGTGACCGAGCGGCTACTGCTGGCTACCGGCATCGCGCTGATCCCGCAGCGCGATCCGATCATCACGGCCAAGGAAGTCGCCTCGCTCGACCTGATCTCGGGCGGCCGGGTGATTCTCGGCGTCGGCATCGGCTGGAACCGCGAGGAGATGAGGAACCACGGCACCGATCCCACCACCAGGGGACGGCTCGTCGACGAGCGACTGAGCGCCATGCGGGAGCTGTGGACCGAGGAACAGGCCGAGTTCCACGGTGAGTTCGTGGACTTCGACCCGGTCTTCTGCTGGCCCAAGCCCGTACAGCGCCCCCATCCGCCGATCTACGTCGGCGGCGGGGAGGGAGCGTTCCGGCGGGTGGCCCGCTTCGGGGACGCCTGGCTGGCGCTCGGCGAGTCGCCCCAGAAGCTCGGTCCGCAGATCGAGCGGCTGCGCGACCTCGCCGACCGGGAGGTGCCGGTGGCGGTGTACGGCGTTCCCGACGACCCCGAGCAGGTCGAGGCATACGGCCGTCTGGGGGTCGAGCGGCTGCTGTTCTATGTGCCGACGATGCCCGAACGGGAGACCCTGGAGCACCTCGACCGGCTGGCCGGGCTCGCCGCGCGGTACCGCTGAGGCACCGGATCCGCGTGCCGCGAGCGCTGGGAGGGATGCGATGCCCGCTCTGACGAGCGTCGAGGCGCGGGAACTGTTCGCCGGGGCCCTGGTCGCTCGCCTGGCGACGGTGGACACGGCGGCCCGCCCGCATCTGGTACCGGTGGTGTTCGCCCTGGACGGCGACGCGGTGGTGCTGGCCGTGGACCACAAGCCGAAGCGGACGACACGGTTGAAGCGCCTGGTGAACATCGAGGCCAACCCGTCCGTCTGTCTGCTCGCCGACCACTACGAGGACGACTGGGACCGGCTGTGGTGGGTCCGGGCCGATGGCGAGGCCCGCGTGCTCCCGCCGCCGGACCGGTCCGCCGAGGCGGACCGGAGCATCGGCCCCCTCGTGGCGAAGTATCCGCCGTATGCCGACCGGCCGCCCGAGGGCCCCGTCGTCGTGGTCACGGTCCGGCGCTGGAGCGGCTGGCGCGCCGCGTGACGGGAGACAGAGGGGCCGCCGTCTCCGCCGCCGGGCGGCGGCCGACGCCGACAGGCGCCGTCGGCCCCGTCACGTGCGGGGGCGTGGCCCGGCCAGGAGCCTTGCTGTATGACCCTGGGAGGTCAGGTGTGCGGCGGGCGGGTGCCCGGTCTTTGAGCTCGGTGTGTCCGCGGTGGCGTCGGCAGGTGCGCGGTCACTCGCCGCAGGCGTCGGAAGAGGTGGAGGACGACGTCGGAACGCGGACCGCGGACCGCGGTGGCGCTCTCATGGGGAGTTCCCCGGTGGTTGCGCTGGTGCATCTGCTGCTGCACGTGATTCTGCGGTATCTGTTCCGCGTCGGGCGAGGGTGCTGTCGGACCATCAGTACGCCGAAGCCGGGGCCACCACGTCGAAGTCAAGCGCGACGGAGGCATCTGACACGCCGAATGTCCGGTAGGTCATTACCAAACCATGACCCTCCGGGTGCACCCCGGCCGTCGACGGTTGCCATCATGGCCTCCGAGGACGACTCACCGAACAACACGAGGGCGCAGAGGTTCAGACGTGGCCGACGAAATCTACTTCAGCAACAACTACAGCGACCTGTCGGAGCAGCACGGCACCGGCGCGGGCTTCCAGTTCGAGTTCCGCTGCCAGCGCTGTTCCGACACATGGCGCTCGCCGTTCGAGCCTTTCAGATCGGGCCAGGCGGCGGGTTGGATAGGCAAGGGCGTCAACGCCGCCTGGGGCCTGCTGGGCGGCAGCGCCAACACGATCAACAACGCCGCCGACGGGCTGGCCGGCGCCACCTGGGGCGGCGCGCGGGACGCCGCGTTCCAGCGCGCGATCGACAACGCGCGCGGACACTTCAACCGCTGCCCGCGCTGCACCTCGTACGACTGCGGACGGTGCTGGAACGCCGAGCAGGGCCTCTGCCTCCAGTGCGCCCCCGACACCGCCGCCGAGGCGGAAGCCGCCCGTCGACGTGGGCTCAACGACTCCGTCTCCGACCGCGCCTACACCGCGGGGCAGACCGCCGGGCAGAGCTATGACGTGAACACCGCCCGACAGCTGGTCTGTCCGCAGTGCCGGACCGAGACCCGGGGCGGAGCGTTCTGTCCCGGATGCGGTCACCGCCTCGCCCAGAGTCCGCAGTGCGCGTCGTGCAGCGCGTCCGTTCCGCAGGGGGCGGCGTTCTGTCCGGGATGCGGTTCGAGGCAGTAGCGGTCCACGCGCGGCGGCGCCGCACGGTCGAGAGCGTGCGGCGCCCCCTGGTGGGCCAGGCAGCGGCAGGGACCGGCGCCTGGCCCGCCAGCGGTCAGGGCCGGGCCGCCCCCTCCCGTACCGACACCGTGACGTGGCCGACGCGCATGGGGTGACCCGGTTCGGTGTCCGGGCCGACCGTGGCGCCGTCGACGGACGGGAGCATCCCGCCCACGGCCACGTTCAGGATCAGGAACATTCCCTGGTGGACGGCACGGTCCCAGGTCCGGCCGTCCATCCGGTCCTTCGCGATCCGGTGGTACACGCGCCCGTCGAGGTACCAGCGCACCTCCTCGGCACCCGGTGCCGACCGGTCGACCTCGACCGCGTACGTGTGGAACGCGGTGCGGCAGCCGGGGCACGGCTGCGGCTTCGAGGTGAGGCCCACCGGCTCCTTGCAGGGGCCGCCGTCGAGGACGCCGCAGTGCATGGTGCCGGACACGGCGTCGCGGCCGTTGACGGACTCCATGATGTCGAGCTCGCCGACGCCGGGCCATCCGGTGTACCCGTCGCGGAGCTTCCCGCCCAGGGTCCAGAAGGCGGGCCAGTACCCGGCCGCCGAGGGGCCCGTGACGTCCGGCAGCGCGATCGACGCCTTGATCCGCAGCGCGCCGCCGGGCGGCGCGGCGAAGTCCGCCCGCCGGGACTCGATCCGGCCCGAGTACCACCGGCCGTCCTTGAGCGTCGGGACGATCTCCAGCGAGCCCTTGCCGTCCAGGCGGACGTTGTCGGTCGAGTCGGTCATGATCTCGACCTCCCCGGTTCCCCACTGCGGTGCGGGGCAGCCCGGGTAGCAGGTCCCGATGTCGTACGTCCAGTTCTCGGCGGACGGGCGGCTGCCCGCGGGGCCGTCGAAGTCGTCGTGCATGACCGGTCGCCAGCCGGCCGGCCCGGGGTCGGGCGCGGCGGGCAGGGCCCCGGAGTCCGTGAGCAGGCGCCCGAGCCGGGGGGTCAGGACCACTGCGGCGACATTGGTCAGATGCGCGTCGTCCCGGTACAGCAGGATCCGGTCCCGTACGGCGGGGCAGGCCGCGCCCTTCTCCGGGCACAGGACCGGGTTCACCGAGATCGCCCGCACCTCCGGAGCCCGCCCCTTTGCGATGCGTCGCGCCAGCGGGTCGGGCCACCACGCGGAGTCCCGGTCGAACGCGCAGACCGCCGGGTCCGCGGGGTGGCCGGACACGCATGCGGGAATGTCCGTGCCGGGGACCGGGGTGTCCTCCACGTACACGATCGGAGCACCGGTCGCGCGCAGCTTCCTCAGCGTCTTCTCCCATGCGCGGGACAGCAGTCGCTCGTCGTCGGTGTAGCGATTGAGGGAGGCGATCACGATCAGGCGGGGCTTCGGCCCCTGCCGCAGCCGGGCCAGGGCGTCCGCCCGCCAGGTGTCGCACTCGTGGTACGCGCGACCCAGCTGGGGGTTGACGACGTCCAGTTCCGGAAGGGGGCAGCCCTGTTTGACCAACTCCTGGAGCGCCCAGCCGCGTTCGGCCGCCAGGGCGAGCATCGGGGAGAACCACTGCCCGGCATGCGAGTCGCCCAGCAGCACGATCCGGTCCGGACTGTCCACCGCTCCGAACAGGCAGGGCGGACTGCTCGTCGCCTCCGGCGGCACCTCGCAGTCCCCGTCCGGCGGGAAGTCCTTGCGCGCCTGGACGGGGCTGGGCACCACGGGGCCGTCCCGGAGCGGCGTACCGCCGCGCGCCAGCAGGTGCGGCCCGTCGGCCGCGCCCGGCGGCAGACCCTTGACGTCCACCGGGGTGGCCGGGCCGAGCAGGCGCAGCGTCGTACTGCCCGCCACCAGGGCCATGACCACCGGGATGACGACGGCGGCGACGCCCACCGACAGCCCGCGCCGGGGGAGTTCGGTCACCGTCCTGTTGCGGCGCAGCGGACGCTCGACCCAGCGCATGGTGGCCAGCGCGGGCACCGCGGATGCCGCGGTCAGTGCTGCCTTGGCCGGCCAGCTCAGCGTTCCGAGGCGCTCCTCGGCGAGTACGAGCACGGGCCAGTGCCACAGGTAGAGGGTGTACGAGAGCCGCCCGAGCGCCCGGGGCGCGCGGCCCGACAGCAACCTGCCGACCCCGAAGGCGTCCTGGGCACCGGCTGCGTCCGCGGTCGGGGTGCCGGGGCCGGCCGTACCGGCCCGACGGCCGGGTGTGCCGGCCAGGATGATCAGCGCCGTCGCGAGCGTCGGGACGAGCGCCGCGCAACCGGGGTACGGCGTCGACGCGTCGTACGCCGCCATGCACCACAGCAGGGCCGCCGCCCCGCCCCAGCCGCTCAGCAGACGCAGCGGTCGCGGACCGCGCAGCAGATGCCACGGCAGCAGCGCCAGCAGCGCCCCGACCCCGAACTGCCAGACGCGCGACGGCGTTCCGAGGTACGCCATCGGCGCGGAGTCGTCCGTCCAGTGGAGGGAAAGGGCGAGGGAGACGAGCGTGAGCAGTATGGTCACGGCCGTCACCAGGGGCCGTACGGCCCGGCCCCCGCGTACCGCCTTCGCGGCGGCATACACGCACACGGCGAACAACGGCGCCCAGACGAGATAGAACTGCTCCTCCACCGCCAACGACCAGAAGTGCAGCAGCGGGCTCTGGTCCTGCCCGGCGGCGAGGTAATCGGTCTGCTGCTGCACGAAACGCCAGTTGGCGAGGGAGAGCGCCGCCGCCACGACCTCGTGCTCCAGGTCCGTGCGGCGCAGCGGAACGGTGAGCCAGGCACCGGCGAGCGCCACCGCGCCGAGGACCACCGCGGCGGACGGGAGCAGCCGGCGGGCCCGGCGGGAGAAGAACTCGCCCAGCCGGACGCGCCCGGTGGTGACGGCCTCGCGGAGCAGGAGCCCGGTGATCAGATATCCGGAGATGACGAAGAAGACGTCGACGCCGACGAATCCGCCGGCCAGGCCGGGCACGGCGGCGTGGAAGAGGAGGACGCCGAGCACCGCGACGGCGCGCAGGCCCTCGATGTCGGGGCGGAAGCCGCCCGGAGGAGCGTCCGGGCGGGATCCATCGTGCTGGGGAACGTGCGGGCCCGGGGGGCCGGAGCCGTCCGACGGTGGTCCGGGCGGTGCGGTGCTCCCGCGGCGGACGCCGCCGGGAGCCACGAGGGTGGACATCGGTGTGACGGGCCTTTCAACTCAGCCAGGGGAGCATCGGGTCGACCCAGCCGGACGCGAGCAGGGCGACGAGCAGCAGGGTCGAGGTCGCGGCCAGCGCCTCGGGCCAGCGTCTGGGGAGCACGGGACGTGCGGGGCGCGGGGCACGGGCGCGAGGCGCCGGGTGCGGGACCGGCGGGGATCCGGCGGTCCTTCCCGGGCGGCGGCGCAGCTCGGCCGACAGGGCCTTGATCAGCGGGAGGTTGATCTGGCACTGCACCAGCAGGTACAGCGCCAGGCCCCAGTTGGGGGCCCAGCCGTTGCGTGCCACGGCGAGGGCGAGACCGGCGCCGGCCGCGCCCGTGGAGCAGCAGAGCCAGGCGAGCGAGACGGCCACGACCCGGCGGGCCATCGTCCCTTTCGGCCCGGCCGAGGCCCCGGTGGGCACCCACGCCGCGCTGCGTCCGCGCAGGGTGTGCAGGAACGCGGCCCCGGCGGCGACGCTGGTGAGGACGTTGGCGCGGATCACCTCCACCCGCCAGCGGGTCCGGCTGATGCGCGGCAGCAGCACGTGCCACAGCCAGAGCGGGGCCAGCAGCGGCAGCACGTGCCAGGGCCGGATGTCGTCCGGGTACCGGAACAGCATCACCAACGGCGGGAGCGGAGCGGCGAAGGTGTTCACCGCCGTCGTCAGGTAGCCGACGATGCCCTCGTAGAAGCACAGCCGCATCCGCCAGGGCGCGCGTATGCGCGCGAGGACCGGGGTGCTCAGCAGATGCAGATTGCCCATCGCCCAGCGGTACTGCTGGTTGATGAACGAGGCGGGATTGTCCGGTGAGGTGCCCTTCGCCACCAGCACCGGCACGTACTGCGTGCGGAATCCGTGCGCGTGCAGCGCGAGCCCGGTGTACAGGTCCTCGCTGTGGTCCAGCCGGGCGAAGCCGCCCGCCGCGTCGATGGCACTGCGCCGGTAGACGGCGTTGCTGCCGCAGCAGATGGCCGCGTCACTGGCGTCCCGCGACGGCTGGATCCATCGGAAGAACCACTCCTGGGCCGATCCGGCGGCGCGCTCCATCCAGCTCATCGACGCGTCGGTGTCGAAGCACTGCGGGCTCTGCACGATGCCCACGCCCGGATCGGCGAAGTACGGCACCAGATGGCGCAGGAAGTCGGGCCGGGGTGCGAAGTCGGCGTCCAGGATGGCGATGTACTCCGCGCCGCTCAGGGTGAGCGCGTGGTTGAGGTTGCCGGCCTTCTTGAGGTGTCCCCGGTCGGGGCGGACGACGTAGCGGTAGCCGTACGCGGCGGCCAGTTCGCCGACCTCGGCGCGGTCGGCGTCGTCCAGCACCCACACGGTCAGGGCGCCGGGCCAGTCGACCGCGGCCACCGCGCGGTAGGCGTTGTCGAGTACGTCGAGCGGTTCTCCGCAGGTGGGCAAGTACAGGTCGATGGAGGGGAGTCGGCAGGGATGCCAGGCCCGGACGAGCACCTCGTGCGAACTCCTGGTCAGTCTGCGCCGGCGCAGACCGTTGACCGAGGAGAGCGCGAGCGCGACGAGGTTCAGGGCGAGCACCGCGAGAAACGCCCACAGGGCCGGGGCGCGCAGGGAGAACGTGAGCATGGCCGCAGCGGTGAGCACGAAGGCGAACGAGGTGGCGAGGAGCACCCAGCGGCGTTGTGGGCCGAAGTACCAGTAGAGCTCGGTGTCGGAGGGAGGCCGAGGTAAGTGATAGGTCGTCATAAGTCCCTCATGGCTGTGCATGTACAGGTGACGGCGTCGGAACCGCACTTTACCGTCAAAGGTGTAGACCATCAGTCGAAGGGGTGTTGAATGGGGCGCCCCGGGGCGCCGTCCGCGACTGGTCCAGACCTATTCGATCCTTTGTGCCCGTGTCGCGCGGGAATCACCAGGTCTCGCCGGGGTGAACAGTCGTCCAACTCCTGGGCGGATGCCCCGACCCGGCCCTTCGTGCCCCGCCTTGCCGCGTTCGCCGGTTCCGGCCCGCCCGGTCCGCTTCCCGTGGCCCGCTGAGGGGGCTTCCCCTCAACTGCCCTTCTCATGAATGGTCTTGAAACGGAAACAATCCCAGAACGCGCCCGCCGCTGTGCATGTGGGGCCGTACCATCGACGCGAAGTCGGGGTGGCGGTCGTGGAGACGGGGTGGCCGATCGTGTCATGGACCGGGTCGATGCGCGGGCGCGGAGTCCCGGCGGCGGCCCTGCTGCTGATGGTCGGGCTGGTGGCGTGCTCCGGTGGTGCGGCAAGCCCGCACCCGACGGCGACGAGCACCCGTCCGTACGGTGACGTCGGCACGCCCCCGCCCGCCGACGCGGAGGGCGGCGGAACGATCGACGCGGACCCGGCCCGGCTGCCGACCACGCGTGGCGCCGCCCTCGACCTCATCCGTCGTGTCATCGCGGACCCCGAGAGCTTCGGGCCCGGGGTCGTGCGGCGCAGCCCCTACGACTCTGGGCCCGACGCCTGGCCCGTGCTCGGGGCCGACTGCGTCTGGCGCCAGGAGAAGCCGGCGCCCAGCGTCCTCGCCACCCTCACCCGCTCCTTCGAAGTGCCCGCCGCCGGGGGGAAGGGGCCGTTGCGGCTCGCCGCGGTCGTGACCGTGCACCGCACACGAGAGGACGCGCGGTGGGAGATGGCCGAGTCCATGGAGGAGACGATGCGCTGTCCGACACAGCAACTGCGGCCGGGCGAACTCATCGGTTCCATGGTTTCCGGCTCGTTGATGCGGGGGGAGTCGAACCAGAACAACGCCGAGGACTCGCTGATGGAGTACGGCGAGTACCGGAGCACCGCGTTCGGCGGCCCCCATCCGTATCTGTGGCACCAGTCGCAGAGTCTGCAGTTCACCGTGGCCGTGACGGGCAAGGGGGCCAAGGGGTGGTCCGCGGGCGACATCGGCGACTTCACGACCCCGGCCCAGGCCGCCATGGAACTGCGGCTTGAATCCGCCGTGGAGAAGCAGGGTTGAGGAGGGCAGGCGACTGATGGACGCGTTGACGGCCTCGGACCCGTCACGGATCGGCGGGCACCGGCTGCTGGGACGGCTCGGCGCGGGTGGGATGGGGGTGGTCTACCTCGGCCGCGCGGACTCCGGGGCGCTCGCCGCGATCAAGGTGATCCTGCCCGAGTACGCCCAGGACGACGACTTCCGGGCCCGCTTCCGCCGCGAGGCGGAGGCCGCCCGCCGGGTGGACAGCCCCTGGGTGGCGGCGGTCACCGATGCCGACGCCGAAGGCGAACGTCCCTGGCTGGCCACGGAGTTCGTGGCGGGCCTCGCATTGTCGGAGGCGGTCGCCCGGTGCGGACCACTGCCCGCGCGGAGCGTCCGGGTACTCGGGCGGCTGCTCTCCCGCGCGCTGGCCTCCGTGCACACGGCCGGACTCGTCCACCGCGATGTCAAACCGGGCAACGTCCTGCTGACGGCCGACGGGCCGCGCCTGATCGACTTCGGTATCGCGCGTGGCGTCGACGCCACGGCGCTGACCGCGACGGACCTGGTGGTGGGCACCCCCGGCTTCCTCGCCCCGGAGCAGGCCACCGGGGGCGGCACGGCCCCCGGACCCGCGAGCGACGTGTTCTCGCTGGGGTGCCTCCTGGCGTACGCGGCGACCGGGCGGCCCCCGTTCGGCAGCGGCGCCGTCGAGGCCCTGCTCTACCGCACCGTCCACGACGAACCCGACCTCGGCGGGATCGACGACCAGGAACTGCGCGCACTGCTGGGTGTGTTGCTGTCCAAGGAGCCCGCGGCGCGGCCCGATGCCGCCCGGCTCGACGAGCTGATCGTCGAGGACGCGCCCGACGGCTCCATCGACTGGCTGCCCGAGGACGTCGTACGGCTGATCGCCGCCCGGTCCGCCGCGATGCTCGCACTGCCCGACATCGACGCCACGGTCTCCGAGGAACCCACGACGGCCGCACCCGCACCGGGACGACGGGGGCTTCTCCTGCTGGCGGGCGCCGGAGCCTTGGTCGCGGCGGGTGGCGCCGCGTTCGCCGTCCGGGGGCGGCTGGGCGGCGGCTCGCACGATTCCGGTGCGGCTGGCACGGGCGTTCCGGCCTGGACCATCGGCGTACAGGCGGATCTGTCCGGTCCCAGGAGCGCCGACGGGCGCGCGCAGGAGCGAGGCGTGCGCCTTGCCGTGGAGCGGTTCAACTCCCTTGGGAACGAACCGTTCACGCTTCGGGTGAAGGTGCTCGACGACCGAGGGGAGGCGAGCCGGGCCGTGCGGGTCGCCGAGCGGTTCGCCCGTGACCGCGATGTGCTCGCCGTCATCGGTCCGACCGGCGACTCCGCCACCGACGCCGTCCTCGGCGTGTACGACGAGGCGATGCTGCCGGTCATCACCGTTTCGTCGCTGCTGCTCGCCTACGTCGCCAGGTCCCAGAAGTCCTTCTTCCAGGCCGCCCCGTTCGATGCCGCGCTGGCCGTGCCGATCATCAGACGGCTGCTGCTCCGGCCCGATGTCGAACGGCTCGGGGTGCTGCTCGACCGGTCCGGCGGCCAGTCCGCCCATCAGGTGGGCTACGCCACCCACATGAACGCCGGTGTGCTCACCACCGGGACGGCGTATCCGAGAGTGGTGCCGTCCGGAACACGGGACTTCACGCCCGTCGTCGCGGACATGCTCGCGCACGCCAGTGACGCCTTCTTCTACGCGGGGGACGCGGCCGGAGCCGCCCGCATGGCGCGCGCCCTCGCCGCCACCTCCTTCAAGGGGCCGCGGATGGCCATGCACACGGCCATGAACGCCGCATTCCTGAAGGACGGTGGGGACGCCGTCGAATCCTGGGAGTTCACCGCCCCCTGCATCGACGCGACGGCCCCCGAGGCCAAGGAGTTCGCCGCCACGCACCGGAAACGCTTCGGGGCCGCCCCGGCCCACTGGGCCGCCGAGGCGTACGACGCGGCCGGGCTCGTCATCGCCGCCCTCACCGCCCTCACCGCCGTCGTCGCCCCTGCCGCCACCGCCGGTCCCACCCGGCAGGCCGGGGAGGCCCGGCGTCCCGCGCGGGCCGCACTCGTGGCGAGGATCGCCGCGTCCACATACAAAGGGATCTCCCGGACCTACGCCTTCGACGAGGACCACCGTCTCAAGGGCTCGGACGCCTTCCTCTACACGGTGCGGAACGGCGGCTACCACTATCTCGGCCGGGCGCCGGGGAGCGGGGCCTGAGCCGATATGCGGCCCCTCACCCCGGAAGACCCCCGCACCATCGGCGGGCACCGCCCCCTGGCGCGGCTCGGTGCGGGTGGCATGGGGGTGGTCTACCTGGCCCGTTCGCCCGGTGGGGCGCTCGTCGCCGTGAAGGTGATCCGGGCCGAACACGCCGCCGACCCCGGCTTCCGCGCCAGGTTCCGGCGCGAGACCGAGGCCGCCCGGAGGGTCACCGGACCGTGGGTGGTGCCGGTGACGGGAGCGGACCCCGAGGCCCGTGAGCCCTGGCTGGCCACCGCGTTCGTACCGGGCCCCTCACTGGCCGAGGTCGTCGCCGCCGAGGGCCCGCTGCCGGACACGACCGTCCGCCTGCTCGGCGCCCGGCTCGCCGACGCACTCGCGGCGGTGCACGACGCCGGGCTCATCCATCGCGACGTCAAGCCCGGCAATGTGCTCCTCGCACTCGACGGACCCAGGCTCATCGACTTCGGCATCGCACGCCACGAGGGTGCCACCGCCCTCACCGCGACCGACGCCGTCATCGGCACGCCCGGCTACCTCGCCCCCGAACAGGCTTCGGCGGGGCCGCTCGGCCCGGCCTGCGACATCTTCGCGCTGGGCTGCGTCCTCGTGTACGCGGCGACGGGGCGCCGGCCGTTCGGGCAGGGCAGCGCCGCGGGGGCGCTGTTCCGTACGGTGCACGAGCGACCGGACCTGAACGGTCTGCCGCCCGGACTGCTGCCCCTCGTCGAGAGCTGTCTGGCCAAGAACCCGGCGGACCGGCCCACGGCACGCCAGGTGGAGCACCAGCTCACCGCCGCGACGGACCACAACGCTCCCACCGTTCCCACCGGTGACGCCGCTGCCCCCCGAGCCGCCGATGACTTGCACACGGCCGCGCGTTCCTGGGCGCCGGCCGGGCTGTCCGCCCTGATCGCCGAACGCGCGACCGCGGCCCTCGCCCTTCCCACCCCCGAACCGCCCACGGTCGTGGCGGACCCCGATCCGGATCCGCCACGCCCCACGCGGCGACGCGTCCTCACCGCCACGGCCGCCACCGCCCTCCTCCTGGCGGGCGGCGGAACCGCGGTCCGGATGATGGGCCGACAACGGGACGAGGAAACCACCACCCGCGCACTCCCCACGTACACGGTCGGCCTGCACGCGGACCTGACCGGCCCGGGCAGAGCGGTCGGCCTGGCGCACGAGCGCGGCATCCGGATCGCCGTCGCCGACCACAACTCCCGCGCCGCCGCCGCCGGATTCCGGCTCTCCCTGCGCACCGAGGACGACGGCGGGGACGCGACCCGAGCGCTTCGCGTCGCCGACCGGCTGGCAGCCGATCCGAAGGTGCTCGCGGTCATCGGCCCCACCGGGAACATCGCCGAGAACGCCGTCGTCAGCCGCTACGAGAAGGCACGCCTCGCCCAGGTCGTCGTCGCGGCAGGGTCCACCACCGCGGAATCGTCGGGCACCAAGACCCTGTGCGTGACACGGCACTTCGACTCCTTTCTGGCGAACGCCCTGACCCGCTACGTCATCGTCCGCTCGATGAAACGGGTGGTCGTCGTCGAGGACCGGGCCGACCCACAGGCCGGCTGGTCGATCGCGAACCGCTTCCAGGACACCCGGTTCCGGGAGACCGAGGTGACCGTGCGCCCGGTCGCGGGGGACTCCGCCTCCTTCGCCCCGGCCGTCCGGGCAGCGGTCGCGGCGGGAGCGGACGCCGTCGTCTACGCCGGGTCCTCGCCCGTTCGGGGGGCCCGCTGCGCCCTCGCCCTGGCCGACGCCGGATTCACCGGGACCGGCATGTCCGTCGGACCGGTCCTGGCGCCCGCCTTCCGCCGGGACGCGGGCAGGGCGGCCGAGGGGTGGGTGTTCGCGGAGGCGTACACCGACCCGCCCGGGCTCCCCGCCGCGAAGGCGTTCACCGCCGCGTACCGGAAACGGTTCGGGACCGCCCCGCCCCGCTGGGCCGCCGAGGCGTACGACGCGGTGGGGCTGATCGCCCAAGCGGTCCGGTCCACGAGCGCGGAGGACGCGGAACGCGGCGGCGTCGTACAGCGGCTGTTCCTCACCCGCCATCCGGGCATCACCCGGACGCTGTCCTTCCGCTCCAACCGTGAGGTGGAGTACGAGACGGGGATGTTCCTCTACCGGATCGAGGGCGGACAGGCACGATTCCTCGGGCCGTACGAGGACGTGTGAGGCGTACGCGGGCGTACGTACGAGGGCATAAGAGGCGCACGGGCCGGGGACGGCGGACCGCCGGGCGCACCCGGCCGCGGGGAGCGGACGGCTCCGTTCCCGACCGCGGGAGCGGGCATGAAGCGGAACTGCGGACGCGCTTAAGAAATCCTCGATGGACCCCGGGCGCGGGGTGCGGCAGATTTTCCCGGGGACGGCGCAGGATGGTGCGCGGCAGCCGATCAGTGGGCTGCCATCCCGTCCCTCATCCACGTCCCCGGGCCCGCGGATTCCCCCACGAGTGCGCCGGCCCGGGGAACTCGACGCCGTACAGCGCAGGGAGCCACCGCCGTGAAGGCACTCGTGAAGCAGAAGGCCGAGCCGGGACTCTGGCTGATGGACGTGCCGGAACCGGAGATCGGCCCCTCGGACGTCCTGATCAAGGTGCTCCGCACCGGCATCTGCGGCACCGACCTGCACATCCGCAACTACGACGGCTGGGCCCAGCAGGCCGTCCGCACCCCGCTCGTCCTCGGCCACGAGTTCGTCGGCGAGGTCGCCGAGACGGGTGCCGACGTCGTCGACATCAAGGCCGGCGACCTGGTCAGCGGCGAGGGCCACCTGGTGTGCGGGAAGTGCCGCAACTGCCTGGCCGGACGCCGTCACCTGTGCCGCTCCACCCTCGGGCTCGGCGTCGGCCGGGACGGGGCGTTCGCGGAGTACGTCGCGCTGCCCGCGTCCAACGTGTGGGTGCACCGGGCCCCCGTCGACCTGGACGTGGCCGCGATCTTCGACCCGTTCGGCAACGCCGTGCACACCGCGCTGTCGTTCCCGCTGGTCGGCGAGGACGTGCTGATCACGGGCGCCGGGCCGATCGGCATCATGGCCGCCGCCGTCGCCCAGCACGCGGGCGCCCGCAACGTCGTCATCACCGACGTCAGCGAGGCCCGTCTGGAGCTGGCGCGGAAGGTCGGCGTCAGCCTCGCCCTGAACGTCGCCGAGGAGACCATCGCGGACGGGCAGCGACGGCTCGGCCTGCGCGAAGGCTTCGACATCGGCCTGGAGATGTCCGGCCGGCCCGAGGCGATGCGCGACATGATCGCGAACATGACGCACGGCGGCCGGATCGCCATGCTCGGACTGCCGTCCGAGGAGTTCCCGGTCGACTGGGCCCGGATCGTCACCTCCATGATCACCGTCAAGGGCATCTACGGCCGCGAGATGTACGAGACCTGGTACGCCATGTCCGTGCTGCTGGAGGGCGGCCTCGACCTCGCCCCCGTGATCACCGGCCGGTACGGCTACCGGGACTTCGAGGCGGCCTTCGACGACGCGGCGAGCGGCCGCGGCGGCAAGGTCATCCTCGACTGGACGTCCTGACCCCCTCCCGCCGCCCTCGAAGCCACCGACCGACGCCCGACACCCACGCCCGTACACGGCGAGCCCTCGCAACCAGCTGGGAGACACCCCTCATGTTCGACTCCGTACGCGACGACCTGCGCACCACCCTCGACGAGATCCAGGCCGCCGGGCTGCACAAGCCCGAGCGCGTGATCGGCACCCCGCAGTCCGCCAGCGTCGCCGTCACCGCGGGCGGCCGCCCCGGAGAGGTGCTCAACTTCTGCGCCAACAACTACCTCGGCCTCGCCGACCACCCCGACGTGATCGCCGCCGCCCACCAGGCCCTGGACCGCTGGGGCTACGGCATGGCCTCGGTCCGCTTCATCTGCGGCACCCAGGAGGTCCACAAGGAGCTGGAGCGCCGGCTCTCGGCGTTCCTCGGCCAGGAGGACACGATCCTCTACTCCTCCTGCTTCGACGCCAACGGCGGAGTCTTCGAGACCCTCCTCGGCCCGGAGGACGCGGTCATCTCCGACGCCCTCAACCACGCCTCCATCATCGACGGCACCCGCCTCTCCAAGGCCAAGCGGTTCCGCTACGCCAACCGCGACATGGCCGACCTGGAGACCCAGCTCAAGGAGGCGTCCGGGGCCCGGCGCCGGCTCATCGTCACCGACGGCGTCTTCTCCATGGACGGGTACGTCGCCCCGCTGCGCGAGATCTGCGACCTCGCCGAGCGCCACGACGCCATGGTCATGGTCGACGACTCGCACGCCGTCGGCTTCGTCGGCCCCGGCGGCCGGGGCACGCCCGAACTCCACGACGTGATGGATCGCGTCGACATCATCACCGGCACCCTGGGCAAGGCCCTGGGCGGTGCGTCCGGCGGCTATGTCGCGGCCCGCGCCGAGATCGTCGCCCTGCTGCGTCAGCGCTCCCGCCCGTACCTCTTCTCCAACTCCCTCGCCCCGGTCATCGCGGCGGCCTCGCTCAAGGTCCTCGACCTGTTGGAGAGCGCCGGCGACCTGCGCGAACGGCTCGACGCCAACACCAAGCTCTTCCGTACCCGGATGACCGAGGAAGGCTTCGACGTCCTGCCCGGCGACCACGCCATCGCCCCCGTCATGATCGGGGACGCGGCCAAGGCGGGCCGAATGGCCGAACTGCTCCTGGAGCGCGGTGTGTACGTCATCGGGTTCTCGTACCCGGTCGTCCCGCAAGACGCCGCCCGCATCCGGGTCCAGCTCTCCGCCGCGCACTCCACCGAGGACGTGAACCGCGCCGTGGACGCGTTCGTCGACGCTCGGGCCGAACTGGGGGAGTAGTACCCGCTTCCCGGGGTCAGGACCTCCTGCGTGACCTGGGACAATGGGGAACATGATCGATACACGGCGGCTGCGCGTTCTCCGTGCGGTGGCCGACCACCGCACGGTGACCGCCGCAGCAGCCGCGCTGTATCTCACGCCCTCCGCGGTCTCCCAGCAGCTGGCAGCGCTGGAGCAGGAGACCGGGCACCGCCTCGTCGAACGCAACGCGCGCGGTGCCCGGCTCACCCCGGCCGGGGAGATCCTGCTGACTCACGCCAACGCGGTGCTGGCCCAGTTGGAGCGGGCCGAGGCGCAACTGGCCGCGTACAGCGCGGGGGAAGCCGGTACGGTCACGGTCGCCGCGTTCGCCACCGGCATCGGCCTGGTCCTCGCCCCCGCGATCGCGGGACTGGCCCGCACCGCACCCGGTATCCGGGTCCGCGTTCAGGACGCCGAGGGCGACGCGAGCGTGCCGATGGTGCTGGACCGGCAGGTCGATGTGGCGGTCGCCGTCGAGTACCGGGGCGCACCGAGCCAGGACGACCGCAGACTGACCCGGGTGCCGCTCTACTCGGAGCCCTTCGACGCGGTGCTGCCGGTGGCACACCGGCTGGCCGACCGGGACGCGGTGGCGATCGCCGACCTGGAGAAGGACCGGTGGATCGGTCCGTACCCCGGCAACCCGTGCCATGACGTGGTGGTCCTGTCCTGCGAGTTCGCGGGATACCAGCCGAGGATGGAGCACTCCTCGGACGACTTCCGCGCGGTCGTCGCACTGGCCGGGGCTGGGGCGGGCGTGGCGCTGGTACCCCGCTCGGCACTGCGGGGGATGGAACTGACGGGCGTGGTGGTACGGCCCGTGCGGGGCAGCGCACCGACCCGCCGGGTCTTCGCGGCGGTCCGGCACGGGGCGGAGGGGCACCCGCTGATCGCACCGGTGCTCGACGCGCTGGCCGCCGCGGCGGCACGGGAGGCGTCCCTGCCCCCGATCGGCCCGTCGTGACGGACCCGTCGCACGGCTCCGGGAGACGGCCGGCGATTTCCGCGGCATCGCGGTGAGCCATGGACCGGAACCGTGCCGAGCCGCGCCTGCCGGCCCGGCTCCGGACGAGCCGGCAGGCGCGGGGAGCGGTCAGCGCCCGCCCGACGAGCCCCGGCGCATCGTTCCCAGGCCGGCCGCCACCAGTACGGCCAGCGCCAGCACCCCGTACCGCACCGGGGACAGATAGGGCGGGGAACCGGCCGTCGACAGCGCGAACGGCACCAGCGGCACCGCCGCGACCAGCGTGCCGATCGCCAGACCGGCCACCGTCACCAGGCCCGTCTCCAGCACCAGGGTCCGCCGCACCTGACGGCTCCCCGCACCGACCGTCCGCAGCAGCCGCAGCTCCGCGGCGCGGCCCGCCGTGATCAGGGACAGGGTGCTGACCACCGCGAGCAGGGCGAAGCCGCCGACGACGCCGACCCCGATCACCACCAGGGCGTCGTCCCGGCCCGACGTGGACGGGGCGATCCGCACGTCGTCCGCCGTCGCGGCACGGACCCGCACCCCCGTGTACGGGGCCAGCGCGCGTCGTACCGCGGCGGTCGAGGCGGCACCGCCGTCCGCCGTGCGGACCAGGATCCGCTGGTCGCGCGGCGCTTGGACATGACCGACCAGGGCCTCGCGAGGCAGCAGGAACTCACCGAGCCCCAGGGCCCGTTCGTAGAGCGCCACCACGCGGAGCCGTACCTCCGTGCCGTCCCCCAGACGAAGCGCCACCGAGTCCCCGGTGCCGACGTCCAGATCGGCGGCGCGGTCCCGGCCGAGCGCGACCGTGCCCCGGCCGGTGAGGTCCGCGAGGTCGCCGGAGGTGACGCGCGGATCGAGGGTGCCGGGCAACTGGCCGGCCGTCACCCCCAGGACCGGGAACCGGACCAGCTCGGGATGGCCCAGCTCGCGGCGGGCGAGGACGACCGTGGAGCGGAGCACACCAGTCGCCGCCGTCACACCGGGGGCCTCGCGCACCGCACGTGCGGCATCGTCCGGCAGCCCGCCGGCCGGCCCGGTCACCACCAGGTCCGCCCGGAGCGCGGCGGCGGCCTGCCGGTCGGCGGCCCGCTCCAGCGTCGAGCCCGCCGACAACTGCACGCAGACGAACGCGACGACGAGGACGACCGGGGTGATCGCCGCGCCGAGGCGCCGATGGTGCGCCGCCGCCGACCTGGCGGCCAGGAAGCCGGAGGCGCCGCCCAGCCGCCGTACCGGGCCGCCGAGCACCCGCAACGCCACCCGGGCGATCCACGGACCCAGCAGGGCCACCGCGATGATCAACGAGGTCGCGGCGCCCGACGCGGCGACCGCGGCGGCCTGCCCGCTCTGCGCTGTCGCCGTACCGGCCGCCCCGACCCCCGCGAGCGCCAGCACGGTACCGGCGACCGTACGCACCCGGCCCGGCTCGCCCGGCTCGGGCGCCCCGGCGGCGCCCAGCGCCGCTGCGGGCCGCAACCGGGTGATGGGCCCGGCCGCGAGCACCGCCACCGGCCGGGCCGGGAGCGTGATGAGAGCCACCACCGCGGCGCCCGCCGCGAACGGCAGCCACACCGGCACGGGAAGCGGCAGCCCGTCCGTGGTCAGCAGGGACCGCAGAAACAGCCCCAGCGGTATGGCTCCGAGCCCGCCCAGCACCGACGCGGCACCGGCCACCCGGGTCACCTCGCGCCCGACCGCCGACCGCAGCTGACGGGGTGTCGCCCCGACCGCGCGCAGCAGCGCCAGTTCACCGCACCGCTGATGGACCGCCTGGGAGATCGTGGTGGCGATCACCAACAGCGCCACCATGAGGACCGTCGCGCTGAGGGAGGCGAGCAGTGGCAGCAGCTCCCCGCGCAGACCGAGCGCGTCGACGTGCTCGGCCTGCCCGCGCTCCGGGCCCGTGAGGACCCGGACGGCGCGGTCGCCGTACGCGCGATCGGGCAGCGCGGCACCCAGCGACGCGCGCAGCGCCTCGGCCGGTACCCCGCGCTCGGCGATGACACCGACGGCGTCGACCGTGCCGGGATGCCCGGCCAACGCGGTGAGCCGCCGCTCGGTGAAGAAGACGACGAGGGAGCCCCCGCCCCGGCGCACGGGCTCGGCGACACCACTGACCGTGTACGGCCGGGGCGCCCCGCCGGCCTGCACCGTCAGCCGGGTACCGGGTCCGCTGCCGGTCGCGGTGGCCAGGGCGCGGTCGACGACCATCTCGTCCGGGGCGCCCGGCGCGTGACCGGCGGTCAGCCGGTACGGGGTGAGCGCGGCGGACTCCCAGGACCGGCCGACGGCCGACACCGTGCCCCGCGCCCCGCCGCCACCGGTTCCCACCGCCACGGTCACCGGTACCGCATCGTCCGCGACGGCCTTCGCGACGCCCTTGGCCGCAGCCGCCCTCGCCACCACCGAACGGTCGAGGCGGACCCGTTCGGGGAGATATGTCTCGGCGGTTGTCGGCTCGCTGCCCCAGGGCTTCGCCGTGTACGTCACCCGCTGGTCGGCCACCACCACCGCATCGGCCCCGGCGTGGCGTGCCACCGGCGGCCGGGCCGACAGCAGCGAGCCGAGGACGAGGGCGAACGCGCCGACCAGCGCGGCGGCGGCGGCCACCGCCACGAACACCGTGGCCCAGGCCCGGCGGTGGGCCCGCAGCGAACGGCGGGCGAGGAACGCCGAGGCCCGCCGCGCCCCGGCCCGTGCCTCCGCACTCCCCGGGCGCCCGCGGCCCCTTCCGCAGGCGTCCCCGGTCCGCATGTTCCCGCCCCCGGAACACCCCTGGCTTCCGGATCCGCCCCCGGCCACGTTCCCGGAACCGGTCCCGGCGCCGCGGGGTGCCGTGCCCGCAGCAGCGCTCGCCCCCGTGCCCCCGCCCGTGCCCCTCCGTGGGTGGGTGCTCATCGCAGCCGCCCGCCGTCCATCGTCAGGACGGTGTCCGCCCACCGTGCCGCCGCAGGGTCGTGGGTGACCATGACGACCGTGCGGCCGTCGGCCCGGACCGCGTTCCGCAGCAGCCCGAGCACCAGCTCCGCCGACTCCGGGTCCAGCGACGCCGTCGGCTCGTCCGCGAAGACCACGTCCGGGACGGTCACCAGCGCCCGTGCCACCGCGACCCGCTGCTGCTGACCGCCGGAGAGCGCCGCCGGGCCGCGAGCGCCGACGCCCGTCAGCCCGACCCGGTCCAGCAGCGCGCGCCCGCGCGCCAGTACCCGCTCGTCCACCGGATCGGCGCCCGCCAGCACCAGCGGCAGCACCACGTTCTCCTCGATGCTCAGCGACGGCACCAGGTTCAGCGCGTGCGACTGGAAGACGAAGCCGATCCGGTCCCGGCGCAGCCGGGTCAGCGCGGCCTCGGACAGCTTGCCCAGATCGGTTCCCCCGACCCGTACCGTCCCCGAGGTCGGGCGGTCCAGTCCCGCCGCGCACCGCAGGAACGTGCTCTTCCCCGACCCCGAGGGCCCCACCACCGCGGTGAAGCTCCCGGCCGGGACCATGCAGCTCACCGCGTCGAGCGCGAGCGTCCCCCGCCCGCCGCCCCGCCCATGGCGCCGGGTCACCGACTCCAGGCTCAGCGCGGTCGCCCGCACCTCTGTGACCGTGTCCACCCTCGATCTCACCGTTCCTCTTCCATCCATCGGCTGACCTGCACAAACGCTAGGAGGCCGGGGAGTGCGGGGCGAGGGAGCGCACACCCGGACCGGGGTTCAGCCCGCTACACCAGGAAGCGGGGGGAGACCGACACCGCGAGGCCGGGCGCCGCACCGTAACGTGGTGCGGCATGAGCACCGCCCCCGCCCCGCTGACGGTCGCCGTCCGGCGTTCCCAGGACGCCTCGCGCTACCTGTTCCTCGGGGTCGGGACCGCGCTGGTCTGCTACACGAGCACCTTCCTGGTGGTGTCGGTCCTGCTCTTCGCGGCGGTGCTCATCGGGCTGCCCGCGCTGCCCGAGGCCGTGAAGCCGCTGCGCCTGCTGGTGGAGTTCGAGCGCCGCAGGGCCGCCGAGCGGCTCGGCGTCCCCTACACGCCCGCGCCCTGGCCGGCCCCGGACGGCGGCGAACTCTCCGAACGGGTGCGGCGCGTCCTCACCGATCCGATGGTCTGGCGCGCGGTGCGCTGGTTGCCGGTCCACGCGCTCGTGGGGAACGTCTTCGGTTACCTCGCGTTGGTGCTGTGGCCGACCGGGCTCCTCGTCGACGCGGTCGTGCTGCCGGTCCAGCACCTTCTGGACCGGCGGAGGGCCGACGAGTACGGCACGCCGCCACCGGAGCGGCAGGGGTGGGCGCTGCGCTGGCACGGTGTCCTGGCCGATCTGTCGGCGAGCTGGTCGAGGTCCCTGCTCGCCCCCTCGCCGTCCGCCGTCCTCGCCGGTCGGATCGATCAGCTGACCGAGAGCCGGGCCGGGGCCATCGAGGCGCACGGCGCCGAACTGCGCCGCATCGAACGGGACCTCCACGACGGCGCCCAGGCCAGGATCGTCGCCCTGTCGATGCGGATCGGTCTCGCCAAGCAGCTCCTGGACCGCGACCCGGCAGCCGCGCGCCAACGCCTCGACGAGGCCCAGGATGGCGCGGAGGCTGCCCTGGCGGAGCTGCGGCACGTGGTGCGCGGCATCCATCCCCCGGTGCTGACGGACCGCGGACTCGCCGGCGCGGTGAGGGCGTTGGCCGCCGACGTCGGTGTGCTCGTCAACACGGACGTGGACGGCGTGGACGACGGACGACGGCTTCCGGCCGCGATCGAGGCGGCCGCGTACTTCGTGGTCGCCGAAGCGCTCACCAACATCGGCAAGCACAGCGGTGCGACGGTCGCGACGGTACGGATCGAACGGGCCCCCGGAGTCCTGCGGGTGGCCGTCGGCGACGATGGACGCGGCGGCGCGGACGAAGGCGCCGGCAGCGGGCTGGTCGGCATCCGACGGCGCATCGCCGCCCTCGACGGCACCACCCGCATCAGCAGCCCCATCGGGGGGCCGACGGAAATCGAAGTGGAGCTGCCGTGCGGATCGTGATCGCGGAGGACAACGCGCTGCTGCGGGAGGGCCTGATCCTGTTGCTCACCAGCTCGGGCCACGAGGTGGTGGCGGCCGCGGCGACCGGCCCCGAGGTACTGCCCGCCCTGTTGGAGCATCGCCCGGACGCGGCCGTGCTGGACGTGCGGCTGCCGCCGAGCTTCCGCGACGAGGGCCTGCGGGCCGCGCTCGCCGCCCGCGAGCGGCTGCCCGAGCTGCCGATCCTGGTCCTGTCGCAGTACGTCGAGGAGACCTACGCCGCCGAGCTGCTCGCCCGCGGAGCCCAGGGCGTCGGCTATCTGCTGAAGGACCGGGTGGGCCGCGTCGACCAGTTCCTCCAGGCCCTCGAACGGGTCGCGGGCGGCGGTACGGCACTCGACCCCGAGGTCGTGACCCAGCTGCTGACCCGCAAGTCGTCGGCCGAGCCCCTGCGGAACCTCACCCCGCGCGAGCGCCAGGTCCTGGAACTGATGGCCCAGGGCAAGGCCAACGGAACCATCGCCGAAGAGCTCGTGGTGACCGAACGGGCCGTGAGCAAGCACATCGGGTCGATCTTCCTGAAGCTCGGCCTGGAGGCGGACGACGGAACGGTGCATCGCCGTGTCCTCGCGGTGCTGGCGTACCTGGAGGGCAGCGGCACGCGCTGACCCCGCCGCGCCCGGGGGCCGTGCCGTGTGCCGGGCGGTCCCGGCCGTCGCGCCTGGCTCCTGCGCGCCTTCCGCGCCCGGGGGCCGTGCCGTGTGCCCGGCGGTCCCGGCCGTCGCCGCCCGGCTCCCGTGCGCCTTCCGGTCACCGCACCGGCGGTTGCCGGCCGGTCCGCCTCGGCCGTGGCGGACCGGCCCGTGCGTGCCGGCGCGGGCGGGCAGGCCCCTCCGCCTCGGCCCGGTGCCCGAGCGCGTCCCGGCTCGCTACCGGCCGACGGTCGCGGTCGGCCGCTCGCGGGGTGCGCGCGCCGCGGGCACCACGACGGGGGCGCCGTCCCCGGGCGCGTCCAGGATGTCCGCGTCGACGCCGTACAACTCCCGGACCAGCGCGGCGTCCACCACGTCGCGGGCGGCACCCCGGGCGACGATCCGGCCCCGGTTCATGGCCACGAGGATGTCGGCGTACCGGGCGGCGCCCGCCAGGTCGTGCAGCACCATCACGACGGTGCGGCCCGCCGCGGCCACCTCCCTGACCAGTTCCAGGACCTCGACCGCATGGCCCAGATCGAGGGCGCTGGTCGGTTCGTCGAGCAGCACGATCGGCGTCTGCTGGGCGAGCACCATCGCGAGCCAGCAGCGCTGGCGCTGGCCGCCGGACAACTGGTCGAGACGGCGGTCGGCCAATCCGGCGGTGCCGGTGGCGGACAGGGCCTCGCGCACGGCGTGTTCGTCCTCGCGCGACCACTGCCGGAACAGGCCCTGGTGGGGATGGCGCCCGTACCGCACGAGACCGGCGACGGTCACCGCCTCGGGGGCCTGCGGGGACTGCGGCAGCAGGGCGATGCGGTGGGCGGCGGCGCGCTGGCTCAGTTGCCAGATGTCGGCGCCGCCCGCCCGGACGGTGCCCGACTCCGGGCGGTGGAGGCGGGCGATGGACCGCAACAGGGTGGATTTTCCACAGCCGTTGGGACCAACGATGGCGACGACCCGCCCGGCGGGCACGGCCAGGTCGACTCCGGCGACGGCGGTGTGGCCGGGATAGCCGGCCGTGAGCGCCTCGATCGTCAGGTCCACGCCGGGCACCGTGCGGCCCGTGCCGGAGGCACTGCGGGGCGGGGCCGTCGTCGTGGTGGCGTCTGTCATGCCGGTCATGCCTTTCCTCGGGGCTGTCCGGGCCGAACCGGCTGTGGAGGCCGCCCTCCCGCACCATCAGCATAGGTAAGCCTAGCCTAACTGCCTGTTCGGTGCTCCGGGAGGCTTTCGCGCCCCTGTTCCGGCCGTCCGCCGAACCCCCGTTGGCCCGCCCCGTACCCGGCCCCCGTCTCCGCCACCCCGGGGTGCCGCTCGCGCCGACCGGGTGGGTGCGGGCAGGATGCCGTCATGTCCCGTCGTGACCTTCCCGCTCGTCAGGAGGCCCTTATGTCCGGTCCGAGCCGACCCGTACCGTTCACCGCCGACGACTACCGGGCCCGGATGGCGCGCGCGGCCGACGCCGCCGCCGGGGCGGGGCTCGCGGGGGTACTGGTCGCCCCCGGCCCCGACCTCGTCCACCTCACCGGCTACCAGCCCGTGAACACCGAACGCCTCACCCTCCTCGTCCTCACGCCCGGTCAGGATCCCGTCCTCGTCGTCCCGACGCTGGAGGCCCCGGACGCGGCGGAGGCCGTGGGCGGGCCGGCCCTGACCCTGCGGGACTGGACCGACGGCAAGGACCCGTACGCCGTCGCCGCCCCGCTCCTTCGGGACCGGGGGAAGTACGGGATCAGCGACAACACCTGGGCCATGCATCTGCTGGGGCTCCAGGGCGCCCTCCCGGACACGTCGTACGTCTCCCTCACCGAGGCCCTGCCGATGCTCCGCGCGGTCAAGGACGCCCGCGAACTGGAGCGGCTCGCGGCTGCCGGAGCCGCCGCCGACGCCGTGTACGAGGAGATCCTCAAGGTGCGGTTCTCGGGGCGCGCAGAAACCGACATCGCCGCCGAACTCGCCGATCTGCTCAAGCGGTTCGGGCACTCCCAGGTCGACTTCACCGTCGTCGGTTCCGGCCCGAACGGCGCCAACCCGCACCACGAGGCGGGCGATCGCACCATCGAGCCGGGCGACATGGTGGTGCTCGACTTCGGCGGACTCAAGCACGGCTACGGCTCCGACACCTCCCGCACCGTCCATGTCGGCGAACCCACCGCCGAGGAGCGGCGGGTCCACGACATCGTGCGGCAGGCGCAGGAGGCGGGCTGCGCCGCCGTCCGGCCGGGGATCGCCTGCCAGGAGGTCGACCGGGCGGCCCGTGCTGTCATCGCCGAGGCCGGCTACGGCGAGCGCTTCATCCACCGCACCGGCCACGGCATCGGCGTTACCACCCACGAGCCGCCGTACATGATCGAGGGCGAGGAGCTGCCGCTGGTGCCCGGGATGTGCTTCTCCGTGGAGCCGGGCATCTACCTGCCGGGCAGGTTCGGCGTCCGGATCGAGGACATCGTGACCGTGACCGAGGACGGCGGGCGACGCCTCAACGCCACGTCGCGCGAACTGGCGATCGTCGAGTAGCCGGGCGGCGGCGAGCGGGCGCGCACACGGTCGCCGAAGCGTGCGCCCGGCGCGGGGCACGCCCCATGACCACCGGTGCGTGCCCATGGCCACCGGTACCCGCCCAGCGACCGCGTGCGGTCCCTGCCCGCCGTTCCCGACAGGAGCCGGTTCGCGGTGGTGCGATTCACACGGGACACACGGAAGTGCGCGTCGATGCGGGGGAGTCGGACGAATCCGCCGGAGTTCGGCCCGGCCTCAGTCGTCGGCCAGCAGTACGCACGACTCCGGCGGCAGGTGCAGCAGCCCACCGCCGCCCGGTGCCTCGACGGGCTCCCACGCGGCCACCACCCGACCGCCGCCACCGCCGCGCCGCCCGCCGCCCAGCGGGATCTCGGCCGGCCTTCCGTCCAGGTTGACCGCGATCCGCAGATCGCCCCGCCGGTAGGCGAGCCAGCGCGCGTGTTCGTCGAAGGCCGTGCGCACCGACGCCAGGTCCGGGTCGGAGAGGTCGGGCAATGTGCGGCGCAGCGCGATCAGCCGCCGGTACCAGGCGAGCAGGCGGGCGTGCGGCTCCCGCTCCGGCTCGCTCCAGTCCAGACAGGAGCGGTCACGGGTGGCCGGGTCCTGCGGGTCCGGTACCTCGTCCGCGGCCCAGCCGTGCGTCGCGAACTCGCGCCGCCGGCCGGTGCGGACCGCCTCGGCGAGCGCCGGATCCGTGTGATCGGTGAAGTATTGCCAGGGGGTGCGGGCGCCCCATTCCTCGCCCATGAACAGCATCGGGGTGAAGGGCCCGGTCAGCACGAGGGCGGCGGCACAGGCCAGCAGGCCGGGGGAGAGGGTGGCCGCGAGCCGGTCCCCCCGCGCCCGGTTGCCGATCTGGTCGTGGGTCTGGGCGTAGCCGACGAAGCGGTGTGCCGGGGTGCGGGCGATGTCGACCGGTCGCCCGTGGGTGCGGCCGCGGAAGGCGGAGTACGTACCGTTGTGGAAGAACCCGCTGGTCACCGTTTTGGCGACGGCGGCCAGCGGGGCGGCGGCGAAGTCCGCGTAGTAGCCCTGGGACTCTCCGGTCAGCGCGGTGTGCAGGGAGTGGTGGAAGTCGTCGTTCCACTGGGCGTGCAATCCGATGCCGCCTGCCTCGCGCGGTGTGATCGTCCGGGGGTCGCAGCGATCGGACTCGGCGATCAGCGCGAGTGGACGGCCCTGTTCGGCCGAGAGCGCGTCGGTCGCCGCGGACAGCTCCTCCAGGAAGGTCAGCGCCCGGGAGTCGGCCAGGGCGTGCACCGCGTCCAGCCGAAGCCCGTCGCAACGGTAGTCCCGCAGCCAGGCGAGCGCGCTGCCCAGTAGATACGCCCGGACCTCGTCCGAGCCGGGCGCGTCGAGGTTGACCGCCGAGCCCCACGGAGTGTGGTGGGTGTCGGTGAAGTACGGGCCGAAGGCCGGGAGGTGGTTGCCCGACGGGCCGAGATGGTTGTGCACGACGTCCAGGATCACCGCGAGGCCGAGGCCGTGCGCGGTGTCGACGAACCGCTTCAGACCCACCGGGCCGCCGTAGGGTTCGTGCACGGCCCAGGGTGCCACCCCGTCGTATCCCCAGCCGCGGGTGCCGGGGAAGGGGCACACCGGCATCAGCGACACATGGGTGACGCCCAGCGCGGTGAGATGGCCCAGCCGGGCCGCGGCGGCGTCGAAAGTGCCCTCCGGTGTGAAGGTGCCGATGTGCAGCTCGTACAGGACGGCGCCGGGCAGCCCCCGCCCCGGCCATGCGTTGCGCCAGGCGTACGCCGAGTGGTCGACGACGGCGCTCGCGCCGTCCGGTCCGTCCGGCTGACGGCGTGAACGTGGATCGGGCAGTACGCGCCCCCCGTCCGTCCCGTCCGCGCGCCTGCGCCCGCCCTTGCCCCCGCCCTCGCCCCCGTCCGCGTCCAGGACGAATCCGTACCGGTCCCCGTCCGATGCCTCCGCCTCCACCGTCCACCAGCCGGCCCGCTCGCCGTCGCGCGCCATGGCCCGCCTCGCACCTGCCAGCCACAATGCGGCCGAGTTCGCATCCGGTGCCCACACCTCGAACAGCATGCAACGCTCCTCGTCTTCTCGATCCCCCGTGCCCCATCGTCGGCAGCAGCCGCGACGGCCGACTCACGACACTGGATCGAGCCCGTTACTGGCGATTAAGGTCTGGCTCTGATCATTGCCCTACCTGCTTTCGCTCAATACGCATCAAAACGCACTCCCTCTTACGGCTGTGGAGGCCGAGATGAATGTGCCGCGGTCGAACGCGTCGATGCCGAACGCGTCGATGCCGAGCACGCCGGGGCCGGACGCCCCCGGGCCCGGCGCGAACGCGCCGGTGGCGGAGAAGCCCGCGTCGGACGCTTCCAAGACGGCCGGATCCACGACGACAAGACCCACGGCCGGTCCCGCACCGGCCGGTTCCGAGCCGGCCGAGGCCGCCGTGTCCGAGACCGCCGCGGCCGTGCCCGCGTTCCCGCCCGGCTTCCTCTGGGGGGCCTCCGCCTCCGCGTTCCAGACCGAAGGCGCGACCGACACCGACGGCAAGGGGCCCTCCGGCTGGGACGCCTTCGCCGCGCAGCCCGGACGCATCAAGGACGGCACCGACACCACCCGCGCCACGGGCTTCCACCAGCACTACCGCGAGGACGTCGCCCTCCTGGCCGGGCTCGGCGCCGACGCCTTCCGGTTCTCCATCAGCTGGCCGCGCGTGGTCCCCGGCGGCAGCGGCGCCGTCAACCCGCAGGGACTCGACTTCTATGACCGGCTCGTCGACGAGCTGTGCGCCCACGGCATCACCCCGGCCCCCACCCTCTACCACTGGGACACGCCGCTGCCCCTGGACCGGGCGGGCGGCTGGCTCAACCGGGACACGGCCTACCGCTTCGCGGAGTACGCGGGCATCGTCGCCGAACGCCTCGCCGACCGCGTACCGATGTGGATCACCATCAACGAACCGGCCGAGGTGACCCTGCTCGGCTACGCCCTCGGCCAGCACGCACCCGGTCACACCCTCCTCTTCGACGCCCTGCCCGCCGCCCACCACCAACTCCTCGCCCACGGACTGGCCGTGCGGGCACTGCGCGGGGCGGGCGCCGACAACATCGGCGTCGCCGTCTCGCACACCCCCGTCTGGACCGCGGGCGACCGCGACGAGGACCGCTTCGGGGCGGAGCTGTACGACACGATCAGCAACTGGCTCTTCGCCGATCCCATCCTCACCGGCCGCTACCCCGACCAGAACTTCGCGGCGCTGATGCCCGGCCCGGTCGCGGACGACCTGACGACCATCTGTGCCCCGCTCGACTGGTACGGCGTCAACTACTACAACCCCACCCTCGTCGGCGCCCCCGACGGGCAGGCCCTCGACTCCTTCTCCGGCTTCGAGATGCCCGACGAACTCCCCTTCGGCATCCGGGAGATAGAGGGATACGAGAAGACCGACTTCGGCTGGCCCGTCGTCCCCGACGGGCTGCGCGAAACCCTCGTCCAGCTCCGCGCCCGCTTCGGCGACCGCCTCCCGCCGCTCTACATCACCGAGAACGGCTGCGCCGTCGACGAGCCCGCCCGCGACACCCGCCGGATCGCCTACCTCGAAGGGCATCTGAAGGCCCTGCGCACGGCGATCGACGCGGGCGTCGACGTCCGCGGCTACTTCACCTGGTCGCTCACCGACAACGTCGAGTGGATCGAGGGGGCGAGCAAGCGCTTCGGCCTCGTGCACATCGACTACGAGACACTGCGCCGCACCCCCAAGGACTCCTACGCCTGGTACCGCGACCTGATCCATGCCCAGAAGAACAGGCACCCCGCGGCCGGGAACGCCTGACCCGTACACGCCGGACTGCGGCCGGAGACGCCCGAACGCCGAGCTGTCCACTCGCGGACGGCGGCCCCGGTCGTGCACCGGTCCTCGACCACGGCCCGGACCTTACGAAGGGCCCCGTGCGCGATCGATACTTCGCGCCATGGTTGCTTCTCGGTGGTCCCGGGCCCGACCGGGGGTCTTCGTGCACTGGACGCCGGCTTCCATGCCGGGCTGGGCCCCGCCGTACGTCCCCGCGGACGAACTCCCGGAGGCGGGTCGCCGTGCCCCGCTCGCCTGGACGGCGTACGCCGAGTGGTACGAAACACGCCCTCCGCTTTCCCGGCAGCCCGGTCCGGGCCCACCACCGGGCCACCTACGGCACCCGCCCGTACACCGCCTGCGGCGGCGACTTCAACGACGCGCTGGACGGAGGCGCTGTTCGGCGGGGATCGTCGCCTCCTCTGGCTGGCGGAACGCGCCGGTCAGTCCCAGACCATGTCGAAGGACCGGCCGAAGTCCACATATCCGAGGCGTGCGAAGGACGCGGCCATCGGGGCGTTGCCCAGGTCGGTCGAGGCCCGGATCCGGTCCACCCCGCCCTGTGCGGCCAGCACCCTGGTCCCCTCGGCGAGGATGTCGTCCACGTACCCGTGGCCGCGCCGGGCGGGCAGGACGCCGATGTAGGCGATGATCGGGTTGTAGGCGTTGCGCGCCGGGATCACGAACCCGACCGGTTCACCGCCCGGGAGTTCGGCGGCACGCCACCACTCGCGCGGTGAGGTGTACCCGCCCAGTTCCTCGTCGTAGTGCTTCTCCGCCGCCTCGCGGGCGCTGAGCCCGGACGCCAGATCGGCCCGGCCGTGGGCGTCCAGCGTTCCCTCCATCACCGGCGTCATCAGCGCGAGCAGATCCTCCCGCCCCTCCACCGGGCGGAACCGGAGCCGTCCGCCGTCCGGAGGCACCGGCGTACCGGCGCGCCACTCCAGGCGCAGCCGTTCCACCAGCATCCGCGCCCCGGAGCGCTCCATCACCCGGATCCGCGCCTCGACGCTCTCGCGGGCGGCCGGGTCCTCGCGCCAGTCCGGCGGTACGTAGCGACCGTACTCGGGGCGCGGCGCCCCGGCCGGTACGACCGCCGCGGTCGCCGTCTCCAGCAGCCGCAGGCCGGCTTCCTCGCGTTCGGGCCCGGGCAGGGTGTCGTCCAGGTCGAAGACGTCGAGGAGCAGGGGGGTGTCCCCGTCCCGGCTCCACCAGGCGATCCGGGCCACCACACGGTCGCCGCGCAGCGCCACCCACATCCATTCCGGGCGGCGGCGCCCGCTCTCCAGGTCCTCGGCGAGTTCGTGGTCGAGGAGGTAGGACAGGCGGAGGAAGAGCCCGAGTTCGTGCGGGCCGGTGAGCGGGCGGACGGTCAGCTCCTGTGACGCGGGGGGCACGGGGTCTCCTCGACGGGTGTGGAAGGCCGCTCGGGGATCACGGGCGGCACGCGGCGGGAGAGAGTAGCAACCGCTTCCCCGGCGCGCTCCCGGATTTCGCGGCGGGGACGCGGTCCGGACGGAGGGTGTGCCTCGGTGCGGGCCGGGGCTCTTCTGGACACTCCGGGGCGGTCCGGCCGACAATTGGCTCCGTGACGTCCTCCTTCGAGTCCCACACGTATCCCGCGCGGCCGTCGGACGCCCAGCGCGACCGTGTGATCGGCGTACTCAGAGACGGCGCCGCACAGGGCAAGCTGTCGCACGACACCTTTCTGCGCCGCATGGAACTGGCCCTCGTCGCCCGGAGTCCGGAGGAACTGTCCGTCCTCACCGCCGACTTGGAGGCGGGTGAAGGGCGCTGGTCGCGGCGGCTGCTCAGGGCCGTGGGCGGGGTGTCCGGCTTCCCCGGCCGGGTGCGCCGGGTCTGGCGGACCGAGCGGCTGCCGCAGCTCCTGCTTCCCGTCCCCAGCCCGTACCCGCTGCTGATAGGCCGCGATCCGGGCAACGGACTGCGGCTCAACCACGAATCCGTCTCCCGGCTCCACGCCGAACTCATCGCGCGGGACGGCCGCTGGCTGCTCCGCGACCTCGGCTCGACCAACGGCACCTGCGTCAACGGTCAGCGGGTCGTCGGCACGGTCCCGGTCCGCGAGGGGGACCAGGTGAGCTTCGGCGGAATGAGCTTCCGGCTCACCGCGCCCGTCCCCGACCCTCCCGCCTGACCCGACGACGGCGGAGTCCGGCGGCCCGCACGGTGGCGGCACGCGTCGGCGGAGCGAACCCCGCGGGCGTCCGCGGGTACCCACCGGCCGTGGCCCACCGGCACGGTCCCGGTGACGGCTTCGGTGGACGGAGCGGGGCGGCCCGGTCCAGCTCCCCGAAGCGGCCGATGGCTGGTCCGGCCGCGGCGGGCGCCCCTCCCGGACGAGACATGCCCTCCACGGCAGCTCCTCGGCCGGCCGGGGCCGCCCGCTCCGGCCGGGCCACGTCACCCGTGGTCCGTGGATCCCCCCGCGCTCCGACCGGCCCGGCCCAGCAGCGCCACCGGCCGTTCCGCGAACAACTCGGCCACGTCGACCGAGGCCCCGGCGAACTTCCGGCCGGGCGCCAGCAGATCGGTCCACGGCCCTTCGTCCGGCAGCACCAGCTCCGTACCGTGCCAGCCGCCCGACTCCGCCAGCCGCAGCGACAGCCTGGTCACCGCCGTGACCACCTCGCCCGAGCGACAGAACGCCAGGCAGTGCGCTGCGGCCGGACCGCGCGCGCTCAACGGGGCGTACGAGTCGGCCTGACCGAACACCTCGGGCCGCTCGCGCCGCAGCCGCAGCACCGCAGAGGTGAGATCCCTCTTCTCACCGCAGGGGCCGCCCTCGGGCGGGAGGCGGAAGGGCCGCCGGTTGTCCGGGTCGACCAGCGCCACGTACTCCCGCTCCGTGCCCTGGTACAGGTCCGGCACCCCCGGCATCGTCAGCTGTACCAGTGCCGCGCCGAGCACATTGGCCCGCACATACGGGTCGAGCGTGGCCGTGAACCGGTCCAGCGCCTCGCGCACCGGCCCGCCGTCCGCGGCCGGTCCCGCCGCCACGAAGTCCGTCACCGCCCGCTCGTACCCAGGATCGCGCTCGGTCCAGCTCGTGGACAGCTCCGCCTCGCGCACCGCCTTCAGCAGCGCCGGTTCCAGCCGGCCCGCCATCTCCCCGGCCGGCAGCCGCGCGCACCCGACGGCCGTCTGCCACGCCTGCCAGGCGAACTGTGCGTCGGGAGCGGTGGCCGGAGTGATCCGCGCCAGCTCCACCAGCAGCCAGGACCACTGTTCCGGGCACTCCGTCAGCACCGCGATCCGGGCCCGCACATCGGCGCTCCGCTTGGTGTCGTGCGTGGTCAGCGCCGTGCCCGTGGCGGGACGATCGCGGGTCAGCCGGGCGCAGAACGCGTGGAACTCCTCGGGCGTCACGGCCGGCCGCCCCGGATCGCCGCCCACCTCGTTCGCCGAGATCAGCGGGACGTACCGGTAGAAAGCCGTGTCCTCGACCGACTTGGCGCGCAACGCCGACGCGGTCTGCGCGAACCGGGCGCAGAACGCGGCCCGGTCGGGCCCTTTGCCCAGCCGCCCCAGCGCCAGATCCCGCACCACGTCCACCGCCGACGCCTCTTCCGCCACGGCGAACGCCGCCTTCGCGTCGCGCACCACCGTGTCCGGCAGCGTTTCCGGGACCGCGGCGGGGGCCGTCTCCGGCGTCGCTCCGAAAACCGGCGCGGGGGCCGTCTCCGGAGGAGTTCCGCAGACCGTCTCCGGGGGCGACTCCTGGCAGGGAGCGCCCGCCGTCGCGTACGGGCGGTAGACCGGCATGCGGACCAGCAGCTCGCGGATGGCGTCGTGCAGGGCCCACGGCGCGTGGTCGCGCAGCGCCGGATCCTCGGCGCAGACCCGCGCGGCGAGCCGGGTCAGCAGCGTGGTCTCGGTGGCCAGCTCATGCGTCACCACCTGGTACGCGGAGCGCCGGACGGTCGCCTTCCACGATCCGCCGAGGTCCGTCGCCGGCCCCGCGTACTCCCGGTAGCGCCCGATCAGCTCCGCGGCTCCCATCGGGTCGACGAAGAGGCCGTCGATCCGGTGCAGCGCGTCGTATCCGGTCGTGCCCGCGACGGGCCAGTCACCGGGCAGCTGCTCGTTCCCGGTGAGGATCTTCTCCACGACCGTCCACCGCCCACCGGTCGCGGTAGAGAGCCGATCCAGATAGGCCCCCGGATCGGCGAGTCCGTCGGGGTGGTCGACGCGCAGCCCGTCGATCACCCCGTCCCGGACCAGTTCGAGGATCTTGCCGTGGGTGGCGTCGAAGACCTCCGGGTTCTCCACCCGCACCCCGATGAGGCCGGAGATGGTGAAGAACCGGCGGTAGTTCAGTTCGGTACGGGCCAGCCGCCACCAGCAGAGCCGGTAGTGCTGGGCGTCCAGCAGCTCGGGCAGCGGCAGACGCGCGGTGCCCGCCCGGAGCGGGAACTCCTGTTCGCCGTGGCGCAGCACCTCCCCGTCGACCCGGAAGGCATCCAGTTCGCCGCCGATCCGCCCGCCGAGCACCGGCAGCAGCACCTTGCCGCCGCCGGCCTCCCAGTCGATGTCGAACCAGCGCGCGTACGGCGACCCGGCGCCCTCGCGCAGTACCTCCCACAGCGGGCGGTTGAGGCGCGGGACGGCCGCCATGTGGTTCGGCACGATGTCCACGACCAGGCCGAGACCGCGCTCCCGGGCCGTACGGGCCAGCTTCCGCAACCCCTCCTCGCCGCCGAGTTCGGCGCGCACCCGCCCGTGGTCGACCACGTCGTAGCCGTGCCGGGAACCCGGCACGGCCTCCAGCACCGGGGAGAGATGCAGATGCGAGACGCCGAGCGCCGCGAGGTACGGCACGGCGTCCTCGGCGGCCGAGAACGGGAAGTCGGGCTGGAGCTGGAGCCGGTAGGTGGCGGTGGGCGTCATGCGCCGTTACGTACCCGGCCCGCGCGCCCGCGTGTCAGGGAACGCCGTAATGGGCCCGACCGGCGGTGTCGCGGCCCGTCCACGGCGCGCCGGGCGTGAGCGTACCGGGCGCCCGCGCGGCCCGCGTGCGTCGTGCGCCGGCACTGCGCGCCCGCGCCGTCCGCGTACGGTCGAAACCCGCACCCTCCGCGGCGCCCGGCGGGTGCGCCGGGCGTCCCGGGCCCGTGCCGGGCGGACGCGGCCCCCGCGCCACTCGGTGCGCGCGGCGGCCGGGCGGGATGCCTACGCCGGGCGCTGGAGCACCGCCATGCTCCGTCCGACCAGTGTCACCCGTTCGCCCGCCGACACCTTCGGCCCGCCGCCCAGCAGGACCCCCGCCGAATCGGCCGTGTCGACGACCACCACCCACTGCCGGCCGTGGTCCACCGGCACGCGGAACTCCAGCGTCTCCGCGCTCGCGTTGAACATCAGCAGGAACGAGTCGTCGGAGATGCGTTCGCCGCGCGGCCCCGGTTCCGAGATCGCGTGGCCGTTGAGAAAGACCGTCAGCGCCTTCGTGTGCGCCGCCTGCCAGTCCCGCTGGGTCATCTCCCGGCCCCCGGGCGTGAACCACGCGATGTCCGACAGCTCGTCGTGCGTGCCCTCGACCGCGCGTCCGTGGAAGAACCGGCGACGCCGGAAGACCGGATGGTCGCGGCGGAGCCAGACCATCGCCCGGGTGAACTCCAGCAGGCTGCTGCCCGGTCCGCCCTCGGCGCTCCCGTCCGCACTCCCCTCCACGGCCCCGCCGTCCTCCTCGCCCCCCTGCGGGCCGCTCCGCGCGGCGTCGGCCGGGTCCGGCCAGTGCACCCACGACACCTCGTTGTCCTGGCAGTACGCGTTGTTGTTGCCGCGCTGGGTGCGCCCGAACTCGTCGCCGTGGCTCAGCATCGGCACGCCCTGGGACAGCATCAGCGTGGCGATGAAGTTCCGCATCTGCCGCGTCCGCAGCTCCAGGACCCCCGGTTCCTCCGTCTCGCCCTCCACACCGCAGTTCCAGGAGCGGTTGTAGTTCTCGCCGTCCCGGTTGCCCTCGCCGTTCGCCTCGTTGTGCTTGTCGTTGTACGAGACCAGATCGTGCAGTGTGAACCCGTCGTGGCAGGTGACGAAGTTGATCGAGGCGAGCGGTCGCCGCCCGTCGTCCTGGTACAGATCGGACGAGCCCGTCAGGCGCCCGGCGAATTCGGCGAGCGTCCTGGGCTCGCCCCGCCACAGGTCCCGCACGGTGTCCCGGTACTTGCCGTTCCACTCGGTCCACAGCGGCGGGAAGTTCCCCACCTGGTAGCCGCCCTCGCCCACGTCCCACGGCTCGGCGATCAGCTTCACCTGGCTGACCACCGGGTCCTGCTGCACCAGATCGAAGAACGACGACAGCCGGTCCACCTCATGGAACTGCCGGGCCAGCGTGGCGGCCAGATCGAAGCGGAAGCCGTCCACGTGCATCTCCGTGACCCAGTACCGCAGCGAGTCCATGATCAGCTGGAGCACGTGCGGCGACCGCATCAGCAGGGAGTTCCCCGTCCCCGTGGTGTCCATGTAGTACCGCTGGTCGTCGGCGAGCCGGTAGTACGAGGCATTGTCCAACCCCCGGAAGGAGAGCGTGGGGCCCAGGTGGTTGCCCTCCGCGGTGTGGTTGTAGACCACGTCGAGGATCACCTCGATGCCCGCCTGGTGCAGCGCCCTCACCGCCTGCTTGAACTCCAGCACCTGCTCGCCGCGGTCGCCCCAGGACGCGTACGCGTTGTGGGGGGCGAAGAACCCGATCGTGTTGTAGCCCCAGTAATTGGCCAGCCCCGCGTCCGCCAGCCGATGGTCCTGGACGAACTGGTGAACGGGCATCAGCTCGATTGCGGTGACACCCAGTTCGGTCAGATGGGCGATCACCTCCGGGTGGGCCAGGCCCGCGTACGTCCCGCGCAGTTCCTTCGGGAGCCCCGGGTGGAGCATCGTCAGGCCCTTCACATGGGCCTCGTAGATCACCGTGCGGTGGTAGTCGGTACGGGGCCTGCGGTCGTCGCCCCAGTCGAAGTACGGGTTCACCACGACCGAGGTCATGGTGTGCGGCGCCGAGTCGAGGTCGTTGCGCGCGTCGGGCCGGCCGAACGGGTAGCCGTACACCGCCTCGCCCCAGCGGATCTGCCCGGCCACGGCCCTGGCGTACGGGTCGAGCAGCAGCTTCGCCGAATTGCAGCGGACGCCGTGCTCGGGTTCGTACGGACCGTGCACCCGGAAGCCGTACCGCTGACCGGGCATCACTCCCGGCAGATAGGCATGGCGGACGAAGGCGTCGGTCTCCCGGAGCTCCACCGCCGTCTCGGAACCGTCGTCGTGCAGCAGGCACAACTCGATTCGGTGGGCGGCCTCCGAGAAGACCGCGAAGTTGGTCCCGGCGCCGTCGTACGTGGCTCCGAGGGGATACGCCTGTCCCGGCCAGACCTGCATAGCTTCGACTCTTCCACTTCTGATCCGGGTGCCTGGTACTTATGGACCGTTTAGGTATGTTCTCTCTTGAATATCCGGTATCTTCCTTGAATCTTCCCTGAAAGGGCGGCGGCTTCCTAGGACGTCGCGCGGTCCGGTCAACATCGGTCCGCTCCGTGTCGCCCCTGGGACCGGAGTCCGGTGCTCCGAAGCCGCTCCGGGCCCGGAACGAAGCCTCGGGCGGGGGTTCAATCGCTATGAATCCGCTCACTACGGAAGATCCCGCCCCCGGGAACGCGCCGGTGGAAACGGGGAGTTGATGAAAGCAGCCTGTGCATCCGGCTGCACCGGATCCCACTCGCGGAGTACCCTTCCTTGATCGTTGGTGGGGGAGTGGAAGGCGGTGCGCGGGTGAGCTCGGAAGGATTCGAGCTGCCCCCGGGTGACACGGGTCACGAGGGGGAATACACCGATGCCCCACCAGGGGCGGTCTCGCTGGTCCGGCCCGTGGAGATCGGCGCGGAACTGGACTGGGGGACGGACGCCTGGAGCGAGGTGCGCACCCGGGCCCAGCGGGCCGGCCGCGCCTACATCTGGCTGAATCTCGTGGAGCAGCGGCTGAGGGCCGTGGTCGCCGCGGTGCTCCGGCCCATCTACGAACCGGTCCACGGCGAGGAGTGGGTGGTGGCCGCCGCGGGCCCCGCCGGGCAGGAGTGGGTGCAGCGGGCCGTCGCGGTGCGCGAGGTCTCCCGGCGCAAGGGCTATCTGCTCGATCCGGCCGACGACAACGTGCTCAGCTTCCTCACGCTGCCCCAGTTGCGTGAGTTGCTGGTGCAGCACTGGCCCTGCTTCGAGCCCTATTTCGACGACCGCCGCGAGGTGGAGCTGGCGCTCGACGAGCTGGAGGTCGCCCGCAATGTGGTCTCCCGCAACCGCGCGCTGAACGAGGCGGTCCTCGCCCAGGCCGAACGCGCCTCCGCCCGGCTCCTGGAGATCCTGGGCGGCGGCGCCTCGGTTCCGTCGGCCGACCGGCTCCCGGTCGACGCCGTCGAGGAACTGGTCGGCGACCGGTACGCGGACGTGGTCTCGATCCACCCCGACCGGGTGCGGCTCCAGCGCCAGCTGCCCGCCGAGGACCTGTTCGGCGGCTCGCGCCGGCTCGACGCGATCGGCATCGGACTCAATCTTCTGGTGCAGAACTTCTCCGGACGCAGACTGGTCCGGCTGGCCGAATCCGGCTGCCGGATCCGCCTGCTGTTCATCAACCCGGCGAGCAGCGCAGTCAAACGGCGGGAGCGGGAGCTCGGGCTCAAGAAGGGCGAACTCAGCCGGTCGGTGGAGATGAACATCCTCCACATGCGCCGGGTCCGTTCCAAACTCCGCGACCCGGGCGCGTTCGAGATCCATGTCTTCGACGAGACACCGCGTTTCACGGCCTACCTGGTGGACGGCGACGGCACCGACGCGGTCGGGGTCGTCCAGTCGTACCTGCGGCGCGCACGCGGCATGGAGTCGCCCGTGCTGGTGCTGCGCGGCGGCGGGCGCACGGTGGTCCGGTCCGGGCAGGACAGCGAGCACGGGCTGTTCGAGACATACCGGGAGGAGTTCGAGTCCGTGTGGACGGACTCCCGGCCCGTCTCCTGAGGGGGCGTGAACCGGTTGTCAGTGGTGCGTGCGAGGGTGGTCGTCACATGGGGGAGGATCACGAAGGAGGTACCCCGATGAGCTGGCACCGGGAGGCACTGGTCGGTTTCGACCTGGAGACGACGGGCACGGACCCGCTGGAGGCCCGGATCGTGACGGCCGCGGTCGTGGGCGTCGAAGGCGGAGAGCCGGTGCGGCAGCGCACCTGGCTGGCGGACCCGGGCATCCGGATCCCGGCGCAGGCGTCGGCGATCCACGGCATCAGCAGTGAACGGGCGGCGGCCGAGGGACGGCCGGTCCGCGAGGTGGCCGACGAGATCGCCGACACGCTCACCGACTACTGGTGCCGGGGCGTGCCGGTCGTCGCGTACAACGCCGCCTTCGACCTGACGCTGCTCACGGCCGAACTGCACCGGCACGAGCTGCCGTCGCTGAGCGACCGGCTCGACGGCGCCGGGATCGGACCGGTCATCGACCCGTACACCATCGACCGGGCCGTCGACCGCTACCGCAAGGGGAAGCGGACCCTTGAGGCGGTGTGCGTCGAGTACGGGGTGGTGCACGGCGGCGCCCATGACGCGGCGGCGGACGCCCTGGCCGCGGTCAGGGTGGCGTACGCGATAGCCGAGCGGCACGGCTCGGTGGCCGGGATGGCCGCCGCCGAACTGCACGAGCGCCAAGTGGATTGGTACGCGCGCTGGGCGGCCGACTTCCAGGACTTCCTGCGCCGTAAGGGGACTGCGGACGCGGTGGTCGACGGCCACTGGCCGCTGCGGGAGCCGGCCCGGGTGGGCGGCTGAGGAAGCGCATCGCGTCCCGGCCCGTCGGCGACCGGAGGGCGGCCGGTCGGCGTATCGGAGGACGTCCCTCGCCCGGTTGGGAAGCCCGGGCGGCCCAGGTTCCACCGCGGTGCATGGGCGCCTTGTACCGTCGGGAGCCGTGCGGCGATCGGCGGTGCGCCGAGGGCCACGCGGGACGGGGTCCGGACGGATGCCGCCTCAGAACGGGTACCACCGCACGGCGGTGTCGCCGTCGCGCAGCGACGCCACCCTGCGGCGGAACTCCACGAGCGCCTTCGGGTTGTTCGGCGCGTGCTGGGACACCCATGCGCAGCTCGCGGTCTCCCGGGCACCGCGCAGTACCGCGCAGCCGTCCCATGCGCGGACGTCCCAGCCGTACACGGCGGTGAAGGCGTCGTACGCCTCGGGGGCCAAGCCGTACCGGTCGCGTGACAGCGCGAGCACCACCAGATCGTGCTCCCGCAGATCCGCCGAGAAGGTCTCCAGGTCCACCAGCACCGGCCCGTCCGGGCCGACGTGAACGTTGCGGGGGAGAGCGTCGCCATGGATCGGACCGGGCGACAGATGCGGAACCAGGTTCGCCGCCGCTGCGGCGAAACCGTCGCGGCGCTCACGCAGATAATCGGCGTCGGCCGGGTCGATCGCCTCGCCCGCGAGCCGTAGCCAGCGCTCGACGCCACCCAGCAGGTCCCGGAGCGGAAGGGTGAAACCGTCCGGGACGGGCAGGGCGTGGACCAGCGTCAGCAGCCCCGCCAGATCGCGCGGCTCGGCGGGGCGTACCGCCTGCGGCAACCGGTGCCAGAACGTCACCGGGTGGCCCTCCACCAGCCGCACCCCGGGCTCCGCCGCCCGCACGGCCGGGACGCCGGCGGCGGCCAGCCACCGCGCCACCGCTACCTCGCGCTCGGCCCGTTCCCTCAGTTCCGGGCTGCGCACGGCGTCCCGGCCGATCTTGATCACCAGATCGCCGACGGCGAACACCGCGTTCTCGCCCAGCGCGAGCAGCTCCGCGCCACCGGCCAGTCCGGCGGCGTCCAGCACCTCACGCGCACGTCTTTCGTTCATGGGGCCGATTTTCTCACCCGCGTCGTCCCGGGTGACGAACGGCGGCCCGTCGGCACGGTGACAAGGAGCACCTGGGCGGCCGGAACGGTGGGATTCGGAGGCCGACGGGTCGGCATACGGTGGCACACGCCACGCAGGCCGTCGGGTCGGCACGCCGTCGCGCGTCGCGCCCCGGCCCGTGAAGGGGATCCCAGGCCCTCGCCCCGGGGCCGGCGGTCGGGGGCGTAATCAAGCCGAGTCCTCGGCGGCGTGCGCGCTGCGGCCATGTGGGCCTTCCCGTGTGCGAAGCGCGACGGTCGCCCTGACGAGCGGTCGGGTCCGGGCGAAGTGGTCCATCTTGCGGCATCTACGACCGACTTGAGCGTGCCTGGCCGAATTCCTATTACAGAACTTTGTTGAGTAAGTCACAGCCCTGAGAAGGTCTTGATCTGAGCGCGTCAATCGGCGAGGGTTTCGAGCCAACCCCCGGAGATCTTCCGGCCGGGGGTCAATCCCCCCACAAAGAATGACGAGGAGACCCCTCTTCATGGCTATTCACAAGCGCGCACGCCGGATCAAGCTCACCGCGGCGATAACCGCGGTGGCCGCTGCCGCCGGAGTGACCCTGCTGAACACGCCCGCCGCCGGAGCCGCGTCCGCTCCCAAGATGGGCGTCGTCTACGGTGCCGACGCGGCGAACGCCGTCAAGGGCAGCTACATCGTGATGCTGGACCACAAGGCCGACAAGTCGAAGCTCGCCAAGAAGTACGGCGGCAAGCTCGACCGGAACTTCAAGTCCGCCGTCAACGGCTTCTCCGCCAGCGGCCTCTCGCTCACCGAGGCCAAGCGCCTCGCTGCCGACCCGGCCGTCTCCAAGGTGGTCCAGAACAAGAAGTTCCACATCAGCACCACCCAGCAGAACCCGCCGTCCTGGGGGCTCGACCGGATCGACCAGACCGAGACGGCCGGCGACAACGCGTACACCTACCCGGACAGTGCGGGCGAGGGCGTCACCGCGTACGTCATCGACACCGGTGTCCGCACCACGCACGAGGAGTTCGAGGGCCGCGCCACCTCCGGCTACGACGCGGTGGACGACGACGACAGCGCGGACGACGGCAACGGCCACGGCACACACGTGGCCGGCACCATCGCCGGAGCGACCTACGGTGTCGCCAAGAAGGCGAAGATCGTGGCCGTCCGGGTCCTCGACGACTCCGGCTCGGGCACCACCGAGCAGGTCGTCGCCGGTATCGACTGGGTCACCGCGAACCACGAGGGCCCCTCCGTCGCCAACATGAGCCTGGGCGGCGGCGCCGACGAGGCCCTCGACGCCGCGGTCCAGAAGGCCATCGCCTCCGGGGTCACCTTCGCGGTGGCCGCCGGTAACGAGTCGACCGACGCGAGCCGGACCTCCCCGGCGCGCGTCCCCGAGGCGATCACCGTCGCTTCGTCCACGGTCGACGACGCGCAGTCGTACTTCTCCAACTACGGCTCGATCGTGGACATCTACGCACCGGGCTCGGACATCACCTCGGCCTGGAACGACAGCGACGACGGCTCCAACACCATCTCCGGCACCTCCATGGCGACCCCGCACGTCGTCGGCGCCGCCGCCATCTACCTCTCCGGAAACCCGGACGCCACTCCGGACGAGGTCGCCACGGCACTGACCGAGGGTGCCACCCCCGACGCGATCTCCAACGCCACCACGGGCACGCCCAACAGGCTGCTGAAGATCGTCGAGTAGTCACCCCCTGGCCGTGACCGGTGTCCGGACACCGGCCACGGCCAGGACCCGCGGCCACCGCGCCCTCCCCCACGGGGCGCGGCGGCCGCCCCGCGCCGACGCGTCGTCCTATGGTGTGCTCATGGCGATGTACGCGGCGCTGTTGCGCGGGATCAATGTGAGCGGCCACCGGAGAGTCCCGATGGCCGCGCTCCGCACGCTGCTCACCGAACTGGGCCACGGGGACGTCCGTACCTATCTGCAGAGCGGCAACGCCGTCTTCAGCAGCCCTTCGGACGACGAGGAGCGGCTCGCCGCCGAACTGGAACGGGCCATCGACAAGCGGTTCGGGTTCTCCGTGCCCTGCCTGGTCCGCGACGGCGCGTACCTCGCGGCGGTCGCCGCCGCCTGCCCGTTCCCGGCCGCCGAACTCGAAGGCAGGCAGCTGCACGTCACCTACTTCGGGCAGCCCGTCGACGCGGAGCGCTTCGACCGGATCGAGGCCGCGGACCACCTCCCCGAGGAGTTCCGGCTCGGGGACCGCGCGCTGTACCTCTACACCCCCGACGGACTGGGCCGGTCCAGGCTCGCCGACGCGCTGTCCCGCCCCTCCCTCGCCCCGGGCGTCATCGCCACCTCCCGCAACTGGAACACCGTGCTCAAGCTGGTCGAGATGACGGCACCCGCGCGGCCCGCGGACCACGGAGCCGACGCATGACCGAACCGACCCCCGGCGTGGCCGCGGCGGTGGAGGGCGAACTGCGTCTCCTCGACCCGGTCGTACGAGCCTCCGCCGGCATCCTCGCCCAGCTGCTGCACCCGGAGTACCGAGAGATCGACTCCACCGGCCGGATCTGGAACCGCAACGCGATAATCGCCTCGCTCACGGGACAGGACGCCCCGCGCCCCGGTCCCCTCACCGCGTCCCGGATGCGCGGGGTCCAGCTGGACGGCGGACTGGTCCACCTCACCTACGACACCGAACGCAAGGGACACCTCGCCCACCGCAGCTCACTGTGGCTGTTCACCGGAACGGGCTGGGCGCTCTACTTCCACCAGGCCACACCGTTCGCCGCCACCGCCGCGGACATCCCCCGCCACGCCGACGGCTGAGCCCGCCGGACGGCACGGGACGGGGCCGCACGTCCGCGCCGCGGTGAGCAGGCCGGTGAGCGGCCGGCCGGCCGCGGACATGGCGGCCCGTCCAGGAGGCTAGGCCGAGGGCCGCGGGCGCGCGCCCCCGTTCAGCGACGTGCGGCCCGGCCGGCTCGTGCCGACCACCGGCCGTCCGTACGGGAGATCCGCACCGGGTGCCCGAAGCAGTCGCTCACCCGGTCGGTGGTCAGCACCTCGTCCGCGGGGCCCGATGCCACACAGCGTCCGTCCCGCAGCAGCATCGCATGCGTGGTGGACGCCGGAAGCTCCTCCAGATGGTGCGTGACCAGGACGGTCGCCAGCTCCCGATGCTCCTCGCGCAGCGCGTCCAGGCTGTCCAGCAACTGCTCGCGGGCCGCGAGATCCAGGCCCGTGGCCGGCTCGTCGAGGAGCAGCAGCCGCGGCTCGGGCATCAGCGCCCGGGCGATGAGCGTACGGCCTCGCTCGCCCTGGGAGAGCGCCGGCCAGCGCGACGTCGTCTTCCCGCCCATACCGAGGGTCTCCAGCAGTGACTCGGCCCGGTCCCGCTGCTCCCCGGTCGGGGACCAGCGCGGAACCGGCTCGACCGAGTTGGTCAGACCGGTCAGCACCACCTCGCGCACCGACAGCGGGGAGCGCAGCGGATGCCGCGGATCGACATGCCCGAGCATCGCCCGCAGCTCCCGCAGATCGACCCGCCCCAGGGCGCGCCCGAGCACCTCGACCGTCCCCCTGGTGGGGTGGTTGACCGCGCCGAGCAGACTGAGCAGTGTGCTCTTCCCGGCGCCGTTGGCTCCGAGCAGGGCCCAGTGCTCACCGCTGCGCACGGTCACGGAGACCGAGTCGAGCAGGACGTTGCCGTCCCGCACCAACGAGACGGCGTCGGCCCGGAGCACGGGGGCGTCCGCACCGGAACCGGGGGCCGAGGCCGGGGCGGGACCGGGAACGGCGGCGTCCGCGCGGTCGGAGGGGGCGATGGGGGCGGTGGTGCGCAGGGTCACGTGCGGGCACTCCTTCGTACGGGCGGTTCCTTCAGGCGGGTGCGAGCCCCTCCAGGAAGCTCATGTCCTCGGTGGACAGCCGGATCTCCCGGGCCCGCAGGTTCTCCGTGAGATGGTCGGGCGAACCGGTGCCGGGGGTGGGGCACAGGACGGGGGAGCGGTGCAGCAGCCAGGCGAGGGCGATCTGCCCACGGGTGGCGCCGTGCCGGGCGGCGATCCCGTCGAGCGAAGCGGCGGCCTCACCGGCCAGCGCGCCGTCGGCCAGCGGGAACCAGGGCAGAAAGGCCAGACCGCGGGCTTCGCACATGCTCAGCACCGCGTCCGAGGAACGGTCGATGAGATTGAACCGGTTCTGCACCGAGGCGATCCCGGTCAGGGAGAGTGCCTGCTCAAGCTGGTCGGCGGTGATGGTGTCCAGACCGATGCAGCGGATTTTACCCTCCCGCCTCAGCTCGTCCAGCGTGCCCAGTTGGTCGGCCAGGGGCACCTCGGGGTCCAGTCGGTGCAGCTGGTACAGATCGATCCGGTCGGTCCGCAACCGTCGGAGACTCGCTTCGCACATCGCGCGCAGCCGCTCGGGCCGTCCGTCGATGTGCCAGGCGTGATCACTGGTCCGCACCACACCGCCCTTGGTCGCGATCACCAGATCGTCCGCGTACGGGTGCAGGGCCTCGGCGACCAGTTCCTCGGCCAGAGCGGGGCCGTAGTTGTCGGCGGTGTCGACGAGCGTGACGCCTTGGTCGACGGCCGCCCGCAGCACCGCCACCGCGTCCCGCCGCTCTCCGCGCGGCCCCCAGTAGCCGGGGCCGGTCAGCTGGGCGGTGCCGTAACCGAGACGCCGCACGGGCAGCTCGCCACCGAGCGGGAACACCTCGTCGAGGGGGCGTGATGCGGCGGACACGACGGGACGCGGCGTGGCGGAACCGAGGGGGCGTGATGTGGTGGACATACGGCAACGCTAGTGCCGCGGGGCGTTGTCCGAGGTGGTCGTCGGCGGACGGGGCGGCGTCCATGCGGTGATCCACCAGGTCGGTCGGTTGACCGGGCGCACCGGCACATCTGAATGACGCCCACGAGTTCCCCGGTCGTGCTTCGGCCGGCCGGACGTCGCCGATCGGAGACCGCCCCGACTCGCCGATCCGGATGACGTGTCGGGCGACCACGCCGACCGGACGCGCGTCGTCCGTGGGAATGCCGAGGTGGCCCGGCCGGGACCGCGGACCCGCCGGAGGTGCGACCGCGTTGCCCGGGCGACCGGTGCGAGGCCGGGGGCGCGGAGCGCACCGATCCCGTCCGTGGTGCGTACCGGATGCCGGAGTCCGTACGGTCGCAGACCTCGCGCGGGCCGGGACGCACCGTGGCTGTGCCGGAGGGCGGGTCGTCGTCGGGTCGGTAACGTGAGGGAACGCCTGCGTCGCGGGTGCCTCTGCCACACCCGATGCCCCGGCCCCGGCCGCCGCTTCCGTCAGGGAACGAACGGCCGGGATCGGGCAACCACTCAGCGAGACAGCGGGAGGCGCTGTGCAGTGTTCCAGATGCGGCAAGCAGATGAGCCGGAACGTCGGTGGCTGGTGGACCTGTTGGAGTTGCGGCAACACCCAGCCCGGATACGCGCGGTGCGGTGATGCGCATGAACGTCCCTCGATATCCCGACGGTCGGCATAATTCGCGGTCGCGTGAAACCTGTTCCGCGTGCTGTTGACATACCGTCAGTCCCGACCCCCGGCGGCCCCATCCGTGACTGATGACCGGACCGGCCGACCATGAGCGTGCGTTCCCCGAAGGGGCGGAGCGCGCCTCGCATGCACGGCGCGTGGGCGGCGCCTCCGCTGCCCGGCCGCCGTCGTCCCCGGATTCGGACGGGCGAACAAGGGCGGGCGGTGGCGGGGCAGGCGCGTGACCGGGTCCTGACCGGTACCTCCGCCCACGGGGCCTCCGGCCGACGCGTGCCCGGCAGCGGCCCGACACCGGCGATGGTACGGGGGAGGGAGTGGTGCATAGTCGTACGATTCGGACTATGGGTGTCGAACTGAATCGCGAGCTGATCGAGCTGGAGCGTGCCGCCTGGGCTGAGCAGCAGGCCAACGCGTTGACCGTGGAGACCGCTGCCCGCGCACACGGACGCCCACGACGACGCCCTGCGGCGCAGCCACGACGCGGGCAGGGAGCCGGAGGCGGAGTCGTACGTGGGCACGCCCACGATCCATGTCGACGGGGCCGTGTGGTTCGGGCCGGTGCTGCGGGCCATCCCCCGTGGGGAAGAGGCGGGACGGCTGTTCGACAGCTTCCGGGCGCTCGCCGCGAACCCCGACTTCTTCGAGCTCAAGCGGACCCGCGCCGGCGCCCTGGACGTGGGCTGACACCGCCCACCCGGAGACCGCGGGCCCGGTGAAACGGGCCGGACGGACACCGCCGCTCCCGTGGACCGCGAACGCCCGTCTACGCGCTGAGCGGGACCGTCCCCGCGAACCCCGCCGTCCGCGCGACGGGGACCGCGCCCCGTGCGGTCGAAGCGGACGGGGCGACCGGGGCGACCGGGGCGGACGGGGCGACCGGGATACCGGCCTCGTCGTACCGTCGCAGGAGCAGACGTGCCAACTCCGGTGCCGGGCCCAGCACATCGGCCAGCGCGTCGGCGCCGGCGGCGCCCGCCGCGATGCGGTCGGGGAGCCGGCCGGGGGCGATGACGTACGGGGCCACCGCCACCCGCCGCACCCCCTCGGCCCGCAGGGTCCGCACCGCTTCCTCGGTGCGGGGGAGAGAGGCGGAGGCGAACGCAGGCCGCACGGCGCACCAACCGGTGTGCCGCAGCTCCCGCGCGATTTCAGCGATCACTGCGATCGCCTCCGGGTCCGTGGAGCCCGCCGAGGCCAGGACGAGCCCCGTCGAGGCCCGGTCGCCGGGGCGCACCCCGGCTTCGCGCAACCTTCGTTCCAGGGCCGCGTTCAGCAGCGGTGACGGGCCGAGCACCTCGGCCTGGCGGATGCGCAGCCGGGGCAACCGGGTCCGCGCCTCGTGCAGCACCGTGGGGATGTCGGACTTGGCGTGGAAGGCCCGGGTCAGCAGCAGCGGCAGCGCGATGACGTCGACGGCCTCGTCGGCGCCCTGTGCCGCCAGCCGCTCCAGCACCCGCGGCACGGAAGGGGCGTTGAAGTCCAGGAAGCCCGTCTCCACGCGCAGCCTGGGACGCAGCGACCGCACCCGCGCGGTGAGCGCGTGCACGGTCGCCGCGTGCCGCGGGTCGCGGCTTCCGTGGGCGATGACGAGAAGGACCGGGGCGGACATGGCGTGGCTCAGTTCTTGACGAGGAGACCGCGGCTGCGCAGCACCCACCGCTCCAGCGGACTGAAGATCAGCAGGTCGATCGCGATGCCGACGAACAGGATCAGGATGATGGCGAGGAAGATGCCGGGCATGTCCGCGTTGTTGCGGCCGTTCTCCAGCAACTGTCCCAGCCCCAGGCCGAGATCGGGGGAGGAGGCGATGATCTCGGCGGCCATCAGCGAGCGCCAGGAGAACGCCCAGCCCTGTTTGAGGCCGGCCAGATAGCCCGGCAGCGCGGCGGGCAGCACGATGTGCCAGGTCCCGCGCAGCCCGGTCGCGCCGAGGGTGCGGCCGGCCCGCAGGAACAGCGGCGGCACCTGGTCGACGCCGGACACCAGACCGTTGGCCACCGAGGGCACCGCGCCGAGCAGGATCACCGTGTACATCATCCGGTCGTTCAGCCCGAGCCAGATCACCGCGGGGGCCACCCAGGCGACCGACGGCAGGGACTGCAGCCCGGACAGGATCGGGCCGATCGCCGCCCGTACCGGCTTCACCCGGGCCACCAGCAGGCCCAGCGGGGTGCCGATCGCCACGGCCAGCAGGAAGCCGAGCAGACCGCGCGAGACGCTGGTCCAGATGACGTCCAGGAGCGTTCCCTGGAGCCACATGTCCGTGACGCTCCGCCACACCGCGGCCGGTGAGGGCAGCTTGTAGTCTTCGGTGACCTGGGCCCGGACGAGGAGCTGCCAGACGATGAGCACCAGGGCCACCGCGAACAGCGGCGGCAGCACCTTGCGCAGCAGCACCTCACGGACGGGTGTGCGGCGTGCCTGCACGGTGTCCAGGGCGTCGAGTCCGGCCTCCAGGCCCGCCAGATCGTCGGGCTTGGTGTCAGTGCTGGCCATGGCGGCGGATCTCCCCACGCAGTTGTTCGGTGATCTCGACGGACAGTTCCGCGACCGCGTTGTCCTCGATCCGCCGCGGCTGCTCGATCCCGACGGTCCACTCGCGGGCGACCCGGCCGGGGCGGGACGAGAGCAGGACGACCCGCTGCGCGAGCCGGACCGCCTCGCGCACGTTGTGCGTGACGAAGAGGACCGAGATGTTCGTCTCCTGCCAGATCCGGGTCAGCTCGTCGTGCAGTACGTCCCGGGTGATGGCGTCCAGCGCGGCGAACGGCTCGTCCATCAGCAGCAGTCGGCTGTCCTGGGCGAGGGAACGGGCCATCGCCACGCGCTGCCTCATGCCGCCGGAGAGTTCGTGCACGCGCTTCTCGTACGCGCCGCCGAGCCGGACGAGGCCGAGCAGCCGTTCCGCCTCCGCGCGGCGCTCCGACCTGGGCACGCCGCGCAGCCGCAGCGCGAGTTCGACGTTCCGGCCCGCGGTCAGCCACGGGAACAGGGCGTGCTCCTGGAACATCAGGGCCGGCCGCCCGCCGGGGGTCTCGATGGTCCCGGTCGTCGGGCGGTCGAGCCCGGCCACCAGGTTGAGCAGCGTCGATTTTCCGCAGCCGGACGCCCCCAGGAGGGTGACGAACTCGCCCGGTGCGACATCGAGCGAGATGTCGTCCAGGACGAGCTGCGGCCCCTCCGGTCCGCCGAAGGACTTGGAGACGTGCGAGATACGGGCGGCGTGCCCGACCGCGGTACGGTCCTCGGGCCTGGTGAGCGTGGTCGCCATGGTCGTCACTTCCTGGGGGAGTGGATCCTGGGTTCGGGGTCGGACGGGGCTACTTGACGCCGAGGCCGGCGTCGGCGACCGCGGGCCTGCCGGTGGCCTTCAGGACCTTGTTCAGCGGCTTCAGGTCGTAGATGCCGTTCAGGTCGGGCTTCTCCAGCAGCCCGGCCTCGACCGCGTGCTCGGCCTGCGCGTCGAGGGTGGCGGCCAGCGGGTCGTCGGTGATCTGGATGGACTCCCACGCCGGGTCGAGGATCTCGGCGGGCAGCGGCTTGCCGGTCAGCTTCTTCAGCGCGGCGTTGGCGGACGCCTTCGCCCGGTCCGGGTCGGCGTTGATCCACTCGTTGGTCCTCACCGAACCGCGCAGCACCGCCTCGACGACGTCCGGGTGCCGGCTCAGGAACTTCTGCGACACGATGATGTTGGTGATCACGAACTTGTTGTCCGGCCACAGCGACGACTCGTCGAGGAGTTCCTTCGCGCCCTCGGCGACCAGCTTGGACGCGGTGGGCTCGGGGACCCAGGCGCCGTCGATGGAACCGGACCTGAAGGCGTCCGGGGCCACCTTGTTGTCCGTGCGGACCACGGACACGTTGCCCTTGCCGCTCTGCGCGTCGACCTTCCAGCCCTTCTCGGAGATCCAGTTGAGGAAGGCCACGTCCTGGGTGTTGCCGAGCTGCGGGGTGGCGATCTTCTTGCCCTTGAGGTCGTCCAGGGTCTTGATCTTCTTCGGGTCGACGACCAGCTTCACCCCGCCCGAGGCCGAACCGCCGATGATCCGCAGGCTCCTGCCCTTGGACTTGGTGTAGCCGTTGATGGACGGCGAGGGGCCGATGAAGCCGATGTCGATGGAGTCGGCGTTCAGTGCCTCGATCTCGGACGGGCCCGCGTTGAACTGCGAGGTCCTGAGCAGGGTGCCGCCCAGCTCCTTCTGGAACAGCCCCTCCTGGTCGCCGACGAGCGCGGTGGCGTGTGTGAGGTTGGGGAAGTAGCCGATCCGCACGGTGTCCGCGGACAGCTTCTTCGCGCCGGCGGCGACGCCCGGCTTCTTCGCGTCGTCGTCCTTCGCCGCGGAGCCGTAGCCGCAGGCGGTGACCGCGGCGGCGAGCAGCGGCAGCGCGGCGACGGCGGCCAGTCGGCGGCGTGCGGTGGGACGGAGGGCAGGCACGGGAGGCGTTCCTCTCGTTGGCCCGGCGCTCACGTCCCTCGTGATCCACGGGGACGCGGCCGGGAGTCGGCGGGTCTTCGTCTGAACCGGCCAGGGGCGCGGTGCAGTTGGTGCGGTCGCGGCGAGCGCCGCGCGCGGGCGCGCGGCCGGGGTGCGCACGTCATCGGGCGCGTCGCGCACACCGCTCGTGGCGCGCACATCGCGCGACACCGCCCTGACCGCTGCCGAGTGCGCCGCTGCCGACTCGGCCGCCCTCCTTCGCGAACGTGGCGTAGGCGTCCGCGAACACGGCGCGGACCTCCGCGGTCGCGGAGCGGGTACCGATGCCCATCAGAAATCCCACTCCGCGTCGTCGGCGGCTTCCTCGGCCTCGGCGCCGGACGCCGCGGCGAACGAGGTGCCCGCCATCCCGGCCGTGAGCGTCGTGCCGTCCGCCGGGTCGATCAGCAGGAAGGAGCCGGTGCGCCGGGAGTCCGCGTAGTCGTCGAGCGCGAGCGGCTCCGCCGTGCGGATCACGACCCGGCCGATGTCGTTGGCGACGAGCCGGCCGGGTGCCGGGTGCTGGGAGAGGTCGTCCAGGGTCAGACGCGAGGGGATGTCCTTGACGATCGCCTTCACGGTGCGGGTGGTGTGCTTGAGCAGGACCCGGTGGCCGACGGTGAGCGGCTGGTCGGCGACATGGCAGACGGTCGCCTCGACGTCCTGGGCAACCGCGGGAACGTCGGTGCTCGGCGTGATCAGATCGCCGCGCGAGATGTCGATGTCGTCGGCCAGCCGCAGCGTCACGGACTGCGGGGCCCAGGCGATGTCCACGCTCTCGCCGAGCGCGTCGATCGCGCTGATGGTCGACGTACGGCCCGAGGGCAGCACGGTCACGGCCTCGCCGACCCGGAACGCCCCCGCCGCTATCTGACCCGCGTAGCCCCGGTAGTCGGGGTGCTCGGCGGTCTGTGGCCGGATGACGTACTGCACCGGGAAACGGGCGTGGCAGGCGGCGAGGTCATGGCTGACCGGCACCGTCTCCAGGTGCTCCAGCACGGTCGGCCCGCCGTACCAGTCCATGTGCGCGGACGGTTCCACCACGTTGTCGCCGGCCAGTGCGGAGATCGGGATCGCGGTGACCTCGGGGACGCCCAGCGACGCCGCGTACGCGGTGAACTCCTCGGCGATCGCGGCGAACACCGGCTCCGCGTAGTCGACCAGGTCCATCTTGTTGACGGCCAGCACCACGTGCGGCACCCGCAGCAGCGCGGCGACCGCGGCATGCCGACGGGTCTGCTCGACGACGCCGTTGCGGGCGTCGACCAGGACGACGGCGAGCTCGGCCGTCGACGCGCCCGTCACCATGTTCCGGGTGTACTGCACATGCCCCGGGGTGTCGGCCAGGATGAACCGGCGGCGCGGCGTGGCGAAGTAGCGGTACGCCACGTCGATGGTGATGCCCTGCTCGCGCTCGGCCCGCAGGCCGTCGGTCAGCAGCGCCAGGTCGGGTGCCCGTTGGCCGCGATTGCGGGAGGCGTGCTCGACGGCCTCCAGCTGGTCGGCGAGGACCGACTTGGAGTCGTGCAGCAGCCGCCCCACGAGGGTGGACTTGCCGTCGTCCACGGACCCGGCGGTGGCGAACCGCAGCAGGGTGGTGGCCGACAACTGCTCTGTGTTCCGGGTGGATGCGGTCATCTCAGAAGTACCCCTCGCGCTTGCGGTCTTCCATCGCGGCCTCGGACAGCTTGTCGTCGGCGCGCGTCGCGCCCCGTTCGGTGAGCCGGGAGGCGGCGATCTCGGCGATCACCGCGTCGAGTGTGGTGGCGTCGGAGTCCACCGCGCCGGTGCACGACATGTCGCCGACCGTGCGGTAGCGGACCTGCCGCCTCTCGACCCGCTCGCTCTCCTTCGGGCCGCCCCAGTCGCCCGCGGTCAGCCACATCCCGGAACGGCTGAAGACCTCGCGCTCATGGGCGAAGTAGATCTCCGGCAGCTCGATCCCTTCCCGGGCGATGTACTGCCACACGTCCAGCTCGGTCCAGTTGGACAGCGGGAAGACCCGGACGTGCTCGCCGGGGGCGTGCCGCCCGTTGTACAGCTGCCACAGCTCGGGGCGCTGACGGCGCGGGTCCCACTGGGAGAACTCGTCCCGCAGCGAGAACACCCGCTCCTTGGCGCGCGCCTTCTCCTCGTCGCGCCGCCCGCCGCCGAAGACCGCGTCGAAACGGCTCGCCTGGATGGCATCGGTCAGTGGCACCGTCTGCAGCGGGTTGCGGGTGCCGTCCGGGCGCTCGCGGAGCTTCCCGGCGTCGATGTACTCCTGGACCGAGGCGACGTGCAGCCGCAGCCCGTGCCGCGCCACGGTGCGGTCGCGGTACGCCAGCACCTCGGGGAAGTTGTGGCCGGTGTCGACGTGCAGCAGCGCGAACGGCACCGGCGCGGGCGTGAACGCCTTGAGCGCCAGGTGCAGCATCACGATGGAGTCCTTGCCGCCGGAGAACAGGATCACCGGACGCTCGAACTCCCCCGCCACCTCGCGGAAGATGTGCACCGCCTCCGACTCCAGGGCGTCCAGGTGGCTGAGCGCGTACGGGCTGTCGGTGCCCTCCGACACGTTCGCGACGGTCGTCATGCCGCACCTCTCTCGTTCAGCAGCGAGTACAGCTCCGCCGCGGACTCCTGGACGGTCTGCCGGTGCGACTCGATCCGCAGATCCGGCGACTCGGGCTCCTCGTACGGGTCGTCGACGCCGGTGAGCCCGCTGAGCTCGCCCGCCGCCTGCTTGGCGTAGAGCCCCTTCACATCGCGGACCGAGCACACCTCGACCGGGGTCGCGACATGCACCTCCAGATACGGGGTGCCCTCGGCCTGGTGCCGCCTGCGCACCGCGTCCCGGCTGTCCGCGTACGGTGCGATGACCGGGACCAGCACCTTCACGCCGTTGGCCGCCAGCAGCTCCGCGACGAAGCCGATCCGCTGCACGTTGGTGTCGCGGTCCTCGCGGGAGAAGCCGAGGCCCGCGGAGAGGAACTCCCGGATCTCGTCGCCGTCGAGGACCTCCACGCGGTGGCCCTCGCCGCGCAGCCGCCCGGCGAGCTCGTACGCGAGGGTGGTCTTGCCGGCGCTCGGCAGACCGGTGAGCCAGATGGTGGCTCCCGTCTCCGTCACGCTCATCGAAGTCTCCCGATCAGTCGTCGTCAGTCGTCCCACAGCGGGGTGTTCCACGTCCGTCATCAGCCGTGCAGCCCGCACTCGGTCTTGCCCCGGCCCGCCCAGCGTCCGGCGCGGGCGTCCTCGCCCGCCGATACCCGGCGGGTGCAGGGCGCGCAGCCGACGGAGGCATAGCCGTCCATCAGCAGCGGGTTGGTGAGGACGCCGTGCTTCGCCACGTACGCCTCCACGTCGGCCTGCGTCCAGCGGGCGATCGGGGAGACCTTGATCTTGCGCCGCTTGGCGTCCCAGCCGACCACCGGGGTGTTCGCCCGGGTGGGGGACTCGTCGCGGCGCAGGCCGGTCGCCCAGGCCGTGTAGCCGGTCAGCCCCTCCTCGAGGGGCTGGACCTTCCGCAGCCGGCAGCACAGGTCGGGGTCGCGGTCGTGCAGTCCCGGTCCGTACGCGGCGTCCTGTTCGGCCACGGTCAGGCGAGGGCTGAGTGTGATGACGTTGACGTCCATCACCGCCTCGACCGCGTCGCGGGTGCCGATCGTCTCGGGGAAGTGGTAGCCCGTGTCGAGGAACACCACGTCGACGCCGGGGCGGACGCGCGAGGCCAGGTGGGCGACGACGGCGTCCTCCATCGAGGAGGTGACGCAGAACCTCTCGCCGAAGGTGTCGACGGCCCACTTCAGGATCTCCGGGGCCGAGGCGTCCTCCAGGTCCCGGCCCGCCCGCTCGGCCAGACCCCGGAGGTCTCCGGTCCCGGTGTCTTCGCTCTCGACGTCCCCGGCCTCGGGGAGAGCTGCGGACCGGAGGCCCAGGTGCCGCTGAATGCCCGTCATATTCCGTCTCTCTCAACGTCGTTGCGCTGAAGGCCCCGGGTCAGCAGGCCCAGGAACCTGAGCTGGAACGCGCGGTTGCAGGAGGCGCATTCCCATGCGCCGTGCCCGGTCTCGTGCGGACGCAGGTCCTCGTCGCCGCAGTACGGGCAGTGGAACGGCGCGGCACGCCCGCTCATGACAGCGACTCCGCACTGGCCCGCGCCGCCCAGGAGGCGAACCGCTCGCCCTCCTCGCGCTCCTCCTGGAAGCGGACGAGTACACGCTCGACATAGTCGGGCAGTTCCGTCGAAGTGACCTTCAGGCCGCGGACCTTGCGGCCGAAACCGGCCTCCAGGCCGAGTGCTCCGCCGAGGTGGACCTGGTAGCCCTCCACCTGGTTGCCGTCGTCGTCCAGCACCAACTGGCCCTTGAGGCCGATGTCCGCGGTCTGTATGCGGGCACAGGCGTTGGGGCAGCCGTTGATGTTGATGGTGAGCGGTTCGGTGAAGTCCGGGAGCCGGCGCTCCAGTTCGTCGATCAGCGAGGCGCCGCGCGCCTTCGTCTCGACGATCGCCAGCTTGCAGAACTCGATGCCGGTGCAGGCCATCGTGCCGCGCCGGAACGGCGACGGCTTCACCTGGAAACCGAGCGCCTCCAGTCCGTCGACCAGCGAGTCCACCTGGTCCTCGGCCACGTCGAGGATGAGCATCTTCTGCTCGACGGTGGTGTTCAGCCGGTCCGAGCCGTGCGCGGCGGCCAGGTCGGCGATCTTCGCCAGGGTGGCGCCGTCCACGCGGCCGACCCGGGGGGCGAAGCCGACGTAGAAGCGACCGTCCTGCTGCCGGTGCACGCCGATGTGGTCGCGCCAGCGGCTGCTGGGCTGCTCGGGCGCGGGCCCGTCGATCAGCGGGCGCTCGAGGTACTCGTCCTCCAGCACCTGGCGGAACTTCGCGGGCCCCCAGTCGGCCATCAGGAACTTCAGCCGTGCTCGGTTGCGCAGCCGGCGGTAGCCGTAGTCGCGGAAGATTCCAACGACCCCGGCCCAGACGTCGGGGACCTCGTCGAGCGGCACCCAGGCGCCCAGCCGTTCGGCGAGCCGCGGGTTGGTGGAGAGCCCGCCGCCGACCCACACGTCGAACCCGGGGCCGTGCTCGGGGTGGACCACGCCGACGAACGCGATGTCGTTGATCTCGTGCACCACGTCCTGCACCGGTGATCCGGAGATCGCGGTCTTGAACTTGCGTGGCAGGTTGGAGAATTCCTTGTTGCCGATGTACCGGGTGTGGATCTCGTCGACCGCCGGGGTGCCGTCGATGATCTCGTCCTCGGCGATGCCGGCCACGGGGGAGCCGATGATCACGCGCGGGCAGTCGCCGCACGCCTCGGTGGTGGAGAGCCCGACGGCCTCCAGCTTCTCCCAGATCGCCGGGACGTCCTCGATGCGGATCCAGTGCAGTTGGATGTTCTGCCGGTCGGTGATGTCCGCGGTGCCCCGGGCGTATTCCTGCGAGACCTCGCCGATCGCCCGAAGCTGCGCGGTGGTCAGCCGGCCGCCGTCGATCCGGACCCGCAGCATGAAGTAGCGGTCGTCCAGCTCCTCCGGTGCCAGGACCGCGGTCTTGCCGCCGTCGATCCCGGGCTTGCGCTGGGTGTAGAGACCCCACCAACGCATGCGCCCGCGCAGGTCGTTGGGGTCGATCGAGTCGAATCCGTGCTTGGCGTAGACCGTCTCAATGCGTGTCCGCACATTGAGACCGTCGTCTTCCTTCTTGAACTGCTCGTTGCCGTTGAGCGGAGTGTGGTGTCCCATGGCCCACTGGCCCTCGCCACGGTGGCGTCCGGCCTTGCGCCGGGGCGTGGTGGGCGTGGACTGATCCGGGATGGCGGCCATGACAGTACGTCCTTCGGGACTGCAGGAGGGCGGCTCTGAACCGCACACTCGCGTCGAGGCGCGACGGTGCGCGGGGAATGGCAGAGAAAAAGAAAAGCGAGGGGAGAACGCGGCGGTGCTGGGACTCTCAGCTCGCCGGACAGATGGCGCTGGACATGCGGCCGAGGTCGACGTGGCGTCGACTCACCAAGGCGATTCCAGTTCCGGGCATGGTGGAAGCCTGGCACGCGTTTCTCGGGCCAGTCCACTACCATCCATGATGCGGACGAGAAAGTCTCGTGATGCGAGACGGTGTGTCTCTCGTCACTTCGTGCGTGTGCGGTGTTGTGGCCGAGATGGCCCCCATCGCCCCACCCGTGTCGGCCGGGCCGTCGCCCCCGCACCACATCTCATCCGTACGAGCGCTCCGCCGGCGCCCCGCCCGCCCGGCCCGGGCGCCGTCTCCCCCGCGTCACCGCTCCGCGCCCGGCCAGGGGCCGGGGGTCTCCACGACGGGCTCCAACTCCACCTTCGTGTCGAAGAGCCGGAAGCCCCGACGCAGGTAGTTGTCCATCGCGTGCGGACCGTCCTCGGAGCACGTGTGCAGCCATACCCGCTTGGTCGAAGTCCGCTCCGGCCGGCGCTCCGCCAGGTCCCAGGCGCGGGCGACCCCGTACGAGAGGAGATGACCACCGATCCCGCGCCCCCGGAAGGCGGGTATCAGTCCGAAGTACATGATCTCGACCACGCCGTCGTCCTGCGGGTCCAGTTCGACGTACCCGGCGGGGGTGCCGTTCACATAGGCCACCCATGTCTCCGCCCCGGGACGCTCCAGGACCTCCCGCCACTGCGCGTACGTCATCGGCAGCCGGTCCGTCCACCGGATGTCGCCGCCGACCGCCGTGTACAGGAACCGGCTGAACTCGGGCAGCGGCACCTCGGACCGTACGATCCGCACATCACCCTCGGGCAGCGCGGCGGGGCGCAGGTCGTCGGGAGAGGTCTGCTCCAAGGACCAGATGGTCACCTCGGCGGTGCCGGGGGAGAGGTCGGAGGCGGCGGGGCGCGGGGGGTTGTTCATGGCTGTCAGGGAACCACGCCGGACGACCCGCGCCCAAGCCGGTCCCCGTCCTCCCGGCCGTACGGCGGGGACCGAGCCGGCCCCCACCCGCCGGGCCACACACCCGCGTCCGGGGTCGGTTCCGTTCCGCCCCCGGCCCCGGTCCGGTCCCGCCGGGGCGTACGGCCGGGGGCCGAGCCGGTCCCGCCCCGCTCAGGCCGTACGGGCCCTGACCACCACCGGCGCCGTCGAACGCGGCAGCAGATCGGCGAGCTGCTCCGGATGGACCACCTCCACCTCGACCCCCTCGTCGAAGCGGTACGGGCGGTGCGCCAGGACCTGCGCGAGGTGGCGGCGGATCCGGGAGATCTCCGCCCGCACGGTCACCGTCCGCGTCGCGTCGCCGAAGACGTCCTCCGCCAGCTCGGACGCCGTACGCCCCTCGCGGCGCAGCGCGAGCGCGTACAGCAACTCCGCGTGGCGCGGCGAGAGTCGCTGCGTCCACGTGTCCACCGCGCTCACCACACTCACCGAGAGCCCGTGCGGTCTGCTCAGGTCCAGCACCACCCGCCGGCGCGGCCCGTCCCCCGGCCCCTCCGTAACCCGCACCAGCCAGCCCCCGGGCAGCGGCTCCACCTCGCACATGCCGAGCGACGGCAGCCAGACCGGGCCCGACCGCATCGACTTGGGCAGCGGCACCCGTTCCACCGGCGGCATCCCGGTCACCGCCGCCAGCCAGCCGTGGGTGTCCACCGCCACGGCACGGCCGCCCAGCCGGCACAGCAGGGGAGCCGCCACCGAGCGCAGCCGGTCGATCGCCCGCAGGTGCCGGTGCCTGAGCTCGCTCTCGGCCAGCCTGGCCACCGAGCCGACCAGGGCCAGCGAGGTCGGATGGAAGGTGGACACCGGACCGCTCATGTCGACGATCCCCATCAGCCGGCCGTCCCGCGGATCACGGACCGGGGCCGCGGCGCACGTCCAGTTGTGCAGGCGCCGCATGAAGTGCTCCGAGGAATGGACCTGGACCGGCGCGCGCGAGACCAGCGCCGTACCGATCGCGTTCGTCCCCGCGCTCTCCTCCGCCCAGGTGGCGCCCTCCGCCAGCCAGATGTCGTCCGCCCGGCGCAGCACCCCCGTATTGCCCCGACGCCACAGCACCCGGCCCTCCACGTCGGTGACCACCACGATCTGCTGGGCGGTGTCCGCGAACGACACCAGATTCTCGCTCAGCAGCGGCATGACCTCGTTCAGTGCCGACGCCCGCCGCCTGCGCTCGACCTCGTCCATCTCCAGCAGCACGCTCTCGGTGGACTGCTCCGGATCGAGGCCGCTGCGCAGCACCCGGTCCCACGAGGCGCCGATCTCGGCGCGGACCGCGGGCGAGGGGTGGACGTCCCCGGACCCGGCCGCCCCGGAACGCGGGGCCCGGCGCTGGGGCCGGGACGGCTGCGGGACGGCCGGAGGCGTCGCCTCGGCGGCACTTGTCTTCACTCTCATTCCCCCAGATGCCAGGGCCGGTCCGACGGCCCGCGGGCCCATCCTGCCCCGCACAGGGGCCCGATAACGTGCACTCCACACAATGGTTGCAACCCTTTGCAACTCTGGCGAGGAGGCGCGGTTCCGTACGAGAGTGGCGGAACACCGTGTGGCGGGGCCTATGCACCGCCGGTCGGTGTGCACAGTGTGGGGGGTGGTGCCGTGTCGGCGCAGCACCACCCCCCGTCGCTGCGCCCGCGCCGCACCCGTCAACATGCGCACGAACGACCTTCACGCGTACGGACGACCACGCCGCACCCGTGTTCGCCCGCCTACCGTTCGACCGGCCGGGCCCGTTCCACCACCGACGCCAGATCGAGGCTGTGCGGCAGCGTCCCGAACACCGCGCCCCCGTCCCCGCCCAGCCGTGACGCGCAGTACGCGTCGGCCACCTCCGGCGGCGCCCACCGCACCAGCAGCGAACCCTGGAGCACCGCCGCCATCCGCCCGGCCAGCCGACGGGCCCGCGCCTCGATCCCCTCCAGGTCGGCCAGTTCCGTCAGCACGTCCTTGATGGCCCGGTCGAGCCGGTGATCGGCGCCGCGCGCCCGGCCGATCTCCTGCAGGAAGGCGTTCAGCGCCGACGGCTCGCGCCGCAGCGCACGCAGCACGTCGAGCGCCTGGACGTTCCCCGAGCCCTCCCAGATCGAGTTGAGCGGCGCCTCCCGCAGCAGCCGGGGCATCCCGGACTCCTCCACGTAGCCGTTGCCGCCCAGGCACTCCAGTGCCTCGGCCACCATCGGCGTGCACCTCTTCGTCACCCAGTACTTCGCCGCGGGCACGGCGATCCGCAGGAACGCCCGCTCACTCTCGGTGTCCGCGTCGTACGCGGCGGCCAGCCGCATGGCCAACACCGTCGCCGCCTCCGACTCCAGCGCCAGATCGGCCAGCACGTTGCGCATCAGCGGTTTGCCGATCAGCGGCCCGCCGAACACGCTGCGGTGCGCGCAGTGGTGGACCGCCTGTGCCACCGCCTGCCGCATCAGTGCCGCCGAACCCGTCACGCAGTCCAGCCGGGTCGCCGCCACCATCCCCATGATGGTGTGCACCCCGCGCCCCTCCTCACCGACCCGGCGTGCCCACGTCCCGTCGAACTCGACCTCGGCCGATGCGTTCGAACGGTTGCCCAGCTTGTCCTTCAACCGCTGGATCGCGAACGGGTTGCGGCCACCGTCGGGCAGCACCCTGGGCAGCAGGAAGCACGTCAGCCCGCCCGGCGCCTGCGCCAGTACCAGGAAGGCGTCGGACATCGGGGCCGAGCAGAACCACTTGTGCCCGGTGAGCAGATACGCGCCCGGCTCGGACAGGGGTTCGGCCCGGGTCGTGTTGGCCTGCACGTCCGTGCCGCCCTGCTTCTCGGTCATGCCCATCCCGAAGAGCACCCCGGCCTTCCGCCCGGGCGGGCGCAGCCCCTCCTCGTACGCCGTCGAGGTCAGCAGCGGCTCCCACTCGGCGGCCAGCGCCGGATCGGTGCGGAGCGCGGGTACCGCCGCGTGCGTCATCGACAGGGGGCAGCCCTGCCCCGCCTCGGCCTGCGTCCACACCAGGAATCCCGCCGTCCGCCGCACGTGACCGGCGGGCCTGCCCCACGCATCGGTGAGGCCGGCGCCGACCGCGTGCCCCAGCAGCCGGTGCCAGGACGGATGGAACTCCACCTCATCGACGCGGTTCCCGTACCGGTCGTGGGAGCGCAGCACCGGCGGATTCCCGTTCGCCTGAGCCCCCCACGCCTGCGCCTGGGCGGAACCCGCGGCCCGGCCCAGTTCGCCCAGTTCCGTCCGCACCTCGGCCGACAACTCGGAGGGCAGATGACGGTTCACCGCCTCGGTGAGCGCGAGATCCGCCGCGAAAACGTCGTAGCCGACCAGCGGCGGTACCTGGTTGGTCACGGTGTGGGTGGTGGGTGCCATGCCGCTACGGTAAAGAGGTGCAGGCAGCAAACGAAACACCCGAACGGCCGGCGGGGCGGCTCCACCGGGTCCGAGCCCTCTACAGCAACGTGTCCAAGCGGAAGCTGGCCTGGCACTTGCTCAAGGACACCGTCAACTCGTGCATGGAGTACCGCATTCTGGGACTCGCCGCCGAGGCGGCGTTCTTCACCCTGCTGTCCCTGCCCCCGCTGCTCCTGGGCCTGATCGGTCTGCTCGGCTACGTCGACGCGTGGACCGACACCACCACCGTCGCCTCGCTCGAACGCAACATCCTCAACGCCGCGCACACCGTGCTCAGCGAGCGAGGTGTGAACGACTTCGCCAAGCCGCTGCTGGCGGACGTCACCACCGGAGCCCGGCCCGACGTCATCTCGATCGGCTTCGCGATCGCGCTCTGGTCGGGTTCCCGCGCGGTCAACGTCTTCATCGACACGATCACGGTGATGTACGGCCTCGACGGCCAGCGCGGCATCGTCAAGACCCGGCTGCTCGCCTTTCTGCTCTATGTGATCGCGCTGCTGCTCGGCGCCGTCGTGCTGCCGCTGCTCGTGGTCGGTCCGGACCGGGTCGTGGAGCTGGTGCCGTGGGGCACCGAGCTCATAAGCATCCTCTACTGGCCCCTGGTGGTCCTGCTGTCGATCGCCTTCCTGACGACGCTCTACCACGTGTCCGTGCCGGTCCGTTCGCCGTGGATCGAGGACGTGCCGGGCGCGCTGGTTGCGTTCGTGATGTGGGTGCTCGGCAGCTTCCTGCTGCGGATCTACCTGACCAGCACGGTCGAGGGGCCCACGATCTACGGGTCGCTGGCGGCGCCCATCGCGGTTCTGCTGTGGATCGGCGTCTCCGCGTTCGCGGTACTGGTGGGGGCGGCGGTCAACGCCGCCATCGACCGGGTGTGGCCCTCCCTGGCGACGGCCGCGGCCCGCGCGGCGAACGACCGGGTGCGGGCGGCAGAGGCCGCGGAACTGGTCGCGCGGGCGCGGGCGGAGAGCCGCGGGGACGAAGGGGAGGACGGCGAGGACGACGACTGCGCCTACATGCCGTCCGAGTTCCCGGAACGCTGGTCGCGGTTCCTGCCGCCGGAGGACGTGAAGTCCCGGCTGCAGACGGGCCGCGACAAGGATCCGGGCAAGGACTAAGGAGCCGGGCGAGCCGAATGGTCCGTCCGAGGACTGAGACGGCCGGACGGCCCGCCGACCGCACCGGACGAATCGCTTCCGGCCCGCCGGTCGCGTCCGACGACGAGACGAGCGTGTGACACATGGACGACGGCGACAAGCAGCGGCTTGCACACGGGGAGCGAGCGCCGCGCCGGGAGAGGGCCTCGTACGGGGAACGCGCATCGCGGTTCGACGGCGCCACCCTGTGGACCCTGCGCGTACCGGACGGCCCGGCTCCTCCGGTGCTGCCCGACGGATGCATGGACCTGCTCTGGATCGACGGCCGGCTCCTGGTCGCCGGTCCCGACACCCGCGCCCACGTCCCGGATGTCGTGGCAGGTGGACGGTACGCGGGGATCCGCTTCGCGCCCGGCACGGCTCCCGCACTCCTCGGAGTACCGGCGCACGAGCTGCGCGACCGCCGGGTCGGCCTCGCCGACCTGTGGCCGGGCGCGCTGGTCCGCACGCTCACCGAACGCGTGGCCGAGGCAGCCGAGCCCGCCGCGGCCCTGGAGGCGATCGCGCTGCGCCGAGCCGCCGGCACCGCGCCCCCGGACGCCCTCCTGCGGTCCGTCGTGGCGCACCTTGATGCCGGCCGGTCCGTCGCCGAAACGGCCAGGGCCGTCGGGCTCGGCGCCCGCCGACTGCACCGCCGTTCACTCGCGGCCTTCGGCTACGGGCCCAAGACGCTCGCCCGGATCCTGCGGCTGCGGCGCGCACTCGACCTCGCCCGCTCCGGGATCCCCTACGCCGAGGCGGCGGTCATGGCGGGCTGTACCGACCAGGCCCACCTCGCGCGGGAGATGCGCGACCTGACCGGCACGACCCTGACCGCCCACCTCGCCGGCCCCTGACGGGACCGGCGCCCCGCCCCACGGCCTCAGCCGCGGTCGGCGAACAGCGACACCGCGCAGCCGTCCGGGTCGAGGACCATCGCGTACCGCTGCCCCCACACCGCGTCCCACGGCTTCAGATGCCCCCGGTACCCGGCACCCGTCAGGTCCTCGTACACCGTGTCCACCTCCGCCGCGCCGTCACAGCGAAAGGCGAGCCCGAGGCGTTCCCCGCCGCGCGGTGACGTCCACTCCGGATCGAACGACCGGATGACGTCCTCGGTGTCCCACAGCAGGCGTTGCCCGCCCGGGAGCACCACTTCGACATGGGGTGAGCCATCCGCGTCGGCGGGGATGTCGAGCCCCAGCCGGCGGTAGAAGGCGAGCGAAGCGGCCAGGTCCGCGGTGATGATGCCGATCGCGTCCATACGTGGAGTCATGTCCCCGACCGTAGGCCGGGTGCCGCGGCGGGTCTTGTACGAAACGGACACGGCCCGACCCCGGGGGAAACCTGCCGGGCCGCTACGGCGGGGGCGACCGGACCCGGCAGCGGTCGCCCCCGCCCCACCGCGTGCGGCTACGGGGCGTTTGTGCCGCCCGCGCCGTCCACACAGTCGGCGGGCGAGGTCCCCGGCTCCGTGAGCGCCAGACCGAGCTGAGCGCGCTCCGTCACCCAGCGGCTCGGCCGGTGGCGGGGGTCGCCCGTCGTACGGTGCAGCGCCCGGTGCAGCTCCAGCATCCGGACGGCGCCGATCCGGTCGCCCCAGGCCAGCGGGCCGACGGGGTAGCCGAGACCGGCCGTGACGGCCAGATCGATGTCGGCGGGGGAGGCGATGGAGCGTTCCGCGATCGAGGACGCCACCGACACGATCGACGCCAGCAGCCGCTGCGCCACCGAGCCTGCGGTGTCCCGTACCACCGATACCGGGTACGGGCCGTCGCCGTCGGCCGCCCGGGCCAGCACCGCGCGGGCGTCGCGGGCGGCGGCCGGATCCGCCGCCGGGGTCACGGCCAGCACCCTCCGCCGGCCGGCCGCGGGCAGTGGGTCGACGCCGAAGGCGCGCGCCGCGGGCAGACCGTGCTCGGCGACGACCGAGGCCACCGTCGTGCCCCACACCGGAACCAGCACGACCGCCCCGGACGTCGGCCGCGCGCCCGTCTCGACGACGGCGCCCGCGGCGGTCAGGGCCTCGCGCAGCGCCACCGCGTCGCCGTCCTGGGAGCCGGTGGCGTGGACGAACACGGGACGGTCCGCGCTCCCCGTGACCGGGGGTTCCGGGGCCGGGGCGGGCGCGTCGGGGCCGTACGCGAACCAGCCGCTCCCGGTCTTGCGGCCGTGCAGCCCCGCGGCCACCCGGTTCGGGGTGAGGTACGAGGGGCGGAGCCGGTCCGCGTACCGGAAGCCTTCCCAGATCGAGTCGATCACCGCGGCCGTCACATCCAGACCGGTGAGGTCCATCAACTCGAAGGGGCCCATCCGCAGGCCGAGCACGTCACGGGCGATCCGGTCGATGCCGGCGGGATCCGCGACCGACTCCTCCAACAGCGCGAGGGCCTCCGTCACCAGACCGCGCCCGGCGTGATTGACGAGGAAGCCGGGGGTGTCGGCGACGGTGACGGCACGGTGCCCGCAGCCCTCGACGAACGCGGTGAGGGCGGGCGGGATCTCCGGCCGGGTGGCCGCGCCCGGCACGACCTCGACGATCCGCATCAGCGGCACCGGATTGAAGAAGTGCAGCCCGGCCAGCCGGGACGGGTCCTTCAGCGTGGCGGCGATACGGGTGACCGACAGGGACGAGGTGTTGGTCGTGAAGACGGCGGTCGCCGGCAGCACCTCCTCAAGACGGCCGAGGACCTCCGTCTTGGTGCCGAGGTCCTCCCGGACGGCCTCGACGACCAGCCCGACGTCCGGTCCCGCCGCCCACGGGTCGTCCAACGGGACCAGCCGGTCCAGGGCCGCCGCACACTCCCCGGTGGACAACCGGCCCTTCTGCACGGCCCGTTCGAGCATGGAACGTACGAAGTCCACGGCGGCCGTCACTGCTTCTGCACGTGCGTCGCACAACTCGACGGTGTGTCCGGCGGTCGCCGCCCACTGGGCGATGCCGCGGCCCATGGCCCCGGCACCGACGATCCTGATACGCATGGCGGTTGAGGTCCTCTCGGGTGTGACAAGTGATCCGACCCAGCGAAGATAGACACGTGTCCGGCACGGGTCCGGCCCCGGGCACCCGGTGACAGCGCCCCGCCCCTCCACCGGACCATGCGCTATTGATCGCCGTTGCCCTCGAAATTACAGTCGCGTCCGGACCACCGTTCAGTGATCCGGGACCGAGGGACCCGGCAGCCGAGGAGGGCGCCCCGACCGCTCCGGCCCGCACGTCCGCCACACCGAAAGGCCATGCCGTGCCCGACCAGCAGTCCGACGTCGTCATCTGCGAACCGCTGCGCACCCCCATCGGCCGCTTCGGGGGAGTGTTCGCCCGGCAGACCCCGGCGGCCCTCGCCGCATGCGTCATCGCGGAGGTCGTCGCCCGCACCGGGATCGACCCCGAGGCGGTCGACGAGGTGATCCTCGGGCACGCCTATCCGTCCGCCGAGGCCCCCGCCATCGGCCGGGTCGCCGCGCTCGACGCAGGACTGCCCGAGACCGTCACCGGCACCCAGACCGACCGCCGCTGCGGCTCCGGGCTCCAGGCCGTCCTGGACGCGGCGATGCAGATCCGGGCCGGCTTCAGCGAGGTGGTCATCGCGGGCGGGGTCGACGTGATGAGCGCCGCGCCGTACTACACGCACGAGGGGCGCTGGGGCATCAGGGGCCCGGGCCTCCAGCTCCACGACGCGCTGGCCCGGGGCAGGGTCACCGCGGGCGGCGTCCACCACCCCGTTCCGGGCGGCATGATCGAGACCGCCGAGAACCTGCGCCGGGCGTACACCATCGGCCGCGCCGACCAGGACGCCCTGGCCCTGCGCTCGCAGCGCCGCGCCGCCCGGGCGGCGGCGGAGGGGAGGTACGACGCCGAGACCGTCCCCGTCACCGTACGCACCCGCAAGGGCGAGACGGTCATCACCTCCGACGAGCACCCGCGTCCCGACACCACCGCCGAACAACTCGCCGCGTTACGCCCGGTCATGGCCGCGTCCGATCCCGAGGCGACCGTCACCGCGGGCAATGCCAGCGGCCAGAACGACGCTGCCGCCGCCTGCCTGGTGACCAGCGCCGCCACCGCCGAACGGCTCGGCCTCACCCCGCTGGTCCGCCTCGTCTCCTTCGCCCGCGCCGGGGTACCGGCCGCGACCATGGGCCTCGGCCCCGTACCGGCGACCACGAAGGCCCTCGCCCGTGCCGGACTGACGCTCGACGACCTCGACCTGATCGAGATCAACGAGGCGTTCGCCGCCCAGGTGCTGGCCTGTACCCGTGAACTGGGGCTCGGCGAGACCGATCACGAACAGCGGATCAACGTCAACGGCTCGGGCATCTCGCTCGGTCACCCGGTCGGCGCGACCGGTGCCCGCATCCTCGCCACCCTGGCCCGCCAACTCCACCGCTGTGGTGCCCGCTACGGACTGGAGACTATGTGCATCGGCGGCGGGCAGGGCCTGGCCGCGGTCTTCGAGCGCATCGGCGCCTGAAGCGCCGGGGCGACCCGTCGGCGCTGCAGGCGCCCGCACGAACGGAGTGCGCCCATGGCCCGGCTCGCCCGCCCTGGTACGGAAAGGGTCCGCCGCCACAGCCCTGCTGCGTCGACGGACCCCTCTGATTCCTGCCTGTCGGCTATCGGGCGGGTGCGTCAGCCCTTGGAGGCACGGGTGCGACGTACCAGCAGGGCACCGCCGAGCACCATCGCGGCGCTCGCACCGCCGGCCAGACCCAGGTTGGTGTCAGAACCGGTGTGCGCCAGCTGCGGGGGCTTGTTGTGGTGCCAGTGCGGCGGCTTGTGGTGGTCGGGCTGGTCGTGGTGCCAGTGAGGCTTGTGGTGGTCGGGCTGGTCGTGGTGCCAGTGAGGCTTGTGGTGGCCGGGCTTGTTGTGGTGCCAGTGAGGCTTGTGGTGGCCGGGCTTGTGCGGCTTGTGGTGGTGCCCCGGGGGGCATTCATCGTCGGCCGGCGGGTCGACCGGGGGCTCGACCGGCGGGTCGACCGGCGGGTTGACCGGGGGCTCGACCGGCGGGTCAACCGGCGGGTTGACCGGGGGCTCGACCGGCGGGTCAACCGGCGGGTCGACCGGCGGGTTGACCGGGGGTTCGACCGGGGGCGGCGTCGCGCTTCCCGACGCGTTCCCGCATGCGTTGCCGAGCGCGGGGTTGAGCGCGCCGACGACATCGACGGTGTTCCCGCACGCGTTGACCGGAACGTCCACCGGTACCTGGACGAGGTTGCCGGAGAGCACGCCCGCGGAGCCGGCCGCGAGGCCCTCGGCGCTCGCCCCCTGGCTGTCCGTGCTGCTTCCCTGGCCGCTCGTGCCGCTCGCCTGGCCGCCTTCGTTCCCGCACTCGTTGCCGAACGCCGGGTTCAGCAGACCGATCACATTGGCGGTGTTGCCGCACACGTTGACGGGAACATGCACCGGCACCTGCACGGTGTTGCCCGAGCCCACGCCCGGCGAACCGTCAGCGGAACCCTCGGCGGAGGCATCCGCGAACGCGTACCCGCCGGTGGCGGCCAGGATGCCTGACGCCGCCGCCATCACGAGCACGCTCTTACTCAAGGCTTTTCGCATTGATTGCCCTTTCTTAGGACACGTCGCGCGAGCGCGGGGGCTCGCGGCTCGTTCATCAGGCGGTGCGGCCAATCGTCGGGGAGGACACCCCGGACGCCCTCGATGTGCGGGCCTTTCGGCGGTGGCCATGGCGGAGCGGGGAGAACGCGTCGCGGGGTTCTGCACGGTTCTTCACGCGATGAATCCACCTCCTGCTGGGCACACGCCAGGGCCGCACGCCTGGTGACACCCATAACGAGGACGAATTGTCGAGGAAACTCGTATTTCGTGGAATTTTTGTGACCACTCGAACGGATTACATGTACACCTGCCTGCCCTGACGGGAGTGCGCCCGCCACGTTCGCTCAACCGGGATTTGGAAAAGGGGAGTTGAGTCGCCGAGGGAAAGGGGAGGGTCGAGAGGGGGCTTCTGCGGTACTCCTTGCGTACTTTCGTACTGCTGTCCGTGCGCCTTCGGCGTTCGGGTGAATAGGGAGAATCGGAGAGAACCAATGGCGGGTTCGCGAGTTGGTCAGGAAGCTCCGGTACGGGGCATCCGGCACAAGAAGGGTTAATCGTGATCAAGAAGGTTCTGGCCACGGGCGCCGTGGCCGCCTCCATCCTCGGTCTGGGCGCGGCGCAGGCCATGGCGGTCGGTGACGACGGCGGTACGACCTCGGTCAACGGCAACGGAGCCTCGCAGTCGTTCGGCAACGCCGTGACCCACGGCGTTGGCAGCCCGCAGTTCGACCTGGTCCAGGGCAGCCTGAACAAGCCGTGTGTCGGCCTGCCGCTCAAGGCCAACCTCGGCTCGCTGATCGGCCTGATCCCGGTCACGGCCCAGGACGTCAACGTGCTGTCCTCGCCGCAGAACCAGCAGTGCACCGAGAACTCCACCCAGGCCAAGGGCGACGAGCCGCTGTCGCACATCCTGAGCAACATCCCGGTGCTCTCCGGAAACGGCGTCGGCAACAGCTGATCCGGCCGACCGCAGTGACTGGCCCGGACCGTCGGCGTCCTCCTCCGCGCGGTCCGGGCCCGCTGCTGCCCGTTCAATCCACCTCACCGGGCCGTTCCGGCGTCGGCGTACACAACGGCTCGACGGCCCCCGTCCGCGTCGTCGAGTGTGTGACGGCACGCCGGTTTTCATTCGTGCGGGCGAATTCCAGGATTCTTCCATCTGAAGGGTTTCGCCTGCGGTTCTTCATCGTTACGAATCGCAGCGGCGGAGTTACGAGTGATCAGAACGGTACTCGTGCGGTGCGAAAGACGTGCCGCTCCGAACTCCGCCAAAGAAAGGGACACAAGTGAAGTACGCCAAGGTTGCCGCCGTCGCCGCCGGAACCCTGATGGCCGTGGGTGCCGCGGCTCCCGCCTTCGCCGACTCCGGCGCGTCGGGCGAAGCCGCCTTCTCCCAGGGGGTGGCGTCCGGGAACCTCGTCCAGGCCCCGATCCACATCCCGCTCAGCGTCTGCGGCAGCACCGTCAACGTGATCGGTGTGATCAACCCCGCCTTCGGCAGCACCTGCATCAACTCCTGACCTCCCGTCGGCCGGGTGGAATGCCCGTGACGAAAAGGCCTCGGAACGCGTTCGTTCGCGTTCCGGGGCCTTCTCCTGGGTTTTTACGGTGGCCGATGGGCGCTGCCGAGAAATCCGGCCCTTTCCAGTTGCCCCGTCGGAGGCACCTCGTTACCCAGGGGGAGCGGTGAAGTCACACAGTCAAAGAGGCTGGTACGGGCGCGGGTGCGCGACCGGGAGGACGCCGCTGCAGAAGGGAATCCGAAAGTGAAGTACGCGAAGTCCGCTGCGTTCGTAGCCGGTTCCGTGGTTGCTCTGGGGACGGCTGCTCCCGCGTTCGCCGCCACCGGTGCCACGGCCCCCAACCTCAGCCTGAACGGCGGCATCAACCAGGTCGTGGCCAGCGCGCCGCAGGCCGTCGACCCGGTTGTCGACACGGTGGGGGGCGCCGCGGAATCGATGCACAAGCACGGCACCGTCACCAAGCTGGCCGACCAGGCCACCGGTGCGGCCAAGGGTGCGGCCCCGATGCTCGGGGGCCTTCCGGTCGGTGGCTGATCCGGCGCGCCGGGCCGTATTTCCGCGCAGGCGCGGATTCCTTTTCCTCCGATGCCCGCAGATACGGCGAACAAACTCACGGAGAAGCTCCGTTCGAGTGAATCGCCACAACCATTTGCGTCACCGTGAGTTGATCAGAATGCTCCGGACAGGCGAGCAACAGAAGAATCAGAAGGGCTTTTTCATGATTAAGAAGATGATGGCTTCGGCGGCCGTCGCCGCTTCCATCGTGGGTGTCTCCGCCGCGATGGCCCCGCAGGCCATGGCTGTCGGGAACGACAACGGCACGACCTCGGTCAACGGCAACGAAGCCGTCCAGTCGTACGGCAACTCCGCCACCCACGGCGACTGGAGCCCGCAGTTCGCGCTCATCCAGGGCTCGCTCAACAAGCCCTGCGTCGCCCTGCCGGCCAAGGCCAACGTCGGTTCGCTCCTCGGCGTCGTCCCGGTCTCGGTCCAGGACATCAACGTCCTGTCCTCGCCGCAGAACCAGCAGTGCACGGAGAACTCGACGCAGGCCAAGGGCGACGAGGCGCTGTCGCACCTGCTGAGCAACATCCCGATCCTCTCCGGCAACGGCGCCGGCAACAACTAGTGCCGCATCAGGCAACGTTCGCCCCGTCGCGACGTCCGGCACGCCCTCTCGCCGCACCGGCCGAAAACCCGAGTACGTCCAGTACGAGGGTTTCCGGCCGGCACACCGAGAGCACGCACCGGACGCGCACCTTGACGGGCACACGTTGCCTGCCGCGGCACTACTGGTGCCGTGACCGGCAAACGTTGCCGGGAGCGGCACCAGTACCCTCCCCATACTGGAGGAACCCCTTCCGACCATGTCCGCACGTCGCGGACATGGTCGGTCACGGCATCAGTGCCGGAAACGGTGCCAGGACCGTCAGACCCTGGAACCGCAAGGCTCCGGCCGTCCGACGCCGCTCCCGAACGCCTCGTGTGCGTACGGCTCGGCGCATGTGCGGCTTCGAGCCCGCCTGCCCGTAGTGCGCGAAACCCGTGGGGCCGACGCGTCCAGGCCGCAGCCGTTCTTCGGCGGGCCGGAAGCGTCGGCCCCGTGGCGTGTGTCCGGACGGCGCTGCCCTCCGGACGGGCGGGTGGACTGGTCCGTTTGCCGTAGCAGCGGCGGACGTCGTCCGGCGTATCGGGTAGGGACCCGGCATGGATCAGTACGACAACCAACGCCCCCACGGCGGCCGGCGGCACGCGCAGGACGCCACACCCATCTACGACCGGCTGCTCGCCGAATGGCGGGCGGCCCGTGGCGGTTCGGACCCGACGCCGCCAGGGTGGCGGGCGCGCCCCCGCGCGGGGGGTCGCGTTCCCGCCGCCCGTACTCCGGAGGAACCGCCGACGGGTGAGTGGTGAGTGTCGAACTCACGCAGGATCGAACCCATTTGGGTGGTTTTGCGAAACTGTCGCTCCCCCAGTGGGTTGATCAGTACGTTCCACAACGGAACGCTCCGAAAGGTGAAGCGTGATGAAGAAGATGATGGCCGGCGCGGCCGTGGCCGTGTCCCTGATGGGCCTGTCCGCAGCCGCCGCCCCCGCGGCGATGGCGGTCGGCAACGACGAGGGCACCACGTCGGTCAACGGCAACGACGCCACGGACGCGTTCGGTAACGCCGTGACCCTCGGCGACGGCAGCCCGCAGACACAGCTCATCCAGGGCTCGCTGAACAAGCTCTGCCTCGGTGTGCCGGTGAATGCCAACGCCGGTTCGTTGATCGGCCTGATCCCGGTCACGGCCCAGGACGTCAACGTGCTGTCCTCGCCGCAGAACCAGCAGTGCGCCGACAGCTCCACCCAGGCCAAGGGTGACGAGCCGCTGTCGCACATCCTCAGCGGCATTCCGGTGCTCTCCGGAAACGGCGTCGCCAACAACTGACGCCGCATGCGGGTGCGGGCGGTCGTGGGAAGGTGCCCTTGGTCGCTCGCATCCGGTGCCCGGTGTCGCGGGCGCGGGGCCGGGGGCCGTGCCCCGGGCTCCGCTCATGACGATGCCCACCGCTCCACGGGGGCGGTGGGCATCGTCACGAGCGGAGGTGGTTCAGCCGAGGCTCCGTACCGGGAGGACGCAGTGGGCCGAGGTCATGATGACGTTCGGATCACCCGCGAACGACCGCAGCAGGTCCTCGTCGACCGGCCGGCCCGGCGCGCCCTGCGGCCACGGGCGGGTGGCGAACATGACGTTCACCTCGCCGCGCAGCTCGGCCGCCGTCAGCCACTCGGCCGGTGCAGGGTACTGGGCGGTGAAGTGAGGGAGTGTCAAGACCGCCTGACCGGCCTGGACGAGGAACTTCACCGGGAGTCCCGGAGCCTCGGCGGCGTACACCGGGCCGGTGCCCACCGGAAGCCCGCTGCGCTCCAAGGACGCGCGCATGGCGGCCTCACCGGTGGCCGGGCCGTCCGAGCCGTCGCCGAGTGAGTAGACGAGCAGGAAGGCGGCGTCGGGGCCTCCGTCGGGGTGTTCGCCGCTCCATCCGATCAGTGAGATCGTGCCCAACTGGGCTTGTGTGAACGTGCCGGTGGCCGTCTGGGGTGAGGTCATGCTCGGCACCATAACGGCCGAAGAGCGGTCGATGTGCCTGTGTGTCACCTGATCGAGGGATATTGAGTGATATCTCTGATGAGTGACCTCGGACCTGAACCATGCCCGGCGGGCCGGGCCGATGGAAAACGTGTTGACGGCGCCTCATGGCCGCGGGCTATCGTGTGCGGCATCGCCCGGCGGTGCACTGCCGCCGGTGCCGGTCCCGTGAGTGAGCCAGGAGGTGAGGACATTGATGACTGTCGCAGAGATGGGCGCCGCCGCCCAGCGCAGAAGCATCGTTCCCACCCCCGTGGCCGCCGGCTGACCTCTTCGCAACAACTCCACGCGCCCGTGAGCGCGTTGCCGGGGCCACCCTTCGAAGGGTTTCCCTTGTCTTTCCCGTCTTCCGGATCTTCTTCCCTCTCCTCTTCCCTCCAGGGCGGGTCCGCCGCGCATCCGCTCTCCCCGTACGGGTGGGACGACGGCTGGGCCGCCGCTTTCGCCCCGTACGCCGCACAGGGGCTGCTCCCCGGGCGTGTGGTGCGCGTCGACCGCGGGCAGTGCGACGTCGTCACCCCACAGGGCACGTCCAGGGCCGACACCGCGTTCGTCGTCCCGCGTGATCCCATGCGCATCGTCTGCACCGGCGACTGGGCCGCCGTCGACCCCGACGGGGAGCCGCGGTTCGTACGGGCGCTGCTGCCGCGGCGTACGGCCTTCGTCCGCTCGACCACGTCGCACCGCTCCGAGGGCCAGGTGCTCGCCACCAACGTCGACCACATCGCCATCTGTGTCTCGCTCGCCACGGACCTCGATCTGGGGCGGGTGGAGCGCTTTCTCGCGCTCGCCATGTCCAGCACCGGTGGCGACGCGCTGCTGCGCGACGGCGCGGGCGCCATGGACGCGACGGCCGAACCGATCGTGTTGCTGACCAAGGCGGACCTGGTGCCCGACGCCACGACGCTGTCGCACCTCGTCCAGGACATCGAGACGATCGCGCCCGGTGTGCAGGTGCTTCCCGTCAGCTCCACGACCGGGGAGGGGCTGGACGTGTTCTCCGCGATCGTCACGGGCGGCACGAGCGTGCTGCTCGGGATCTCCGGCGCGGGCAAGTCGACCCTCGCCAACACCCTGCTCGGCCGCGACGTGATGGAGGTCCAGGCCGCGCGCGAGGTGGACGGCAAGGGCCGCCACACCACCACGACCCGCAATCTGCTGGTGCTGCCGTCCGGCGGAGTGATCATCGACACCCCCGGACTGCGCGGGGTCGGGCTCTGGGACGCGGAGACCGGTGTCGGTCAGGTCTTCTCGGAGATCGAGGAACTCGCCGTGCGGTGCCGGTTCCACGACTGCGCCCACCGGGCCGAGCCCGGTTGCGCGGTGCTTGCCGCGATCGAGGACGGCTCACTGTCCCAGCGGCGCCTCGACAGCTTCCGCAAGCTGCTCCGCGAGAACCAGCGGATCGTCGCCAAGAGCGATGCCCGCGTGCGGAACGAGATGCTGCGCGAATGGAAGCGCAGAGGGGCCGAAGGGAGGGCGGCCATGCAGGCGAAGCGAGGCGGAAGGCGGTAGTCCACAGCATCCGGCCGACGTCCGAAAACCGCCGGTGCGGCGCCGTGAGGTGCCGCACACTGGACGGTGTGATGGACGAAACGACCAGGTACGAGGCGGTGAGCAGCCGCGATGCCCGGTTCGACGGGGAGTTCTTCTTCGCCGTCGAGACGACCGGCATCTACTGCCGGCCGAGCTGCCCCGCCGTCACGCCCAAGCGGGAGAACGTCCGTTTCTTCCCCACCGCTGCCGCCGCCCAGGGCCACGGTTTCCGGGCCTGCCGGCGCTGCCGCCCCGACGCCGTGCCCGGCTCCGCGGAGTGGAACGCACGGGCCGATGCCGTCGGACGCGCCATGCGGATGATCGGGGACGGCGTCGTCGACCGGGAGGGCGTGTCGGGGCTGGCGCGGCGGCTCGGCTACAGCGCGAGGCAGGTCCAGCGGCAGCTCAACGCGGAGTTGGGTGCCGGGCCCGTCGCGCTCGCCCGCGCCCAGCGCGCCCATACCGCGCGGGTGCTGCTCCAGACGACCGGGCTGTCCGTGACGGAGGTCGCCTTCGCGTCCGGCTTCGCCAGCGTCCGCCAGTTCAACGACACGATCCGGCGGATCTACGCCCGCACGCCGAGCGCGCTGCGTGCCGATGCCGGGGCGGGGCCCGGTGCGGCGGACCGGTCGGCGCGCACCACCGGCATTCCGTTGCGGCTCGCACACCGGGGGCCGTACGCGACCCGCGAGGTTTTCGACCTGCTGGCCGCCGAGGCGGTCGCCCGGATCGAGGAGGTCGTCGGGGAGCCCGGTGCCCGGACCTACCGGCGCACCCTGCGGCTGCCCCACGGCACGGCCGTCGCCGCCGTCGACGAGAGGTCCGCGGGGGCCTGGCTGGACGCACGGATCCAGCTCACCGACCCGCGGGATCTGACGACGGCGGTGCAGCGGCTGCGACGGCTCTTCGACCTGGACGCCGATCCGTACGCCGTCGACGAGCGGCTCGCCGTCGACCCGCGGCTCGCACCGCAGATCGCCGGGCGTCCGGGGCTGCGATCGCCGGGGGCCGCGGACCCGGAGGAGTTCGCCGTCCGGGCATTGGTGGGCACGTCGGTGGCCGAGCGGCTCGTCGGGACGTACGGCAAGGTGCTCGACGTTCCCTCCGGCGGGCTCACCCATGTCTTCCCCGAGCCGGGTGCGCTGGCCGCAGCGGACGACCCGGCGCTGCGGGCGCTGGCCGCCGCGCTCGCCGACGGGGACGTACGCCTCGACGCCGGGACGGACCGCGAGGAGGCCGAGCGGGCGCTGCTGCGGCTGCCGGGGGTCGACCCGGGGACCGCGGCGCTCATCAGGATGCGGGCACTGGGCGACCCCGACGTGGATCCGTACGGCGGTCCCGGCGCGGAGGGGTGGCGCCCCTGGCGTTCGTACGGGGCGCGTCGCCTGGCGCTCCTCGGTGACGGCTGAGCGCCGGGGCCGGGCGCGTCCCGGCGGTGAGCGCGGGAGGGGCGCGGCGGTGGGCGCGGGAGGGGCGCGGCGGTGGGCTCAGCCCCGGACGAGCACGCCGATCCAGGCACCCGTGACCAGCAGGCACGCGAGGAAGTTCGACGAGTACGGAAAGGCCCGTGGTCCGCATCACCGAGCGGACCGACGCCCATCCCGCGCCGCGGCTTCCGAGGCGCAGCCGTTCCACCAGATAGACGGTTCCCACATAGCCGGTGATCGCGCCCAGGACCGGCACGACGAAGAAACCCGCGATCACGCCGATGCCGCCGAGCAGCAGCGTCCTGCGGGGTGCGCCCGACTCGTGCGGGCGGCGTGGCAGCAGCGGCCTCAGCGCCAGGTTCACCAGCAGTAGCGCGGTGGCGCCCGTGAGGACGGCCCAGGCCGCCGGTGTCCGGTCGGTCAGTGCCCACCACAGCAGCGCGGCCCAGACGATCGCCTGTCCGGGCACCCCCGGCACCAGCACGCCGACCAGGCCCAGGAGCATGACCAGGCCGACGGCGAGGAGCTGCCACACACCCATCCGACCCGCGTGACGGAGTCCGGGCGCTCCCGCCCGTCCACACTTGCGCGCGCGGCCGGGCGATCCGTCGCGCCCGGACCGAGCGGTGCGTGTGTCCCGCCCGCCGACGGGGCCTGCCCGTGGGGTGACGGTCAGGACCGCGGCTCCCGGGCCACCCAGCCCCGCTCGTACGCGTGCCAGCCCAGCTGGAGCCGGGTCGACACCCCCGTCAGCTCCATGAGGCCCTTTACCCGACGCTGCACGGTCCGCAGCCCCAGATCCAGTTGCTTCGCCACGCTGGCGTCCGTCAGCCCGGCCAGCAGCAGCGAAAGGATCTCCAGGTCCATGGCGTTCGGCCCGCTGGACTCCTCCTCCAGCCGGTCGTTCCCGCCGAGCCGGAGCGGCATCGCGTCCCGCCACACCGCCTCGAACAGCCCCATCAGCGACTCCAGCAGTCCGGAGCCGTGGACGACCAGGGCCGCGGGCTCCGCGGCCCGGTCGGTCAGCGGCACCATCGCCAGGGTCGCGTCGGCCACGACCAGTTTGGTGGGGACCCGGTCGACGACCCGGCACTGCTCGTGACGGCTCAGCGCCGCCGACAACTCCAGGATCCCGGACGGCAACGAGAGCACCTCGCGCTCCACCACGACCCGGTACGACACCCCGCGCGCGGCAGCCCGCTCCTCGGCCTCGTTCTCCATCCCGCTCACCGCGATCGGCTTCCCGGTGACCAGGGCGCACACCTCGCTCGTCGCCCCCAACTGGAGTTGGTGGAAGCGGTGCGCCACCGCGCTCGCGCCCGTCACCACCTCGACCAGGTCGTGCACGGCCGAATCGGTGGCCTCCGCCCGGTACTCCTCGGCGAGCAGCACGGCCGCCAACTCCGCCTGCTCCAGTTCGTGACGCTGTTGGGTCAGCAGCGCCCCCAGGGCCACCGCGGGCGGCGCCGCCACCCAGCGGTCGACGCGGGACGAGGACTGGGCGGCCAGACCGTGCTGTTCCAGCCGGCGCAGGGCCCGTTCGGTGACCGGCTCGGGGAGCGCCAGCCGGTGGGCGAGATCGGAGACCTCCGTGGCGCCCACCGCCACGAGGGCACGGTAGGCCGACTCCTGTATCTCGTTGAGACCTATGGCTCCCAGCATTCCTCGGTCCCCTCCCGGACGCATTGATTCCGCACGTCGTCGCTGTCCTCGGATATCCGCCCGTGGCGGAAAGCGGCCACGGCGTAAACCCGCCGGGCACATCATCCCTTTATCGCTCGTCGCTCTGCCAATGTGGCGCCACCGCAGTACCGACAACTTCCGGAATACCGCTGTTTGTTCAGAGGTAACCCGGTTTCACTTTGGGAGAGCGATGCGTCCGATATCGCGTACGGCGCTGGGGGCGGCCACCGCCGCCGTCCTGGCCGTCACCGCGATCGCACCGTCTGCGGCTGCGCCGCAGGACGAAGCGACCGCGAAGAGGCCACTGACCGGCAGCACGGCCGCCGCCAAGGCGGACAGGCCGGTCACCATCACCCTGATCACCGGTGACAAGGTCCTGGTGCGCACGGACGGTTCGGGGGCCGCGTCGGTCACCGCACTGCCCCGCGAAGACGGCTCCATGCCCCTTCTGCAGACCAGGCAGTCCGGCAAGGACCTCTACGTCTACCCCGACACCGCCACCCGGGCGCTGGCCGCGGGCAAGGTCGACCAGGAACTCTTCAACGTCACCGGACTCATCCGGCAGGGCTACGACGACGCGCACTCCACCGCGCTGCCGCTGATCGCCGTCTACGGCGAGGCCGCGGCCCGCACCGCGCCCGCCACCCCGCGCGGCGCGAAGCGCGGTCTCGCGCTGGACGCCATCGACGGCGTCGTGCTCAAGGCGGACAAGGCGAAGGCCGCCGACTTCTGGGCGGACGTCACCAACTCCCGCTCCCGCTCCGCCTCCGGCCTGAAGAAGCTCTGGCTCGACCGCAAGGTCCAGGCCACCCTCGACCGGTCCGCCAAGCAGGTCGGCGCCGACCTCGCCTGGGCCGCCGGATACACCGGCAAGGGCACCAGGGTCGCCGTCCTCGACACCGGCGCCGACGCGGAACACCCCGACCTCAAGGGCCGGATCGCCGCCTCGGAGAACTTCACCGACTCCAGCGGTGCCGGTGACCGGCAGGGCCACGGCACCCACACCATCTCCACCGTCGGTGGCTCCGGTGCCGCGAGCGACGGCCGGAAGAAGGGCGTCGCCCCCGAGACCGAACTGCTCAACGGCAAGGTCCTCAACGACGGCGGCTCCGGCGCCGAATCCTGGATCATCGCCGGCATGCAGTGGGCCGTCGACCAGAAGGCCGACGTCGTCTCCATGAGCCTCGGCAGCCCGGAGCCGACCGACTGCACCGACCCGATGAGCGTCGCCGCCGAGAAGCTCGCCCAGAGCAAGGACACGCTGTTCGTCATCGCGGCGGGCAACTCCGGCCCGACGCACAACACCGTCTCCTCGCCCGGCTGCGCCCCGAGCGTGCTGACCGTCGGCGCCGTCGACCGCGACGACTCCACCGCGCAGTTCTCCAGCCGCGGACCCGTGACCGGCGTGCACACCCTCAAGCCGGAGATCGCCGCCCCCGGCGTCGGCATCTCCGCCGCTGCGGCGGGCGGCCGGGGCGTCTACGCCTACCAGTCGATGTCCGGCACCTCGATGGCCACCCCGCATGTGGCGGGCGCCGCCGCGATCGTGAAGCAGCGCCACCCGGACTGGACCGCCCAGCAGATCAAGGCCGCCCTGGTGTCCTCCGCGAAGAGCGACATCCCCGGCGACGTGCGTGAGACCGGCGCCGGCCGTCTCGACGTGAAGGCCGCCATCGACACCACCATCGTCGGCGCCCCCGCCGTCCAGGCCGGCACCTTCAACTGGCCGCAGGACAAGAGCCACGGCTCCACCGTCGACCTTCCCTACACCAACTCCGGCACCAGGCCGGTGAAGCTGTCGCTGAAGGTCCAGGGCGTCACCGGCAACGACGGCTCCGAGGTCCGCACCCCGGTCGCCGGGCTCGACGCGAAGACCGTCACCGTCCCGGCCGGCACCACCGTGAAGGTCCCGCTGCGCATCAACCCGACCGCGAAGCTGAAGGCCGCGCAGTACGGCGACGTCACCGGGCGGGTCCTGGCCACCGGACCCGACGGTGTGCAGGTCTCCACCCCGTTCTCCCTGTACGTCGAGCCGGAGACCGTCACCCTGCGCATCAAGATGATCGACCGCACCGGCAAGCCCGCCGCGGGCTCCTCCTCGCTGGACGTCATCGGCACCGACACCGCCAGCGGTGAGCGCCGCTTCAACGACGGCGCCGCCGACCAGGTCTACCGGGTGCGCCCCGGCGCGTACTTCGTCTCCGGCTTCGTCATCACACCGGACGCCGCGGACGCCACGGGCCGCATGGCCGAGTCCGTCGGCTACCTCGCCCGGCCGCAGCTCGACGTCACCAAGGACACCACCCTGGTGCTGGACGCCCGCAAGGCCCACCGGCTCCAGGTGAAGACCGCGGACCGCGCCTCCGAGAGCCGCTCCACGACCCTCGCGTTCGGCCGCTCGTGGGACAACACCTGGCTGCACGCCGGCTCCATCACGGGTGCCCGCATCGTCGACAACTACCTGGTGGACGTGCAGGGCAAGGCGCGTGACGGCGACTTCGAGTTCGCCAGCTTCTGGCGCGCGTACGCCCCGCAGATCGAGGAGCTGTCGGTCGTCGGCGGCGCCGCACTGCACCCGAGGGTGGCGAGCACCGGCTCCAGCAACCTCGACGGAACGGGCGAGGCCGCGCTCGTCGACGCCGGAAAGGGCACCCCCGAGGAGCTGAAGGCCGCGGGAGTCGACGGGAAGATCGCGCTGATCGAGGTCGACGACGAGTTCGTGCACGGCCAGGCGCGCGCCGCGAAGGCCGCGGGCGCGAAGGCCATCGTGGTCCACCGGCGGGCCGCGGGCCCCTGGCAGCCGTCGGCCGGCTTCGGCCAGGCACCGCTGCCGACGCTCGGCATCGAGACGGACGAGGCCGTCGCGCTGAAGTCCGCCTTGGCCGAGGGCCCGGTGACGCTGCGCTGGAAGGCCAACGCCGTCAGCCCGTTCGTCTACAATCTCGCCTTCCCCGAGACCGGCCCGGTCAACTCCGACCGCACCTACCAGGTCCGGGACAAGAAGCTCGGCACGGTCACCGCGAACTACGAGGCGATGGGCGTCGCGGCGGACTACACCGACACGATGATCATGGGCCGTCCGCACGGCGGGATGTTCTCCGCCATCACCGACTCCGTCGCCGTCCCCGGCAAGCGCACCGAGTACTACTCGGCGGGTGACACCGCCTGGACGCGCTACCTCTCCTCCAGCTTCCCCTGGGGCGAGGCCATGGTCGACCAGGACCGCACCTACACCGAGGGCTCGAAGCGCACGGAGAACTGGTACCGGGGCATCCTGGCCCCGACCGCGCCGCGCGACGCCGACGGCAAGCTCCAGCTGGCCGCGGAGCGGCAGGACAACCTGATCGGCGTGGCCCCCGCTTTCTGGGGCGACACCGAGCACATGGGCCTCCAGGGTTCCTTCGGCGACATCGGAGGCATGAAGCTCAGCAGCGGTGGCAAGGTGATCGGCCAGTCCTCCTGGCCGTCCGGGGTGTTCACCGTCCCGGCCGAGGACGCCGCGTACGAACTCGCCATGGAGACCACGAAGTTCGGGCAGCCCGCCGACTCGTGGAAGCGGTCCACCAACGTCCGGACGGTCTGGTCGTTCCGCTCGCACCGGGACGAGAACGCCTACTCCCAGGGCATTCCGCTGCTCTTCCCGGGCTACGACCTGGACACGGACGGGCTCAAGACCCTGCCGGCGAAGGACGGCCAGACGATCGGACTGAGCGTCACCGGTCACGCGGGCTACACGCCCGGCAAGCTGGTCGCCGCCAAGGTCTCGTACTCGTACGACGGCGGTGCGACCTGGACCGAAGGCACCACCACACAGCGCGGCGACCACTGGACCGCGACCGTGGACCACGCGGGCGCGGCCGGCAAGCCGGTCACGCTGAAGACCGAACTGACGGACGCCAACGGCAACTCCGTCGTCCAGACCGTGACCGACGCCTACGCCGTGCGTTGATCACGTCCTGACCGGTCCGCCGGGCGGCTTTCCCGTGGGGGGTGGGGCCGTCCGGCGGGCCTTTTTCATGGCCCAGTCCCCGGATGCGCTGTTTTTGTGATGAGCCGTTCCCGGGCGTCCCGTGCGGTGGACAATCAAGGGCATGAGCCAGCAGGGGGAACGGCCCGCCGACCAGGACGACTGGTGGGGCAGGCTGTACGACGAGGACGCCGGGGACACCGCGACGAGCGGCGCGCACGCCGGGGGCGGTGCGGGCGACAGTCTCGACGAGCGCTTCGACTCGGCGGCGAAGGCGGTCGGCGGGGTGGAGCACGAGGGGAGCGACGAGGGGAGCGACGAGGCGGCCCCGTCCGCTCCGGCGCCGCTCCGGGCGATACGGACGCGGGCTCCCTGGGAGCCGCCCGAGGGGAACGCGCCGACCCCGGGGTCCGCGTCGGCGGGGCCGCCGGATCCCCGTACCTTCACCGCACCCACCGCATCCACCGCGCCGCCGTCGCCCGCCGATCCGCCGACGGCTTCCGCGCCGCCGTCGCCCGGCGGTCCGGCAACCGGCGCCGAGCGGACGGCCGGCCCCGAGGCTCCGGAGTCCGCCGATCCTGCGACGGTCCCCGCCGCACCGTCCATCGCGGCTCCGGCGGCGGGCGCGGAGCCACCGATGTCCTCCTCGCCCTCCCCGTCCGCCGACGCCGCGGAGCTCGATGCGGATGCGCCCGACGCGAACGACCGGCCCGCCCCGCTGCCGCCCCTGCCGAGACGACCGGTCGCCGGCCGGCCCGCGGACGCGGTCACCACCGTCCCGGCGCAGGCGCGGGCGGAGGAAACGGAGGCGGGGGCGGGGGCGGGGGCGGGGGCACGCCAGGACGTGCGCGAGCGCGAGTCGGCTGCTGCCGCCCCGCGCCCCGTGAGCGGCCATGTGGGCGACCGGCCGCCCACGTACGACGCCGAACCCTCGGCGCTGCCCTCCACCGTCCCCCAGGAGCTGGACGGTCTGGTCGCGGCCGACACGGTGCTCGACGGGGCCCGGTACGGCACGTACACCCTGCGCGCCGCCTCCGTGCGCGGGGACTCCGCGCGGTTCCGCGGTGAGCACCGGCGCGACGCGCTGCTCACCGCGCGCTTCGGCACCGACCGGCAGGCACTCGTCCTGGTGGCCGTCGCCACCGGGGTCCGTACCTCCGAGCGAGCGCACCTGGCGGCGGCCGATGTCTGCCGGTGGATCGGTGGAGTGATCGGCCGCAGCCACCTCCGGCTGTCCGAGGACATCAGGGCCGGACGGCGCGACGCGCTGAAGTCCGGACTGCACCGGCTCACCGATCGCGGATTCGGCCGACTGCGCGCACGCGCGGCCGAACTGGGCCTCGAACCGGAGAGATACACGGCGGGGCTGCGCTGCCTGCTGCTGTCCGCCGACCCCGACTGCCGTACCAGGATCTTCTTCGGCGCCGGTGACGGCGGCCTCTTCCGCCTGCGCGACGGCGTCTGGCAGAACATCGAACCGGAGGTCTTGGCACCGGCCGTTCCCGCCGGGTCCGTCCGTGCGGAGGGCGAGGAGGCGGAGTCCGGCGTCCCCTCTCCCCACCGGGAGAGTACGGCCGCCCGTTCGGCCACCGAACCGTTCCGTTTCCAGGCGTCGATAGCCCGCTCAGGTGATGTGCTGCTGCTGTGCAGCCCCGGGTTCGCCGCACCGCTGCGCGGGGAGCCGGCACTGGCCGGGGAACTCGCCCGACGCTGGAGCGGCGGTGAGGCCCCCGGGCTCGCCGCCTTCCTCACGGACACCCAGCTCAGGGTGAAGGGCTACTCCGACGACCGTACGAGCGCTGCCGTCTGGGAGGCGTAACCGCGCACACCATGGGTTGATGGATGCGGAGCCCGAAGGCCGAAAGCGCGGAAAGGGTACGCACCCATGGCCAAGCAGAACGTGTCGGAGCAGTTCGTCGACATCCTCGCCCGGGCGGGCGTGAGGCGTATGTACGGCGTCGTCGGCGACAGCCTCAACCCGGTCGTCGACGCCATCCGCCGCAACTCGGCGATCGAATGGATCCAGGTCAGGCACGAGGAGACCGCAGCGTTCGCCGCAGGGGCCGAGGCCCAGATCACCGGTTCGCTGGCGGCCTGCGCCGGATCCTGCGGCCCCGGCAACCTGCACCTCATCAACGGCCTCTATGACGCCCACCGCTCCATGGCACCCGTTCTCGCCCTGGCCTCGCACATCCCGTCGACCGAGATCGGGCTCGGCTACTTCCAGGAGACCCATCCGGACCTCCTGTTCCGCGAGTGCAGCCACTACAACGAGATGATCTCCAACCCCCGGCAGATGCCGCGGCTGCTCCAGACGGCCATCCAGCACGCGATCGGCCGAGGCGGGGTCAGTGTGGTCACCATGCCGGGCGACGTCGCCTCCCAGCCCGCCCCGGACAAGACCGTGGAACACGCCCTGGTCACCTCGCGGCCGACGGTGCGGCCCGGGGACGAGGAGATCGAGAAGCTCTGCCGGATGGTCGACGAGGCCGGACGGGTGACGCTGTTCTGCGGCAGCGGCACGGCGGGCGCCCACGCCGAGGTGATGGAGTTCGCCGAGCGGGTGAAGGCCCCGGTCGGACACGCGCTGCGCGGCAAGGAGTGGATCCAGTACGACAATCCGTACGACGTCGGGATGAGCGGACTGCTCGGTTACGGCGCCGCCTACGAGGCGACCAACGAATGCGACCTCCTCATCCTGCTCGGCACCGACTTCCCGTACCAAGCGTTCCTCCCCGACGATGTGAAGATCGTCCAGGTCGATGTGCGCCCCGAGCACCTCGGCCGTCGCTCCAAGCTGGATCTGGCGGTCTGGGGCGATGTGCGCGAGACCCTGCGCTGTCTGACCCCGCGGGTGAAGCCCAAGACCGACCGCAGGTTCCTCGACCGGATGCTGAAGAAGCACGCGGACGCGCTGGAAGGCGTGGTCAAGGCGTACACCCGCAAGGTCGAGAAGCACATCCCGATCCACCCCGAGTACGTCGCCTCGGTGCTGGACGAACTGGCCGACGAAGACGCCGTGTTCACCGTCGACACCGGTATGTGCAACGTCTGGGCCGCGCGCTACATCTCACCCAACGGCAAACGTCGCGTCATCGGTTCGTTCAGCCACGGCTCGATGGCCAACGCGTTGCCGCAGGCCATCGGGGCCCAGTTCACCGACCGGAACCGGCAGGTGGTCTCGATGTCCGGCGACGGTGGATTCACCATGCTGATGGGCGACTTCCTCACCCTCGTGCAGTACGACCTGCCGGTCAAGGTGGTCCTGTTCAACAACTCGTCTTTGAGCATGGTGGAGTTGGAGATGCTGGTGGCGGGTCTTCCCTCGTTCGGCACCGCCAACAGGAACCCGGACTTCGCGGCCGTGGCCCGCGCGTCCGGGGCGTACGGCGTGCGGGTGGAGAAGCCGAAGCAGTTGGAGAGCGCCCTCAAGGACGCCTTCAAGCACAAGGGGCCGGCCCTCGTCGACGTCGTCACCGACCCCAACGCGCTCTCCATCCCGCCGAAGATCAGCGCCGAGATGGTGACCGGCTTCGCGCTCTCCGCCAGCAAGATCGTGCTGGACGGGGGCGTCGGCCGGATGGTCCAGATGGCCCGGTCCAACCTGCGCCATATGCCCCGTCCCTGAGCGTGGCATATCCCTCGGCCGACCCGAGCGTCCGGATCGCATCCTTCCAGGAGCACGTCCGACTGCTCGATCTCGTGTTCGCCGGTGACGCACCGGGTGCCGAGAGGCGCATGCTGACGCACAGGTCACCTGTCAGATCAATCCGGGCCGACGACGGCGACGTCCGGGGCGCAGGTGCGGTCGCCCGGGACGCCGGGACGACGTCCCGGGCGGCGGCCGGGAGCTGAACACCGGGCATCGGCCTTCATTCCTCCGCAGCCCGTCCGCGGATCGCTTCTCGACCACAGTGCCCGTTCCTCCGGGTCGGCCGTCCATTCCTCGGCCCCGTCGGTGGTGCGGCGGGGTCGAGCGGCGGGAGCCGGGCGCCGTCGGCCGTGATCACCCGGTCGTCCCCGACCCGCACGCCGATCCCGCGCAGGGACGGGGAAAGCGTCTCGTCGACGTAGTCCGTCCGGTCTCCCGGGGCCCATCGGCGAGACGGAGTCCGCCGTGCACCGTTTCCGGCGAGGCCGCCGGCGTGCGTGCGGGCTGCGACGGGCCGGTGGGGAGCAGGAGTTCACCGGTGGAAGGGCGTGCGCCGCTCAGTATCCGGGTCGGTGGCTGCGAGCCGGTCGGCAGCCTCTCCCAGGTGTCCGGATGGGCGCAGCGAAAGAGGGATGGGGCACGGTCGTCGCTCCTCGGCTTCTCGGCGGGACGCGGAGCCCGGACCCGGTCCAGGACGCGGTGCTCGGGCTCCGGCTCGGACGGCGGTTCCTCGGTGAGAGAGCCGGTGGCGGCCGGTGCGTACGGGATGGTCGCACGAAATCCCCTGAGCGGGCGGTGAGCCGCCTTGAAAAGCAATGTGTGCAAGAGGGCTTCCTAAGAGCATGTGACATGTGCCATTGTACAGCGCGCTGAGGGGGGAGTGGGCGTGCTCATGCCATCCCCGGTCCGCTCCCTCATCACCCCCCACCCGCGCAGTCGCGCGGTTGACCCACCGCTGGGAGGCGGCACGTGAAGAACCGAACGGTTCGAAAGAGGCTTACCGGACTATCCACCGCGGTCCTGGCAGCATGCCTGGGCCTGGGCATGCTCTCCGCTCCGACGCAGGCTGCCGAGCAACGCCCTGTGGCGGCGGCCACGGCCGACGGCCGTGATCTCCCCGAACTCGGCGGCCCGTCCGCCGAGGCGGCGACCGCGCCCGTCGTCGACTCCGCGCATGTCGGCCGTCAGGCCCGGGACGCGGCCGACCGGCCACCGCTGTCCGCGTCCAAGGACGCGCTGCGACGCGACTACGACGACCCGCGCGCGATGGCTCCGAGCCATCCCGCACCGTCGATGAAGGCCGCGGCACGGGCCCGTGGCGCAAAGTCCGGCACGACCGCGGCGGAGTGCCAGGTCAGCGACTTCACCAGCCGCACCGGAAGCGCCTTGGTCGAGCAGGTCAAGTCGTCGACGACCGACTGCGTCAACACGCTGTTCCGGGTCAAGGGCAATGACGGCTATCTGGCCTTCCGCGAGGAGCAGATGGTCACCATCGCCAACGCGATGCGCGACGGATCGGCCGCCTACCCGGGAAACAGCAGCACCGGCATGCCCCAACTGGTCCTCTACCTCCGGGCCGGCTACTACGTGCAGTACTACGACCCTGACACCGTGGGCGACTACGGGCCGAGGCTGCGCACGGCCATCCAGGGCGGGCTCGACGCCTTCTTCGCCTCACCGCACGCCTTCGATGTCACCGATGGCAACGGCGAGACCCTGGCAGAGGCCGTCACGCTCGTCGACAGCGCCGAGGAGAACGCCCGCTACCTGAACATCGTCAAGCGGATGCTGGCCGACTACGACGAGTCGTACAACAGCTCCTGGTACATGCTCAACGCCGTGAACAACGTGTACACGATCATGTTCCGCGGTCACCAGGTGCCCGAGTTCATCAGCGCCATCGAGGCCGATTCCAGTGTGCTGAACTCCCTGCACGACTTCGCCGCGAACCACCTCGACCTGCTGGGCACCAAGCAGTCGTTCCTGGCCTCCAACGCGGGACTCGAGCTCGGCCGTTTCCTCAAGGAGGACTCGCTGCGCGCCAAGGCGAGCCCGCTCGCGGCCGACCTGATGAGCAAGAGCTCCCTCGACGGCCCCACCGCACCGCTCTGGGTCAGCCTGGCCATGATGGTCGACGCCTACGACAAGGACAACTGCTCGACCTACGGCGCCTGTGACCTCGCGGAGCGTCTTGAGAAGGCCGTCCTGCCGGTGAAGCACACCTGTAGTGACAGCATCACCATCCGGGCGCAGGACATGGCCGCGGAGGAACTTGAGGCCAGCTGCACCAGCCTGCGCAACCAGGACGCCTACTTCCACGAGGTGGCCCGGGACAACGGCCCGGTCGCCGACGACAACAACAAGACCATCGAGGTCGTGGTCTTCGACTCCAGCACCGACTACCAGACCTACGCCGGAGTGATCTTCGGCATCGACACCAACAACGGCGGCATGTACCTGGAGGGCGACCCCACGGTCGAGGGCAACCAGCCCCGGTTCATCGCCTACGAGGCCGAGTGGGCCCGCCCGGACTTCGAGGTCTGGAACCTCAACCACGAGTACACGCACTACCTCGACGGCCGCTACAACATGTACGGCGACTTCGAGGCCGGAATGACCACGCCGACCGTCTGGTGGGTCGAGGGCTTCGCGGAGTACATCTCCTACTCGTACCGCAAGCTCGCCTATGAGGCCGCCATCGCCCAGGCCGCGAACCACACCTACACCCTGGGCACCCTGTTCGACACCACCTACGACAACGCCGACCAGACCCGCGTGTACAACTGGGGCTACCTGGCCGTCCGTTACATGCTCGAATCCCACCGCTCGGACGTCGACACCCTGCTCGGCCTTTACCGCAAGGGCGACTGGGACGGTGCCCGCACCCTGCTCACGTCGACCATAGGCAACCGTTACGACGCCGACTGGAACACCTGGCTGACCGCCTGCGCGGCCGGTGCCTGCGGCGGCGGGTCCACCAACCCGCCCGGTGAGGTCACCGAGTGCAAGGACGCCGACACCCGGATGCTGGGCCGCAACTGCATGCGCAGCGGGCTGAAGGCCGACAAGGGCGACTACGCCTACCTGGCCGTCGTCATCCCGGCCGGCACCACCCAGCTGAAGATCACTTCGTCCGGCGGTACAGGTGACGCCGACCTCTACTACAGCTCGAAGGAATGGGCGACCACCAAGGTCAACACCGACAAGTCCGTCGGGGCGGGCAACGAGCACACCCTGACCGTCGACAACCCGGCGCCCGGCTACCACTTCATCAGCCTCCACGGCAACGAGAAGTTCGACGGCGCCAAGGTCACCACCGAGTTCTTCGGCGGGTCCACCACCTCGCCCGGTGAGGTCACCGAGTGCAAGGACGCCGACACCCGGATGTTGGGCCGGAACTGCATGCGCAGCGGGCTGAAGGCCGTCAAGGGCGACTACGCCCACCTGGCCGTCGTCATCCCGGCCGGCACCACCCAGCTGAAGATCACTTCGTCCGGCGGTACAGGTGACGCCGACCTCTACTACAGCTCGAAGGAATGGGCGACCACCAAGGTCAACACCGACAAGTCCGTCGGGGCGGGCAACGAGCACACCCTGACCGTCGACAACCCGGCGCCCGGCTACCACTTCATCAGCCTCTACGGCAACGAGAAGTTCGACGGCGCCGAGGTCACCACCGAGTTCTGATCCTCACGACCCCCACGGTCGGCCGGCCGAGTGATGTTCCGCTCGGCCGGCCGGTGCCGTCCCCCGGGCCCCGTCCGCCGGACACGGCCCGGGGCTCACGACAGCCGCAGCGTGCCGGGCGTCGCGTCGTCCGCCAGGATCTCCACGATCAGGTCGAAGAGCGTCGGCCCCCGTCCGGCCAGGGCCTCGTCGAGCCGCTTCCGCATCGCGGGCCGGTTGGTGGGATGCGCCCGCTCCAGGCTCCGCCGTAGCTGACGGGTCGTCTCCTCGTGGCCCAGGGCCCGTGCGGAGAGCGCGTGGTCCCGCCACTCGAAGACGAAGTCGCCGTCGTCGGGGGTGCCCATCCCGCCGCTCAGGCAGTCCGCCAGGGCGTCGAAGTTGCGGCCGAAATATCCGCCGGGACCGTTCACGGCCTCGCCGATGACGGTCCAGAACTCCTTCAGGCCGGTGACCCGGGAGCCGTCGATCACATAGGTCACGGTCATGGCCGGAGGCTACAGGCCCGGCGGCGGCTGGGCCGCCCGCGCCGGACCGTGATCCGCGCCGCGGGCGGTGGTGGGGGGTGGCGGCGCGGATCGGTTCGGGGCCGGGATTCAGCAGCCGCGGTCGATCAGGTCGAAGGTGGCGTAGTGGTCGCTGGTGTAGTAGCCCTCCCGTACCTGATCGCCGGTGACGACGCGTCGCGCGCCCCGGGTCGGAGCGCCGGGAGTGATGACCGTGTACTCGTGGTAGTAGCCGGTGCGCTGCTTCGGCAGGACGCCTTCACGGTTCTGGAAGACGGAACCGTCCTGACGGTACGGGAACGGCCCGCCCGCGTCGATCAGATCGAGGGTGTCGTGTGCCTGGGCGGGCAGGCCCGAGTAGCAGATGCTGCCGACCGAGGCGGAGGCGGCGGTGGCGGCCGTGGTGACGGAGCCGCCGATGAGGAGGGCGGACAGGAGGGCTGCGGCGCCGCCGAGCGTGGTGATCCGTGGGGGGATTCTCATGACCACCATGATGACGCGCGTAGATGAGGGCTCGTCAACGCCAACTCATGGGAATTCTGTAGAAGTTAACCGCAGGGTTGGAAATGTGACGCCTCTGTGTCCGGGGCACGGGTCCGCTCGTGCACGCATTCACATAGGGGCGCTCCGGCAAGCGTGACGGCCCGCCCGCGGGGCATGCATCCCCGAGGACGTGTTCCGAGAAGGAGCCCGGCGAGACGACGAACAGGGGGCGGTCCACCGTGCGCGCGGGGGAGAAGACGGAGCGTCAGGAAGGTGCCGGTCGCACGATCGAGGGGGTGGGGCCGCCACGGAAGGCGTGGGGGCGCGAGCCGGTCCGGATGCGCAGGAGAATGGCGCACGCCGACCTGGCGGGTGTCAGTGACGTCCGCCGTGCGCTACGGGAGTTGCTGCGCCACCGATGGCGGGCCGAGCCGACCGGGGCGGCGGAGCTGCTGCTCAGCGAGCTGGTGACCAACGCGCTGATCCACACGAGACACGGAGCGGTCGTCACGGCGAGTCTGACCCCCGCCGGACTCCGCGTGGAGGTCAGGGACTTCGGGCCGCTTCCGCCCCTGTCGTACGTACCGGACGCCGACGACGGTACGCACGGCCGGGGGCTGATCCTCGTCCGGAGCCTCGCGGACGCCTGGGGGATCGACGCGCGAGTCCTGGGCAAGGTCGTCTGGTTCGAGCTGAACGGAGAAAGGCCCTGAGGCCCGGAACCGACCGGGCTTCAGGGCCTCTCGTGCGGAGGATCAGCCGAACTGCTGCTCCAGGTCCTTCAGCTTGCGCTCCAGGGAGTCGAGCCGGGGCAGCGCCTGGGTGTCGTCCTCGGCCGTGAGGTCGACGACCGGGTCACCGGCCCTCCGGCTCGCGCCCGTCACGGCCTGCAGGGATGGTCGCGGCCGCAAGGGGAGCTCGCCTTGTTCCGGTATGACCGGCTCCGCGGTCGACTGGGCGGCTCCCGCCGTAGGAGGGAGCGGCTGGACCTCCACCTGGGTGCCGCCGCGGCCGATCCGGCTCCAGGCGCGGTTCTGCCGGTTCAGTGCCTTGATGTGGGCCCGGTCCAGCTTGGCCTGTTCCTTCCTGCGGAGCCGCTCCTGGTCCTTCTGCCGCCGGTCCTCACGCACCTCCTCGACCGCTTCGTCCAGGGTGCGCACGCCCTCCAGCAGCATCAGCGACCAGGCGCCGAAGGTCTCGCGGGGAGCACGCAGCCACCGCACGATGCGGATCTGCGGCAGCGGGCGCGGCACCAGGCCCTGCTCGCGCAGCGCGGCCCGGCGGGTCTGCTTCAGCGCGCGGTCGAAGAGCACGGCCGCCGACAGCGACATCCCCGCGAAGAACTGCGGAGCGCCCGCGTGGTCCACGCCCCTCGGGGCGTGCACCCAGTTGAACCAGGCGGCGGCGCCGGCGAACAGCCACACGAGCAGCCGCGAACCGAGCGCCGCGTCACCGTGGCTGGCCTCGCGCACCGCGAGGACGGAGCAGAACATCGCGGCCCCGTCGAGGCCGAACGGAACGAGGTACTCCCAGCCCCCGGAGAGGTTGAGGTTCTGCCTGCCGAAGCCCACGAGTCCGTGGAAGGAGAGCGCGGCTGCGACCGCCGCACAGCAGAAGAGCAGGACGTAGGAGGCGATGGCGTACATCGCCTCCTTGCGCCTGCGGCGCTCCTCGCTGCGCTCCCAGCTGTCCTCGGTAGCGGACTTGTCGGCGGCGCGCTTGCCGCGTACGACCACCGCCACCGCCGCGAGGACTCCCAGGAGCAGCACGGCGCCCGGAAGCAGCCAATTCAGCGATATGTCGGTCAGTCTCATGCGCGGTCCCTTGCGTCACGTAGGGCATTTCGGGCGCCATGATTGCCGAAACCTCATCACACACAGGGGGTTTCGGGACAAGAGAACGCCATTGGGTCGGCAGCGCATACGGATAGCCGGGATATGATCGAATATCCGTACGCGGCCTGTGAAGTGCGTTCGAATAGTACTACCCGTTCGAGCGGCGTGGATCAGTGACCTGGCGTCAGTTTCCGTACCCGGTCGGCGTCACAGGTGCGGGGGCAGGTGACGCAGGTGTCGTCCGGACGCAGAGTGTAGAAGAGGCAGCAGCTCACCCGGTCGCGGGTGGGGAGCGATTCGCCGTTCGGACCCGCCAGTTCGCGGAAGCCCGCCGTGCCGACATACGGCTTCGCGCTGCCCGGCAGCAGCGCCTCCAGCTCGGCCATCGCCCGCCGTTCCTCGCCGAGCAGATGCGCGATGTACCAGAGGCCCTCGACGACCTCGTCCGTCGCCATGCCCCACAGTGCCCGTCTGCCGCGCCGCATCCGCGGCTGGAAGCCGTCCAGCACGGGGCCCATGTGCTCGGCCACGGCGGCGAGCACCGCGTCTCGCAGCGCCGCCTCGTCGGGGACCGGCCGGGCACCCGGCAGCACGGCCGCCGGATCGTCCGGGAGGCAGGCGAACTCCGTCACCCGGACGCTCATACGGCCCAGCTCCCGCTGGAACGACACGCTCTCGACGGGGATCCGGGGCACCCGGCGGTGCAGGAACCACGGCACCGTCACCAGCAGGCAGGCGGGCCAGGCATAGCGGTGCAGGCCGAAGCCGGCGACCACGTCGGGGCGGGGCCGCCGGTCGTAGTCCCGCACCATCTGCGCGTGGTCCCAGTCCAGGAACGCGTCGAGCGCGTCACCGCCCTCCGCGAGCTCGTCCGCGCGCACCCAGCCGGTGCCCCGGGGCGTCTCCTGGCCGTCCGGGAGCACGTTCGCGCGCAGCCCGGGGAAGACCTCGGCCAGGCGCGTGTACGCGTCCGAGACGGCGGACGCGGGGGCGCCGGGACGCAGGGCGGGAAGTGTCATGCGGGACCGCCGAAATCACGATGCTTGCAGGTAAGGCTTACCTTACCCGAGTTGATCGATGTGTGAACTGCGGCCCGCTCCGCCTATCGTGCAACCGGGGGGCATGGCGCACGCGAGCCGCGCCCACGGCAGACCGGGGAGGTCCGAGTGGAGCAGGGCAGAACGCGTGGGCAGACGCGACCACCGACCGTGCCCGCCTCCGTGCGGGTACCCGGACAGGCGCGGGGCGAGCAGCCGCGCCCCGAACGCGTGCCGGACCAGGTCCGGGGCGAGCACACCCATACCGAGCCGGCCCACGCCCAGCCACCCGCACCCCCGCCCCCGCGCCCCGCGGTGCGGCGCCACTCGGTGCGCGGCCAGGTCCTGGACGCCCTGCGGGCCGCCCTGGCCGACGGCCGGCTGGTGCCCGGGGAGGTGTACTCCGCCCCGGCCCTCGGCGCGCGCTTCGGGGTGTCCGCGACCCCGGTGCGCGAGGCGATGCACCGGCTGGCCGTCGAAGGCGCCGTCGAGGTCGTGCCGAACCGCGGCTTCCGGGTGTCCCTGCGGGATCCGCGCGAACTCGCCCAGCTCGCCGAGGTACGGGTCCTGATCGAGGTCCCCGTCATGCTGCGGCTCGCCCGGACGGTCCCGCCCGCCCGCTGGCGCGCCCTGCGCCCGCTCGCCGAGGCCACCGCGACCGCGGCCGCGCTGGGGGACCGTGCGGGCTACGCCGAGGCCGACCGGGCGTTCCACGGCGCCGTGCTCTCGCTCTGCGGCAACGAAGAACTGGTGAGGGTCGCGGACGACCTGCACCGCCGCGCCCAGTGGCCGCGCGCGGCCACGTCCGCGGGCGGCCGTGCCGCCCTCCTGGCCGACGCCTCCGAGCACGCGGCGCTGCTCGACGCGCTCATCGCCCAGGACCTCGCCGCCGTGCAGTCCCTGGCGCGCGAGCACTTCACCGGCGCCGCGGGCTGAACCGGTGCGGTCCCGTCCGCCCCGCCCCGCCCGGGGCGGGTTTCGTCACGCACCTGAGCGCGCGGTCCTTCGTGAGGCGGGGACGACGGGAGCGGCGGGGACGCGGACCACAGGGCCCTGCGCCCGCACGGCCGGATCCGGACCGGAGGGGCTCCGGCGCCGTCGCCGCGGGCGCCGGGCCCGCGGCTCAGTTCGCCTCGGCGGTCTTCGGCGACGGCGGGTCAAGGTACGGGGCCAGCCACGTCGGTACGCCCCCGAGCAGCCGGAAGAGCCGGCCCGCCTCGGCCCGCAGCCGGATCGCCGTCTCGGGCTCCGGTTCGGCGTCCGCGAGGGCGATGAGAGCCGGGGCCGTACCGATCAGATAGCCCAGCTCTTCCCTCAGCCGCAGGCACTCGGCGAAGCCGTGCCGTGCCTGAGCCCGTTCGCCCTCCCGCAGATCGAGCAGCGCGAGATGGCGCCAGGTGGAGGAGAGGAGTAACGCGTCGCCCTGGGCGGCGGCGCCGGCGTGGGCCCTGCGGTACGCGGCGCGCGCCGCCTGGGGGGAGTCGGCGATGTTCTGCGCGATCAGCCCGCGGCGGAAGTCCAGCAGCGGGCGGCCCGGGGCGGTCGGCGAGAGGAGCGCCGCGGCCCGGCTCAGGGCGACACTGGCCTCGTCCGCCCGGTCCCGTACCCCCAGGAGCGTCGAGGCGTATGCCAGGTGGCCGCGCTCGCAGGCGGCGGCGCCGCGCTCGGCGTCGTCGTGGGCCAGCGCCTCGGCCGTGCGCAGGGCGTCCTCGGCCTCGGTCCAGCCCTGCCCGGTGTACAGGCAGCGCTCGGTCAGCAGCGCGGTCCGCTGGAGCGCCGTGGCCGGGTCGGCGGCGGCGTCGTGTTCGAGCAGAGCGGCGGCGTCCGTCCAGCAGGCTCGGGACCGCAGGCGCCATACCGCGGTCCGGAGCGGCGGATCGTCATCTGCTGTGGTGCCGGAACCAGACATGGCGGAATGCGCCACATTGCCCTCCCCTAGCGCGCCGTCGAGCAGTTGAGTCTGGGCGGCATCTCAGCACGGATGGGCACGCCGGGCCAAGAGGGCGTCACGATGTCAGGTGAATTTTTTCACAAACGGCGGCATGAGGCCGGGGTCCGGCGGGACCGGCATCAGCTCATACGCAGGGCGAGGAAGAAATCGAGCTTGTCCTCCAGACGTGAGAGATCACGCCCCGTCAACTGCTCGATTCGGCCGACCCGGTAGCGCAGGGTGTTGACATGGAGGTGGAGCCGGGACGCGCAGCGGGTCCAGGAGCCGTCGCAGTCCAGGAACGCCTCCAGGGTCGGAATCAACTCCGCGCGGTGGCGCCGGTCGTAGTCGCGCAAGGGGTCGAGCAGCCGTGCGGTGAACGCGCGGCGCACGTCGTCCGGGACGAACGGCAGCAGCAGGACGTGCGAGGCCAGTTCGTGGTGCCCGGCGGCACAGACCCGGCCGGGGCGGGCCGCCGCCACCCGGCGCGCGTGCCGTGCCTCCTCCAGCGCGCCGCGCAGGCCCTCGGGCGAGTGCACGGCCGCGCTGACCCCCAGGGTGAGCCGGCCGTCGTCGGCCAGGCCCGCGGAGAGCGGTTCGCGGACGGCCGCGAGCAGGACGTCCGCGTGCAGCGAGGGGGCCTCGTCGGCGGGCTCCGGTCCGCCTCCGGCGGGCAGGGGCACGAGCGCCACCGCCTCCTCGCCCGTGTCGGCGACGGCTATCCGGTCGGCGGGGTCGGGCCCGGTGGCCCCAGGGTCCACCAGGATCTCCTCCAGCAGCGCCTGCGCGACCGAGCCGCCCGCGACGGCGGGGCCGCCGCCCTTCGGGGCCTCGCCCTCCGCGCCGTCCCACTCGACACAGGCCACCACGACCTGCCACCGCGGTGCCGCCCCCAGCCCCGGCAGCAGCACCGGGGCGGCGACCCGCAGCCGGGCGGCGATCTCGGCGGGCGGCGCCCCCGACTGGACCAGCTCCACGACTTCCTGGGCGAGCCTGCGGCGTACCGTACGGGCCGCGTCGCGCCGGTCCCGTTCGACCGCGATCAGCTGAGTGACGCCCTGGAGCAGGTCCAGCCGGGCCGCCGGCCAGTCGCTCGGGTCCGCCTCGACCGCGAGCAGCCAGTCCGACAGCGCCGACGCGCGCACGTCCCCGGGGGCCGGGTCCTCCCCCCGTACGGTGCCCCGGATCGGCAGCAGCGCGTAGGCGGTGTCGTCGACCACGGCCCGGTGCGGGGGCCGGTGCCCGGCGCGGGTGGCGGCCAGATGGCGGCCGGCGAGCGCCGCGCCGACCGGCGCCGGCAGCGGCGCGGCGCCGGCGCCCGCGATCCGCCGCCCGGTGGGGGAGAGCACCCAGGCCCGCAGGTCGAGATCGGAACCGAGCAGATCGAGCACCACGTCCGGGCCGCCACCGGCCGGCCCCGACGTCATCAGCCTGCGATGGCGGTCCACCACCGCGGCAAGATCGCCCGCGCGCTCGCCGGACACCTGGCGCACCACGTGCTCGGTGATCATCGCGAACGCGACCGTCTCGTGAACGGCGAAGAGCGGCATACGGTGCCGCGAGCAGGCCGCCACCAGATCGCCGGGCACGTTCCCCAGCTCCGCCTCACCCGCCGCGAGCCCGGCGACCCCGGACTCCGCCAGAATGCGCACGAACGGCTCCGAATCCGCCGCGTCGCGCCGCCAGGCCAGCCCGGTCAGGACCAGCTCGCCGCCCGAAAGATACCGGCTGGGATCGCGCAGGTCCGTGGTCATCACGCCGCGTACGGGCCGGTCCAGTTCGTCCTCGCCGCCGAGCAGTCGCAGGCCCAGCGCGTCGGTCTCCAGCAGTGCGCGCAGCCGCATCTCGTCGCCGCCGATCTCGTTCGTTGGTGCGGGTGGAAACCGGGTGATGCGGTGAGACCACCGATCCCCGCCATTCGTTCGAATCTACAAGACGACGAGAACGACCGGCCAATGCCTTCATGGTTTCGGTGACTGCACCGGGTGGAGCACCGCTTGTGTACTTGGTCCCATGCCGCGATAACGACACAGGGACGACCCGTCGAGGACCGCCGGCCGCCCACCGGCCCCGGACCCGGCTCCCGCCCGCGGCTGTCGGCCCTCGGCCCCGGTGAACGACGCCCCCGACCGAGGAGAGAGAGCCGCCCATGGACTTCCTTCGCCCCGCCGACTGGGAGGAGGCGCTCGCCGCCAAGGCCGCGCACCCCGCGGCCGTGCCCATCGCGGGCGGCACCGACGTGATGGTCGAGATCAACTTCGACCGCCGGCGGCCCGAGTACCTCATGGACCTGAACCGTGTCGGCGAGCTGTCCGAGTGGGAGGTGGGCGAGGAGAGCGTACGGCTCGGCGCCTGCGTGCCCTACAGCCGGATCATGGAGCACCTGCGCGCCGAACTGCCGGGCCTGGCGCTCGCCGCGCACACCGTCGCCTCCCCGCAGATCCGCAACCGCGGCGGCGTCGGCGGCAACCTGGGCACCGCCTCGCCCGCCGGGGACGCCCACCCGGCGCTGCTCGCCGCGGGCGCCGAGGTGGAGGCCGCGTCCGTGCGCGGGACCCGGATGATCCCGATCGACGCCTTCTACACCGGGGTCAAGCGCAACGCCCTCGCCCCCGACGAACTGATCCGGGCCGTGCACATCAGGAAGGCCGACGGGCCGCAGCAGTACTCCAAGGCCGGCACCCGCAACGCCATGGTCATCGCGGTCTGCGCCTTCGGACTGGCCCTGCACCCGGTCACCCGCACGGTCCGCACCGGCATCGGTTCGGCCGCGCCCACGCCCGTCCGGGCGAAGGAGGCCGAGGCCTTCCTGGAGGCCGCGCTCGACGAGGGCGGGTTCTGGGGCGCCGGCACGCCCCTGACCCCGTCCCTCGTCCGGCGGTTCGCCGACCTCGCCGCCGCGGCCTGCGACCCGATCGACGATGTGCGCGGTACCGCGCGCTACCGCAGACACGCGGTCGGGGTCATGGCCCGGCGCACCCTCGGCTGGACCTGGGAGTCGTACCGGAGCAACGGACGCAGCAGCGAAGGAGTCGCCTGATCATGCGTGTCGGTCTCACCGTCAACGGCCGCCGGTACGAGGTGGACGACGTCTGGGAGGGCGAGTCCCTCCTCCACGTCCTGCGCGAGCGGATGGGCCTGCCCGGCTCGAAGAACGCCTGCGAACAGGGCGAATGCGGATCGTGCACGGTCCGGCTGGACGGGGTTCCGGTCTGTTCCTGTCTGGTCGCGGCGGGCCAGGCCGAGGGCCGCGAGGTCATCACCGTGGAGGGCCTCGCCGCCTTCGCCGCCCGGCGCTCCCGCGCGTGTGCCGGGGACGACGGCACCGCGGGCGAACCGGCCCGGCGGCGGCCGGAGCCGGCCGGGCAGGAGCCCCGCGAAGGCGGCGGACTCGCGCCGATCCAGCGGGCCTTCATCGACGCCGGGGCCGTGCAGTGCGGCTTCTGCACCCCCGGGCTGCTGGTCGCCGCCGACGAACTGCTCGAACGCAACCCGCGACCGTGCGACGCGGACATCCGCGAGGCGCTGTCCGGAAACCTCTGCCGCTGCACCGGCTACGAGAAGATCCTCGACGCGGTCCGCCTCGCGGCCACGCGCGCGGAAGGGACGGACTGACCATGCACGTCACCGGCGGTCCCACCGGCATCGACCAGCACACCGGCGCCAACGGCGGCATCGGCGAGTCCACCCCGCGCCCCGACGGCGTCCTGAAGGTCACCGGCGAGTTCGCGTACTCCTCCGACCTGTGGCACGAGGACATGCTCTGGGGCCACACCCTGCGCTCCGAGACCGCACACGCCGAGATCGTCTCCATCGACATCTCGGAGGCGCTCGCCACACCCGGCGTCCACGCCGTACTCACCCACGACGACCTGCCCGCCCCCGTCAAGCACTACGGGCTGGAGATCCGCGACACCCCGGCCCTCGCCCACGGCAAGGTCCGCCACCACGGCGAACCCGTGGCGCTCGTCGCCGCCGACCACCCCGAGACCGCACGCCGCGCCGCCGCCAGGATCAGGATCGACTACCGCGAACTCCCCCTCGTCACCGACGAGGCGTCCGCACTGGCCCCCGGCGCCCCCCTCGTCCACGAGCACCGCACCGACCACCACGCCGGGCACGTACCGCACCCCAACATCGTCCACCGTCAGCCCATCGTCCGCGGCGACGCGGACGCGGCGGCGGCCCGCGCCGATGTCGTGGTCAGCGGCGAATACGTCTTCGGCATGCAGGACCAGGCGTTCCTCGGGCCCGAGTCCGGGCTGGCCGTGCCCGCCGAGGACGGAGGCGTCGACCTCTACGTCGCCACCCAGTGGCTCCATGCCGACCTGCGCCAGATCGCCCCCGTCCTCGGCCTGCCCGAGGACAAGGTCCGCATGACGCTCGCCGGGGTCGGCGGCGCCTTCGGCGGGCGGGAGGACCTGTCGATGCAGATCCACGCCTGCCTCCTCGCCCTGCGCACCGGCCGGCCGGTCAAGATGGTCTACAACCGCTTCGAGTCCTTCTTCGGCCACGTCCACCGCCACCCGGCGAGACTCCGTTACGAGCACGGGGCCACCCGCGACGGCAGGCTGACCCATGTGAAGTGCCGCATCGTGCTGGACGGCGGGGCCTACGCCTCCTCCTCCCCGGCCGTCGTCGGCAACGCCGCCTCGCTCGGCATCGGCCCGTACGTCGTCGACGACGTCGACGTCGAGGCGATCGCGCTCTACACCAACAACCCGCCCTGCGGGGCCATGCGCGGCTTCGGGGCCGTACAGGCGTGCTTCGCCTACGAGGCCCAGATGGACAAGCTGGCCGCCGAACTCGGCATGGATCCCGTCGAGTTCCGGCAGATCAACGCCATGGAACAGGGCAGCGTCCTGCCGACCGGGCAGGTCGTCGACTCGCCCGCCCCGGTCGCCGAACTGCTGCGCCGGGTCAAGGCCAGGCCGCTGCCGCCCGAACGGCAGTGGGAGACGGCCGGCGAGCCCCCCGATGTGCGGGCCCTGCCCGGCGGACTGTCCAACACCACCCACGGCGAAGCCGTCGTGCGCGGCATCGGCTACGCGGTCGGCATCAAGAACGTCGGCTTCTCCGAGGGCTTCGACGACTACTCCACCGCCCGGGTGCGCATGGAGGTCGTCGGCGGCGAACCCGTCGCGACCGTGCACACCGCCATGGCGGAGGTCGGCCAGGGCGGCGTCACCGTGCACGCCCAGATCGCCCGCACCGAACTCGGCGTCGGCCGCGTCACCATCCAGCCCGCCGACACCCGGGTCGGCTCGGCCGGTTCCACGTCCGCGTCCCGGCAGACGTACGTCACCGGGGGCGCCGTGAAGCACGCGTGCGAGGCCGTCCGCGAAAGGGTCCTTGAGCTGGGCCGCCGCAGGTTCGGGCCGTACCACCCCGCCTGGACCACCGCCGGACTGCGCCTGGAGGGCGGCAGCGTCGTCACCGACGGCGGCGAGGTGCTGGCCGGCCTGGCGGACGTGCTGGAGGACGAGGCGGTCGAGGCCGAGCTGGAATGGCGCCACCGTCCCACCGAGGCGTTCGATGTGCGCACCGGACAGGGCAACGGCCACGTCCAGTACTCCTTCGCCGCCCACCGCGCGGTCGTCGAGGTCGACACCGAACTCGGGCTGGTCAAGGTCGTCGAACTGGCCTGCGCCCAGGATGTCGGCAAGGCGCTCAACCCGCTGTCCGTCGAGGGGCAGATCCAGGGCGGCAGCGCCCAGGGCCTGGGCATCGCGGTCATGGAGGAGATCGTCGTCGACCCCGGGACCGCGAAGGTGCGCAACCCGTCCTTCACGGACTATCTGATCCCCACCATCCTCGACACCCCGGCCATCCCGGTCGACGTGCTCGAACTCGCCGACGACCACGCCCCGTACGGGCTGCGCGGCATCGGCGAGGCCCCCACCCTGTCGTCGACCCCGGCCGTCCTCGCGGCGATCCGCGACGCGACCGGGCTGGCGCTCGACCGGACCCCGGTGCGTCCGGAGCACCTCACCGGGATGTGAGCCCCCGTTCCCCCGTTCCCCCGTTTCCGGGTGGAACGGGGGAGCGGAGCGCCGGAACGGGGTACGGACCGGAGTGTTCGTCCCGTACGTCGCGCCCGGCCCGGAGGAGAGTCGTTCCGGCGCCGGCCGGCCGTACGCCACCACCGGTCCGCCGCGGCGCCGACGCGGGCGTCGGCCCAACTCCCGCGGCTCCTCCGCCCACCCGCAGCCAAGGAGAATCGCCATGCTGGACATCGCCGAAGAGCTGAGCCGGTGGGCCGGGCAGGGACGCGACTTCGCCGTCGCCACCGTCGTCGCGGTCGACGGCAGCGCGCCCCGGCAACCGGGCGCCGCGCTCGCGGTCGACCGCGACGGCACGGTGATCGGGTCGGTCTCCGGCGGGTGCGTGGAGGGCGCGGTGTACGAACTGTGCGAGCGGGCACTGGACGGCGGCCCGGCCGTCCGCGAACGCTTCGGCTACGGCGACGACGACGCCTTCGCGGTGGGTCTGACCTGCGGCGGCGCCATCGACGTGCTGGTGGCACCGGTCCGGGCCGGCGATCCCGCGCGGGCGGTCCTGGCCACCGCGCTCGCGGCCGCCGCGCGCGGGGAGGCGGCTGCCGTGGCCCGGGTCGCCGACGGACCCGCGGAACTCCTCGGCCACCCCCTGCTGGTGCGCCCCGACGGTTCGTACGAGGGCGGACTCGGCGGGCATCCGGAGCTGGACCGCACGGCGGCGGCCGAGTCCCGGGCGATGCTGGACGCCGGCCGTACCGGCACCCTCACCATCGGTGCCGAGGGGGCGCGCTGCGGGCGGCCGCTCACCCTGTTCGTCGAATCGAGCGTCCCGCCGCCCCGCATGATCGTCTTCGGCGCCGTCGACTTCGCCGCGGCGCTGGTACGGGCCGGCAAGTTCCTCGGATACCACGTCACCGTCTGCGACGCCCGCCCCGTGTTCACCACACGGGCCCGGTTCCCGGAGGCCGACGAACTGGTCGTCGACTGGCCGCACCGCTACCTCGCGACGACCGATGTCGACGCGCGCACTGCCCTGTGCGTCCTCACCCACGACCCGAAGTTCGACGTCCCGCTGCTCGAACGGGCGCTGCGGCTGCCGGTGGCGTACGTCGGGGCGATGGGCTCGCGCCGTACCCACCTGGAGCGCAACGAGCGGCTGCGCGAAGTCGGTGTCACGGACGAGGAACTGGCCGGGCTGCACTCGCCGATCGGTCTCGACCTGGGCGCCCGCAGCCCTGAGGAGACCGCGCTGTCGATCGCCGCCGAGATCGTGGCCGCGCTGCGCGGCGGCAGCGGCGTCCCGCTCAAGGGCGCGCACATTCCGATCCACCACGAGGCGGGCCCACCGCCGACAAGGGTGGTCACGTCCATGGCCTGAACCATTCTCCGTATGCCGGAGACAGGTGTCCGTATGGCGGACGGTTCGGGGGGATCGCGCGGGCGGAATGCCGCCACGGCGTATTTACGACAGGACCGAGGCGTTCCGGATCCGCGCTGTCGGCTATTGGATCTGCTGCATGACCAACACACCCTCATGTGACGCCGGTTCCTCCGGTCGCACCCGCGGGACGAGACCCGCCCGCGCGGGCCGCAGAGCCCTGCTGATAGCCACGTCGGTGGCCCTGGTGAGCGGCGCGCTGATCCCCGTCGCGGGCGCCGCCACCGCTGCCGCCCCCGACGGCCCGGCCCCCACCGCCCGTCAGGCCGCCGCGCCCGCCAAGGAGTACGACATCACGCTGCTCACGGGCGACGTCGTGCACTACACGGACGGGCCGGGCGACCAGGACACCGTCACCGTGGAGCGCCCCGACGGCGCGTTCGGAGGGGTGCAGGTCCAACAGACCGGGGACGAACTCCACGTCCTGCCCGACGAGGCGCTGCCCCTGCTCGCGGCCGGGAAGCTGGACGCCCGGCTGTTCAACGTCACAGCCCTCGTCCGGATGGGGTACGACGACAAGCGGTCGGGCGGCATCCCCCTGATCGCCACCTACCCGGCCGGCAAGGGCCGCTCGCTGCCCGCCGCCCCGCGCGGAGCGAAGAAGACCCGCACCCTGGAGAGCATCCACGGCGCCGCGCTGAAGGCCGACAAGGACACCGCCCGCACGTTCTGGAACGCCATCTCCGGTGCGCCCAAGGCCCGTTCGCTCGACAAGGGCATCGGCAAGCTCTGGCTCGACGGCCGGGTGGAGGCCGCGCTCAAGGACTCCGTACCGCAGGTCGGCGCCCCGCGGGCCTGGACGGAGGGGTATGACGGCAAGGGCACCAAGGTGGCCGTCCTGGACACCGGCATCGACGCCGACCACCCCGACGTCAAGGACCGCGTCCTCGACGCGAAGAGCTTCGTCCCCGGGGAGGAGGTCGACGACAAGCACGGCCACGGCACGCACGTCGCCTCGACCATCGCGGGTTCCGGGGCCGCCTCGCAGGGCGCCGAAAAGGGCGTCGCCCCGGGCGCGGACCTGATCATCGGCAAGGTGCTCGGCGATGGGGGGACCGGTGACGACTCCGGCATCATCGCGGCCATGGAGTGGGCGAAGGCCGAAGGCGCCGACGTCGTCTCCATGAGCCTCGGCTCCAGCGTCCCGGACGACGGCACGGACCCGATGTCCCAGGCCGTCGACGCCCTGTCCGCCGACGGCGGTCCGCTGTTCGTGATCGCGGCGGGCAACGCCTACGGGGCGGGCACGATCGGTTCGCCCGGTTCGGCCCAGAAGGCGCTCACCGTCGCCGCCGTCGACAAGAAGGACAACCGCGCGGACTTCTCCTCGATGGGCCCGCTGGTCCGGTCGCACGGCCTCAAGCCCGACCTGTCCGCCCCGGGTGTGAGCATCAACGCCGCCGCCTCCCAGTCCGTCCCGGGCATCGACGGGATGTACCGGTCGATGTCCGGCACCTCGATGGCGACCCCGCACGTCGCCGGTGCCGCTGCCATCCTGAAGCAGCGTCACCCCGACTGGTCCGGTCAGCGGATCAAGGACGCGCTGATGAGCTCGTCCAAGGAACTGCCCTACACCCCGTACCAGCAGGGCACCGGCCGGCTCGACGTGAAGGCGGCCCTCGACACCACGATCGAGGCCACCGGCTCCGTCCCGGTCGCCTCCTACGACTGGCCGCACTCCCCGTCCGACCCGGTCGCGAAGCGGACCATCACCTACCGCAACACCGGCACCGAGGACGTCACGCTCGACCTGTCCACCGGCACGGACGGCGACGCCTACACCCTGTCGGCGAAGCGGCTGACGGTCCCCGCCGGCTCCAGCGCCGAGACCGTGCTCTCGCTGGACCCGTCGAAGGTCGCCAACAACACCCAGTTCTCCGGCCAGGTCGTCGCCCGGGACGCTTCGGGCACCGTCGTGGCCCACACCGGCTTCGCCCTGAACAAGGAGCGGGAGCTCTACGATCTGACGCTCCGGCTGCGGGACCGCTCCGGCGAGCCGATGGACGGGATCGTGGTGATCGGCGCGCTGGGCGACCCGCAGTTGCAGCCGGTCCGGGTCTCCGGTGAGACCACCCTGAGGCTCCCGCCGGGCGACTACACCGCATGGACGTTCGCCGATGTCGCGGGAGACCGCGCCGACTCCAAGGCCCTCGCCTTCCTCGCGGCCCCCGAGATCGCCCTCGACAAGCCGTCCACCGTCACCCTCGACGCGTCCGAGGCACGCAAGGTCGACGTGCGCACGCCGAAGCAGACCGAGACCCGGCAGATGCGCCTGGACATGGCACGTACCGCGCCCAACGGCACCGTGCAGCGCGACGCGTACCAGATCCCGCTGATGTACGACCAGCTGTGGGCGAGCCCCACCGAGAAGGTCACCCGGGGCGGATTCTCCTTCCTGACCCGCTGGCGGCAGGGCGAGGAACTGATCGACCTGGCGGCCGACGGCGGTGATGTGCCGGTCACCGTGCAGCCCGGCTCTCCCGTCGCCGAGAGCGGCACGAAGAAGCTGAACGGCGTCTTCGCGGGCTACGGCGCCGCGGCCGACTACCAGGGCCTGGACGCCGAGGGCAAGGCCGTGGTGATCCGCCGCAGCGACGCGGTCACCCCCGCCGACCGGGTCGCCAACGCGGTGGCGGCCGGAGCCGAGGCCCTCTTCGTGGTCCACGACGGCGACGGACGGCTGCTGGAGAGCTACGCCCCGTACGGGAAGGAGGCCGCCATCCCGGTGGCCTCGGTGCAGCGCCTCGCCGGTGAGCGGTTGATCGAAACGGCCCGGCGCGGCAAGAAGCTGACGGTGGCCCAGCGCCGCTTCGCCCGCTACGTGTACGACCTGGTCGACCGCCACGACGGCGCGATCCCGGACCGTTCACTGGAGTTCGCCCCCTCGGCGCGCGACCTGGCGAAGGTCGAGAACACCTTCTACGGCCACCGCGATGTGCTCGGCGCCGGATTCCGCTACGACATCCCGGATTACGGACCCGGTATCGGCTTCGAGGAGTACGAGAAGTTCCCCGCCGCCCGCGAGGAGTGGGTCACCCCGCTCCCGGGCGCCTCGTACTGGTACGAGAAGCACTCGGTCCTCTCCGCCGACAGCTCGGAAGCCTCGCTGGAGATGCGCGGCGGAAAGATGGACTACACGGCCGGCCGCACCTACCCCGCCGAGTGGTTCGCGCCGATCGTCCGCCCGCGGCTGGGCACCGGATTCTGGGGGCCGCACCGTTCCATCTACAACGACATCCAGTTCAACCTGACCCCGTGGACGGACTCGGGCGCCGGGCACTCGGGCTCCATGTCGATGGACGAGTACGACACCACCAGCACCGCCTTCTACCAGGGCGACACCCTGATCAAGAAGGTCCAGGGCCGGGCCGGCTTCGCCTGGGACGTCTCGCCCGAGAAGCTCCCGTACCGCATCGTCCTCGACTCCACCCGTGACGCGGACACCTGGAAGACCTCCGTCCGCACCCGCACCGAGTGGAACTTCGTCTCGGGCGAGCTGAACCAGAACGGCCCCTTCCAGGTCGACATCCCGCTGCTCCAGCTGGACTACGCCATCGACACCGACCTCGCCGGTGCGGTGAAGGCCGGCCAGTGGGCCGAGATCAAGCTCTCCTCCGGCACGCAGGAGTGGCTGGCCGGTGCCGTGAAGGCGACGAAGGCATCGCTGTCGGTCAGCTACGACGACGGGAAGACCTGGACCGCGGTGGAGCTGCGCGAGGACGGGGACGGCTCCTGGACCGCCCGGTTCAAGACCCCGAAGCAGGCCGGAGCGTTCGTCTCGCTCAAGGCGCACGCCGAAGCGCCCGACGGGCTCGGCGTCGACCAGGAGATCATTCGGGCATTCGGCCTGAAGTGACCTGCTGAGGCCCGCTCTTGAGGCCCGCTTCTGAGGCTGCCCTGCACCCCGTGCCCGGGGTGCAGGGCAGTCTCTTGTGCTCCCTCGACGGCCAAAATTTGTCTGCTTTGCCCGTATATGGTGGGCGATAAGGAGAGAAAGGGACTTATCGAGGTGTGGATCGAGTTGCCACGGTGACCTCTGGGGGCCTATAAGAAGAGCGTGGTGGAAGTGATTCCGGGAATTCCGGGGGTTGTCCGCCGCGGAGGTTTCCCATGTTCCTGACTCCGTCCGACACGGAGAAATTGCTGCTGAGCGTCGCTGGAATGATCGCCCGTGACCGAAAGGAGCGCGGCGTGCTGCTCAATTACCCGGAGGCCGTCGCACTGCTTTCCTGCTGGGCGATCGAACGTGCCCGTGAGGGCGCCCTCGTCGGTGATCTGATGGCCGAGGGCCGCGCCGTCCTCACCCGCGCCGACGTGCTCGAAGGGGTCCCCGAGATGCTCCATGACGTCCAGGTCGAGGCGACCTTCCGGGACGGGCGCAAGCTCGTCACGATCACCGCGCCGATCCCGTGATCCCCGGCGAGATCCGGACCGGTTCCGGCGTACTCAAAATCAACGAAACCCGAACGCATATCAAACTGACCGTGGTGAATGAGGGCGACCGTCCCATTCAGGTCGGCTCGCATCTGCATTTCCCCGACGTGAATCCCGCGCTTTCTTTCGACCGGTCCCTGGCCGAGGGATTCCGACTCGATATTCCCTCCGGTACTTCTCTGCGTTTCGAGCCCGGAGTGGGAGCCGAGGTCTCCCTCGTCGAGCTGGGCGGTCGTCGGGAGGTGCCCGGCCTCGTCGTGCCCGGCACCCGCAGCGCACGAAGGGACGACATGTGACATGGCAGAACTGACCCGAGCCGCCTACGCCGCGCTCTACGGGCCCACCACCGGTGACCGCGTCCGCCTCGCCGACACCGACCTGTGGATCGAGATCGAGGAGGACCGCTGTTTCGGCGGCGACGAGGCCGTGTTCGGCGGCGGCAAGTCCATCCGCGAGTCCATGGGCCAGGCCACCGCCTCTCGCGCCGACGGCGCCCCCGACCTCGTCATCACCAATGTCGTCGTCCTCGACCACTGGGGCGTCGTCAAGACCGACGTCGGCGTCCGCGACGGCCGGATCGTCGCCCTCGGACGCTCCGGCAACCCGGACGTCAGCGACGGCGTCCACCCGGACCTGGTGATCGGACCCGGCACCGACGTGGTCTCCGGCGAGGGCCGCATCCTCACCGCCGGCGCCGTCGACACCCACGTCCACTTCCTGATGCCCGGCGCCCTGCACGAGGCCCTGGCCACCGGCACCACCACCGTCATCGGCGGCGGCACCGGCGCCACCGAGGGCTCCAAGGCCACCACCGTCACCCCCGGCGCGTGGAACCTCGCGATGATGCACCGCTCCCTGGACCGGGTCCCGCTCAACGTCATGCTCTTCGGCAAGGGCTCCACCGTGGGCGAGGACGGCCTGCGCGAGGCGGCGCTCGGCGGCGCCGGAGGCTACAAGGTCCACGAGGACTGGGGCGCCACCCCCGCCGCCATCGACGCCGCGCTCAAGGCCGCCGACACGTACGGACTCCAGGTCGCCCTGCACGCCGACAGCCTCAACGAGACCGGCTACGTCGAGGGCACCCTCGACGCCATCGCCGGGCGCGGCATCCACGTCTTCCACGCCGAGGGCGCCGGAGGCGGCCACGCACCCGACATCATCACCGTCGCCTCCCACCCCCACATCCTCCCGGCGTCCACCAACCCGACGCTCCCGCACACCGTCAACACCGTCGCCGAACACCTCGACATGCTGATGGTCTGCCACCACCTCAACCCGCGCGTCCCCGAGGACCTCGCCTTCGCCGAGTCCCGCATCCGCGCCACCACCATCGCCGCCGAGGACGTCCTGCACGACATCGGCGCCCTGTCCATCACCTCCTCCGACGCCCAGGCCATGGGCCGCATCGGAGAAGTGATCTGCCGCACCTGGCAGGTCGCCCACACCATGAAGCGGCGCCGCGGCGACCGAGGCACCGAACTGCCCGCGGACAACGAACGCGCCCGCCGCTACGTCGCCAAATACACCATCTGCCCCGCTGTCGCCCACGGCATCGACCACGTCGTCGGCTCCGTGGCACCCGGCAAGCTCGCCGACCTGGTGCTCTGGGACCCCGCCTTCTTCGGCATCCGCCCCGCCGCCGTGCTCAAGGGCGGCATGGTGGTGTACGCGCCCCTCGGCGACGCCAACGCCGCGATCCCCACCACCCAGCCCGTGCTGCTGCGCCCCACCGCCGCCGCCGATGCCGCACCGCATCTCTCGGTGAGCTTCGTCGCCCCGGCGGCCCTGGAGGACGGACTGGCCGAACGCCTCGGCCTCGAACGGGACCTGGTCGCCGTACGGCCCACCCGCCACCTCACCAAGGCGGACCTGCCGAACAACACGGCGCTCCCGGAGATCGACGTCGACCCGGAGACCTTCGCCATCCGGATCGACGGGGAGCCCGTCGAACCCGCCCCCGCCACCGAACTGCCGCTCGCCCAGCGGTACGCCATGTTCTGATGGCGGGACTGGCACCTCTGCTGCTGGCCGACGGGCGGCTCCCGGTCGGCGCGTACACCTACAGCGCCGGACTGGAACCGGCCGTCGCCTCCGGCCTCACCCGCGACGACGTCCCCGCCCTGCTGCGGGCCCGGCTGCGCACCGCGGCGGTCACCGAGGCGGCTGCCGCCGTCCTCGCCCTGCGGGCCGCCGGGCAGGACCCGGTGGACTACGGGCCCGTACAGCGGGCCCTGGCCGCCCGCACCCCCGCCGCACCGCTGCGCGAGGCGTCCGCGACCCTCGGCCGTGGAGTGCACCGCCTGGCCCGGCGGCTGGTCCCGGACCATCCCGCGGTCACCGCCCTGTCCGCGCTTTGCCCCCGCCCGCTGCGGCCGGTCGCGCTCGGCGCCCTCGGAGCCGTCCTGGCGGTGACCGGGACGGACCTGGCGCACGCCGTCGTCTACGACGAACTCCAGACCATCACCTCGGCGGCGCTCAAGCTGCTGCCCGGCGACCCCCTCGACACGGTCGCCTGGATCCTCGCCGCCGAACCCGACGCCGCGGCCGCGGTGCGCGAGGCCCTCGCCGTACGGGACTCGGCCGACCTGCCCGCCCGTACGCCCCCGCTCACCGAACAGTGGGCACTCGAACACGCACGACGAGAACGGAGACTCTTCCTTGCCTGACCAGCACCTCGACCACCGGCGCGGACACCACCGGCACCACGCGGGCGACGCCCTCCCGCGCGCCCTGCGGATCGGCGTCGCGGGCCCGGTCGGCACCGGAAAGAGCTCGATCCTCGCCACGCTCTGCCGGGAACTGGCCGGCGAACTCTCCATGGCCGTCGTCACCAACGATATCTACACCGACGAGGACGCCCGCTTCCTGCGCTCGGCCGGCGTCCTGCCGACGGAACGCATCCGTGCCGTCGAGACCGGCGCCTGCCCGCACACCGCCATCCGCGACGACATCAGCGCCAACCTCGACGCCGTCGAGGACCTGGAGGAGGCGTACGGGCCGCTGGACCTGGTGCTCGTCGAGAGCGGCGGCGACAACCTGACCGCCACCTTCAGCCCGGCCCTCGCCGACGCCCAACTGTTCTGCATCGACGTCGCGGGCGGCGGAGACGTGGCGCGCAAGGGCGGCCCCGGCATCACCGGCGCGGACCTCCTGATCGTCAACAAGACCGACCTGGCCCCCCACGTCGAGGTCGACGTGAACACCATGGTCGCCGACGCCCGCGCCGCCCGCGACGGCCTCCCGGTGCTCGCGCTCTCCCGGCACGATCCCGCGTCCACCGCCGAACTCGCCGACTGGGTACGGTCGGTGCTCGCCCGCCACCGCGCCGGCACCCTCGTCCCCACCGACCCGGGACCGATGGCACCCCACAGCCACCGCCACGACTCGTGACCGCGAGCACGGCCATCCGCCGCGAACCGGCCGACCCCACCGTCCTCGCCGTGGAGCGGGACGGTGTGGGCCGCCACGTCGTACGCGAACTGCGCCCCGGCGCCTTCCTCGCCCCGCGCCCCCTGCTGCCGGCCCCCGACCGGGTGCGGATCGCCCTGGTCGGCACCCGGGCCGGCCTGCTCGCGGGCGACCACCTGGAACTGCGCGTCTCGGTCGGTCCCGGCGCCCGCCTGGAACTGGTCGAACCGTCCGGCCTGGTCGCGTACCACCACCGGGGCGGCTCGTCGAGCTGGCGGGCCCGGGTGGACATCGCGCAGGGCGGCGAACTGCACTGGGACGCCCGGCCGTTCGTGGTCGGCGACGGTGCCCGGGTGGAACGCTCCATGGACGTCGCGCTCGCCGCCGGGGCACGGATGCTGTGGCGGGACACCCTGGTCCTGGGGCGCTCCGGGGAGTGCGGCGGCAGCGTGCGGGCCACCACCCGGGTCACGTACGACGGACAGGAGCTGCTGGTCGAGGACCTGGACCTGACGGATTGTCAGGTGCGCGCACTTCCCGGCGTCCTGGGGCCGAACCGCGTCATCGGCTCGGTCACCGCCCTCGGCGCCCGCCCCGGCGGACCACCCCACCCGTACCGCATGGACCTGGCGGGCCCGGGCGCACAGCTGCGGCTGCTGGACACGGTGGCACCGGCGATCGAGGCCGAACTTGCGGCCGTCTGGGACGACTGGCGACGCCTCTGACGCCGCCGGTCGTCCCGGCGGCCATGACCGCACCGGGCGCGAGGGAGGAACCGGTGGTGGACTTCACCGCCGAGGCGGCAGGGGGCGCAGTGGCCCGACGGGCGACCGTACGCGTTCCCGCCGTTCCCGTCCGGCGCCGCACCCGGCCGGAGCGGGGGGTTCGACGGGCTGCCGCAGGACCCGTACGGTGCCCGGCATGACGACCCTGTCGCACCGGATCATCCAAGCGCTCGACCGCTTCAACGCCACCCACCCCTGGGACCACAACGCGCACTTCCACCGGTGGATCCTGCGGCAGCTCCCCCGCCGGTGCGGCAGCGCCCTGGACGTCGGCTGCGGCAGCGGCGACCTGGCCCGGCTCCTGGCGACCCGGGCGAGGACGGTGCACGGCATCGACGCCGACCCGGACATCCTCGTCCGGGCCCGTGGACTCACCGGCCCCGAAGCACCGGTGACCTTCGCGGTCGCCGAGGCGCCGGCCGGGATGCCGACGGGCCCGTACGACGCGATCACGTGTGTCGCCGTCCTCCACCACCTCCCGCTCACCGACACCCTCGCCGGACTCCGGGAGCGTCTGGCACCCGGCGGAACCCTGGTGGTGGTCGGCCTCGCCCGCGAGGAGACCGCGGGCGACCACCTGTTGTCTCTCGTGTCCGTTCCGCTCAACGCCGCCGTGGGCTGGATCCGGAACAGGGGGCGCGCGGCGCCGCGCCCCGTCTCGATGACCGCCGTGACCCGACCGGCCGGGACCACGTTCCGCGAGATCGTTCGCGAGGCAGGTGACGTGCTGCCCGGCGCGGTGGCCAGACGGAGGCTGTTCTGGCGGTACACGCTGGTGTGGCGGGAGGGTTCCGGGACGGGCTGACCGCGGCGGGCCCCACCGCGCCGGCCCGGCCCCGGGCCTCGGACGCCGTGCCGTACTCCCGTTCCCCCGCCCGATGCGGACGGCTGCTCCACCGGAATGAACTCCGCGCGCGGGAGAGGTGCCCCGGGCCCTTCCGCCGGCCCGCACCCGCCTTTCACCCCGTATAACGGGCGCGTTGCGTGAGTACGGACGAGCCGACGGAAGGGCGGGCGATGACACTCGGAGCCGAGGACCGCATGGCCATCACGGAACTGATCGGCCTCCACGGGCACCTGGTCGACAACGGTGAACTCGACCGATTGGACGAGCTGTTCACCGCGGACGTGGTCTACGACGCCACGGACATGGGGCACGGGACGATGCACGGGATGGCGGCCGTCCGGGAGGCGGCGCGGGCGATGGGGGGCCACGGCCCGCTCGGCCATCACGTCACCAACGTCGTCCTGACCGGGATCGACGGCGACCGGGTGCGGGTCCGGTCCAAGGGGATCGGGATCAGGGCGGACGGCAGGTGCGGGAGCGTGACGTACGACGACCTCGTCGTGCGCGGCGCGAACGGATGGCGCATCAGCCGCCGCGAGGTCGCGGGGCGGCGCCCGCCCGCGGGGGCGGACGAGCGGTCCACGTGAGCCCTCGCACACCCGCCGCACCCGGCCCCGTGACCGGCGCCGCCGCCTCCACGACCGGAGGGAGCGCCGTCGGCCACGGCGTCAGGCGTCCAGACGTCCAGACGTCCCCGAGCTGTCGACGACCTGATGGATCGCCCGGCCCGAGGCGAGCTCCTCCGGCGCCTCGTCGATGCCGGGAACCGGCCGGGGCGGCACCGGACCGCGCCGCCCCGGCCGCACGGGTCCGTCAGCGCCCGGCCTGGAGCGCCGCCCAGGTGACGGGGCCCACGAAGCCGTCGGCCACCAGGCCCCGGCTCTTCTGGTAGGCGCGCACCGCCGTCTCCGTCGCGGGGCCGAAGCTCCCGTCGACGACGACGGCCGAGCCCATCGCCGCGGTCAGCGCGCGCTGGAGCCGCTTCACCGCGTCACCCGAGGCACCCTGCTCGACCGTGGGCGTCTCACCGGCCGACAGCAGCGCGGTCCAGGTCTTCGCCCCCACGACGCCGTCGGCGCTCAGTCCGCGGGCCGTCTGGTACGCCCGGACCGCGCTGACCGTGACCGGCCCGAATGAGCCGTCCACCGCCCCCGCGGGATGGCCCTGCTCGCCCAGCAGCCGCTGCGCCGCCGCGACCTGGGGGCCGGTCGAGCCGCTGCGCAGGGTGGCGTAGGACGTGAAGCTCAGGCCGTCGGCCGGGGTGCCGGAGTCCCCGCCGACCAGTTCCATGTACCGCGCCCAGTCCCAGTACCGGCCGGGGTCGGTGTGGTCGTTCCCGGGGACCTCGCTGTGCCCGACGATGTGCTCCCGGTCCTTCGGGATGCCGTACCGGTCGCACAGATGCCTGGTCAGCGCGGCGGACGACCGGTACATCGTCTCCGTGAACCAGGTCGGGTCGTCGACGAACCCCTCGTGTTCGATGCCGAGCGTCGAGGAGTTGGCGCTGCGCGCGTGGTACGCGGTGTCGCTGTCCCGGACCATCTGGGTGATCTCGCCGTCGGAGGAGCGCACCACGTAGTGCGCGCTGACCGAGGAAGTCGGGTTGCGGAACCAGCTGATCGAGCCCGCGTAGGAGCCCTGCGTGACGTGGACGACCACCTTGCTGATCTTCGCGGTGCGGCCGGTGGCGAAGTTGTTCGCGTGGGCCGGGGACCACAGCGCCGACGGGTAGTCGGGACTCTGCGCCCACGTACCGGCGGAGACGAGCGGGCCCTTCTGCGGGGCGACCGGACGGCCGGTCACCGAGATCCGCTCGCCGCTCGGGACGACGGTGTCGAGGCCGTTGGCCAGGACCTCGTAGACGGCGTCGGCGTACACGGCCGCGGTCGGCCCGTCCGTGCCGCCGTACCGCGCGACGACCGGGTACCAGGCGTCGATGTCGTCGCGGTCCCGGGCGTCGAGGCCGAGCTCGTCGGCGTACTCCCGCAGCACCGCCGCACCGCCCAGGACGTTCGCCGAGGTGTTGGTGCGCAGGGCGGCCGGGGACGCGCCCGTGAGCGCCGCGGCCCGTTCCAGCGTGCGGTTCACCGGGTTGCTCACCAGGTGCATCACCCCGTATCCGCCAGCCTGGCTGGGGTGCCCGGCGTGGTCGTCGAGGCGTGTCTCGCCGTAACCGACGGCGGTGAGCAGATCGCGCGGTACATCGAACTTCTCGGCCGCCCGCGTGAACGCCTGGCCCATGGGGTGGTCGCCGCCGGGCGCGGCGAGGGCCGGGGTGCCGACCGCGGCCAGCACGGTGGCGGTGAGCGCCGCCAGGACGGATGAGCGGGCTCTGGTGTGGAAGGCCGTTCGACGGGGCATAGCTGCTCCTGCTCTGTGCGTGGGGGGAGAGAAGTGCGGCCGCGGCTTTGAGACGGAGGGGCCGAGGGCCGGAGGCCGCTCAGCGTAGCCGTGTGTTCAGAGCATGACAATCATCGATCGCGTGTCGTCAATTCTTGTTCATCCGAATGGAGTTGATGACGAGTCCGGAACGGGTCCCGATGGGACGGGCCGCCCTGCCGGGCCGTGCCCGTCCCCGGTGGACCGCGGCACACGACCGTCCTTCCGTACCGCCCGGCACGGCCGGGTGGGCTCACCGCGATCGTCCCGCGGCCGGCGCCGGACCGCCGAGCCCGTCGCGCCCCGCCGGGGACCGTCGATGCGGCGGACGCCGTCCCGCCGTTCGCCGCGGCCGGCTTCCGTCTCCGGCCCGAACCCCGTAAGCGCGCCGGGGTCGTCGCCGAAGCCGGTCTTCCCGCACCGGCCTTCGCGCCCGCCGACGGGGCACGGCGCCACCGTGTCCGTCCACGGCCCGCCACCGCCGCCACCGCCCTCCGCTCCTCCGGAACCGTCCGCGCCACGGCGAACCGGTCCGGCGCTCTGGGGCGCGTTCGAGCGGTGCCCGGCGGCGGAAGCTCCGGCCTGCCTGCCCACGGGCAGGTCGAGACCCCCGCCGCCGAGGTGCTGATGACCGCGTCCGAACGCCGGACCGCCGGCGGGCACCCCGCGGCGCGGCCCCGCCGGGCGCCCGGCGGGGCCGGCGGGCCGGTTCGGGCGCCGCTACCAGTGGTCGCGGTGGACGACGTCCGCCACCGGGCGCCGCCGGACCGGACCGAAGCGGCCCTGGGGCAGACCGACGGGCACGACCGCGAAGGTGCGCATGTCCTCCGGGATGCCCAGCGCCGCCTTCCACTCCTCTTCCAGCATCAGGTGCCAGATGGTGATGTTCGCCGCGAGCCCCAGTGCCCGCGCGGCCAGCAGCAGGTTCTGCACCCCCGGGTAGACACAGGACGCCTCGGCGAGCGCCTGGAACCGGTCCTGCGTGTTCGCCATGCGCTCGGTCGCGGCCGGGCCGAGCGCCTGCGCGTACGCCCGCAGCCCCTCCTCGTCCACCCGGGGCTCCGGGAACCGGTAGCACGGAATGATCAGTGCGGGCGTGTCGGCGAAGTGGTCGCGCTGGTACTCGATCGCGGCGACCATCCGCCCGTAGGCCGCCTCGTCCATGCCTTGCGGCGCGTACTTCCCGGTGGTCGCCAGGTACGCGTCCACACACCGCTTCCACAGCGGGGCCAGACGGGCCATCACCTCACGGTCCGTCACCACCACGAACTCGTAGCACTGCATGTTGCCGCCGCTCGGTCCCCAGACCGCGGCCTGTACCAGCCGCTCCAGCGTCGCCTCGGGCACCGGGTCCGGCTTGAGGCGGCGCATGGCGCGCATGGTGGACATGGTGGTGAAGAGCGCCGGTCCGCCCGCCCCCTCCGGCGCATCGTCCACCGCGCTCGCGTCGGTGGCCGGGGCCGCGCCGGGCGGGGTACTCGCGTGTGTTGTCATGATCGCGCCTTTCGTCGTGATCGCGGAGTCTACGGTGGTCCTCCGGGTGGCGGGAGGGGCCGGACGGCCCTGGTCCACGCGGCCCGGCGCCCGCCACGGCGACGCCCTGCGCGGCCCGGCGGATTCGCACGCGTGGACGACGGTCCTCCGCACGGGGGAACGCGGAACGGAATCATCCTTACGAAGGCGTATAAAGGGTTCCTCTTGACCGGCCGACGTCCCCCGAACGGCACTCACCCTCACGCGGCAGGACGTCACCGCGTTCGAGACGCGCAGGAGTGCCGCATGAGCACGACAGAGCAGATCAACACCTTGCTGGTCGCCAACTTCGGGGCCGACCCCGGAGCCATCCGCCCGGAGGTGTCGCTGCGTCAGCTCAGACTGGACTCCCTGGCGCTGGAGGAACTCCGGCTCCTCATCGAGGACCGGATGGACGTCGATCTCGACGATCTGCACCTGACCTCGCGCGACACCGTCGCGCAGCTCGTCGCCGCCGTGGACCGCAGGGCCGCGGCATGACGGCCCGCCCGGGTCGCCCCACCCCCTTCACGGCCGCCGTCACCGGCATCGGCCTGGTCACCGCCGCGGGAGCGGACGCCCGGACCACCTGGCGCACCGTCACCGAGGCCACTGCCGTCCCCTCCGTCCTGAAGCGACCCGAACTCGACGGACTGCCCTGTGACTTCATGTACACCGTCACCGGCCTCGATGCCGCGGCCAGGCTCGGGGCGGCCGCCGCGCGGCTGATGGACCGCTTCTCGCAACTGGCCGTCCTCGCCGCCCGCGAGGCCGTCGCCGACGCCGGGCTCGACCCCTCGGACTGGGAGGGCACACGGGTCGCCGTCGTCATCGGCTCCGCGCACGGCGGCCTCCCTTTCTACGACGAGCAGCACACCGTCCTCGCCGAGCGCGGCGCCCGCCGCGTCTCCCCGAAACTCGCCCCGCTCACCGTCGTCAACGGCGCGGCCAGCAGCGTCGCCACCGACCTCGGTGCCCTCGGCCCGAGCCAGGCCGTCTCCACCGCCTGCTCGTCCGGCACCGTCGCCATCGGCACCGCCCACCAGATGCTCCGCGCCGGGGTCTGCGACATCGCCGTCGCGGGCGGTGCCGAATCGGTGTGCTCCCGGCTGCTGATCGCCAGCGCCTGCCGGCTGAAAGCCGTCTCCACCCGGTGCGACGAGCCCGAGGCGGCGTGCCGCCCGTTCGACATCCACCGCGACGGTTTCGTGGTCGGCGAGGGCGCCGGACTCCTCGTCCTGGAACGCCCGGAGCACGCCCGTGCCCGCGGCGCGACCGTCCGCGCGCACGTCGCGGGATACGGCGCCTCCAGCGACGCCCACTCCGCCGTCGCCCCCGACCCCGGGGGCCGGGGCATCGAACGCGCCCTGCGCACCGCCCTCGCGGACGCCGGAGTCACCGCCCGGGACATCGGCCACGTCAACGCCCACGGCACCTCGACCGTGGCCAACGACCTCATCGAGGGGACCATGCTCCGCCGCGTCCTCGGCGAGCATCCCCTGGTCACCTCCACCAAGGCGATGACCGGCCACGCCCTCGGCGCCGCGGGCGGCATCGAGACCGCGCTGACCGCGCTGGCCCTGGAGCACCGGCTCGTACCGCCCACCCTGAACCTGGACGCCCCCGACCCCGACATCCCCCTCGACGTGGTGCGCAAGGAGGCCCGTCCGGGCGCGTTCGACGCAGCCGTCAAGACCTCGCTCGGATTCGGCGGCCACAACGCCGCACTCGTCCTCACCAGAGCCTGACCCGGAGACCAGGACCACCATGGCCGAGGAGATCATACGGACCCTGTCGGTGCGCGGACTGCGCTACGGCTACCGGGTCCTCGCACAGCCCGCGCCGCGCACCGAACCGGTCGTCGTCCTCGGCGGCGCGCTCCAGGGAATGCACGGCTGGCCACAGATGGACGAGCACCTGGGGCCGTTCGCCCCGGTCGTCACCGCCGACCTGCCCGGCATGGGCGGCGCGGACCCGCTCCCGTCCGGGGCGGACGAGGCGCTCCTGTACGAAGCCGTCACCGGGATCATCGACGACCTCGGCGCAGCGCGGGTCAACCTCTTCGGCTTCTCCTACGGCGCCCTGATCGCCTTCGGCTGTGCCAGGCGCCACCCCGAACGCATCGCCCGGCTGGTCCTCGGCGGGGTCCCCGCCCGCATCAGCGAGGGGCAGCGGGCGCAATGGCGCCGTGGGGGGGGGCGGGGCGCGGCCCCCCCCCCCCCCCGGGGGGGGGGGCCGGGCCGCCCCCCCCGGCCGGGGGGGGGCCCCCCCCCCCC
>NZ_JBIUBU010000013.1:117517-223089 GCF_044548345.1 Streptomyces sp. NPDC052042 | reverse complement strand
ACCTTGAACAGAGCGGCGACCTCTACACGGTCCCGGCCCTCCACCAGCGCGGACACCGCAAGCAACCGCACAGCCTCCTGCGCGTCCGGCGACCACGTCCGCGCATCCCCCAACAGATCACTCACACACCGTCAACGAGCCTGAACCCAAAGCGTTTCGGATCAATAGCGCGCAGCCCAACCTGATCAACGAGTATCACCAAAAGGAACTTGGATGAGCACGAGCGCCAGCCTTAAGAACGTTATAGCCACTCAGCTCCTCGAAAGTGATCTCATGTTCTCTCGCCGCTTCCTCGGGAGCGTACTTGCGGACCAGGAAAACTCGGTCATTCCGGCCTTCTGCATGAACAACTACCTCTCGCTCTTCATCCACGAGTCGCATAGGACCCTAAAGGCCATCGACCCGCAGCGAGCGGCGCTCTTGACTTACAGCCACGAAGCCGTGATTGAGAAAGCGCGACACAGCGTCAAGCTGTTCGATGGATCCAAGGTTGGCCACGCTGGCGTCCTCGGTGACTTCACAGCGATCATCTCCGCCGGTCGAGAGAGGTTCCTCAATAACACCTGGTTTCCACCGGCCCGAGTGTTGGAGACCGACCTTGGCGAGTGGCGGTACCGAGGTCGGCTGGTGACGACAACCCAGGTGGCCAGCTTCTTCATGGGCATCCCCACTATCGCTACGTCCGACATCCCTGTCATCGGCCGTACTCTCATGGCCGTGGCTGAGTCCCAAGCGCGCTTTGTGGACCAGGTGACCGAGTCACTGCCGTGGCACGGATCGTCGTTCATGACCGCCATGAACTTCGGAGAGCTCAAGAGCAGGGACCGGCGGTCTGAGCGATACTTCAAGCGCCTCTTCGATCCGGCCCTATCAGATGAGCTAACGGCTTCACTATCCGCCTTTCAATGCTCGCTCAACTTTCTCGACGTGATGTTGTCGGCTGACCAGACAGCTACTTCGGCCGAGACCATGCTCAAACTCAGGTTCATCACGCTCTACCACGTGCTCTCAAGTCTCACTGAGCTCAAGGCCGAGTACGGCAGCAAGCTGAGCAGCACGTCCCTGGACCTCTTGAACGCCATCCTGAGTCATCAGTCGAGCGTCACCATCATGCACGCGGATGGGCGGGGCTTCCGTAACACGCTCGTTCACTACACCCCCGAGGAACGGGTCGTGCCTCGGCTGTCTTTGAGCTTGCCGTACTACGGGCTGGTCGAGGAATACTACCCGGCGCACGACTTCACCACGCTGGGCCAGGAGCTCTGCGAGCACACGACGCGTTTGGCAATGCTTCTCGACGCGTGGGCGCGAAATTAAGCGCACCCCTGTAAATATGAGCCTGCTCAGGAGACAGGGCTCCATGCCTACCTCCTGGAACCGACGACTGCGGCTTTGCCGGATCGCATCCATCGCTCCCGGTGTCGGCTCTACGCTGCGTCATGCTGGTGATCGCTGAGACGCAAGCGGGGGCTCTCGGCCCAGTCCGCACACAGTCCGCAGGACACCCGATCAGGTCCGTCGCGGCCCGCCGCTGCCCAACAGCAAAGGGCCAGGTCAGCGGCCCGCAGGGAAGATCCCCGCAGGTCACCGACCCGGCCCGGCCCGTCACTGGGAGACCAAGAAGGCCCGACCGTCCGCCTTCCGGGTTACACCGGGAGCCCAGGTCGGACGGCATGACAGAGGGGCCCATCCGGGTTGACCGGATGGGCCCCTTCAGCCGTTCAAGAGCGCATGGGAGACAGATGGGAGACGAGGCCACCCAAACCGGCTTCTCCTCTACCCGCAACCTTGCCGGCCCCTTCGGCCAACGACTTCTCCCGGGCCCACGGCCCGGGTGTCCCCGTAAGGGCGGGGGTAGCCTTCTGCGGCGGGCGCCTATGGAGGCCGCCCGCACCACGACGGCGGGCCTCCCCACACCGCTCGTGACACATCACCGGGCCGGCACCGCAGCCGGCAGGCGCTCAGCGGGCTCGACGGCGATGCACGGGACCTGCCGGGGTCATGCGCGGGGCCTGCCGGGTGGCCGGTCAGCGCAGGTCGACGTCGATGACCTGGTAGAAGGCACTGCCGGTGTCGGCGATCTCCCACACGGCCAGGATGACGTGGTAGCCGGTGCGATCAGGCAGCGAAATGGTGTGCTTGGTCGGATTGGGCGCCACCAGATCGCCGCTGTCGGGACCCCAATAGGGCTCGTAACAGAGACGCACCTCGAAGATGGGCTCCTCCTCGAACTGCGAGCGGGCCAGCGGTCGGCTCGGGTCCCAGCCGTCGCGGGTGATGAAGTACTTCCAGCAGCGCGACTTGCGCGGCACATCAAGAGACCAAGTGATATCCAGGTGATGGCCCGACCCGACAGTCGTCTTCTGCCAGTCGGCGCGTGCCTCGTCGAGCTGAGCGGCATGGGCACGGCCCGCGCTGGCGATCTTCCCGTCCGGGGGTGGGGTGCCGTTCACCACGTCGTCGGAGGCTGACGGGTCACGCAGGCCGGGCGCGGTCGCGGGGAAGAACTTGCCCGACTCAAGGTCGCTGGCACGCCAGTCGGCGAGGTAGATCTGCGCGCGGGACGGCGGATCGCACACCAGGCTGTGGCTGGTGTGCGATCCCGGTGCGCCGACGGGACGCTGTGCTTCGGATGCCTCGGTCATGAATGTCCTTACTCGCAGTGGGCATGCGGATGGTCTCTGTCCAGCACCAAGTCGGATGAAACACCCACTCCCTCCCGAGCGATCGTTTGTCGCCACCACACTCCGTGACCTCACGGCGCGCGCCGCCTGCCCCCGGACAGCCTCCTGAGTGGGGCACCCACGTGTGCGGGCAGTCCGTCGTGCGGGGTCTCGTCGCGGACCGTGGTCCATGCAGGCGGTGAAAGCTCGGGGTGCGGGCGGCGCCCCGGCGCACGGCGTGGGCGGGGCCGGTCAACTCCCGTTCGAGCATCCTTCGTTCCTCGTGCCAGCCGATTCCGACTCCGTGCGCAAGTACTGAACTCGCCGGATTCCTACCCCGATTGTGTGCGCGCGCCGGGTGGCCGGTACCTTCTCGATCAACATCGGGAAGGCCACGCGTCGTCATCGGACGGCCTGGCAATCGGTGTTGCGCCGGTACGGGTGCGAGGCGCGACTCATGGACCGCCGAAGCCCGCCCCGGACACCCCGGCGAGGAGCGGCACGGTCCACTCCTCCGCGACGAACACCCAGGCGAAGAACGGAAGATGTGACCAGCGGCTCGATGGGACGCTCGGCGCGTTGACCGCCTTCTCGAACGCGTTGCCGGTGATGATGGCCATACCGACGCGGATTCCGGTACCTCCAGTGGGTGACCCACAAGCCCCCTGGGCGGAATCGGGGGATATAAGTGGACATGCGCATCCGGCGGGTATGCGCTCACGACAGGAGACAGGGATGACCACCCAGGGCTTCACCACGTGTCTGTGGTTCGACGGACAGGCCGAGGAGGCGGCGGAGTACTACCTCTCGGTGTTCAGGGACTCCCGCCGCGGCAGGACCGTGCGCTACACCGACGCCGGGCCCGGACCCGCGGGATCGGTGATGACGGTCGAGTTCGAGATCAATGGCCAGAGGTTCATCGGGGTGAACGGCGGGCCCGAGTTCACGTTCAACGAGGCCGTCTCGTTCCAGATCGGCTGTACGGACCAGGGCGAGGTGGACTACTACTGGAGCCGGCTCACCGACGGCGGCGAAGAGGGGCCCTGCGGCTGGCTGAAAGACCGTTACGGGGTCTCCTGGCAGGTCACCCCCGAGGTGTTGATCGATCTGCTCGCCGACCCGGACGCCGAGCGGGCCGCCCGGACCACGGCGGCGATGATGACCATGAAGAAGCTGGACGTCGCCGCGCTGCGGAAGGCGCACGACGCGGGCTGAGGGGCGAAGCAGGCAACGGGGCGGGGCGTGACGGGGCCGGACCGTGGGGATCGGGTCAGTCCGATGCCGACAAGTGCCGGTGGCTTTCCGGATGTTCGCGCAGATAGGTGGCCAGGTCCTGCGCCGCGTGTCCGGTGAGGGCGGGCACGGCGTCCGAGACCGCGGACATCTCACCGGCGGCGATGGCCTCGTACGACGTCACCCAGCCGGTCACCTCCCAGCCCTCGGCGCCGTAGCGCGCCCGTGAGGCATATGCCTCCTCGTGGGTCTCCGGTAGGTAGGTGATGGTCCGGCCGGTGGCCCGGCCGAGTTGCTCGGCGGCCTCGGCGAGGGTGAACGCCTCGGGGCCGGTGAGGTCGTAGGTCGCCCCGTCGTGGCGGGTGCCGTCGCTCTCGGTGTCGGCGAGGAGTACGGCGGTCGCGGCGTCCGCGACGTCCTCGTGCGCCACCGCCGCCACCCGGCCGTCGCCGCCCGGACCGCGCAGCACTCCGTCGGGGCCGGTCATCGCCGGGAGCGCGGCGAGGTACAAGCTGTCGCGCAGAAACGTGTGGCGGACCTCGGCGACCCGGATGTGCGCCTCGGTGTGCCAGTGGTCCCGGGCGAACGTGAACGTGGCGTCCGGCGCGGCGCCGAGGAACGAGAGGTACACGATGCGTTCGACGCCGACGGCGACCGCCGCGTCCACCGCCGTCGTGTGCTCCCGCACTCGGTCCGGGCTCTCGTGTGCGGAGACGAGGAACAGGGTGTGCGCCCCGGCGAGGGCGCGGCGCATGGCCTCGCCGTCGCCGTAGGGCCCGGGCGGCGCGGCCACGGCTCCGGGCAGTTCGGGCAGCCGGGACGGGTCGCGGCCGAGGAGCCGTACGGGTACTCCGGCGCGTGCGAGGCGCCGTGCGACGCGTCCGCCGACCGCTCCGCTCGCGCCCGTGACGGCGATGACGGGTGCGCCGGAGGGGGCCGCGGAGGATGCGCCGGACGCGGTGCGGTCCGAGCGGCCCGGTTCCGAGGGGCTCATACGGACCCGCCCTCCTCGCTCGGCCAGGGGCGCACCTCCACGACGGCCTCCACCGGGACCGGACCGTAGATGTGCGGGAACTCCTCGGCGCCGGACGCGGCGGATTCGTACCGCACCGGGACCGGGAGCCGGGCCGGGTCGATGACAAGGACCACCAGGTCCTGGTCGCTGACCCCTGCCCGGCTTCCGGCGCCGTAGAGCGTCTCGGCCACCTCGTCGAGCTGGTGCGACAGCGAGCAGTGGATGAAGCCCTCTTCGTGCAGGGTGCGGCCGCGGGTGGACATCTCGTACGTCCCGAGCCCGCGGGCCGCCTCCCACAGGGGGCCTTCGGTGAGGTGCAGCAGCAGTTCGGCCATGGGCCAACGCTACGGGCTGTCCCGTGATCCGTGGTGGATCAGCGCGCGGCGTCGGATGTGACGCACCGTAAGGCGGAAGGGGTACCCGCATACCGGATGCGTGCGGGCACCCCGGCGGTACCCGCATACCGGATGCGTGCGGGTACCCCGGCGACGCTGCGAGGTGCCACGGCCGTCATCGTGCGTCCGCCCGGGATGAGCGGGACAACTCCTAACCGCGCCGGCTCGCCCTCCGTACCATCAGCGTGGCCGCCGATCCGGCGGCGAGCAGCAGGGCCGCGATACCGCCCAGCACCCATTTCCCCTGGTCGAAGCCGGTGTGCGAGAGCGATCCCCCAGGACCGGGCTGGTACAGCCCGCCCCCGGTGGACTCACCGGACCCGCCGGGCATGTACGGCCAGCTGTGGGAGGGGGTGGGCTGGGGACCGGGGCTCGTCGGACTGCCGGTGGGAGCCGGGGTTCCGGTCGGGTCCGGAGTGCCGGTCGTGGAGGTGGGAGTCGGGGTGGGCGTATCGGTCGAGGAGGTGGGTGTCGGGGTGGGCGTGCCGGTCGAGGTGGGGGTGGGGGTCGGCGTGGTCGTGGGCTCCTCGCCGCAGGAGGGCAGGTCCCCCTCGAAGGGGTAGGCGTGCAGTTCCTGGCCGCCCGACTGCCCCTCCGAGGTGTGGGTCAGCGAACCGGCGGTGTAGAAGCGGCCGTTGGTGCCGCTCATCGCGAGCGTCGTCATGCTCGACGGGTTGCCGACCAGCACACTGCCCTGAAACTGCCCGGAGCCCTTCAATCCGATCCCGGTGGCGTCCGGGAAGTTCCACATCAGGCGTTCGCGCAGCCCCGCCTGGGGCAGCGAGCCCATCAGGGTACTGATGGCACGGGTGCCGCCGTAGACGTTGACGAGTACGGTCGCGCCCTTCGGGATGCTCTCGAACCTGATGTCCTGCGCCCCGCCCTGGGCGCTCGCCAGGTCGGCGTCCAGGGCGAAGACCTGGAGCGCGGAGGTGCCGTCGCCCGTGAAGACCGTTTCGAAGCCCGCGTTCTTCACGGTGCCGGTGGTGGGGCGCCGGTGGTCCTTGCCGTCGTCGTACGCGTAGCACTGGCTGGCCCGGGTCAGTTGGTCGCGCAGGCCGGTGTACGGCGCCGCCGCGTCGGGGTCCTTGACCGTGGTCGGGATCACCGTGCCGCTGAGGTTCTGCGCGTGCTTCACCACCCCGTGGTTCACGCCCTCCTCGGCGAGCAGCCGTTCGCCGCTCGCCACGGTCAGGTTCCCACCCACCGTGAGGTAGTCGGAGCCGTTGGGTGGTGGCACCCGGGAGCCGACGCCCGCGACACCGACGTTGTAGATCTGCGAGGCGCCCGGGCGCTTGTCCATGTCGAAGTCGCCGAGGGTGACCACCTTGCCCTCGGCCTCGGCGGCGGCTTCCCGGACCAGGAAGTCACCGCCGACGAACACATTGATGTTGGCATCGTGGTGGGTGACGGTGCCGTTGTGGGGATCGGACCAGTTCGTCGGGCAGTCGCTCCCCAGGCACGGGCCGAGTCCCCCAGGCAGCGGGTCGGCCATGGCCGTGGGCGCAAGCGCGCCGACCATCGCCGCTGCCGCCACCACGGCCACCGCCGCCGCGCGCACGCTTCCGCCGCCGCCCCTACCGATGCCACGTCTGCACGTAGATGTCGCCATACGGAGCAATATGCATCTTATCTGACAAATAATCACCCTGCCACACCGATAGTGATTCAAAACACCCTGAAACGCTCGCGAGCGGCCCGGTCCGGGACGCATTCCGTGCCCGGCGCGGGACACAGGGACGAACAGCCGGCGTGGAAGGCACGCACATGGGTGGCGCGCGCGGGTGAGGGCGACGGATTCCGCTGGTACGGCCGGGTGGTGTCCGTGTCGGGACGGCGCGTGCGGAGCGGTCACCTGCGCGGGTGACGGGCGGTGCGTGCGGGAGCGCGGGTACGGAACCGGGGTACGGCGGGCAGCGCACCGGGAGCGGTCGGGGCGCCGGGGCGAGTGCGGGGCGCCGGGGCGAGTGCGGCGCCGGGTCTGCGTGATGCCGTGCCGGGCACGAACGCGGGGCCGGAAGCGGTGGGCCCGGCCCCGGGTGCGGGACCGAGTGCGGGACTGGGTGCGGGACCGGCGGGCGTGATGCGGGTACGGACGCGGCAGGGGCGGCACCGGATACGGGCGTGGCCCGCACGAGGCCGAGGACGGGCGTGGTGCACGGTGCGTCGAGGAGGGCGGCGGATCCGCTCGCGCACCCCGGCCCGGCGGGCTCAGCGGCGGCGGACGCTCACGGCGCGCAGACGAGCGGGCTGCGATTGCGCAGCAGCCACTGGTGGTACTCGGCCGCCTGGTGGGCCGCCTCGCGGTAGGCCGCCTCCAACTCCGCGTACACCGTCGTCATATCGGCGCCCGGCCGGGACACCAACAGCAGTCGTACGGCGAGGGGGTCGTCGCGCAACGGGCGGATCGCCATGTCGTCGCGCGGCCCGGACGTGGGCTGACACGGGGCCACCGCCTCGCCGAGCACGACCAGGGACGCGGCGGTGAGGTAGTCGCCGTGCAGGACGGTCGGCGCCAGCCCCGCCTCGCCGAACACCCGGCGCAGCCCGTCCCACTCGCCGTCCACGGTGGGATCGACCATCCAGCGGTCCCCGGCCAGGTCCCCGAGTTCGACGACGGGCCGGTTGGCGGCGGGGTGGTCCCGGGCCATGCAGACGAACTGCGGTTCACGGTCCAGGAGTACGCGTTGGGTCAGTCCCTCGGGGACGGTCAGCGGGCAGCCCTCGACCTCGTGCACGAAGGCGACGTCGAGTCCGCCGGTGTCGACCGCGCGCAGCAGCGCGCTCGCCGATACGTCGACCCGCAGCGAGATGTCGGTGCCGGGCAGTTGGAGCCGCAGTCTGCGCAGCCAGTCGCCGATGACCCGGCTCGCGGTGCTGCCGATGCGCAGCCGCGGGCCGGACGCCCGTACCGCGGCGGCCTCCGCCTTCGCCTCGCTGACCAGTGCGGTCATGCCGTCGATCAGGGGTCGGGCCCGGCTGAGGACGGCGCGGCCGAACAGCGTCGGCCGGCAGCCGGTCCGTTCGCGGCAGAACAGTTCGGCCCCGAGGGACTTCTCGATCCTTCGCAGCTGGGTGGTCAGGGAGGGCTGACTCACACCCAGTCTGCGGGCGGCTTGGTGCAGGCTGCCCGCGTCCGCTATGGCGCACAGCGCCCTGAGGTGCCTCACCTCAAGCTCCATGCCGTCGAGCGTAGGACGGCGGACAGCCCTCGCACCAGACGCCCGAACCCTTGCAAATCTCTTGAATTCATGGGGAGTTGGCTGATGCTTCGGATTCTGGACGGGAGCCGGTGATAGGGCGGCGCTATCGCAGATTGACATCATCCGCCCGGGCTTCCGCTCCCAGACACTCTCTGCGTACCTCCCCCGTTCGCGTCCGGTCAGCGGACGGGTCCCTCACATCGGCTACCGGTAGGAGACCCCCCATGAGACACCCCAGGACCGTCATATCGGCCGTGCTCGGCCTCGGCTTCGGGCTCGCGGCAGCGCTGGGTACCGCGCCCGCCGTCGCTTCCTCCCCCGCACCGGCCGCGGCCCCGGCGGCCCACTCCGGCTACACCGCTCAGGCCGGGGCGCACGAGGACGCCGCCGCCAACCAGGCGTTCTTCGAGGCGGTCGTCAAGTCCGTCGCGAAGAAGCAGGCCGCCAACCCGGGCGCCCAGGCGGTCACAGTCGTCTACAGTGCGGCGAACGCTCCGAGCTTCCGCAGCCAGATAGCCAGCAGCGCGCAGATCTGGAACAGCTCGGTGTCCAACGTGCGTCTCCAGGAGGGCTCGAACCCCGACTTCGCCTACTACGAGGGCAACGACCCGCGCGGCTCGTACGCGAGCACCGACGGGCACGGCAGGGGGTACATCTTCCTCGACTACGCGCAGAACCGGCAGTACAACTCGACCCGCGTCACCGCGCACGAGACCGGTCACGTGCTCGGCCTCCCGGACCGCTACTCGGGTCCGTGCAGCGAGCTGATGTCCGGCGGTGGCCCCGGCCCGTCCTGCACCAACGCGTACCCCAACGCGACTGAGCGCAGCCGGGTCAACTCCCTGTGGCAGTACGGCTTCGCGGCCGCTCTCGCACGCCACGCCTCCTGACGGAAGGCCGGACCGGCCGGGGACGTCCGGTCCGGCCGACCGATGACGGGTGGGGCCGCCTGCAGGACGGGGCGGCCCCACCCCCGTTGCCCCACGGCCCCTTCTTCCAGCACCGATCGGACGCCGGACGACCCGCGGTCCCACGGCGCGCGGCCCCCATCGATGCGCTCAAGTCTGCCGAAGGGCTACGGATGGGTGAGCGCGGCACGGACCAGGGCCAGCAGTTCGCCCCCCCCGTCATCCCCAACCCACGTGCGTCGCAGACCGCTTCACGCACACGTTCCAGCAGCCGGGCGTGCTGCGGGGAGGCGCCGCCGGTGACGACCGCGCCGCGGACCCGGCGCAGTTCGATCAGCCCTTCCTCGCGAAGCTGCTGGTAACCGCGCAGCACGGTATGGACGTTGACCCCGAGGGACTCGGCAAGGACCCGGGCGGCGGGCAGCCGCTCGCCAGGGGTCACCCTGCCGTCGGCGACGGCGCGGCGGACGGAGGCCGCGATCCGGTCGCCGAGCGGCACGGTGGATGTCGGATCAACCCGGAAGAGCATGGTCAGCGCCTCGCCCGCCGTCGGTCGACCAGGGCGTTGAGGAGCGCGGCGGCGGTCGCCGAGTCATCGACGGTCACCGCGAACTCCCGGCCGCCGACCAGTGTCGCCACGATGCCCTCACCCGAGCGGAGCATGAGGCCGCTGCGCCCCGGCCGGACGCGGTAGCCCCATCCGCCGTACTCGGCGGCGGGGTTGATATCCCGGCTGAGGGTGCCGCTCGATCCGGTCGAGCGGCACCCTCAGCCGCGGCACAATGAGCTGCACAAGAGGGCCGGGGGCGATGCGGCCGCACGCCGGGACCACGGGCACGAGCCGTGGGCGTGGTGCGCGGATGCGGGTACGCGGGCGGCCCGCGGCGGCCCTCGAAGGGCGATGGGAGGGGCGGGCCTGGTTCTCGTCGGGGGTGGCGGGCGTGAGCCCCGCGTCTCGGGCCGATGGCCGGCCGGCCCGGACGGGGCGGCTCCGCCCGGCACGATCGCGGGGCGGAGCGCCGACGACCGGTCACTTCACCAGTCGCACAAGGACGTTCAAGACGATGCAAGGCCGGTTCACAGGCCGGTTCAAGAGAATTCAGAAGAGTTCGCGCACGATCATGACGGTCGGTCACCGCGCTCGGAGCGCCGCCGGTTCAGACCAGTTCCAGGGGGAACGCGCCCCGGTGCCCGGTGCCCGCCCCCTCCTCCGGCCGGGACTCGTACTCACGACAGCTCCAGATCTCCTGGACGAGCCCCGTGCGTCGGTCCCACAGGGCGCGAACATCGCCCTCGCCGACCGCTGCGCGGTAGGCGTCCTTGGCGCCCCGGAAGCAGGCCAGCCCACCGGACAGGCCCCGGCCGGAGGCCGGTGAGTAGTCCGAGAAGGCGCAGGCGATGCAGGTCTGGAGCCGGGCGCCGGGCGGCAGGAAGCGCTGGATCGTGGCGAGTGCGGAGGCGAAGTCGCTCTCCGCGCGGCGGGATCCGTAGGCGGCTCCACCGAACTGCAGCTCCAGGTACAGGTACGGATCGGGGCGGCGCAGGGACAACAGACAGCTGAGGGTGGCCTGATGGACGGTGCCGTCCCAGAGGACCGGCAGCGGGAGGTCCCACTCCAGGACGCAGTCGCCCAGTACACCGTCGGCCAGGACGAACAGGTTGTCGGGCGGAGGCGGGCCGGCCACCGGGGCGAGCCCGTCGAAGCTCTCGCCCTCGAAGTCCATGCCCCTGGTCCGGAGGCGTATGTGCTGTCCGTCGGTGGTGAGGACGACGGCGTCGGAACCCTGCCGGTCCCGGTACCACCCTGCCCATGACTCATCTGTCATGGGCAGGGACTGTAGCCCGTGCCCATGACAGTCGCTCCGTCGCCCTCCACTTCGTTCCACGGGGCCTTGCACGCCGTCCGCCGTCCGGCGTTCGCCGCCCCGCTCAGTGCGTACGGCGGGTGACGAACTCCGCCAGGGTCAGAAGGTCACCGCCCCGGTCCGGATCGGGTACCGCTCGCGAGAGGTGGTGGAACGCGCGCGCCATCCGGTCCGCCGCGCAGACCTGGGCCCAGTCCCGCCCCCCGGCCCGCTCGATGGCATCGGCGGCGCGCTTCACCTCCGCGGGTGTGTTCATGGATCCCCGGTACAGAGCGGCGAGTTGGTCTGCGGCGGGAGTGCCGGACGTCAGCGCGGCGACCACCGGCAGGGACTTCTTGTGGGCGGCCAGATCCGCCCCGACGGGCTTTCCGGTCTGTTCCGGATCCCCCCAGATGCCGATCAGGTCGTCGATCAGCTGGAAGGCGAGGCCCGTCTCCCGGCCGAACCCGTCCATCGCGCCGACCGCCCGCTCACCGGCGTCCGCGCACAACGCCCCCAGCGCGCACGCGCAGCCGAGCAGAGCACCGGTCTTGGCGGTGGCCATGGCCAGGCACTCGTCCAACGAGACCTCGTCCGGGTCGCGGTCCTCGAAGGAGCAGTCGGCCTGCTGCCCGGCGCAGAGTTCGACGACACAGGCCGACAGCCTCGCCGAGGCGCGGGCGGCGACCGGGCCGTCGTCCTCGGCGAGCAGCCGCTGGGCGAGGGCGAGCATGGCGTCCCCGGCGATGATCGCGGCGGGGACGCCGAACACCGCCCAGGCCGTGGGGCGATGACGGCGTGTACGGTCCTCGTCGATGACGTCGTCGTGCAGCAGGGTGAAGTTGTGGACGAGTTCCACGGCGACGGCCGCCCGTACCGCGCGCTGCGGGTCGCCGCCCAGGGCCCTTGCGGCGGCGAGCACGAGCGCGGGCCTGATCGCCTTGCCCGCCCCTCCGGCCGAGGGCGTGCCGTCGGCCCGCAGCCAGCCGAAGTGGTACATCGCGACGCGGCGGATCGATCCGGGCAGGGAATCGACGGCGGCGCGGAGTCGGGGATCGACCAGCGCCCGGGTCCGCTCCAGGAGGGCCGCGGCGTCCTGGCCCGGTTCCTCGGTCGCGGGCTGCGCGGGCGGTGCGGGCGGTGCGGTGGCGACGGCCGGACCATCGTCGCTCAGGGCCATGGCATCAACCGGGCTCTTTCCGCCGTCCCGGCTCGCGAGGACGGGCGGATCGATGCCGTCCAGGCTCATGAGAACGGCCGGGCGGCCGTCGGGCGGGGGTGGTGGAACGGCCGTACGCCCGCCGCCTGGTGCGGCGGAGGGGGCCGGGCGGTCGTCGCCCGGGGGCCGGGGGCTGGGTGAGGGGATTGCGTGGTGCGTCTTCACTGAGGCGTCGTCCTCCCGATGCCGTCCCGGGTCCGACGGCCCGGGACGGAGGCTGTGCGGGGGCCGGACCGCTGCGTCCCGCCCCCGAGGGGCTACCGCCAGCGGCTGACCTCGACGTTCTCCAGGACACCGAGGGCGTCCGGGACGAGGACGGCCGCCGAGTAGTAGGCCGTCACCAGGTAGGAGATGATCGCCTGCTCGTCGATGCCCATGAACCGGACCGACAGGCTGGGCTCGATCTCGTCGGGGATGCCGGACTGCTGGAGTCCGACGACGCCCTGCTCGGCCTCACCCGTCCTCATGCAGATGATCGACGTGGTCCGGGCCTCGCTGATCGGGATCTTGTTGCACGGGAAGATGGGCACGCCCCGCCAGGCGGGTACGTGATGTCCGCCGACCTCCACGCTCTCGGGCACCAGACCGCGCTTGTTGCATTCGCGGCCGAACGCCGCGATGGCCCGGGGGTGCGCGAGGAAGAGCTTGGATCCGCGGCGGCGCGAGAGCAGTTCGTCCATGTCGTCCGGGCTGGGCACGCCGTCGTGCGGCTGGAGCCGCTGCCCGTAGTCGCAGTTGTGGAGCAGGCCGAACTCGCGGTTGTTGACCAGTTCGTGCTCCTGCCGCTCGCGCAGCGCCTCGACCGTCAGCCGCAACTGCTGCTCGGTCTGGTTCATCGGCTGGTTGTAGAGGTCGGCGACCCTGCTGTGGATCTTCAACACGGTCTGCGCGACGCTCAGTTCGTACTCCCGCGGGGACACCTCGTAGTCCACGTAGGTGTGCGGGATCACGGCCTCGCCGACATGGCCGGCGGAGAGGTCGATCGCCGCCTCGCCGTACTTGTTGGTGCGCTGCTGCGGGACGTTGAGCAGCCCGGCGAGATGCGCACGGAGCGAATCGGCCCGCTCGGCGAGGTTCAGGACGTCCGCCCGGCTCAGTGTCAGCACCGTGCACGCGGTGAGCGCGCGGGCCGTGTACTCCCAGACGGCCTCGCCGTCGACCAGGGAGCGGTCGCCGAAGTAGGCGCCGTCGGCATGGACCCCGAGCACCGTCTCGCCGCCGTACCGGCCGGCGCCGACCTTCTCGACCTTGCCGTGCGCCAGCAGGTAGACGCGGTCCGCCGGATCCCCAGCGCCCGCCAGGACCTGCCCCGGGGCGATGTCCTGCTGCCGGCACCGCCGGGCCAGTTCACCGAGCACTTCCTCGTCACCGAAGTCCCGGAGCGCGGGGAGCTCTCCGAGTTCCGCGGGGATGACCGCGACCCGGTCACCGGTCTGCACGAACGTCACCCGGCCGTCCCCGACCGAGTAGCTCAGCCTCCGGTTCACCCGGTAGGTGCCGCCCTGCACCTGTACCCACGGCAGCATCTTCAGCAGCCACCGCGAGGTGATCTCCTGCATCTGCGGGGCGGACTTGGTGGTCGTCGCGAGGTTCCGCGCCGCCGCCGTGCCCAGACTCTGCTGCGGCGGCAATGTCGCGTGCTGAACCTCTTCGCCAACGGACATCTGTCGTCCTCTCGAAATACTCGGCTGACCTGCGCGAAGAAGCCTTTCAGCACCGGAGGGCGGCACACCATTACACAAAAGAGTGTGACTAATTGCGGTTTGAGCTGGGCACAGCGCCCGGCGGCCCCGCCGGCACCGGCGCACAACCTTAAGTTGCATCCTGGATGCAACTTATCTACCGTGGCGGTCATGCGGCTGACGAAATTCACCGATGTGGCGCTGCGCGTACTGATGCGCCTCGCGGTCGCCGAGAGCGGCGATCCGCCGACCACCCGGGAGGTGGCGGCGACCATGCAGGTGCCGTACACCCACGCGGCGAAGGTCGTCGCCAGGCTCCAGCACCTCGGCCTCATCGAGGCGCGCCGGGGTCGCGGCGGCGGGCTCAGCCTCACCGGAACCGGCCGCACCGCCTCGATCGGCGGGATCGTCCGGGAACTGGAGGGCCCGGGCGACGTCGTGGAGTGCGAGGGCGCCACACCGTGCCCCCTGCGCTCGGCCTGCCGACTGCGCGGCGCCCTGCGTCAGGCCGAGGAGGCCTTCTACGCCTCGCTCGACCCGATCACCATCGAGGAACTCGTCGCCTCGCCCACCGGACCGGTACTGATCAGCCTCAGCAGCGTCCGACCAGCCCCCGGCTGAGCCGCCCCGCGCGCGGGCGCGCCAGTGGCCCCCGCGCCTCCCGACCCGCCCCCGAGACCTCCGGGCTCCACAGGCCCGGATTCGCCCTGCCCAAAAATACGAATCTCACATACCAATTCTCTTTCCGGCCGTGAGCACCGTGCTCACCGGCACTGCCGAGCCCCAAGGGACCAAGGAGTCATCGATGCTGTCCGAGAAGTCGACCGCCACCGTCCGCGCCACCCTCCCCGCCGTGGGAGCGGCGATCGGGGACATCGCCGACCTCTTCTACCGCAAGCTCTTCACCGCCCACCCGGAGCTGCTGCGCGACCTCTTCAACCGCGGCAACCAGACGTCCGGCGCCCAGCGCCAGGCCCTCGCGGGCTCCATAGCCGCCTTCGCGACCCACCTGGTCGAGCACCCGGACACCCGCCCCGACGTGATGCTCAGCCGGATCGCCCACAAGCACGCCTCGCTCGGCGTCACCGCCGACCAGTACCCCCTCGTGCACGAGAACCTGTTCGCCGCCATAGCCGAGGTGCTCGGCGACGCCGTCACCCCGGAGGTCGCCGCTGCCTGGGACGAGGTGTACTGGCTGATGGCGGGCGCGCTGATCTCGCTCGAGAAGCGGCTGTACGAGCAGCAGGGCGTGGTCGCCGGTGATGTGTGGCGCGAGTGGGAGGTGGTCGACCGGACCGAGGAGACGGCCGACGTCGCCACCTTCCGGCTCCGCCCGGCCGACAGGGCGGCAGCACCCGACTTCCGCCCCGGGCAGTACGTCTCGGTGCAGGTGGAACTCCCCGACGGAGCACGGCAGATACGCCAGTACAGCCTCTCCAGCGCGCCGGGGTCGCCGCTGCGCTCGATCACCGTCAAGCGGGTGCACGGCGGCGGCTCCCCGGACGGCGAGGTCTCCTGCCACCTGCACGCCGGGGTCCGGGTCGGCGACCGGCTGCGGGTCTCCGCCCCGTACGGCGATCTCGTGCTGGACTCCGCCGACGCGCCGCTGCTGCTCGTCTCCGCCGGCATCGGCTGCACCCCGATGCTGTCGATGCTGGAGCACCTCGCCGCGACCGGCCACAGCGCCCCCGTCACCGTCGTGCACGGCGACCGCTCCCCCGCCGACCACGCACTGCGCAACGACCACGTCACGCTCGCCGGCAAGCTCCCCGACGCCACCACCCACTTCTGGTACGAGCAGCCGGAGTCCCACCACCCCGCCGACCGCACCGGCCTGGTGGACCTGAGCGACTTCACGATCGCGCCCGGCACCCACACCTACCTGTGCGGCCCGCTGCCGTTCATGCGCGCCGTGCGCACCCAACTGCTGGCCAAGGGCGTCCCGGCCGCCGACATCCACTACGAGGTGTTCGGTCCCGACCTCTGGCTCGCCCAGGACTGAGCACGGCGCCCCTCAAGCGCCCCGCGAGGCACGTGCCACCGCCCACACGAGGCGGTGGCACGTGTCAGCCGCGGTGATGCGTGCGTGCGGCGCGGGACGTCGTCCGCGCCGCACGCACGTGTACGCGGACGCGGAGCGCGGCACGGGAACGCACCGCTCGGAGCCGCACCCCTCGGCGGCCGTCGGCGGGTACCTGGTCCAATGAACGGGTGAACCACCCCCTGGACCCCGACGCGCTGCTGCGGCCCTGGCTGCCCTCCCCGCTGGAGGAGGCCCACGACGACCGGTTCGCCCGCCGGGGCGTGCGGCTGCTGCTCAAGCGGGACGATCTGATCCACCCCGATCTGCCGGGCAACAAGTGGCGCAAGCTCGCCCCCAATCTGCGGGCCGCGGCCGGGCGCACCGTCCTGACCTTCGGCGGGGCGTACTCCAACCACCTGCGGGCCACGGCCGCCGCCGGCCGGCTGCTCGGCTTCCGCACCATCGGGGTGGTACGTGGCGACGAACTGGCCGACCGCCCCCTCAACCCCTCGCTCGCCCGGTGCGCCGCGGACGGGATGACCCTGCGCTTCGTGGACCGCGCGACCTACCGCGCGAAGGCCGACCCGGAGGTGCTGGCCGGGCTGTGCCACGCCTTCGTCCCCGGCTCCGGGGAGTGCCACGTCGTCCCGGAGGGCGGCAGCAACGCCCCGGCCGTGCGGGGCTGCACCGAACTGGGGCGCGAGTTGCACGGGCGGGCCGACGTGGTCGCGGTGGCCTGCGGCACCGGGGGCACCCTCGCCGGCCTCGCCGCCGGTCTCGCGCCGGGGCAGCGGGCGCTCGGCGTACCGGTGCTGCGCGGCAAGTTCCTCGGTGACGCGGTACGGGAGCTGCAACGGGAGGCGTTCGGCGGCCCCTCGGGGAGCTGGTCCCTGGAGGAGCGCTTCCACTTCGGTGGCTACGCCCGTACGCCCCCGGAGCTGCACGCGTTCGCGGACGACTTCGAGCGGCGGCACGGGCTGCGCGTCGAGCGGCTCTACGTCGCCAAGCTGCTGTTCGCCCTCACCGCGCTGGCCGAGGAGGGCGTGTTCCCGGCAGGGGCCACGGTCGCGGCCGTCATCACGGGCCGCCCCTGAGCCACTGCCCGCCGGGGGCCGACGGCGGCCCATGCAGTTGCTTTTGGGCTGCGGAGGACGTTGCCCCGGGTGTGGCGGGGGTGGGGAGCGGGGCAGCGGGTGCGGATCGGAATTTTGACGAAGGTGTTCACCGCAGAATCGGTCGACGCGGCGATAGCCAAGCACGGCCGGGCTGAACAGCGGCGTCGCCTCCTACCGGCGCGGCTGCGGTCTGGAAGCCGCGGCCGGGGGTGACGCCGCCCGCCTGTGGCGCACAGGGAAGCCACGTCCTGGCCTACCCGATGAGGTCGAGCCAGTAGCGGTATGCCGAGGTGAAGGGTTCGGCGCCGGTACCGCCTCGACGGCCCGCCTCCATCAACCACTCGCAGGTCTGTCGGGCCTTGCTGACGATGCTCTCGGGGTAGCCGTAAATCACTCGGTGTTCGGCGAACTCGTCTTCGTCCTCGATCCGGGCTTCGCCGCCAGGAGGCCGCACGACATCGAGATCGAGGTCCACCATGCGCAGGACGGTCCCGTCCGTGTTCCACTCGGGCACCGTGCACACGTCGCAGTACATTTCGGGACCAGGATTCACACAGAAAGTGGCCGTCCACCACTCACCCCGCGGGACCGACATCACGTACGCGAACCGGCTTGTCCAGCCGCCGGTGGCCGAACTGACAAAGACTCCCTGCGCCGTGCCCAACCACACGCCGTACTCGTCTTCACCGAGCCGGTCAGCAGTCCACCGCGCACTCAGGCTGCCGTCGTACTTCCGAATGTCGACCAGCACGGAGGTGCTCTCTGTGATCACACCAGGACGCTAACGCGACAGTGCCGGCCACGAGCTCGGGATTGGAAACATCACTGAGGCAACTGCATCGGCCGACGGCGGCCCCCCGACCGGACGCGGGGACCGTACGCGCCCGGCCGGGCCTCCCCCGCCGTGCCCCCTCACGTCGTGCCCGGCTCCTCCCGGTAGGCCGCCGCCTCCTCCAGGTCGAGCCGTCTGAGCAGGGTGCGGAGCATCTCGTCGTCGATCCGCCGCTCGTCCCTGAGCCGTACGAAGACCTCGCGCTCGGCTTCCAGCGTCTCGCCGGCCAGCCGCCGGTAGGTGTCGTCCGCCGACTCCCCGGTCACCGGGTTGGCCGCGCCGAGCCGTTCCCACACGGCGTTGCGGCGCCGTTCCAGGACGGCGCGCAGTCGGTCGACGAGCGGCTCGGGCAGGGCGTTGCGGGGGTCGGCGAGCAGGTCCTCCAGCCGGGCCTCGGCGGCGGCGGACGCCTCGCTCTGCGCCTGGGCCTCGGCCAGGGTCTCGGCCGTCGCGTCCCGCCCCGGGAGTCTCAGCGCGCGCACCAGCGCCGGCAGGCTCAGGCCCTGGACGACCAGCGTGCCGATGACGGTGGTGAAGGTCAGGAACAGCACCAGGTTCCGGGCCGGGAACGGCTGCCCGGCGGCCGTCAGCAACGGGATGGAGAACGCGATGGCGAGCGAGACGACCCCGCGCATCCCGGCCCAGCCGACGATCACCGGCGCCTTCCAGTCGGTGCCCGGTTCGCGCTCGCGGATCCGTCTCGACAGCCATCGCGGCAGGTACGTCGCCGGGAAGACCCAGATGAAACGGACCACGACGACGGCCGCGAACACCGCCACCGCGTACCAGAGCGCGTCCGCCACCGCGAACGCGCCGAGGCCCTTCAGCACGAAGGGCAGTTGGAGCCCGATCAGCGCGAAGACCGCGGACTCCAGGACGAACGCGACCATCTTCCAGACGGCCGCCTCCTGGAGCCGGGTCGCGAAGTCGACCTGCCAGGCGCGGTGGCCCAGGTAGAGCGCGACGACGACCACGGCGAGCACTCCCGAGGCGTGCACGCGCTCGGCCGCCGCGTACGCCACGAAGGGGATCAGCAGGGAGAGCGTGTTCTGCAGCAGGGCCTCCCTGAGGTGCGTGCGGAGCCAGTGCAGTGGCACCATCAGCACCAGGCCGACCGCCACACCGCCGAGCGCGGCCAGCAGGAACTCGCCGATCCCGGCGCTCCAGCTCATGCCCGCGCCGACGGCCGCGGCCAGGGCCACCTTGTACGCCGTGATCGCGGTGGCGTCGTTCACCAGGGACTCGCCCTGGAGGATCGTCGTGACCCGGCCGGGCAGACCGACCCGCCGGGCGATCGCGGCGGCCGTGACAGCGTCCGGCGGGGCGATGACCGCGCCGAGCACCAGCGCGGCGCTGAACGGCAGGCCGGGCACGACGAGGTAGGCGAGCCAGCCGACCGCCACGGTCGCGAAGAGGACGTAGCCGACGGAGAGCAGCGCGACCGGCCGCGCGTTGGCCCGCAGGTCGAGGTACGAACTGTCGACGGCCGCCGTGTAGAGCAGGGGCGGCAGCAGCAGCGGCAGCACGATGCCGGCGTCCAGGGTGTACGCGGGTACCCCGGGCACGTACGAGGCGAGCAGCCCCACCGTCACCAGCAGCAGGGGCGCCGGCACCGGGGTGCGGCGGGCCGCCCCCGCGACGGCGGCGCTCGCCGCCACCAGCGCCACCAGCGGAAGTACATCCATGTCCACGGCCCTCGCATCCGTCGTAACCTGACCATCATGAGTGAATGCACGCATGTGCCCGCTCTGCCGCGCCCCGAGCCGGAGCCTCTCGACGAGACCTGCCCGGAGTGCGTCGCGGCGGGCACGCAGCCGGTGCATCTGCGGCTGTGCCTGGTCTGCGGCCATGTCGGCTGCTGCGACTCCTCGCCGCTGCGGCACGCCACGGGGCACTTCAAGGAGACCGGTCATCCGGTGATGCGGAGCTTCGAGCCCGGCGAGAGCTGGCGCTGGTGCTTCGTGGACGCTGCGATCGTCTGACGCCCGGGTACCTCAACGCGGCGCCGGATGTCCGTAATTGATCGCAGCAGACCCCTAGCCACCGTGTGTGGTCATTGACTTACCATGAGTGACAGCCATGGGCTGGGTCCTGTCCGGTCCTGATCCGCCGCCGGGGCCCGGGGGTTCGGCGACACGGCATCATGGATCGCGATAGCGTCGCCGGACCAGAACCGAAGACGTACCACATGGCTCCGGGGTGCCCTTCCCGGATCCTCGGAAGAGTTTGTGCCACCTTGGAGGTGAGGGTGTCCCAGATCGCAGGCGAGCCCGGGAATCAGGACTTCGTGGAGGTCCGGCTGCCCGCTGCGGGTGCCTACCTGTCGGTGCTGCGTACGGCCACGGCCGGCCTCGCGGCACGCTTGGACTTCACGCTCGACGAGATCGAGGACCTGCGCATCGCGGTCGACGAGGCCTGCGCGATCCTGCTCCAGCAGGCCGTGCCGGGCTCCGTCCTCAGCTGTGTCTTCCGGCTCATCGAGGATTCCCTGGAGGTGACGGTGTCGGCACCCACCACGGACGGCCGGGCGCCGGAGCGCGACACCTTCGCCTGGACGGTGCTCTCCGCGCTGGCCGGGAAGGTCGATTCCTCGGTGGCCGACGACCGTACGGTCAGCATCAGCCTCTACAAACAGCGCGGCGCGGGACCCGGGCCGGCGTGAGCTACGGAAACGGGGACGGTCCGGTGCGGGACGAGACGATCCGACCAGGGGTGGTGCGTGCGGCGGCCATCCCGGAACAGCAGGCCCTGCCCCATCCGGAGGACGGGGCGGACGAGCCCGCGAGCCGTGCGTTCGCGGTGGAGCAGTCGCAGGCGGAGCGGGCAGGCCAGATGAGCGAGCACGGGCACCACGATCCACGGGACCGCAGCAGGGCGCGCGCGCTCTTCGTCGAGCTGCGCGCCCTCCCCGACGGCTCGCCCGAGCGGGCGGAGCTGCGCAATCGGCTGGTGCGGATGCATCTGCCGCTCGTGGAGCACCTGGCCCGCCGGTTCCGCAATCGCGGCGAACCGCTGGACGACCTGACGCAGGTCGCCACGATCGGCCTGATCAAGTCGGTGGACCGGTTCGATCCGGACCGCGGCGTGGAGTTCTCGACGTACGCGACGCCCACGGTCGTCGGCGAGATCAAGCGCCATTTCCGCGACAAGGGCTGGGCGGTCCGGGTGCCCCGCCGACTCCAGGAGCTACGGCTGTCGCTCACCACGGCGACCGCCGAACTCTCCCAGCTGCACGGCCGCTCGCCGACGGTGCACGAACTGGCGGAGCGCCTGGGCATCTCCGAGGAAGAGGTGCTGGAGGGGCTGGAATCGGCCAATGCGTACAGCACGCTCTCGCTGGACGTGCCGGACACCGACGACGAATCGCCCGCGGTCGCGGACACGCTCGGTTCCGAGGACGAGGCGCTGGAGGGCGTCGAGTACCGGGAGTCGCTCAAGCCGCTGCTGGAGGACCTGCCGCCGCGCGAGAAGCGGATTCTGCTGCTGCGCTTCTTCGGCAACATGACCCAGTCGCAGATCGCCCAGGAGGTCGGCATCTCCCAGATGCACGTCTCGCGGCTGCTGGCCCGCACCCTGGCCCAGCTCCGCGAGCGCCTGCTCGTCGAGGAGTAGGACCGACAGTCCGGGGCACGGCCGGAGGACGGGGCGGGGCCGGGACACCGCGCGTTCGCCGGCCCGTCGTCCCGGCACCACGACCCCGGACGCCCGGCCCGGATCGGGCCCTCGCTCAGGCGTCCGGGGTCGTGGTGCCGGGACGACGGATGCCGAGCTCCTCGATCGTCGTCGGCCTGAGCAACTGGTAGAGCGAGGTGAGGACCATCGCGGCCAGCAGGATCCCGGTCGGGATCAGCACGCCGTGGGACCTCAGCAGCGTCCAGGCCACCGGGAGCCCCATAATCTGCGTGATGAGCGCCGGGCCCCGGCTCCAACTGCGCCGCAGCAGCAGACCGCGCGCCGCGACGAGCGGGATCACACCCAGCGCGATCAGCGTGAGGCCGCCCATCTCCGCCTGCTGCGGGCTCTCGGGGTGCCCGAGCAGCCCCATCACCAGCATGTAGATCCCGCCGGCGACGAGCGCCACCCCCTCCACGGCGGTGAGTGCCGCGACGAGCGTGATCCTGCTCGGCCTCGCCGACGCGGCCGACGGCGAGGACGACGACGAGGGCAACGAGTCGGGCGTGTTCTGCTGAGTACTCACCCCTGCAGGTTGGCACTCCGGACCCGGGAAAGCGAAGCCGGGGTGGTGAACGACACGGGAACCCCGGCCCTCCACCCGCCCGCCGCGCGCGGCCCGTCACCGAGCGTGAGGCCATGGGGCGGGACTTCAGGGCTATACCGCCGGGTAGGTACTCTGACCGTCATGCGCGCACTCCTCGTGGTCAATCCAGCTGCTACCACCACCAGTGCGCGGACGCGCGACGTGCTCATCCACGCCCTGGCCAGCGAGATGAAGCTGGAGGCGGTGACCACGGAATACCGGGGGCACGCCCGGGATCTCGGACGGGAGGCCGCGGAGTCCGGGACGATCGACCTCGTGGTCTCCCTGGGCGGCGACGGAACGGTCAACGAGATCGTCAACGGCCTCCTCCACAACGGCCCCGACCTGGACGTCCTGCCCCGGCTCGCGGTGGTCCCCGGCGGCTCCACCAACGTCTTCGCGCGCGCCCTGGGCCTGCCGAACGACGCGGTCGAGGCGACCGGCGCCATCCTGGACGCGCTCGCCAACCGCACCGAGCGCACCGTCGGCCTCGGACTCGCGGCCGGCACCCCCGGCACCGAGGACGAATCGATCCCGGAACGCTGGTTCACCTTCTGTGCCGGGCTCGGATTCGACGCGGGCGTGATCGGCCGGGTCGAACAGAAGCGCGAACTCGGCAAGCGGTCGACGCACGCGCTGTACGTGCGCCAGGTGGCCCGGCAATTCCTGGAGGAACCGCACCGGCGACAGGGGAAGATCACACTGGAAGCCCCCGGGCTGGAACCGGTCACCGACCTCGCGCTGTCGATAATCTCGAACACATCCCCCTGGACCTACCTGGGGAACCGCCCCCTGTACGCGTCCCCGACCGCCTCCTTCGACACCGGCCTGGACGTACTCGGGCTGAAGCGCCTCTCCACGCCGGCGGTCGCCCGCTACGCCACCCAGCTGCTGACGTCGAGCCCCGAGAAGGGCCCCCGCGGCAAGCACGCGATCTCGCTTCACGACCTCACGAGCTTCACCTTGCATTCAAAGGCGCCGCTCCCCTTCCAGATGGACGGTGACCATCTGGGAGTGCGCACAAGTGTGACGTTCACAGGCGTACGCCGTGCACTGCGTGTGATTGTGTGAGTGGAAGAGCCAAAAGTCCTTCAAGTCGAACGTTTGGGCTGGACTCCACCCCATGGAATTACGGCTGTGACCTAGTCGACACCGAGGAATCAAAAAAAACTTTCCAGAAGGGGTTGTATCCGTCGCCGAGGTTTGCGAATCTCTACATGGCGATCGGGACGGCTCACAACAACAGCCTCCACTGAGAGCCAGAACCCCTCCTCACTTCACTGGACCACAACCAGTTCACCTGGGCGTCGGACCGTTATCTGCGGGGGGATTCGTGAAAGCGTTCACATTCACAAGCACCGTATGCAACACCAAGGAGAGGTAGCAGCCATGGACTGGCGTCACAACGCCGTTTGTCGTGAGGAAGACCCCGAGCTGTTCTTCCCCATCGGCAACACCGGTCCTGCGCTGCTGCAGATCGAGGAAGCCAAGGCTGTCTGCCGTCGCTGCCCCGTCATGGAGCAGTGCCTGCAGTGGGCGCTCGAGTCCGGCCAGGACTCCGGTGTCTGGGGTGGCCTCAGCGAGGACGAGCGCCGCGCCATGAAGCGCCGTGCCGCTCGCAACCGGGCGCGTAACGCCAGCGCCTGAGCCGACGCCACCGCTACGAGCCTCAGCCCGGCGGCGCGTACAGCGCGTACGCACGAACCCGCCCCCGAGTCGCAGCGCGCAGTACCCCCCGAAGCGCACGCATGAACAGCGAGCCCGGACCGTGTCTCACGGTCCGGGCTCGCTGCCGTGACGGGCGGGGCAGCCCGGACCGGCGGATGCCCTGCGCCATCGGCTCACGGGACCAGGGGCTACTTGTGGGGCCGGACCGGGATGTCGAAGAAGACCCGGGTGCCGCGCTCGGGCGCCGGCACCATGCCGAACGTCCCGCCCAGCTCCCCCTCCACCAGCGTGCGCACGATCTGCAGCCCCAGATTGCCGGTGCTCTGCGGATCGAAGCCCTCGGGCAGACCGCATCCGTCGTCCTGGACCGTGATCAGCAGCCGCTGTTCGACGGAGGTACCGCCCCGCACCGCGGACACGTCCACCGTTCCCTGCTCGGCGAGGGTGAAGGCGTGCTCCAGCGCGTTCTGGAGGACCTCCGTGAGCACCATCGACAGCGGTGTGGCCACCTCGGCGTCGAGGACGCCGAAACACCCCGTGCGGCGGCAGGTGACCTTGCCCGGTGAGATCTCGGCGACCATCGCGATGACCCGGTCGGCGATCTCGTCGAACTCCACCCGCTCATCCAGATTCTGAGACAGCGTCTCATGAACGATCGCGATCGAGCCGACGCGTCGTACCGCCTCGTTGAGCGCCTCGCGCCCCCGGGCCGAATCCATTCGGCGGGCCTGGAGCCGCAGCAGGGCCGCGACGGTCTGGAGGTTGTTCTTCACCCGGTGGTGGATCTCCCGGATGGTGGCGTCCTTGGTGATCAGCTCCCGCTCGCGGCGCCGCAGTTCGGTGACGTCCCGCAGCAGGACCAAGGAGCCGATCCGGACGCCCTTGGGCTTGAGCGGGATGGCGCGGAGCTGGATCACCCCGCTCGCACCCTCGACCTCGAACTCACGGGGCGCGTAACCGCTGGCCAGTTTGACCAGGGCCTCGTCCACCGGCCCCCGGGACGGGGCGAGTTCAGCGGTGATCGAGCCCAGGTGCTGGCCGACCAGGTCGGAGGCGAGACCGAGGCGGTGGTAGGCGGAGAGGCCGTTGGGGCTGGCGTACTGGACGACCCCGTCGGCGTCGAGCCGCAGCAGCCCGTCGCCGACACGGGGCGAGGCGTCCATGTCGACCTGCTGGCCGGGGAACGGGAAGGCCCCCGCGGCGATCATCTGGGCCAGGTCGGAGGCCGACTGGAGGTAGGTGAGCTCCAGCCGGGACGGCGTGCGCACGGTCAGCAGATTGGTGTTGCGGGCGATCACGCCGAGGACCCGGCCCTCCCGGCGCACGGGGATCGACTCCACCCGTACCGGGACCTCCTCGCGCCACTCCGGATCGCCCTCGCGCACGATCCGGCCCTCGTCCAGCGCCACGTCGAGCAGGGGGCGCCGGCCGCGCGGCACCAGGTGGCCCACCATGTCGTTCTGGTACGAGGTCGGTCCGGTGTTGGGCCGCATCTGGGCCACGGACACGTAACGGGTGCCGTCACGGGTGGGGATCCACAGCACGAGGTCGGCGAAGGACAGGTCGGAGAGCAGCTGCCACTCCGAGACCAGCGTGTGCAGCCACTCGAGGTCGGCGTCGCCGAGGGCCGTGTGCTGGCGGACGAGGTCGTTCATGGAGGGCACGTGTGCGAGCGTACCCGCGTCCGGGTCGGGGTTCCGAACCGGACGACGCCGTCGTACGGGGAAGAAAGCGGACCCCTGGAATTGCGGTGCTCCGATGGATGGACACGGCGAATGGTCTAGTCCACAATGCTGTGGACAGGGCCTCCGCTCTCCCCGCACAGGAGAGCGGATCGAGGCATCCGCGTTCTCTGCCCTGACCACGCGGACGCCTCTCCCGGCCGACGGCACCGCACACCGCCGGCCGAGCGGACCGTCCACTGGACGGTCACATTCCGGGCTGCGGTGCCGGACGGGCTGAGGGTCCCGTCCCGGCGCCGCGGCCCGCGGGTGTTTCCGGGGGCGAGAACCGCGTGTGCGCGCCGGGCGCGCGTCGCACCACCCCGCGACGCACAGACCCGCACCGGACACCACGCCCCCACGTACGGCACGCCCGGCGGGCCCCGCCGCCCCACGGGGCGCGTCCACGCAAGCGGACCCGGGGACTGGCCGACGGTGCCGGCCGGAGCGTCCGCGAGACCCGGCCCCACCCTGCGGACGGCTCTACGCACGGTGCTGCGCGCGGCCATGACAGGCATCGAAGCAGGTGCGCGCGCCGCCCGACGACGGATCCTCCGGCGGGCACCGGAGCGGAACGCCGCGCGTTGCCCGAGGAGAGGGCGCGGCCGGCGTCGGGGCCGCCGCAACCCCCCCGTCCGCACCCTGCCCACGCCGCGTCCGTACCGTGTCCGTGTCGCCCACTTCTGCTAGATTGGGAACTTGATTGGTCTATACCACCTGATACCACTCTTCAGATCGGCAGGCCCAGCGTGGAAGTTGTCATCGTCCCGGACGCCAAGGCGGGCGGCGAACTCATCGCGGACGCCATCGGCGCCCTGGTGAACCGCAAGCCCGACGCCCTTCTCGGCGTTGCCACCGGCTCTACCCCGCTGCCCATCTACCACGCGCTGAGGGAGAAGGTCCGTTCCGGCGCCCTGGACGTCTCGCGCGTCCGCATCTGCCAGCTCGACGAGTACGTCGGGCTGCCCGCGGGCCACCCGGAGTCCTACCGCTCCGTGGTGCTGCGCGAGGTCGTCGGACCGCTCGGCCTGCCCGAGGAGTCCTTCATGGGCCCCGACGGCTCCGCCGAGGACATCCCGGCGGCCTGCGAGGCGTACGACAAGGCGCTCGCCGAGGCGGGCGGGGTGGACATCCAGATCCTCGGCATCGGCACCGACGGCCACATCGGCTTCAACGAGCCGTGCTCCTCGCTCTCGTCCCGCACCCGGATCAAGACGCTCACCGAGCAGACCCGGATCGACAACGCGCGCTTCTTCGACGGCGACATCTCCCAGGTGCCGTACCACGTGATCACCCAGGGCATCGGCACCATCCTGGAGGCCCGCCACCCGATCCTGCTCGCCACCGGCGAGGGCAAGGCGGACGCCGTGGCGCAGACGGTGGAGGGGCCGATCGCCTCGGTCGTCCCGGCCTCGGCGCTGCAACTGCACCCGCACGCGACCGTGGTGGTCGACAAGGCCGCCGCGTCCAAGCTGAAGCTGGCCGACTACTTCCGTGCCACGTACGCAACGAAGCCGTCCTGGCAGGGGCTGTAGTCGCTTCCGCCGAGGCGACCCCCGACGCACCGGAGGCCCGGAGCACCCGAGATGGGTGCTCCGGGCCTCCCGGCGTGTGGAGCGGTACGGCCGTGCGCGGGGGCTGCGCCCGGCGCGCGGGCCGGTGGTGCGGTGCCGCGTTCCCTCGCTCCCGCACCACCGGCCCGTTCTCAGCCCTCCGTGCCGCCCCTCGCGATGATCTCCGCAGCCGCCTGGCCGCAGACGCGGGCGGCGCCGTGCGTGGCGATGTGCAGGGCTCCCCTGGCGGGTGCCTGCGGGAGACCCATCTCGACCACGACCGTGTCGGGGCGCTCCGCGACCAGGGCGTCCAGGGCCTCGCCCATCCAGGCGTGGCGGTGGGCGTCGCGGACGGTCACGACGATGCGCCGCTCCCCCGCCGCCCGCAGCACGGCGGCGACCGGTTCCGCGGTCTCACCGCCGTAGGTGCCGCTCTCCGTGCCGGGCACCAGCAGGTCGAGTTCCGCGGCCACGCCCCAGGGGGTCTCGTCGCCGACCGCGATATTCGACTCGGAGGTGAACGAGGCGACGTACGCGGGCGTGGTGAGCGGCTCGGCGGAACCGGTCACCCTCACCGCGCGGCGGGCGGCGACCAGACCGACGTCACGACCGGCTCCGGTGCCGGGCGCGGTCCCCTCCTGCGCTGCCGCACCCGGCTCCGAACCGGCCCCCCTGGCCCTCTGCGCCCAGGAGGCGAGGGCCCGTACCCGTGCGGCCGCGTCCGCGAGCCGCTCCTCGGCGAGTTCGCCGTTGCGCACCGCCGCGACCAACGCGTCGCGCAGCCGCAGCACGGTGCCGTCGTCCTCCAGGCCGCCGCCGACGCACAGCGCGTCGGCGCCCGCGGCGATGGCGAGGACGGAGCCGCGCTCGATGCCGTAGGTCCCGGCGATGGCCTGCATCTCGACGGCGTCGGTGACGATCAGGCCGTCGTAGCCGAGTTCCTCGCGCAGCAGTCCGGTGAGGATCCGCGGGCTGACCGTTCCGGGGTGGTCCGGGTCGAGCGCGGGCAGCAGGATGTGCGCGCTCATCACGCACTTGGAGCCCGCCTCGATGGCGGCGCGGAAGGGCACCAGCTCCCGGGCGTAGAGGGTCTCCAGGTCGACGTCGATGCGGGGCATCGCGTGGTGCGAGTCGATCGCGGTGTCGCCGTGTCCGGGGAAGTGCTTGGTGCAGGCGGCGACCCCGGACGCCTGGAGGCCCTCGATGTACGCGGCCGTGTGCCGGGCGACGAGCCCGGTGTCGGCGCCGAAGGCGCGTACGCCGATGATCGGGTTGTCCGGGTTGGAGTTGACGTCGGCGGACGGCGCCCAGTTGAGGTTGACGCCGCACTCGGCGAGCCGGCGGCCCAGCTCCTGGGCGACCGCGCGGGTCAGGTCCACGTCGTCGACGTGTCCGAGGGCGAGGTTGCCGGGGAAGGAGGAGCCGGTGCGGACCTCCAGCCGGGTGACGTCACCGCCCTCCTCGTCGATCGCCACGAGGAGGTCCTCGCGCTCGGCCCTGAGCTGGGCGGTGAGCACGGTGACCTGCTCGGGCGTCTGGACGTTTCGGCCGAACAGCGCGACGGAGGCCAGTCCCTCGTCGACCCGGCGCAGCACCCAGTCCGGGGCGGTGGTGCCGGTGAATCCGGGTTGGAGGACGGCGAGGGCGTCGCGGGTGAGGGTGTCCGTGGCAGAGGTCAGGGTGGTCATCGTTATCCCTTCACGGCGCCCGAGGTGAGACCCGTGGCCATCTTCTTCTGGATGATCATGAAGAACACGACGACCGGCAGCGCGATCATGGTCGATGCCGCCATGAGTGCGCCGTAGTCGGTACCCCGCTCCGTCGCGAACGTCATCAGCCACACGTTGAGCGTGTACTTGGAGTTGTCGTTGATCAGGATGTACGCGAAGAGGTACTCGTTCCAGGCGTTGACCAGCGCGAAGATCGCGGCGGCGGCGAGACCGGGGGCGAGCAGCGGGAAGATCACACGACGGAAGGCACCGAAGCGGGTGCACCCGTCCACCATGGCGGACTCCTCCAGCTCCACGGGGATGTTGACCACGAAGCCGCGGATCATGATCGTCGCGAACGGCAGGGTGGAGACCAGGTAGACGACGATCAGGCCCCAGTACTCGTCGATCCCGCCCATCGCGTTGAGCTGGGCGTAGATCGGGATGAGCATCGCGGTCGGCGGCAGCATCTGCACCAGGATCAGGATCATGAGCAGCGGCTTGCGGCCGAAGAAGCGGAACCGGCCGATGGCCAGCGCCGCCAGGGTCGCGATGATCATCCCGCCGACGACGGCGGTGATGGTGACGATCAGACTGGACTGGATCGCGGTGGCGAAGTTGGCCTGCCTGGCCGCCCGGACGAAGTTGTCGAAGGTGAACGACGTGGGCCACAGGGTCTGGTCGTAGGACCGGATCTCCTGGTTGGGGCGCAGGGAGCTGATCACCAGCCAGTAGACCGGGAAGATCATGACGAGGGCGACGCCCAGGCCGAGGATGTCGAAGCTCAGTCGGCTCTTCTTGCGGTCCGGGCGCAGGACCTGTGTGTCGGTCGTGGTGCTCATTCGACCTCTCCCGTCTTCATGAGCTGGCGCAGGTAGTACACGGCCACACCGGACAGCAGCAGCACCGTGATCAGGGCGATCGCGGTTCCCTGGCTGAAGGACGTGGAAGTGAAGGCCTTGGAGTAGGAGTAGAGGCCGAGGGTCTCGTACTCCGGCTCGGGCTTGTTGCCACGCAGCAGCCAGATCTGACCGAAGACGTTGAAGTCCCAGATGACCGAGAGCGTGGCCACCATGGTGAAGACCGGCTTGATGACCGGCCAGGTGACGTATTTGTAGACGCCGTAGCCGCTGGCGCCGTCGAGGGAGGCGGCCTCCTCCAGCTCCTTGGGGACCTGGGTGAGTGCCGCGTACAGGGTGACGACGACGAAGGGGATGGCGCCCCAGACCACGAGCAGCGTGATGATCGAGAATCCCTGAATCGGATCCAGGTACCAGTTGTGGCCCAGCCACTCCTCACCCACGACCTTGGCGATCAGGGTGTTGATCAGGCCGTAGTCGGAGTCCGCCATGAAACGGAAGATCGAGGACGCGACCATCAGCGGCATCGACCAGGCCGCGATCAGGGCGACGGTCAGCGTCAGCCGGACCCAGGTGGACAGACGACGCATCAGGAGGGATATGAGCAGCCCGAGGCCCATCGTGAGCGTCACGCAGACGGCCATGAAGACGACCGTGCGGAGGGTGACCCACCAGAATTCGGGGTCGCCGAGGATATTGGTGAACTGCTCCAGGCCCACCCACGGCGCGGCATCACCGGTCCAGAGCTCCCGCCGGCCCATGTCCTGGAAGGACATGATGACCGTCTTGGAGAGCGGATAGAGGTAGACAGCGGCGATCGCCACGATCGCAGGGAGGATCAGGAAGTAGGGGAGCAGTTCCCCCTTCTTCCGCTGTCTTCTCTGCTTGGGCGGCCTGCCCTCGCTCTCGGGGGACAGCGAGGTCGCGGGCACTTGGGGATCACGTGGTGCAGGGACCGGCGGGCCGGCAGCCTGGGTATCAGCGGCAGTCACGTGGCTGACCTTCCATCGCGGAATCCGAGGCATTCCCCGGAAAACACAGCGTTCTCTAGCTGAAAGAGCGGGGGCCCGGCGTGATGCCGGGCCCCCACCTGGCAGTTCAGAAGGCTCAGGCCTTCTGGTTGATCAGACCGTTGATCTCGGCGTCGGCCTTCTTGGTGGCGTCGGCGACCGAGGTCCCCTTCAGGATGTCCAGGAGCAGCTTCTCCAGGCTCTCTTCCTTCTCCACCGCCGCCCAGCCCGGCGCGATCGGAGTGAACCAGGCGTCGGGCACCGCGTTGGCGATGGCGGCCGTCTCCGGCTTGGCCTTCAGCGGCTCAAGCTGCTTCTCGTTGTTCGGGAGGATGTTCTTCGACGCGAGGACCTCCATGGACTTCGCGTTGGTGAAGATCGAGATCCAGTCCTCGGCCAGGTCCTGGTTCTTGGACTTGGAGATGGTCGCGAGGTCGGAGCCGCCGATGAAGGACGGGAGCGCCTTGCCGTTCGGACCGGGCATACCGGCCGTGGCGAGCTTGCCTTCGAGCTTCGGGTTGCCGTTCTCGCCCGTGACGACGTTGCCGGCCTCCCACGCCTGGCCATAGATGACCGCGGCCTTCTCGTTGGCCATGACGTTGGTGTGGTCCTGCTCGTCCTTCGTCTGGTCGGCCTTGTTGTACTTCTTGACCAGGTCGACGAAGTGGGTGAGGCCCTGCTGCGCCTCGGGGGTGGAGAGCGAGGCCTTCCACTCCTTGGCACCCTCGTCGTAGGTGGCGATCTTCCCGCCGAAGGCCGCGACGTAGGACATCGCGGCGTACCAGTAGCGGCCCGGGTAGTAGAGGGAGGAGGCGCGCTTGTCCTTCTTGCCGAGCTCGGCCGAGACCTTGTCCATGGCCTCCAGGAACTTGGCCTCGTCCTGCGGGAGGACGTCGCTGCCGGTACCGGCCTTCAGCATGTCCTTGTTGTAGATGCCGAGGCGGGCGCTGGCGTAGTAAGGCACGCAGTAGAGCTTGCCCTCGAAGGAGCAGGTGTCCTTGAGGCCCTTGATCCAGGTGTCGGAGTTCTCGTACTTCTTGGTGTCGATCTCGCCGAGCGCACCGTTGAGGATGTACTGCATGGTCTCGGTGTTGCCGAGCTCGACGACGTCCGGGAACTTGTCACCGCCCAGCGCGGTGTCAAGCTTCTTTACCTTGTCGCCCCACTGCTGGTACTGGACGCTGACCTTGACGTTGGGGTACTTCTTGTTGAACTCGGCGTTGACGTCCTTGACCAGCTCCGGCCAGGTCGTGCGGGCCTCGCCCATGAGCCAGACGGTCAGGTTCTCCTTGCGGTCCTTCGGGTCCTTGGACGACGCCTTGTCGTCGGAACCACACGCCGCCACCGACACCAACATACCCGCGACGCCGATCGCCGCGATGAGCTTGCGCTTCACGCCAAACCCTCCTCAGGGATGCTGCAACCCCGCCCACCACCGCGAAGACATTCGACGATCATTGCTGGGGCTGGACCTGGTCTTTAATGGTTTAGACCAGTACCCGGAGCTTGGCCTAGACCTTTTGGGGTGTCAAGGGTGTATAAGAAGTGCACTCGCGTCCGTTATAGGACCGACACCTGAGGCAGGGCGACGACCGGTGACCGTACCGTGCCACCATGTGAGCCGCGACAGACGGAGGAGCCGGTGACGGCAGCAGCGCAACAGTCGGGAAGGCAGGCCATGGGCGCCCACGGGGGCAGTACGGAGAACGGGACGGGCGCCGTCGCGCGGACGGCGCGGGTCCCGAAGTACTACCGCCTGAAGCGGCATCTTCTCGACATGACGGACACCATGCCGCCGGGCACCCCCGTGCCGCCGGAGCGGACCCTGGCCGCCGAGTTCGACACCTCGCGCACCACCGTGCGCCAGGCGCTCCAGGAACTGGTCGTCGAGGGCCGGCTGGAACGCATCCAGGGCAAGGGCACCTTCGTCGCCAAGCCGAAGGTCTCGCAGGCGCTCCAACTCACCTCCTACACCGAGGACATGCGTGCCCAGGGACTGGAACCGACGTCCCAATTGCTGGACATCGGTTACGTCACGGCCGATGACACGCTCGCCGAGCTGCTCGACATCGACACCGGCGGCCGGGTGCTGCGGATCGAGCGGCTCCGGCTCGCCAGCGGGGAGCCGATGGCGATCGAGACCACGCACCTCTCGGCCAAGCGCTTCCCGGCGCTGCGCCGTTCGCTGGTGAAGTACACCTCGCTGTACACCGCACTCTCCGAGGTGTACGACGTCAGGCTGGCCGAGGCCGAGGAGACCATCGAGACCTCGCTCGCCACCCCGCGCGAGGCGGGGCTGCTCGGTACGGACGTGGGACTGCCGATGCTGATGCTGTCCCGGCACTCGCTGGACGGGAAGGGCGAGCCGGTGGAGTGGGTGCGCTCGGTCTACCGCGGCGACCGGTACAAGTTCGTGGCCCGTCTGAAGCGACCGGTCGACTGACCCGCCCGCAGAACGCGACACGGGGGATACCGCACCGGACGTGACCCCGGCCCCAGCCCCCAGCAGGGGCGGCGGTCGCTCCGGGGCCGCCGCCCCCGCGTCGCCTTCACCCCCTTCTCGCGCGCCTACGCCCCCACCCTCATGCCGACGCCTCGGCAGTCACTGCCGCACGCCGGACTCCGCGCCCCCGGCCGTCATGCCGCCTCGGGAGCGCGATGGAACGCACCGGCACGGATCCCGCCGCACCCGGGGCAATTGATTCAAGCCAGCTCTGGCGCATTCCATTCGAACAAGACCCGCATCTCTCTCCAGTACCCTTCGGTCGAATTCGAGAAAATATAAACAAGGTCACCAAGTCCGACATACCCCCGTGCGCCGCGACCAGAAATTTCATCAGAACCCCAGGCGGATAGCACTTTCAGGGCCGCCGAAGCCCCAAGGATTGGCCTAGACTAATCACTTGACCGTATAGTCACCCCATCCCTCGCATCCTCGTGTTCACTCGAACACATACACACGTGGGGGGCCCGTGTCCATCTTCAAGAAGAGTGCAGCCGCCGCATTCGGATCCATTCTCCTGTTTGCCGGAATGACCGCGGCGGCAACGCCCGCAGCCGCAGGAACGACTCCTCCGCAGGTTTCGTGCGCCGTGGACATCCAGGGCACCAAGGTGGTGGCCACCTGCCGCGGGCTGCAGGTCAATGTCGGCTACCGCGCCGTGGCCACGTGCCAGATGGGGAACGGGGCCGGCACCTTCGTCAGGTACGGACCGTGGAGGGGAACCGGCATACCGGTCACCTCCGTGGCCGACTGCGGGGCGAAGGTGCTCAGCGGCCGTGTGGAGGTGTCCAGTTGATGTCCTCGAAGAAGCGCAGCGCACTGCTCACCGCCGGAGCGCTCGTCGCGGCACTCGGAAGTGTGGCCGGGACAGGCACCGCGGCCTCCGCGTCCGAGCAGGGCGTTCAGATCATCTGCGACACGAAGAAGGTCGACGCATACACGGCCCGCGCCCAGTGCACCGGACTGGGCGCCGTGAAGCACTACCGGGTGCTGGTGCACTGCGTGGGGCCCGCAGGATCCTTCGACATCAAGGGTCCGTGGCGCACCTCCGGCTGGTCCAGCGCAACCTGCTCGGGAAACCACACCTCGACGGTCACCGGGTATGTCGAGGTTGAACTCGGGAACTAATCGATTCACCGGACCCCTTTCCTCCGGCCGTCAATTCCGGGCCGAGAGGAGAGGGGTTTCCCACAGCAACACACCACACCCCAACGGGTACGGCGCTTCGGACGTTCACCGCCTAGCAGATTCAGCACATTCCGATACCTGACACAGTGGTTCGATTTACACGTTCTCGGCCTGCGAGATTCCGAAAAGGGCTTCCTCAACGGCGACTCGATCCCCTAGATTTCCTGCGCGTCACAGCCAGGTGAGCAGCGAGGGGACGGAGTCGCCGCGTGTCAGTCATTCCGAGGGACGAGTCGGCCAACCCCGAGAACGTGGCGGCGGGACCCGCCGGAAGACCGCCGGCGATCACACCGTTGCGGGTGGTCGTCGCCCTCTGTCTCGTCGCGCCGTTTGTCGCGATGCTCTGGGTGGGCTCGTACGCGAAGGTGGATCCCGCCTTCATCGGCATTCCGTTCTTCTACTGGTACCAGATGCTCTGGGTGCTGGTCTCCACCGCGCTCACCGCGATCGCCTACCGGCTGTGGCAGCGCGACCAGCGCGCCCGCGGGGGAGGTGAGCGGGCGTGAAGGACGGTGTGAACGGCGTCGCGCTCGGCGTCTTCGTCTTCTTCTTCGCGGTCGTCACGGTCATGGGCTTCCTGGCGGCGCGCTGGCGCAGGGCCGAGAACGAGGCCAGCCTCGACGAATGGGGCCTGGGCGGCCGGTCGTTCGGCACCTGGGTCACCTGGTTCCTGCTCGGCGGAGACCTGTACACCGCGTACACCTTCGTCGCCGTTCCCGCGGCGATCTACGCGGCGGGTGCGGCGGGCTTCTTCGCCGTGCCGTACACGATCCTGGTGTACCCGCTGATCTTCACCTTCCTGCCTCGGCTGTGGTCGGTCTCGCACCGGCACGGGTACGTGACCACGTCCGACTTCGTCCGGGGTCGCTTCGGCTCGAAGGGGCTCTCGCTGGCGGTGGCCGTCACCGGCCTGCTCGCCACGATGCCGTACATCGCGCTGCAACTCGTCGGCATCCAGGCGGTCCTGGACGTGATGGGCGTCGGCGGCGGCGAGAACACGCACTGGTTCGTCAGGGATCTGCCGCTGCTGCTCGCGTTCGCGGTGCTCGCCGCGTACACCTACTCGTCCGGTCTGCGGGCCCCCGCGCTGATCGCGTTCGTCAAGGACGGCCTGATCTACCTGGTCATCGTGGTGGCGATCGTCTACATCCCGATCAAGCTGGGCGGGTTCCACGACATCTTCGCCGCCGCACAGGAGAAGTTCGCGGGTCCGCCCGGCGGGAAGCCGACCGGTTCCCTGGTACCCGCCGAGGCGGGCCAATGGGGTTACGCCACCCTGGCATTGGGCTCGGCACTGGCCCTCTTCATGTATCCGCACTCGATCACGGCGACCCTCTCCAGCGGCAGTCGCGAGGTGATCCGGCGCAACACCACGATCCTGCCGCTGTATTCGCTGATGCTGGGCATGCTGGCGCTCCTCGGCTTCATGGCGATCGCCGCCGGGATCGTGGTGGAGAACGGACAACTGGCGATCCCTCAGTTGTTCGAAAACATGTTTCCCGACTGGTTCGCGGGGGTGGCCTTCGCCGCCATCGGCATCGGCGCGCTGGTGCCCGCCGCGATCATGTCCATCGCGGCGGCCAACCTCTTCACCCGCAACATCTACAAGGACTTCCTCAGACCGGACGCGACGGCCGAGCAGGAGACCAAGGTCTCCAAGCTGGTGTCGCTGCTGGTGAAGGTCGGAGCCCTGGTCTTCGTCCTCGCCATGGACAAGACGGTCGCGATCAACTTCCAGCTGCTGGGCGGGATCTGGATCCTCCAGACGATGCCGGCCCTGGTCGGCGGCCTGTTCACCCGCTGGTTCCACCGCTGGGCGCTGATCGCGGGCTGGGCGGTCGGCATGGTGTACGGGACCGTCGCCGCGTACGGGGTCTCCAGCCCGACCCAGGCGCACTTCGGCGGATCGTCCGCCAAGATCCCCGGCATCGGTGAGATCGGCTACATCGGTCTGACGGCGTTCGTGCTGAACGTGGTGGTGACGGTGGTGCTGACCTTCGTCCTGAACGCCGTGAAGGCACCCGCCGGCATCGACGAGACCTCGCCCGCCGACTACACGACGGACGCGGGCGACCCGGGCGTCCGGGCGGTGCCGCCGCCGGCCGTGCCGGAGCCGCCGAGCGCGGCGGCGGCACCGGGCGGAGGCCGCTGAGGACGGCCGCCCCGACGGCCCGCAAACGGCCCGCCGAGCCCCTTTCCCGAGGGGCGCGGCGGGCCGTCCGTCTTCTTCCCGCGAGGGCCGCAGCGCGCGTCCTACGGCCTTGACTGGAGTCGGCCGACACAACATCTGGGGGCGGCGGCATCGAGCGGCCCCCACATGTATGCTCATGCTCGCTGTCGTCGCAGGGGAATCCGGTGCGAATCCGGAACTGTCCCGCAACGGTGTATTCGGTGTGCTTTTGCACACTCGAACGAGTCCGACGACCTGCCGACAGCGCATCCGGCTCGACCGAACCGGATGCCAGACGTCCGGGCCTCGCGGATGGGCCGGCGGACGCCGTACGCAGTGCCGCCCCGTCATGGGTTCCACGCTGCCCGGCCGCCCGTCTCCCCGCAGGCCCCGAGCCGAGCGAGGGAGAGCACCGCGTGACCATCGCGCCAGCCGATCCGGCCTCAGTCGCCGTGTCCGAAGCGGACAAGTCCGGGGGTACCGCACACGACGAGCCGGGAACCGCGCTGCTGCGGACCCTGACCGCCCTCACCGCCGACCTGCCCGACACCGACCCCGGCCGGGTGGCCGCCGCCGCGCTGCGCGGGCGCTCCGCCCGGGCGGACGAGGCAGAGCTGCGCTCGCTGGCCACCGAGGCCGCCGCGGGGCTGATCTCCGAGGACCCCGCCTACTCCCGGCTCGCCGCCCGGCTGCTGACCCGTACCATCGCGGACGAGGCGGCGGGGCAGGGCGCGGTCTCCTTCTCCGCGTCCGTCGCGGTCGGCCACCGCGAGGGACTGATCGCGGACCGCACCGCCGCGTTCGTCGCGGCGCACGCGACCGCCCTGGACGCCCTGGTCGAACGCTCCCTCGCCGATGGCGCCGACGACCGGTTCGGCTACTTCGGGCTGCGCACCCTCCACAGCCGCTATCTGCTGCGCCACCCGCACACCCGCCAGGTCATCGAGACACCGCAGCACTTCATGCTGCGGGTCGCGTCCGGTCTCGCCGAGGACGACTCCCCGCGTGCGCTGGACGAGGTCGCGGCGCTGTACGGGCTGATGAGCCGGCTCGACTACCTCCCCTCCTCCCCCACCCTGTTCAACTCCGGCACCCGGCATCCGCAGATGTCGTCCTGCTACCTGCTGGACTCCCCGCTCGACGAGCTCGATTCGATCTACGACCGCTACCACCAGGTGGCGCGGCTCTCGAAGCACGCGGGCGGCATCGGTCTGCCGTACTCCCGCATCCGGGCCCGCGGTTCGCTGATCCGGGGCACCAACGGGCACTCCAACGGGATCGTGCCGTTCCTGAAGACGCTCGACGCCTCCGTGGCCGCGGTCAACCAGGGCGGGCGCCGCAAGGGGGCCGCCGCCGTCTACCTGGAGACCTGGCACGCGGACATCGAGGAGTTCCTGGAGCTGCGCGACAACACCGGTGAAGACGCCCGCCGTACGCACAACCTGAACCTGGCGCACTGGGTCCCGGACGAGTTCATGCGCCGGGTCGACACGGACGGCGACTGGTCGCTGTTCTCTCCCTCCGACGTGCCCGGTCTGGTGGACCTGTGGGGCGAGGAGTTCGACGCCGCGTACCGGGCCGCCGAGGCCAAGGGGCTGGCCCGCAAGACGCTTCCGGCCCGGGAGCTGTACGGCCGGATGATGCGCACCCTCGCGCAGACCGGCCAGGGCTGGATGACCTTCAAGGACGCCGCCAACCGCACCGCGAACCAGACCGCCGAACCGGGCCGCGTCGTCCACTCGTCGAACCTGTGCACCGAGATCCTGGAGGTCACCGACGACGGCGAGACGGCCGTCTGCAACCTGGGCTCGGTCAACCTCGGCGCGTTCGTCGACGGCGGGGACATCGACTGGGAGCGGCTGGACGCCACCGTCCGCACCGCCGTGACCTTCCTGGACCGGGTCGTCGACATCAACTTCTACCCGACGGAGCAGGCCGCCCGCTCCAACGCCAAGTGGCGTCCGGTGGGTCTGGGCGCCATGGGCCTCCAGGACGTCTTCTTCCAGCTGCGGCTGCCGTTCGACTCCCCCGAGGCCCGCGCGCTCTCCACGCGGATCTCCGAGCGGATCATGCTGGCCGCATACGAGGCGTCCTGCGATCTCGCGGAGCGTTCGGGTCCGCTGCCGGCCTGGAAGGAGACGCGGGCCGCGCGCGGAGTGCTGCACCCCGACCACTACGCCACCGAGCCGTACTGGCCGGAGCGCTGGGAGGCGCTGCGCGCCCGGATCGAGCGGAGCGGGATGCGCAACTCGCTGCTGCTCGCCATCGCGCCGACGGCGACGATCGCCTCGATCGCGGGCGTGTACGAGTGCATCGAGCCGCAGGTCTCCAACCTCTTCAAGCGCGAGACGCTCAGCGGGGAGTTCCTCCAGGTCAACGCGTACCTGGTGGAGGACCTGAAGCGGCTCGGCGTATGGGACGCCCGGACCCGCGAGGCGCTGCGCGAGGCGAACGGCTCCGTGCAGGGCTTCGCCTGGATCCCCGAGGACGTGCGGACCCTGTACCGCACGGCGTGGGAGATCCCGCAGCGCGGCCTGATCGACATGGCGGCGGCCCGTACGCCGTTCCTCGACCAGAGCCAGTCGTTGAACCTCTTCATGGAGACGCCCACCATCGGCAAGCTCTCCTCGATGTACGCGTACGCCTGGAAGAAGGGGCTGAAGACGACGTACTACCTGCGGTCCCGCCCCGCCACCCGGATCGCCCGCGCCGCCTCCGGCCGCACCGCGGCGACCGCCCCCGTTCCCGCCCAGCAGACGCCGGTCCCCGACGCGGATGCGATCGCCTGCTCCCTGGAAAACCCCGAGTCCTGCGAGGCCTGCCAGTAATGACCGACGCCAACTCCTCCAAGAACCTGCTCGACCCGGGCTTCGAACTGACCCTGCGCCCCATGCGCTACCCGGACTTCTACGAGCGCTACCGGGACGCGATCAAGAACACCTGGACCGTCGAGGAGGTCGACCTCCACTCGGACGTCGCCGACCTCGCGAAGCTCTCGCCGGGCGAGCAGCACCTGATCGGGCGGCTGGTCGCGTTCTTCGCGACGGGCGACTCGATCGTCGCCAACAACCTCGTTCTCACGCTGTACAAGCACATCAACTCCCCCGAGGCGCGGCTCTATCTGAGCCGTCAGCTGTTCGAGGAGGCCGTGCACGTCCAGTTCTATCTGACGCTGCTGGACACCTATCTGCCCGACCCGGACGACCGGGCGGCGGCGTTCGCGGCGGTGGAGAACATCCCGTCCATCCGCGAGAAGGCGGAGTTCTGCTTCAAGTGGATGGACTCGGTCGAGAAGATCGACCAGTTGGAGACGAAGGCCGAGCGCCGCCGCTTCCTGCTCAATCTGATCTGCTTCGCGGCGTGCATCGAGGGGCTGTTCTTCTACGGCGCGTTCGCCTACGTCTACTGGTTCCGCTCGCGGGGCCTGCTGCACGGCCTCGCCACGGGCACCAACTGGGTGTTCCGGGACGAGACCATGCACATGAGCTTCGCGTTCGACGTCGTGGACACCGTCCGCAAGGAGGAGCCGGAGCTCTTCGACGACGAACTCCAGCAGCAGGTCACCGACATGCTGAAGGAGGCCGTGACGGCGGAGCTGCAGTTCGCCCGCGATCTGTGCGGCGACGGCCTGCCCGGCATGAACACGGATTCCATGCGGCAGTACCTGGAGTGCGTGGCCGACCAGCGCCTCGCCCGGCTGGGCTTCCCGACGGTCTACGGCTCCGAGAACCCGTTCTCGTTCATGGAGCTCCAGGGCGTACAGGAGCTGACGAACTTCTTCGAGCGCCGGCCGTCCGCCTACCAGGTGGCGGTGGAGGGCTCGGTCGACCTCGACGAGGACTTCTAGTGCCGCGCTAGTCCGGAAACCGCCGCTCTCCGAGCCCGGCTTCCGAGAGGTGGCACGCCGTGCGGTCGTAACGGGCCGCCCGGCGTCCGCCGGCCGCCCGGCGCCGCGCCACCGGTTCGTCCGGTCGCCGGGCACCACGCCCCGCACGCCCGCCGCCGGACTTCCGCGGTCCGGCCGACCGGCCGGGGCGGGCGCGGTCGCGCCCGGGGCGCGGCAGCCGGGCATGACCGGTGCCCGCGCCCCGGGACGGGCGTCAGATGCCGCAGCTCGAAGCCGACCAGAAGCGGTTGGGGCCCTGGTTGACGTGGACGTGGTCGCCGTGACCCGGGTAGCCCGGGCCGAGGATCCCGTTGAAGCCGTGGTAGCGGGCCTGCTTGGCGAGGGTGCACAGGGAGTGCGGACCGGCGCCGATGTCGGCGGCGTCCCCGTACAGATGGCGGCTGTTGGACGCGCCGCCGACCGCGCTGTTGCAGGAGGTCGAGCGGAATCCGCTGGTGATCCGGATCGACTGGTCGCCGAGCGCGTGCCGCAGCGCCTCCAGCTTCCACATGGTGCTCAGCGCGTTCGCCTTCGCCGTGCCCGCCGCCACGGCGCCACCCGTCCAGGTGCTGTTGCACCGGTTGTGCTCGGCATAGGTGAAGTGGATCGGGGTGCAGTCGTTGTCCTGGAGTGCGTACAGCTTGGCCTGGGTCGCCGGGCCCGCGATGCCGTCGGCGGCGAGGCCGTAGGCGGCCTGGAACCGCTTGACGGCGGCGGTGGTCGCCGGGCCGTAGGAACCGTCGATGGCGAGCACGGAGTTGTATCCGGGGTATCCCGCCACCCGTATCTGGAGCTGGACGACGTCATTGCCGGTGGCGCCCGGGGACAGCGTGCGGGTCCAGGTGTAGCAGCCGTCGGCCTGAGCGGTTCCGGCGGTGGCCACGGCCCCACCCAAGGCGAAAGCCATGGTCATGACAAGACCGAGCAGGAGTCGTGCGGTACGTCTGAGCATGAAGGGCTCCTTGTCGCAGCGAAGGCGTACGAGGTGTGGTCAGAGAGCCTGTCGGAGGAGTCGACGCGCGTCAACCATCCACAGGCGAAAGGAAATTGACACCCCGGTGAGCGCGAAGCGCGATGGGCCCGGTCCCTCCGCCGGAGGGACCGGGCCCATCGGTGAACGCCGGTGGGCGCCGGGCGTACTCAGTCGTTCGGAACGGTCTCGTAGCGCGGCGTGCCCTCCGCCATCTGCCGCAGCGCGTCCTTGCGGTCGCGCTTGGAGAGCCGGTCGATGTACAGGTACCCGTACAGGTGGTCCGTCTCGTGCTGGAGGCAGCGGGCGAAGTAGCCGTGGCCCCGCACCTTGATCGGGTTGCCCTTGGCGTCCTGTCCGCGCACCACCGCGTAGTCCGGGCGGGCCAGCGGGGCGTACGCCGTGGGGACGGACAGGCAGCCCTCGTTGGAGTCGTCCAGCACCCGGTCCTCGGGCGCCAGCTCCTCCAGCACCGGGTTGCAGACGGCGCCCACATGCCGCACGCCCTCGTCGTCGGGGCAGTCGTAGACGAAGACCTTCAGGTCGACGCCGATCTGGTTCGCGGCCAGGCCCACGCCCTCCGCGGTCCGCTGGCTGGCGAACATGTCGTCGATCAGCCGGGCCAGGTCGTCGTCGAACTCCGTGACGTCCTTGCACTCCTTGTGCAGCACCGGGTTGCCCACGACCGTGATCGGACGGGAGGTACCACGCTCGCGATGCGCCGTCTCACGCGCCTCGCAGTCCTCGGTGTCCACGACGAAACCCTCGTCGTCGACGCTGATCGGCTCGTCCGTCTCCTGCTGCGCCATGTCCGCCGTACGCCTTCCTCAAAAACCTGAAACCCGGGCGCCGCGGGCCATGTGTGGCCTTCGGGCTCCGGGCACCGCGACCGGTGCCCGTACAGCCTACGGGCACCAGTCAGCAGACTTCTTCGAGATCCCGCCACTCACGGCTGTCCGGACTGTCCGCGACCCAGCCGTCCAGCAGGCCGCGCACCAGTCCGGCCGGGGCCGCTATCCCGCACTCGCGCTCCGGCAGCCACAGCTCACCGGCCGTGCGGTGCCCCAGCGGGCCCGGGTGCCCCGGCTCGCTGTGGTCGTGCGGGTCCAGGTGATCGCCGTCGCCCTCGTCGCTCTCCATCCGGCTCTCCGAACAGGCCCGGCACAGCAGCCGCACGGACGACGACCAGTCCTCCGCGGCGAACCCGGCGTCGGACGCCAGCCGCTCCAGCGCGTCCCGGTCCGCCTCCGTGGCCGCCTCCAGCAGCACCACCCAGGTGGGGACGGGCGACGGCGCCCACAGCTCGATCTCGTCGAAGACCGGGTAGGCGGGCCCTGCGGCGGTCACCCGCTCGCCGTTCGGCACACCGTCGTGGAGCACGACCTCGCCCCAGCGGCGGCCGGAGGACGGCAGCGGGATGGAGAGCACCTCGATCCGGGCCGGGTCGAGCCTGCGGCCCCACACCACCTCGGCCTCGCCCTCCGGCGACAGCCGCACCGCCGCGCTGCCCAGCTCCATGCCGACGGGCTCGCTGCCCGCCGCGGAGGTGTGCTGGCCGACTCCCGGCACCTTCAGGCCGTACGCCTGCCAGGCACGGCGGGCCAGCGGCCAGTCCTGGAGCGCCGTGGCGGCGATTCCGACGTTCCACCAGTCGGGAGCGCCGGCGTCCTTGTCGAGCAGCGCCACGGCCCTGAGACCCGCGGCTCGCGCCTGTTCCCAGTCGTGCCGGAACTTGTGCAGCAGCGCCAGGTTGAACCACGACTCCGAGAGCCAGGGCTCCAGGTCCGCCGCGCGTGTCAGCAGCGCGCCCGCGTCCTCGTACCGGCCGTCGCCGATCAGCGTGAACGCGCGGTCCGTGGCCTGCCGCCACGAGGCGGAGGGCCGATGCCGTACCTTCCCGAAGATCCTCACGATTCCCGCCCGTTCCGACTGGACACCCTCGTTTTCCGCTCCTCTTCGCATCCAACCATGCCGGGCCGGACGCCCGCTCATTACCCATGGGTTACCCGGGCGGGACGGGCACCAGACCGCCCCGGGCCAGAACCCGGGCCAGTGCCTCCACGACCTCGGGCTGGTAGTCGTGACCGGTACCGAGCCTGAGCCGTTCCAGCGCCCCGAGCGGCCCGATGGGACCTTCCCCCGACAGGTCGTCGTATGCGTTGACCGCCCGCACGATCCTGGCCGGCAACGGCTGTTCGCGATACGGGTCGGCCTGCCGTTCCACCACGACGGCGACCTCGCCGTCCACCCCGGTCTGCCGGACGACCGCCCCGCCCAGCAGCGCGATGCGGCGCTGCTCGGCGGCGGGCAGGACGGCCGTCGCCCCGTCAGCGACCGGATCGACGAGGGAGAGCTGGCCGATGTCGTGCATCAGCGCCGCGTACTCAAGCACCAGCAGCCGGTTCCCGGTCAGGCCCAGCTCACGGCCGACGGCGACGCAGAGCGCCGCGACCCTGCGGGCGTGCCCCGGCCGGGTGTATCCGGCGATCTCGGTGGAACGGGCGAGTGAGGTGATCGTCTGCCGGTAGGTGGCGCGCACCGCGACGAACCTGCGGAACGCGACCTGGGTCAGCAGCAGCGGTACGCACAGGACGGGCAGCGCCCACAGTCCGGCGACCGCGATCCCGAGGGCCATCACGACGCCGGTCGCGCAGACCGCCGAGCCGATGCCCATGAGCCCCCGCAGTTCGTCGCGGAGCAGCGGCCCGTAGGGGGCCGGGGTGCCACCCGCGCCCCGGCGGGCGCGCGGGGCGGCGGAGCGCGAGCGCACCAGCAGGGCGGCGAGCACGGCATCGCACAGTCCGGTCAGGACGAGCAGCAGTAGAGGGAGCATGACGTGGTACGGCCCCTCGCCGAACCGGCCGGCGGTGTGCGCCGAGCCGTGCAGCGGCTGGAAGCACACGGCGGCGAAGCCGACGGTCAGGAAGCGGCGGGCCACCCGGTCGGCCGTCGGCGTGCTGCCGCGTGCCAGCTGGGGCACACAGGCGACCAGCTGCGCCGCCAGGAGCACGGCGATCACCTGGAGGACGTCGTGTCCGGCGGGTTCGCCGCCGACCCGGCCGAGGAGGGCGTACGCGAGCGCGCCCGCCGCCCCGAGCGGTGCGGGCTCGCGCTCGCCGGGCAGTGCGCCCCAGCGGGCCAGTTCGCCGACCGTGATCAGCAGACCGAAGGCCAGGGCGGTGCCCGGGTCGTGGACACCGGCCCAGAGCGTGTGGCCGAGCCCGGCGAGGGCGAGCAGCACGGCGGTGGCCCGGATGGCCAGCACGGCGGGCGGCGCCGTCCCGCGCCGCTCGCGGAAGCGGGCCCGGCCGCCCCGCGCACGAGGCCCGGTGCGGACGTCGGCGGAGAGGCGGGCGCGGGCGCCGGGCCGGGCGCGGATCACCGGGTACGGTCCGCGGAGGGGCGCGGACCCGGGACGGCGGCTTCCTGCCCGTGCGGGGTGCCCGGCCCGTACCCGCCGGGGGCCGGCGCCGCGCCTCCCCTCCGGGGCCGCGGAACGGTCTCGTCCGCCGCCTCCGTGGCCACCGGCCAGTCGTTCCGGTCCAGCGCACGCACCAGCGCACGCACCATCCGCGGGTCGAACTGCGTGCCCGCGCACCGCCTCAACTCGGCGAGCGCCGCGGACACCGGCCGTCCGCGGCGGTAGGACCGGGTGGACGTCATCGCGTCGAAGGCGTCGGCCACCGCGACGACCCGGGCGAACTCGGGGATCTCCCGCCCGCTGAGCCCGTACGGATAGCCGCTGCCGTCCATCCGTTCGTGGTGGTGCAGGATCGCGGCCCGCGCCTCGCCGAGGAAGCCGATGCCGCGGACGATCTCGTGCCCGTACTCCGGGTGCAGTTCGATCACCCGGCGTTCCTCCGGGGTGAGCGGCCCGTCCTTGCGGAGCACCCTGGTCGGCACGCCGAGCTTGCCGACGTCGTGCAGGATGCCGGCGAACCGGAGGACCTCCAGGCGGCCCCGGTCCATGCCCAGCTCGCGGGCGATGAGGACGGAGGCGTGCCCCACCCGTTCGCTGTGGCCCCGGGTGTAGGTGTCCTTGATGTCGACGGCCTGCACCAGTGCCCTGATGGTGGCGCGGTGGGCGGCGTGCTCGCGGTGGGACTGGGCGAAGACCCAGCACGAGATGTACATCGGCAGCAGCACGATGAGCGCCGACAGCGGGCCGTACGGGCCGCGCCACAGCACGGCCATCATCAGCCCGGCGAGCCCGTGCACCAGATGCGGGCCCAGCGCGCGGGACGGCAGTCCGCTCCAGGCCCGCCGGAGCGGCACCCGCTCGGCCGCGACCAGGATCGAGCCGTCCAGGGCGGTCAGGACGAAGCTGAAGACCAGAGCGGCGGCGCAGGCCGGCACCAGGGCGTACGGGAAGTCGGGGAGCCGGTCACCGCCGGTTCCCCGACCGCCGAGCGCGGCCCGGCCGCCGAGCAAGACATGGACGGTCGAGGCCACCCAGACCGTGACGGCGAGCTGCGCGGCCCGCCAGACGCGCCGGAGCGTGACGGGCGGGTCCTCCACCCGGCCGACCAGGGACCCGGGAACGGCCACCAGCGCCGCGGCGGCCGGCGGCAGCAGGAACGCACCGGCCAGCAGCAGCGGGAAGAAGGATCCGGGACCGACCGGCACCCAACCGAGGAACGGGCAGCGCCCCGGCAGTTCGCAGACCAGGTAGAGCCCGGTGAGCAGAACGAGGGTGGCCCACGGTGTTCCCGCGCCCGCGCGCAGCGCCGGAAGCACGCACAGCAGGGCGCCGGCCGATGCCGTGCCGATCCAGGCGCGCGCCGCCCCGCGTGTGGCTCCCACCCGCCCCCCAACCTCGTCGATGGAGGCGTCACGCTAGCGAGTCGCACGTGCCATTGAGCGGCTAAGAAGCCGATTAGCACATTCGGGTGACGTGCGGGGAGCAGGGAAAGCGGGCGTGTGTGCGAGTGGTACGGGCGGGGCCGCGTGCACCGGCCCCCGAAGGGCGGTGGTCGGCGTGGCCGTGCCGCCGCCCGGCCCGGACGGGCGCCGCTGTCCGGGCGGGGCCGGACATCACTCCTTGACGGCGGTCGGCCGGTCGGTCTCCGGGGACGTCAAGTCCTGTTCCGGCACCACCTGGCCCGAGCGGATCAGCTCGATCCGGCCCATCACCTTGGAACGCAGATCGCTCGGTACGTCGTCCTGGCCGCAGCAGCGCTTCACCAGCTTCTTCACCGCCTGCTCCAGGCCGTACTTCTCCAGGCACGGGGAGCACTCCTCGAAGTGCATCTCGAACTTGGTGCAGTCGCTGTCGGGCATCTCGTGGTCGAGGAACTCGTAGAGATGATCGAGGACCTCCGAGCAGTCCGTCTCATGCGGCTCTCCGCAGCTCATGAGCCCGAGCCTTTCCGATCGTCCGCCCCTCCGGCACCGGCCGGGACGAGCCCGCGCTCGCGGGCGTAGTCCTCCAGCATGCCGCGCAGCTGGCGGCGGCCCCGGTGCAGTCGGGACATCACCGTACCGATGGGAGTCCCCATGATGTCCGCGATCTCCTTGTAGGCAAAGCCCTCGACATCGGCGAGATACACGGCGATGCGGAACTCTTCGGGGATCGCCTGCAGAGCGGCCTTCACGTCGGAGTCCGGCAGGTGGTCGAGCGCCTGCGACTCCGCGGAGCGCAGCCCGGTCGACATGTGCGACTCGGCGCGCGCCAGCTGCCAGTCCTCGATCTCCTCGGCGGCGCTGCGCTGGGGTTCGCGCTGTTTCTTGCGGTACGAGTTGATGAACGTGTTGGTGAGGATGCGGTACATCCACGCCTTGAGGTTGGTGCCCTCGCGGAACTGGTGGAAGGAGCCGTACGCCTTGGCGTAGGTCTCCTGAACCAGGTCCTCGGCGTCCGCCGGGTTGCGCGTCATGCGCAGCGCGGCCGAGTACATCTGGTCGAGGTAACCGAGGGCGTCCCGTTCGAAGCGCGCGTTGCGCTCGGCGTCCGTCTCCGGCGCGCGGCCCTCGTCGGTACCTGTGTCGGTCCCAGTGACCGGACCCACCTCCTCCAACGCTGCGGCGGAGCCGAGACCGGACCCGCTCGAATCGGAGAATAGTCGACCCTGCCCGGAGACGGGCTGTCGTTCCGAGGCGCCCGGGGCGCGCTCCGGAGCGCTCCTCGCCGCACTCAGAACCGTCCACTCCAGGTCAGCGGCGTTCGAGCGACGCGGGCAGATGGTCGAGCCCATGCGACGTACTCCCTCTCCACAAACAGCGTCCATGTACCGGTGTCACGGACAACAGCGGCGCCCGGCCCGGCATTCCCGAGCCCTGCCGGAGCGGGGGCGAACGCCCCGGGCCACGACCGCCGCACCCGCCCGGGAAGTCCGCATTGCGATATACGTCATACGCGGGAGCGGAGTACGACAGGCCGAGGTCCGCGGCCGACGGTGAGGCACGTCATGTCGGATCGCTCACGGCGCTGCCCGGACCCGGCGGGACGCGCGTCCATGGAACGGCGCCTCGTGCGGTGCGGGGGCGGCGGGCGCACGTCATGCGAGAGCGGCCAGCCAGGCGGTCACGGCGCCGGTCAGGATGTCCATCGCCTCTTCCTCCGTCGGCCCGGACTTCTTCGGTACGGCGAAGCCGTGGTCGCCGTAGGGCACCTCGGTGAGCCGGTACTCCCCCGCCGGGAACTCGGCGGGCCGCCCGAACGGGTCGTTGCCGCCCTGCACGACGAGCGTGGGCACGCCGGCGCCGAGGAGCTCGTCCGCGCGGGACTTCTCCGGCTTTCCCGGGGGGTGCAGGGGGAAGCTGAGCGCGAGGACGGCACGGGCGCCGAGTTCCTTCGCCGTCCGGCAGGCGACCCGGGCCCCGGCGCTGCGCCCGCCCGCGACGACGGGCCGTCCGGGGGCGGTGAGCGCCGGCCACACCCCCCGCCATCCGGTGTCCAGGGTCTTCGGGGCGGGCGCGACCTTCTTCCCGGCGACCCGCCACGGCTGCTCCACGAGGGCGACGGTCACCCCGTGCGCGGGGAGCGCGGCGCCCAGGGCCCGCAGATCGCGGCTTTCGATGCCGCCGCCCGCCCCATGGCCGACGGCGAGGACCAGCCGGGGCCTCTCCGCCGGGAGCCAGGTGATCCTGGCCGTCCCGGCATCCGTGTCGACCGTCTCGGTCCTGCGGTCCGTCTCCGTGGCGCTCACGGTCCCCATCCTGCCCGGTCCGGCGGCGCCGTGCCCCGCCCCGCCCCGGCCCGTGCCGACCGGATCGGGGCCCGGGGGCAGCGGGCAGCGGGCCCTCGACGGCCCGGAGCCGCCGGAGACCGGGAACCGGCGGCCCGGGAGCAGGCGGCCGGAACCTCCGGTCGGGGCCTTCGGGGCCGGTGGTCAGAAGAGCGTGCCCAGCTCCGGCCCGGCCAGCTCCGCCAGCAGTTCCGGGCCGTTGTTGCGGACGTTGCTGACGGCCGTGGCCACCGGATAGGCGCGCATCAGCCCGCCCGGCGGCGGCGCCAGCAGCGCCCTTAGCTCCTCGACGTCCGTGCGGGACGGGTCGAGCCAGGCGTCCCACCGGTCCGGGGTCAGCATCAGCGGCATCCGGGGGTGGATCTCGGCGAGCGTGGCCGGGCCCTCGGCGGGGGCGACGGCGAGCGGGGTGGTCTCCGCATCCGTCGTGATCACGGTGCAGGTCGCCCACCACGCCATCGGGTGATCGTCCGGCAGGGTCCGGTCGCGCCAGAACTCGTACAGCCCGGCCATCGCGAACACCGCCCCGTCGGCGGGCGTCACGAAGTAGGGCTGCTTGCGCGGCCGCTTCTTCCTCCCCTTCTCCTCCAACTGCCGCTCCTCCGTGCCGGTGACCCACTCGTAGTAGCCGTCGGCGGGCAGGATGCAGCGCCGGGAGGCGAAGGGACCGCGGAAGGACGGCTTCTCGTGGACGGTCTCCGCCCGGGCGTTGATCATGCGGGCGGCACCCTCGGGCGACTTCGCCCACGACGGCACGAGCCCCCATTTCAGGGCCCGCAACTGGCGAACCGGACGCCGGTCAGCGGCGTCTTTGAGAGGACGCTCCAATACGACGTGGACCTCCTTGGTCGGCGCCACGTTCCAGTCGGGTGCCAGGGTCTCCTTCGGTTCCCACTTCTCGACGTGGAAGATCCCGGCCAGGTCCTCGGGTCGCCGACTCGCCGCATACCGTCCGCACATGAGTGCCAGACTGCCACGACCGTCCCGGTGACAGGACGCCGATACCGCAAGCCGCTACCAGGAGGAGCCGCCCCACCATGGACAGCACCGATCCGGGGAACCTGTGGGACCGCGTCCTCGGCACCCAGCCCGTGCCCGAGCAGTGGCTCGTGGTGGTGGCCGGGACGCTCGCGCTGATCGCCGTCGTACCGAACCCGCTCTGGCGGCTGAGCCGCAACGCGATCACGATCGCGCACGAGGGCGGGCACGGGCTGGTGGCGCTGCTCACCGGGCGGCAGCTGTCCGGGATACGGCTGCATTCGGACACCAGCGGGCTGACGGTGAGCCGCGGCAAGCCGACCGGGATCGGGATGACGCTGACCGCCGCGGCCGGGTACACCGCCCCACCGCTGCTGGGGCTCGGCGGGGCCTGGCTGCTGGCCGACGGCCGGATCACGCTGCTGCTCTGGCTGGCCACCGCGCTGCTCGCGGCGATGCTGGTGATGATCCGCAATGTGTACGGGGCCCTGGCCGTGATCTCCACGGGGGCGGCGTTCCTGCTGGTCTCCTGGCTGGCCTCACCCTCCGTGCAGTCGCTGTTCGCGTACGGCACGGTCTGGTTCCTGCTGCTCGGCGGGGTGCGCCCGGCCTTCGAGCTCCAGTCGAAACGACGGTACGGCGGTGCGCCCGACTCGGACGCGGACCAGTTGTCGCGGCTGACGAACGTGCCGGCCGCCCTCTGGCTGTTCCTGTTCCACGCGGTGTCGCTCTGCTCGCTCATCGGCGGAGGCCGTCGGCTGCTCGGCCTCTGAGGGGCCGGAGGCGGGGCCGGTACGGCGGCCGGGGCGGCGCGGACGGGCGGCGGGCCTTCCGGTGTCCGGTGGCACCCGCACGAAGGGGTGATGCCCGGCCCGTCTGCGTCGGGCGTCCGGTTGACGCCCGGAGGTGCCCGGAACGAAGCGATCGTGCCCGGTTGACGCCCGGTTGGCGCCCACCAAGGTTTGCTTGCGCACCGGTTTTGGACCATTTCATCGAGATTCGGGTCTGCGGCGAACCACTAAAGTGAGGTTCATGACCGAAACCCCCGTGCACCCCGCACTCTGGCCCGCCCCGCATGCGAGCGGATCCGTCGACGCAACCGTCACCGTGCCCGGTTCGAAATCGGTCACCAATCGCGCGCTCGTGCTCGCTGCCCTCGCCGCCGAGCCGGGCTGGCTGCGCCGCCCGCTGCGATCCCGCGACACCCTGCTGATGGCCGAGGCGCTGCGCGCCCTGGGCGTCGGCATCGAGGAGACCGTGTCGTCCAGTTCCGCCGTCGCCGGTGGCCCGGAGGCGTCCGGCGAGGCGTGGCGGGTGATCCCGGCCGGGCTGCACGGCCCCGTCACCGTCGACGTGGGCAACGCCGGTACGGTCATGCGCTTCCTGCCGCCGGTGGCCGCCCTGGCCGACGGCCCGATCCGCTTCGACGGCGACCCCCGCTCGTACGAGCGTCCGCTGAACGGCGTGATCGACGCGCTGCGCGTGCTCGGCGCCCGGATCGACGACGAAGGGCGCGGCTCGCTGCCGATGACCGTGCACGGCGGCGGCGCCCTGGACGGCGGGGCGGTGGAGATCGACGCCTCCTCGTCCTCGCAGTTCGTCTCGGCGCTGCTGCTGTCGGCGCCGCGCTTCAACCAGGGCGTGGAGGTGCGGCACACCGGTGCCCGGCTGCCCTCCATGCCGCACATCCGGATGACGGTCGACATGCTGCGCGCCGTCGGCGCCCAGGTCGACGAGCCGGAGACGGGCGGCGAGCCGAACGTCTGGCGGGTCTCCCACTCCGCGCTGCTCGGCCGCGATCTGACCATCGAGCCCGACCTCTCCAACGCGCAGCCGTTCCTCGCCGCCGCGCTGATCACCGGCGGCCGGGTCACCATCCCCGACTGGCCCGAGCACACCACCCAGCCGGGCGACGCGCTGCGCGAGATCTTCACCGCGATGGGCGGGAGCTGCGAGCTGACCGAGCGCGGCCTCACGTTCACCGGCTCGGGCCGCATCCACGGCATCGACGTCGACCTCGGCGAGGTCGGTGAGCTGACCCCGGGCATCGCGGCGGTCGCCGCCCTGGCCGACGGCCCGTCCACGCTGAGCGGCGTCGCCCATCTGCGCCTGCACGAGACGGACCGGCTGGCCGCGCTCACCAAGGAGATCAACGAACTCGGCGGCGACGTCACCGAGACCGCCGACGGGCTCCACATCCGCCCGCGCCCGCTGCGCGGCGGCGTCTTCCACACCTACGACGACCACCGGATGGCCACGGCGGGCGCGGTCATCGGCCTCGCCGTCCCCGGAGTGGAGATCGAGAACGTGGCGACGACCGCCAAGACCCTGCCGGACTTCCCGCAGATGTGGACCGGAATGCTCGGGGTCTGAGAAATGCGCCGCTACGGCAAGAACGCCGACGAGGACGACGTCCGGATCCGCCCCAACCGCAAGGGCAACCGGCCCCGGACCAACATCCGGCCCAAGCACGAGGACGCCGAGGAGGGCATGGTCCTCACCGTCGACCGGGGCCGCCTCACCTGCCTCGTCGACGACCGTACGGTCGTGGCGATGAAGGCCCGCGAGCTGGGCCGGAAGGCGGCCGTGGTGGGTGACCGGGTCTCCCTCGTCGGCGATCTGTCCGGTGACAAGGACACGCTGGCCCGTATCGTCCGCATCGGTGAGCGCCGCTCGGTGCTGCGTCGCACGGCGGACGACGACGACCCCTACGAGCGGGTGGTGGTGGCCAACGCAGACCAGTTGGCGGTCGTCACGGCGCTGGCCGATCCGGAGCCCCGGCCGCGCCTGATCGACCGCTGCCTGGTCGCCGCGTACGACGGCGGGCTGTCGCCGCTCCTCGTCCTCACCAAGTCGGATCTGGCCTCCCCGGACACACTGCTGGAGGCGTACACGCCGCTGGGGGTCCCGTTCATCGTCACCAGCCGCGAGGAACTGGAGAACGGCGACGCCGCCGAGCGGGTGCGCGAGCAGTTGACCGGCCGGGTCACGGCCTTCGTCGGCCACTCCGGCGTCGGAAAGACGACGCTGGTCAACGCGCTGGTGGCGGCGGACCGGCGGCGTACGACGGGGATCGTCAACGCGGTCACCGGCCGCGGCCGGCACACCACCACCTCGGCGTTGGCGCTGCCGCTGTCCGACGACCGGGGCTGGGTGATCGACACTCCCGGTGTGCGTTCCTTCGGGCTCAACCACATCGACCCCTCCCGGGTGATCCACGCGTTCCCGGACCTGGAGCCGGGCACCGAGGGCTGTCCCCGAGGCTGCACCCACGACGGCAACGAGCCGGAATGCGCCCTGGACGCCTGGGTGGCGGAGGGGCACGCGGACCCGGCGCGGCTGGACTCGCTGCGGCGGCTGATGTCCACCCGGGAGCGGCGCGAGGGCGACTGATCGGGACACCTCGGTGTTCGGCCGGATGCGTACGCGATCGGCACGGTGCGTACCCGGTCGGCTCCACGCTCGTGCGATCGGCCGGGTATGTGCGCGACCGGCCCGGCGGCCCGCTGGTTCGAGATCGCTCGGGTACGTTTGCGATCTGCCGAGACCGGTAAGTGCATAATCACATCCAATGCGGCAAGGCGGTCACCGACGTGGGAGGGCCCTGACGATGGCGTGGCTGCTGGTCGTGGTCGCCGGACTTCTGGAGACCGGCTTCGCCGTCTGCCTGAAGCTGTCGCACGGTTTCACCCGGCTCTGGCCGACCATCGCGTTCGCCGCCTTCGCCCTGGGCAGCTTCGGACTGCTGACGCTGTCGCTCAAGAAGCTCGACGTGGGCCCCGCGTACGCGGTGTGGACCGGCATCGGCGCGGCGGGCACCGCGATCTACGGCATGATCTTCCTGAACGACGTGGTCTCCACCCTCAAGCTGGTCTCGATCTCCCTGGTGATCATCGGGGTCATCGGGCTCCAACTCTCGGGCTCGGCCCACTGACCACGTGCGGCCCCCGCGCCGGCGGCGCGCCCCGGAACCGTCCAGGATGCGGGCGGGCGCGAGATCGTGTGGCCCCGTGCACTCCCCGGTCGATACTGTGACGACATGCCCGATTACCACGATGACCTGCGCCTCGCCCATGTGCTGGCGGACGCCGCCGACGCCGCGACCATGGACCGGTTCAAGGCCCTGGATCTCAAGGTCGAGACCAAGCCGGACATGACGCCGGTGAGCGAGGCCGACAAGGCCGCCGAGGAGGTGGTCCGCGGTCACCTCCAGAGGGCGCGCCCGCGCGACGCGATCCTGGGCGAGGAGTTCGGGGTCGAGGGCAGCGGTCCGCGGCGCTGGGTCGTCGACCCGATCGACGGCACCAAGAACTATGTGCGCGGCGTGCCGGTGTGGGCGACGCTGATCTCCCTGATGGAGGCCGACGACGAGGGCGACTTCCAGCCGGTGGTCGGTGTGGTCTCCGCGCCGGCGCTGAACCGGCGCTGGTGGGCGGCGAAGGGCGCCGGGGCGTACACCGGGCGCAGTCTGACCTCCGCCACCCGGCTCCAGGTGTCGAAGGTGGAGCGGATCGCGGACGCCTCGTTCGCGTACTCCTCGCTGGACGGCTGGGAGGAGCGGGGCCGGCTCGACGGCTTCCTGGAACTGACCAGGGCTTGCTGGCGCACCCGCGGCTACGGGGACTTCTGGCCGTACATGATGGTCGCCGAGGGGGCGGTCGACATCTGCGCGGAGCCGGAGCTCTCGCTCTGGGACATGGCCGCGATCGCGATCGTCGTCCAGGAGGCGGGCGGTGTGTTCACCAGCCTCGACGGGGTGCCCGGTCCCGGGGGCGGCAACGCGGCGGCCTCGAACGGGCTGCTCCACGACACGTTGCTCGGTTACCTCGGCCGACGCCCCTGAGCTCCGGCGCCCCGCGCCCCTGACCCGGGGCGCGCCCCCGAGGGGCGCCCGTTTCCCGGCCGCGCCCCCCGAGGGGCGTCGCGCACCACCGCGCGCCCCTCGGACGGCCCCGTCCCCCTCTTGTTGCGTTCCCGCATCGATGCGAGTCTGAGAACCCGCCCAGTTTGTGAACTTGTGAATCGGCTTGTGCGGCCGCTTCACGAAGGAGGTGGCTTCCCTCATGCTCGTCCGTGACGCAATGAGCACACTGGTCCTCACCATCGGCCCCACCCATACGCTCCGCCAGGCCGCCCGGCTGATGTCGGTCCGCCGCGTCGGGGCCGCCGTCGTCCTCGACCAGGACCACAGCGGTCTCGGCATCCTCACCGAGCGCGACATCCTCGACGCGGTCGGCTCGGGACGGAATCCCGACGTCGAGACCGCCGCCGCCCACACCACCACGGACGTGGTCTTCGCGGCCCCCACCTGGACCCTCGAGGAGGCCGCGGAGGCCATGACGCATGGCGGGTTCCGTCATCTGATCGTGCTCGACGACCGCGGCCCCGTGGGCATCGTGTCGGTCCGCGACATCCTGCGCTGCTGGACGCCCACCAGACGCCGCCAGCGCGTGAAACTCGCCGGCTGAAACCCTGGGGGCCGCCCAGCGGACCTTCACGGACCCGCGAGGGCCCGCCGGACAGCCCCCAGGACGACCGGAGGGCCGGGAACCGGCAAAGCGGCCTTTCTCCGAAGACCGGCGGGCCGGCCCCTCCGAGGAGGAGACCGGCCCACCGTCGACGGCAGACGTCCGGATCAGCCGCGCAGGGCCTGGACCGCGGCCTCCAGACGCTTGCCGAAGTCACCGTCCGCCTGACGGAAGTTGTTGATCGCGCGCTCGGCGATGTCGTCGCGCGACACCTTGGAGATGAACCCGGCGAGGTTGTCGACCAGCCTGCCCTTCTCCTCCTCCGAGAGAAGCCGGTAGAGGTTCCCGGCCTGCACGAAGTCATCGTCCTCGGCGTGGCTCGGCGCCACGTGCGTGCCGATCTCGCCCGTGACCGGCGTGGACTCCCACAGCGGCCGGTCGGTCTGGACCGGCCCGCCGAAGCTGTTCGGCTCGTAGTTCTTCGCACCCTTGTGACGGCCGTCGTACAGGAAGCCGTCGCGGCTGTACGTACGCGCCTCGGCGGCGTGCGGGCGGTTCACCGGCAGGTGGTCGGCGTTGATGCCGACGCGGTAGCGGTGCGCGTCGCCGTAGGCGAAGAGGCGCCCCTGGAGCATCTTGTCGGGGGACGGGCCGATGCCGGGCACGAAGTGCGCGGGGCTGAAGATCGACTGCTCGACCTCGGCGAAGATGTTCTCCGGGTTGCGGTTGAGCTCCAGCTTCCCGATCTCGATCGGCGGGTAGTCCGCGTGCGGCCAGACCTTGGTGAGGTCGAACGGGTTGAAGCGGTACGCGGCCGCCTCGGCCGCCGGCATGATCTGGACCTGCACCGTCCAGGACGGGAAGTCGCCGCGTTCGATCGCCTCGCGCAGGTCGCGCTGGTGGCTGTCGGGGTCCTCACCGGCGAGCTCGTTCGCCTCGGCCTGGGTGAGGCTCTTGATGCCCTGGTCGGTCTTGAAGTGGTACTTGACCCAGAAGACCTCGCCCGCCTCGTTGCTCCACTGGAACGTGTGCGAGCCGTAACCGTTCATGTGACGGTACGAGGCCGGGATGCCGCGGTCGCCGAAGAGCCAGGTCACCTGGTGCGTCGACTCGGGCGACAGGCCCCAGAAGTCCCAGACGTTGTCCGCCTCCTGCGAGCCGGTGTACGGGTCGCGCTTCTGGGTGTGGATGAAATCGGGGAACTTGATGGCGTCCTTGACGAAGAACACCGGGGTGTTGTTGCCGACGAGGTCGTAGTTGCCGTCCTCGGTGTAGAACTTCAGCGCGAAGCCGCGGGGGTCGCGCACCGCGTCGGCCGCGCCGAGGTTGCCCGCCACGGTCGAGAAGCGCAGGAACACCTCCGTCTGCTTGCCGACCTCGGAGAGGAACTTCGCCCGCGTCCACTGCGAGACGTCGCGGGTCACCGTGAACGTGCCATAGGCGCCGGCGCCGCGCGCGTGCACGACGCGCTCCGGAATGCGCTCACGGTTGAAGTGCGCGAGCTTCTCCAGCAGCGACTGGTCCTGGACCAGTACCGGACCACCGACACCCGCGGTCTGGCTGTTCTGGTTGTCGGCGACCGGCGCTCCGGCCTCCGTGGTGAGCGGTCCCTGCGTCACGTGCGCCTCCTGCGTCGTTCCTGCACATTCGTCATGTGGTGCACAGCCTGTCCCTTGGCGTATGCCGAGGTCGATCCTACAATGGACTTAGTCCAAGTCAAGGGAACATCCAAAGTCACACTCGTTCGGGACCTGGTCCCCCCACTGTTAGGCTTGTGCTTATGAGCGACCTGCTGGAACGACTTCGCGGACGCGGCTGGCGCATGACCGCCCAGCGGCGCGTCGTGGCCGAGGTCCTCGACGGAGACCATGTGCACCTGACGGCCGACGAGGTCCACGCGCGGGCCGTCGCCAGGCTGCCCGAGATCTCCCGCGCCACCGTCTACAACACCCTGGGTGAGATGGTGGCGCTCGGCGAGGTCATCGAGGTCTCCACCGACCGCCGCGCCAAGCGCTACGACCCGAACGCGCATCGCCCCCACCACCACCTGGTCTGTGCGGACTGCGGCACCATCCGCGACGTGCACCCGTCGGGCGACCCGCTGGCGGACCTGCCGAACGACGAGCGCTTCGGCTTCACGGTGTCCGATGTCGAGGTGACGTACCGCGGCATCTGTCCGGGCTGCGCGGCCGGGGTCTGACGCCGCCGTTCCCCTGCCTTGCCGGAGGGCCCCGGCGCACGCGAGAGCGTGTGCGCCGGGGCCCTCCGCGCGATGCGCGGGAACCGTCACCGGGCACGGGCGCATCACGGTCGGCACCGGACGCACGCCGACCGACGGTCCGGCACAGCGCCGGAGCCGTGGCCGGGAAGGACGAAAACGCGTGAGGCCGGATCCTTGGAAGGATCCGGCCTCACGCGTTCAGTAGCGGGGACAGGATTTGAACCTGCGACCTCTGGGTTATGAGCCCAGCGAGCTACCGAGCTGCTCCACCCCGCGTCGTTGTGGGTACAACAGTACGTCACCGCTCGGGACCGCTGCAAATCGGATACGGCGTGCAGCGGCCCGCGCACACCCCGCCGCGGCCCCGGCTCCGGTCCCGGGGCCGCCCGCCTCACGCGGTGAGTTCCTGGTGCAGCGCCTCCTGCAGCCGGGCGGCCCGCTCGGCGACCTCGGCGGGCCCCAGTTCGACCGCCCGCGCGCACCAGCGCTGCCCCTCCGTGAGTTCGCCGCGGCGCGCGGCCAGCAGGGCGAGACGCAGGGCCGCCCGCCCGTGCCCGTCGTTCGCCGCCCGGGTCCACCACAGCGCCGCCTCCCGCTCGCTGCCCTCACGGGCGAGCAGCAGTCCGAGGTTGAAGGCGCCGTTGCGGCTGCCCGCCTCGGCGGCCTCGCGGTACCAGTGGGCCGCGCTGTCCACGTCGCCGCGCGCCGCCGCGAGCATCCCGACCCGCACCTGGGCGCGGCGGTGCCCCTGCTCGGCGGCCCGCTCGTACCACTCCTCGCACTCGGTCTTCACCGGCATCGGCTCGCCGAGCGCGGGCGGGCCGGGCGGCCGCCGCGAGTCCAGCACCCCGGCCAGCCGGAAGGCGGCCTCCGCACTGCCGCCGCCCGCGGCGCAGCGCAGATGGCGTTCGGCCTCCTGCTCCTCGCCCCGGTGCAGCAGGGCCATGCCGACCTGGAGCGCGGCCTCCGTGTGACCGGCCGCCGCGGCGCGCTCGTACCAGACCAGTGCCGCACGCTCCTCGCCGCGGCCGGAGTACAGGATGCCGAGGTTGAAGGCCGCGTCGACGCTGCCCGCCTCGGCCGCCTTGGAGAACCAGGGTTCGGCGCCGGTCGCGTCGCCCGCCTGGAGCAGGAGTACGGCCAGCGCGTTGGCGGCCTCGCGGTGGCCCGCGTACGCGGCGCGGCGGTACCACTGCTCGGCCTGCGCCGTACGGTCCTGGGCCGCGCAGAGCAGCCCCAGGTTGTAGGCGCCGTTGACGTCGCCCGCGGTCATGGCGGCGCGGTACCAGCGCTCGGCGGTCTGCTGCTCTCCGCGGGCGGCGTGAAGGGCCCCCAGGGCGTTGGCCGCGTTCCCGTCGCCGTCCTGGGCGGCGCGCAGCCACCACACGGCGGCGCTCTCCACGTCCCCCGCGTCGCGCAGCAGGAAGCCGAGGGCGCAGGCGGCGCGCGGCTCACCGGCCTTCGCCGAGATCAGGTACCAGCGGCCCGCCTCCTTGGGCTCGCCCCGCTGCTCCAGGATGGCGCCGAGACGCAGGGCGGCGCGCAGGTGGCCGCGCGCGGCGGCCTGCCGGTACCACTGCTCCGCCTCGCCCGCCCGGCCTGCCGCGTGCCCCGCCGGCGCGCCGCCCCTGCGTGGCGCGGAACCGCCCGCGCTCGGACGCCCCGGAGTCGTGTGGCGCGGGCCCTGGCGGCCGAACCGGTCGTACGGGTCGTCTTCGAGGTCGGGGTCCAGCATCCGCGCGAGGCGGTACGCGGCCTCCCGGTGCCCCTGCTCGGCGGCGGCGCGCAGCCAGCGCTCGGCCCCCACGTCGCCCCGGTGCTCCAGGAGGTCGGCGAGGGCGTACGCGCCCAGCGCGTGGCCCTGCTCGGCGGACTGCCGCAGCCAGTACTCGGCGCCGGGCTCGTCCCCGCGCTCGCGGTAGTGGCGGCCGAGGGAGTGCGCCGCGGCGGCGGACCCCGCGACGGCCGCGACGCGCCACCAGCCCGCGGCCTCGTCGGTGTACCCGCGCTGGTGGAGGAGAACGCCCAGGTTGTTCGCGGCGGCCCGGTCGCCGTCGGCCGTGGCGGCCCGCAGATAGGACTCGGCCCCGTCCAGGTCGCCGCGGCGCAGCAGCAGGGCGCCGAGGATGCTCATCGACGTGGTGTCACCGGCGTCGGCGGCGCGGCGGTGGCGTGCCTCGTCCTCGTCGCTCCCCGGGCTCTCCGCCGGGTCCTGGTCCACCGGGACTCCGAGGACGTCCTCGGCATCCTGCGCTCCGGCGGCCTCACGGCCCTGTCCTGGCGCGGTGGCTTTGGGGCTCTTCCCGGCTCCCGCGTCCCCGAGGGCCTCTCCGGCCCCGGTGTCCTCAAGGTGCTCCGGAGACCCGGCGTCCTCGGAACTCCCCCGGGTCCCGGTCCCCTCAAGGCGCTCCGGGGTCCGGTGGGCCCCGGAGTACTCCGCGGCGGCCGGACCTTCCGTGCTCTCCGCACCCGCCGCGCTCTCCGTCTGCGTGCTCTCGTCCGTCGCGGCGCACCCCGCAGTCTCGGCAGTCCCAGTGGTCTCGGTGGTTTCGCTGTCCTCCGCGGCGGCGACACCAAATGCCGTGTTCATCACGCTATCCGCCCGATGAACGCGGTGTCGTACAAACCGCCCTGTCTCCAACAGAGTTGCCCTGTCCCCCATAAATATCATCGTCGCACCACCCGCACCCCGTGCACACTGGTATAGGCGGCCAGTGAGATCACTTCAGCGTTTTGTCGACATGCCCACAGAGAGACAAGTCAAACACGTTCGGGCCCAACTCGCCTCTCGGGAACCGCTCTTGGCGCACACCATCCGAGAAGGCCACCAGGGTGCGAGAAGGTCACACGGCATGGCGAAGGCCCGGATCCTCGAAAGGATCCGGGCCTTCGCCTTCCAGTAGCGGGGACAGGATTTGAACCTGCGACCTCTGGGTTATGAGCCCAGCGAGCTACCGAGCTGCTCCACCCCGCGTCGTTGTGAAGAAACCGTACCACGACGCGGGGCGGGCCCTAGTCGGTCACCCAGCCGGGCCCGCCGCCGTCAACCACTGCCGACGCCGGGCCCCGCGGTCAGCCGCTGCCTGCGCCGGACTTCGCCCCCTGGTCGCCGGAGCCGCCCGAAGGGTTCGCCTCGCTGGCGCCGCCCGCCTTGGGCTGGGCCGCCGCCGCGCGCTCCAGCGCCCTCTGGAGCTCGGTCTGGGCCTTCCCGTAGGCGGTCCAGTCCTGCTTCTTCAGGGCCTCCTCGCCCTCCGTGTAGGCCTTCTGCGCGTCGGCGATCGCCTTCTTCAGCGCCGCCTCACCGGTGGCCGGCGGCTCGGTGTTCTCGCTCGGCGGACGCGTGGCCTCCTCGGCCGGCGGGGTCTCGCCCGTCACCCCGAAGACCTCGTTGAGCGCCTCCCCGAGGCTGTTCTTGAAGACGGTCTTCGACCCGTACGAGGCGGCGACCTTGCGCAGCAGCGGGTAGTTCTGCGTGCCACCGCGGGTGTACACCGGCTCGATGTAGAGGAACCCTCCCTCAAGCGGAACGGTCAGCAGGTTGCCGTACTCGATGTCGGAGTCGGTGCCCTTGAGGTTCCTCACGAACTCGGCGACGTCGTCGTTGCCGTTGAGCTCACTCTGCACCTGGCCGGGGCCCTTCACCGTGGTGGTGACCCGCAACAGCCTGATCGTGCCGTAGTCCTTGCTGGCCGCGTCCGCGTCCACCGCCATGAAGGCCCCGAGGTCGGGACGTCCCTTCGGCGTGAACGTGGTGGTCAGCGAGAACTTCTGGCCCGACTGACCCGGCATCTTCATGCTCAGGTAGTACGGCGGAACGGCCCCGGAGTCCTTCTTGGTCGGGTCGTCCGGGACCTGCCACGCGTCACTGCCGCTGTAGAACTGCGCGGGATCCGTGACGTGGTAGCGGGTGAGCAGCTCGCGCTGCACCTTGAACAGGTCCTGCGGGTAGCGCAGGTGGTCCATGAGCTCCTGCGGGATGTCCGTCCTGGACTTCACCGTTCCGGGGAACGCCTTGCGCCAGGTCTTCAGGACCGGGTCCTTGGTGTCCCACTCGTAGAGCCTCACCGTGCCGTCGTACGCGTCGACGGTGGCCTTCACCGAGTTGCGGATGTAGTTGACCTGGTTCTGCTGGGCGACGACCGCGCGCTGGTTGGTGGTCAGCGAGTCGGCCGTGGTGTCGCCGAGCGTCGTCCGGGAGGCGTACGGGTAGCCGTTGGTGGTGGTGTACGCGTCGACGATCCACTGGATGCGCCCATTTACCACGGCCGGGTAGGCGTCGCCGTCGATGGTCAGCCACGGGGCGACCGCCTCGACGCGCTCCTTGGGCGTGCGGTTGTAGAGGATCCGCGAGCCGTCGCCGATGGCTCCGGAGTAGAGGATCTGCGGCTCGCTGAAGGCCACCGCGTACGCGGCGCGGTTGAAGGTGTTGGAGAGGCTGACCCCACTGCCGCCCTGGTAGCTGGTGGTCTTCTCACCGTCCTCCTCGTAGTCGAGCTCCTTCTGGGGCCCGCCGACGATGGAGTACTGCTCGGTCTTCTCGCCGTAGTAGATCCGCTGCTCGTACGAGCCCAGGTCATCGCCCGAGGTCGGCAGGCCCGACTCGATGAAGTCCGGCGAACCCTTCGGGTTCTTGCCCGTCGTCGTGCCCCGGGCCGCGATGGCGCCGTAACCGTGGGTGTAGGTGAAGTGGTCGTTGATCCAGTTGCGCTTCGGGATGCCGTCGATGTTCAGCTCGCGCAGACCGATGACCGTGTCCTGGCCCTTGTAGCGGTCCACGTCCAGCGTCTTGGGGAACTGGTAGTAGTTCCTCTTCTGCTGGAGCTGCTGGAAGGCCGGGGAGACGACGTTGGGGTCCATCACCCGGTAGCTGGCCGCGGAGTCCGCGCCCGCGCGCAGCACGGCGCCGTCGTCCGTCGTGTTCTTGCCCGAGTAGTCCTGGACCTGCGCCCGGTCGATGTCGTAGGCGTCACGCGTCGCCTCGATGTTCTTCCGGATGAACGGGGCTTCCTTGGCCTGCTCGTTCGGCTGGACCTGGAACTTCTGCACGATCGCCGGGTACAGCCCGCCGATCAGGATCGCCGAGAGCACCATCAGGCCGAAGCCGATCACCGGAAGCTGCCAGGTGCGGCGCCAGAGCGTCGCGAAGAAGAGCAGGGCGCAGATCGCGGCGATGCAGAACAGGATGGTCTTCGCCGGAAGGTAGGCGTTGGCGTCGACGTACCTGAGACCCGTCCAGTTGTCCGTGGCCTTGAAGTCGCTGGACTTCACGGCCAGTCCGTACCGGTCGAGCCAGTACGCCACGGCCTTCAGCGAGACGAAGACGCCGAGCAGCACCGACAGGTGCCCGGTGGCCGCACCGGTCGCCCGCGCGCCGGGGCTGGTGATGCGGAGCCCGCCGTACAGGTAGTGGGTCAGCACGGCGGCGATCAGCGAGAGCACCGTGGCCGCGAAGCCGAAGCCCAGCAGGAAGCGGTACCAGGGCAGATCGAAGGCGTAGAAGGAGACGTCCAGGTGGAACTGCGGGTCCTTCTGTCCGAAGGCCACGCCGTTCACATACATGAGCCAGGTGCGCCACTGCGCGGAGGCGGACGCTCCGGCGATCAGTCCGACGAGCACGGCGATCGCGAGCAGAGCCCACTTCTTGAAGGGGGCGAGGCTCATCCGGTAGCGGTCCAGGCTCTGCTGCTCCAGCGACATCGCGCTCAGCGGCGGCCGGAGCCGGTGCGCGAGCCAGATGTTCAGACCGACGACGACCGCCATCAGCAGTCCGAAGACGAGGAACAGCCCGATCTTGGTCCACAGAGTGGTGGTGAAGACGGACGAGTACGAGACCGACCTGTACCAGAGCCAATCCGTCCAGAACCCGGCGAACATGACGAACGCCATGGCGAGAACCGCCAGGACGCCCAATGTCGTGAGCAGGGTACGTGCGCGCCGGGACGGGCGGCCCACTCTGATCCGTGGCCCGGTCGGGCCTCCGCCGCGGTCCGGCATCTGGAAAGCCAACGTGCGCACCTCGTAGTTCGCGGGTCGTAGGAAGGGGCCCAGCGATCGTAGGTCCCACCTATGCAACTTACTGAGGCTTTACCTAGTTCCCGACCTCGGGGCGGAAGGAGGCAGGATATTGCTCATGTCCAACGTTTCCCCATCCGGCCCCCCGATGGCCGCGAGCCCCCTCACCGTCGCCGTGCTGGAGATCGACGCATACGTCTCCGGCCTCGGCTGGGACCAGCCCGCCCGGCTCTTCGCCCTCGTCGACACCGATCGGCTGCGGGCCCAGGAGCCCGGTCTCGCCGCCCAGCTCGGCCTGGACTCCGACGCCCCCGCCTCCTCTCTCACCCCCATCGAGCAGGAGGAGCTCCCGGCGGGCACCGCCCTGGACGACTTCCTCGCCACGATCGCCTGGCCCGACGCCGTGGCCGGCTGTGCGCTGACGGTGGAGCGGCTGATGCTGCCGCCGTCCGCCGAGGCGTCCGTGCCCGAGGGGCTCGACGAGGCCCAGCTGGCCGCGTGGGTCGCGAAGCACCCGGAGCGCCAGGAGGTGCGGATGACCGTGGCCGCCCTCCGGGACGGATCGCACGAGTGCGCCGTGCGCCTGCGCGAGAAGGACGCGCCGAGCGAGGTGCGCACGGGCGCCGGCCTGGTACCCGGGCTGGCCGAGGCGCTGGCCGCGACCTTCGAGGACTGAGCGGCTGTCGGGTGACCCGTGCTCGGACAGCGGACGCGGTCGCGCCAGGGCATGGCCGCCCGGTCCGGGGTCACCCGACTTCCGTGGGCCCGTCGTGCCCGGTCGGGGGCGCGGCCGGACGCACCCGGGGCGTGGTCAGCCCGCCGAGCAGCTCGGCAGACCGGCCGTGTCCCCCGTGCGGATCTTGTCCAGCGACTTCCTCGCGTCGCGGAGCGTCTTCACCTTGACCAGCGTGAGCCCGCTCGGGATGTCGGAAGCGGCGGCCTTGCAGTTCTCGGCCGGGGTCAGGAAGTAGCGCGCGCCCGCGTCGCGCGCGCCGACCAGTTTCATCGTGATGCCGCCGATCGGGCCCACCGTGCCCCGGTCGTCGATGGTGCCGGTGCCCGCGATGAACCTGCCGCCGGTCAGATCGGTCGGCGTCAGCTTGTCGATGAGGCCGAGCGAGAACATCAGGCCGGCACTGGGCCCGCCGACATCGGCGAGCTCGATGTCGATCCGGAACGGGAACGTGTGGCCCGTGCCGGCCTGGATGCCGACGATCGCGCGCTTGTCCCCCGGGGCCTTCGCGGTGGTGATGACGACCTTCCGGCCGTCCTCCGGCTCCTTGCCCGCTTTCTCGGCCGCCTGCGCCGTCTTCGCCGGGACGATCGTGAAGGTGACGTCCTCGCCGGGTTTGTGCCGGGTGACGAGCTTCGCGACGTCCTCGGGCCGCTTGACGTCCGTACCGTCGACCTGCTTGATCACGTCCCCGGCGTGCAGCCTGCCCTGGGCGGGGCTGTCCTTGACGACCACGGAGACCACGACCCGCGATGTCACCGGGATGCCCAGTTCGTTCAGAGCGGCGACCTTGGCGCTCTGCTGTGACTGGCTGAACTCCTCGGCGTTCTCCTGCGTGGACTGCTGCTCCGTCTTGCCGTCGGGGTAGAGGGTGTCGTGCGGCACCACCACGCTGTCCCGGGACAGCCAGCCGTACACGGCCCCGACGAGGTTCATGCGGTAGTCGGCGCCGGTGACCCTGACGGTGGTCATGTTCAGGTGGCCCGACGTCGGGTACGTCCGACGCCCGGAGATCTGGAGGACCGGCTCGCCCTTGACCTTGCCGAGGGTGTTCACGGTCGGCCCCGGAGACATCTCGGAGTACGGCACCTTGATCAGCAGGCCCGCGCAGAGCAGCGCGATGAGGATCAGAGTGGCGGCGAGCATCGTCGCGGTGCGGCGTGGCATGGAACGACAGTACGGGAACAGCCTGTCAGTGCACCGTCGGGGCCGTTCCGCGCTGGGCCGGAAGCCCGGTGCGGTACGGCCCCGAAGAGCAGTCGGCGGCGCGGCGACCCGCGCGACGGGCGACTGCGTAGGTGGACAAGAGCTCGGACGACTCAGACGACGTCGGAACCGGAATGCGTTTTCTCCATCGCCTCACGGAACCGCGCATATCCGGCCAGTTCCGAGACATCGCCGGATGTGTGATTACGGGCGACCCAGCTTCCCCATATCGCCGCACCGAGCGCGGCGAAAAGCGGAATCAAAAGCCAGGCAAGCGCTGCCATTACGACCTCCCTGCCCATGAGCGACCGCAACTGACCGATCAGCAGATTAACCGTTTGCATGACCAACGCTCACGGCAGGAAGACGATTACGCAAATCGGGGTGGACAACCACTCGATCGGCTTGCGTTCAGCAGGCTCCGACCCATTCCTCGGTGCCGTCCGAGAACCGCTGGTGCTTCCAGATCGGAACCTCGCGCTTGAGGTCGTCGATGAGCGTGCGGCAGGCCGCGAACGCCTCCGCTCGGTGCGGACAGGAGACGGCGACGACCACCGCGAGATCGCCCACATGGAGGTCACCCACACGGTGGACGGCGGCGAGCGCCCGCACCGGGAATTCCGCCGCGACCTTCTCCGCCACCCGGCGTAGCTCGTCCTGCGCCGACGGATGGCAGGAGTATCCGAGCGCGCTGACCCCCTGCCCTCCGTCGTGGTCACGCACCGTGCCGACGAAGAGCGCGGTGCCTCCCGCGGCGTCGTCCCCGACGGCCCGGAAGACCTCGTCGACCGACAGCGGCGTGTCGCGGATCGCCAGCAACCGGACGGGGTCGGTCGCCGCCCATTCGCCGGGGTGGTCGTACATGGGAACCATGGGGCCCATGGTGCCGTACCGCACCCGCGGAGAGGGAGTGTGCCTCCCCCGGTGGACACCCGGCCGCGGAGCCTGGGCCCGAAGCCGGTCCCGGAGCCTGGACCCGAGGCCGGTGGCGAAGCCGGGGCCCGGAGCCGGTGACGCACCGCCGCGCGGCCGGGGCCGGCGTCAGATGCGGCGTCGGGCCTTGCGGGCCCTGCGGACCAGGGCGGCGGTGCCGAGCAGCGCCACGGTCGCACCGGCGGCGCCCGCCGCGGTCGCGTCCTTGCGGCCGAGACGTCGTCCGGCGACGGTGTGCCGCCCCGTCGCCTCTTCGAGGAGCGCGGCCAGCACCTCCTCATTGGTCCAGCGCGGCCGCCAGCCCGCGTCGTGCAGCCGGCTCACGCTGACCACCCAGGGGTGCATCGTGTACGCCAGGTCCCCCGCCGGGGACGGGGTGAGACCGATCCGGTGCAGCCGGGCGGCGGCGCCGAGGGCGACGGCGGAGGGCAGCTCCATCCGGCGGATGCCGCTGAGCTCCTCGACCTCCTCCTGCTCCAGCCAGCCGTCGCAGCCGACCGCGAACTCGCCGTCGATCTTCTCCAGCGCGGCGTACTCCAGGGCCGTGACCAGGTCCTCGACATGGCAGAACTGCCAGGCGGGACGGGATCCGGCGACGACCAGGAGGCGTGGCGACTCGAAGTAGCGGGTCAGCGCGGTGTCCGTGCCTCCGACCAGGACGGTGGGCCGGACCACGGTCACGTTGAGTCCGGGATGGGCGCGGGGCGCGCGGCGGCCGAGCCGTTCGATCTCCAGGAGGTCGCCGACGCCGGTGGCCTCGGCCGTGGCGCGCAGCTCGGCGTCCTCGGCGAGCGGGATGTCGTTGTCGGGCAGCGCCCCGTAGACCATCGCCGAGGTGCACAGCACGACCCGGTGGACCCCCGCGGCCGCGGCGGCCGTGAGCACCGTCTGGGTACCGCGCACGTTGTAGGCGGTGCGGGCGGCGGGGTCCGTCTCCAGGTCGAGGTCGAGCGCGAGGTGCACCACGACGTCCGCGCCGCGCAGCTTCTCCGCGATGACCGGGTCCCGCACATCGAGGAGGTGCCAGGTCGCCTCAAAGACCTCTCCGCGGCGCTCGTCGATCGCGATGACCTGCTTGATCTCCTCGGACGCCGCAAGGCGGGCGACGAGCAGCTCACCGACGCCGCGCGCGGCACCGGTGACCGCGACGACGGGGCCACGGCTCCCGGAACGGCATCGTGCGGGTTTGCTCTCGGTCGTGGGGGCGGACGGGTTTCGCGCTGCGCGAACCTGAGGATCTGGGGAACTCACCGGGCGTCTCCAGCGGTTGTCTTCAGTACGTACCCGAATGACGCGTACGTACCAGGTGGCGTCCATCCTGCCGCAGGCCGGGGACCGGGGAGCACAGAGGCCCCGCACGGACTTTTGGTGTCTACGCTGGATGGTGATGTCGGGCAGTCGCCGTCGGTTCGCGCCGGCGGCCCTAAGAGCCGAGGAAACCCGTGAGTGACACCCCATTCGGATTCGGCCTTCCGCCGGAGGAGCCGGAGAACGGCGACGAGGGCAAGAAGAAGGACCCCACCGGAGGTGGGGAGGGTTCGGGCGGGCCGGCGAGCCCGTTCGGCTTCGGGCTCGGCGCGGGCGGGGAGAACCCGTTCGCGGCGATGTTCGGCACGCTGAACCCCAACGATCTGGGCGCTGCCTTCCAGCAGCTCGGCCAGATGCTGAGCTATGAGGGCGGTCCCGTGAACTGGGACATGGCCAAGCAGATCGCCCGCCAGACGGTCTCGCAGGGCACGCCCGACGGTTCCAAGGACGCCAGCGTCGGCCCGTCCGAGCGGTCCGCGGTCGACGAGGCCCTGCGCCTGGCCGACCTGTGGCTGGACGGGGTGACATCGCTGCCCTCCGGTTCGGTCTCGACGGTGGCGTGGAGCCGTGCGGAGTGGGTCGAGGCGTCCCTTCCGGCCTGGCAGAAGCTGGTCGACCCGGTGGCCGAGCGCGTGGGTGCGGCCATGGGCGATGTGCTGCCCGAGGAGATGCAGGCGATGGCGGGCCCGCTGATCGGCATGATGCGGTCGATGGGCGGGGCGATGTTCGGCCAGCAGATCGGGCAGGCCGTCGGTGTGCTGGCGGGCGAGGTGGTCGGGTCGACCGACATCGGACTGCCGCTGGGCCCGGCGGGCAAAGCCGCGCTCCTTCCGCTGAACATCGAGCGGTTCGGCAAGGACCTGGGCGTCCCGCAGGATGAGGTCCGGCTGTACCTCGCCCTGCGCGAGGCCGCCCATCAGCGGCTCTTCGCCCACGTCCCGTGGCTGCGCTCGCATCTGTTCGGTGCCGTCGAGGGGTACGCGCGCGGCATCAAGGTCGACACCGGCAAGCTGGAGGACGTGGTCGGCCAGTTCGACCCGTCACAGCCCGAACAGCTGCGGGACGCCCTTCAGCAGGGCATGTTCCAGCCGGAGGACACTCCGGAGCAGAAGGCCGCCCTGGCCAGGCTGGAGACGGCGCTGGCACTGGTCGAGGGCTGGGTGGACGCGGTGGTACACGAGGCCGCCAGGTCCCGTCTGACGTCCGCGGACGCGCTGCGCGAGACCATGCGCCGCCGCCGCGCCTCCGGTGGTCCGGCCGAGCAGACGTTCGCCACGCTCATCGGCCTCCAGCTGCGTCCGCGGCGGCTGCGCGACGCCTCGCGTCTGTGGGCCTCGCTCACCGACGCCCGTGGCATGGACGGACGCGACGCGCTCTGGGAGCACCCCGACATGCTGCCGACGGCGCGGGACCTGGACGATCCGGACGGTTTCGTCCACCACGAGCAGATGGACTTCTCCGAACTGGACAAGATGCTCGGCGAGGCCGCGCAGGAGCCGGGGAAGCCCGGGACCGACACGGACGAGGCGGGTTCCGAAGGAACCGACGGCCGCGGGAGCGACGGCAAGGGCGACACCGACCGGTGAGCCTCCACGACGACGCCGTACTCGTGCTCAAGGAGTACGAGAACGCACAGGACCCGGCCCAGGAAGGGCTACGACACGTCTACCTGGACCACCTGGCCCAGCATCCGGACGGTGTGTGGAAGGCGTGCGGCGCCGGGCATCTGACGGCGAGCGCGCTGGTCGTCGACCCGGCGCGCGGCCGCGTCCTGCTCACGCTCCACCGCAAGCTGCGGATGTGGCTCCAGATGGGCGGCCACTGCGAACCGCAGGACGGCACACTGGCCGCGGCGGCGCTGCGCGAGGCCACCGAGGAGTCCGGGATCAGCGGGCTGACGCTGCTTCCGGGCGGGCCGGTGGCGCTGGACCGCCATCGCATCCCCGCGCCCTGCCACTGGCACCTGGACGTGCAGTACGCGGCACTGGCGCCGTTGGACGCGACGGAACAGATCAGCGACGAGTCGCTGGATCTGCGCTGGTTCACGTACGACGAGGTCCCGTCGGTGGCGGACGACTCGGTCGTACGGCTGCTGACACGTGTGCGCGCCGCGCTGGAGCAGCGCCTCTAGTGCCGCGGCACTAGGCCGCCTCCAGGCCGTCCTCACACGGGCGCCTGCCGTGCGACGCCTGCCCCGCACGCTCGCCGCATTGTCGGACTCGTCCTCGTACGTCCGGTACGAGGGCGGTCCTCCGCCGTGCGATCGCACGCGCCGGACGCCGCACAGCCCGGCCTCCGGCCGAACGCCATCGGCGTGAAGACACGGCCCAGTGCCTCTCGCGGCAGGGCCTGGGCGTGGTCAGCGCCGCGCCCAGGCCCTGCCGCGATCCGCGCGGAAGGGGGCGGCACCGCCGAGGACCGCCCCCTTCGTACCGGAGCCCGGCGGCTCAGTTCCAGGCGTTGTTCCGGTTCTGACCGTGGGCGCCCTGCTGGCCCATTCCGTACTGCGCGCGGATCCCCTGGCCGATCTGCGCACTCTGCGGCGGCAGCACCTCGCTGGGCTGGACCAGCGCGTAACCCTGGCCGAGGAAGCTGAGCTCCCAGCCCTCGCCGGTGTTGCCGCGGCGACGCCAGACGCCCGAGGAGTGCGTCTGGGCCTGCATCTGCACCCGCAGGGAGCTGGACCACGCGACGATCGCGTCGGCGTCGGCGCTGACGTACTTGTCGGGCGTGACCTGCATCATCAGCGGCTGGCCCGAGGTCATCAGCGCGACCTTGCCGCTGCCGGTGATGTTGAGCTGGTATTTCCCCGAGCCGGAGATGCCGTACTGACTGTCCACGGCGACGACCTCGTGGTGCAGCCCCGAGTCCAGCGCGAGGACATAGGAACTGTCCACGGTCAGGCCGTCGCGGTCGACGTCCACCACATGCACATACTGCGCGAGGTTGGCGAGGAACACGGTTCCCTGGCCGGAGCAGCGCATGAGGTCGAGGCCCTCACCGGTGTGCGAGCGGGAGTACTGCTGCCCCGTCGACTGGTACTCCCCGTCGAACTCGATCAGCCCCTGGTACGCGACCATGCTCCCCTTGCGGGCGAGGACGTCGTCGTGGCCGTTGAGCGTCACGCGGAGCATCTGCGAGTTCTGCAGGGTGTAGCGGTCCGCCGACTGCCGTTCGGTGTACTGGAAAAGCGGGCTCTGCATGGTGTCCTCTCGCTCCCCTCAGCCCCGGGCCCGCAGGCGGTCGGTGCTGTCCTCGCTCGGCTGTACGACGACGATGCCCTGGCCGGAGAAGGCCATCTGAAAGGCCTCGCCACTGCCGCGACCGATCAGGGATCCCGCCTTGAAGCTGCGCTTCCCCTTCACCTTGAGGTTCGGGGACCAGGCGATGAGCGCGTCGGGATCGACGTACGTCTCGTCCTCGCCACCGCCGCAGTTGACGACGACGGGGGTCCCGCGCGAGGTCAGGGCGACCCAGCCGGAACCGGAGATGGACACGTTCCACAGGCCCTGCCCGGCGAACTTGGCGAGGCCCTTGACCCGCTCGACACCCCACTGGAGCTGCGCGTCGAACGCGAGGACGTTGGTGCCGTTGACCGACAGCGCCTCGTTGTCGAGGTGGACGACGACGACGTCCGCGCCGTAGTCGGCGAGGTAGAGCAGTCCGTCCCCGCTGCACTTCATGAGCGGGGCGCCTTCGCCAGTGATCCAGTCGCGCGCGATCTGGCGTACGGCGGGCGGGTTCGGCTCGTACTGGATGAACCCCTCGTACGCGACCATCGAGCCCACCCGGGCGAAAAGGTCCTGGCCCGTGGCCATCGCGACCTTCAGCATGGCGCTGCCGTGGTTCTCCATACGGGCGGTGACCGGTGCGGGGGCATACCCCGCGAGCTGCTGGTTCATGCTTCGGCTTCCTCAGACCTCGTACGGCTGGACGACGATGAAGTTGCCCGGTGCGCCCCGGAACTGGAGGTTCACCGACTCCCCGCTGTGCCCGGGGTAGGCGTTGTAGCGCAGCCGCACCTGGCTGGAGACGATCACCTGGGAGGCGGCGGACCAGGCGACGATCGCGTCGCTGTCGGCGAAGGTCGTCGGCGTGACGGGCAGGACCACCGGGGTGCCGTGCGTCATCACCACCACGGTGCCGGTCCCCTGGAAGAGCATGGTGAACAGCGCCCCGCCGGGGATCCCGTGCCCCTCGATGCGCCGCACCTCGTAGTGGAGGGATTCGTCGAAGGCGAGGACGCGCTCGGCCGAGACGCAGATGCTGTCGCCCTGCAGCTCGATGGGGTGCAGATGGGCGCTGTTCTCCGCGAGGAAGACCTGCCCGCGGCCGGTGCAGCGCATCAGCTGCATCTCCTGGCCCGTGGCGTTGCCCACGATCCGGCCCGCGAATCCCGCGCCCTTGTAGCTGAAGTCGACCTTGCCCTGGTACATGACCATGCTGCCCTGACGGGCCAGGACGGGCGCATTGTCCTGTCCGAGGTCCACCCGGACCAGTTGGTGGTTCTGCGCCGTCCACCGCTGACCGGTCGCCACCTCCTTGTAGAGGTTGACGGCCGCCTGAAGGCCGCCGCCGGACTGCGGTGCGCCGTACGGCACCCCGGGGGGCTGGCCGTACGGGGCCGGTGGCTGCTGCCCGAAGGGGGCGGGGGGCTGCTGGCCGTACGGCGCCGGGTACGGCTGGCCGGGGGGAGCCGCCGGCGCGGGCTGGCCGGGGATCTGCCCGAACTGCGGCTGCTGCGGCGGCTGTCCGTAGAGAGGCGGTGCGGGGGCGGGCGGCGGAACGATGCCGTCCGGCGGTGTTGCCGGAGCCAACGGCGCCACCATGGTCGGTGCGCTGTGGATCTGCTGCGCCGGAGTGGCGGCGGCCGGGGCACCGAAGGACGGGGCCGGCTGCGCGGGCTGGGGGGCGTGGGGCGCCTGAGGAATGTTCGGTGCCTGGGGGGCGTGCGGCGCCTGGGGAACGTTGGGTGCCTGGGGAGCGTGCGGTGCCTGGGGAGCCGCGGGAACTCCGAACGACGGAGCGGGCTCCGGAGCGGACGCCTGCGCGGGTGGGGCGAACGACGGCGGAGCGAACGACGGTGGATCCGTCGGAGGCTGGGCGGCGGGTTCCTCCTCCAGCACCTCGCCGCCGAAGTTCTTCAGGAGCGCTTCGAGTCCCCCGTCGAAGCCCTGGCCGACCGCGGCGAACCGCCAGACGTCCTTCAGATAGAAGTCGCCCAGCATCACGGCGCGCTCGGTGGTGAACTCCGAGCCGTCGAAGGCGTACCGCGCGACTTCTTCACCACCTGCGACGATCCGGATGTACCCCGGTCCCACCTGGGACATCTGGCCGGCGCCGTCGATCGCCGCGGTGAACGACAGCTTCTGGACGTGTGCCGGAATGCGGTCCAGGGTGACGCGGAACGACTCGGTGTCACCGGCCTGCGAGCCAAGGAGCTGAATGGACTCCTCGGGCGATTTGGGCTGATTGAAGAAGATGAAATACCGGTCGTCGGAGAGCCGCTCGTCGACGTCGAGGCCGAAGCAGCTGATGTCGATGGTCAGTCCCGGGCCACCGATCTGCACACCTACGTACAGATCCGTCCCCGGGGTGAGATCGCCGATCCTGGCCTTGTGACCGCGCTGGAATTCCCTGACCATGCGTAACGACCGTCCCCCGTCCCGAAGGTGAATACGTCGCGCCAGGCTAACCGCAATCTCGGACACCGGGCCAAGCCGGTACACAGCCGGTACAGAATCGCTGAACGTCACTCACCGCGTGCGGCGGGCAGATGCGGCAGCCGGTCCGCCGCCACCACGCCCTCCAGGTAGCCGCGCGCACGCTCGGTGCGCGGATACGCCTCCAGCAGCCGCCAGAACCGCGGACCATGACCGGGCACCAGCAGATGGGCCAGCTCGTGCACCAGTACGTAGTCGACGACGTACTCGGGCATGCCCTGCAACCGGTGCGACAGCCGGATGCTGCCCTCCGCCGGGGTGCAGGATCCCCACCGGGTGTTCTGATTGGTCACCCAGCGCACCGATGCGGGCCGGGCCCGGCCCTCGAAGTACTGGGCGGACAACCGCTCGGCACGCTCGGCGAGTTCGGCGTCACCGAGCACGCTCCTGCTCTCCTGGGCGGCCAGCTTGTCGAGCATCACGCTCACCCACCGCTGTTCCTCCGCCTTCGACATCCGGGCCGGAATGAGCACGATGGTGCGGTCCCCCTCGCGGTACGCGGAGACCGTCCTGCTGCGGCGGTTGCTCCTGCGGACCTCGACCGCACTCGTCGCCGAGGCGCGGGGCGAACGGTCCGCCACGCCGCGCCGACGGGTTCGGGCATTGCCCGCAGGGGACTCTCCGGCGGTTCCGGGTGATGGGTCGGTGGGCACGCCACGACGTTACCCGGTCACGGCGGAGCAGGTGCCGCCTCCGGACGGTTCACGCTTGATCCACTCCGCAGCCTGCACCATTTGAACGACAAATACACCACACCTGTGGATAACTTTCCGCGCTATTCGGCGCTGCCCTGCATTCTGAACAACGCGTCCCGGCGAAGGCCCGGCGCATGCCCGTGTACACGGGCTCCGACCCGCAATGGCTTTCGTGCGGGATCACGACCCGGAATCACAGCCGGATGACGGGTCGGGATCTTGAGCGGAGTTCGCGAGCGGAGATCACGGACGGAGTCCACGAGCAGAGATCGCGGGCGGAGATCTCACCGGAAGGCAGCCGGTAACCGCGCCGAGAACGGAACGGAGAGCGGCGCGAAGAACGCAGCGCAGAGAAACCAGAACGTACAGCGCGGAGCACACCGCACAGCACGAGGACCGGGGGAAGCCATGTATCCGATGTTGAAGCCCGCACTGCGCCGCGCCTGGCGCGGCCGGGGGACCGTCCAGTTCGGGGTGACGCCCGCCCATGCGGTGAAGCTCGGTCCGATGGACATCGCGACCAGCAGTTTCCTGGAACTGCTCGACGGCACGCGCGGCCTGCCGCTGCTCCGCGAGGAGGCACGGGCGCTGGACCTTTCCGATCACCAAGTCGACGTCCTGATCCGTCGGTTGACCGATGCGGGACTGCTCGACGATGTGCGGTCCGTCGGCCCCGAGGCCGACGCGCTGAGAAACCGGCCCGGCGCCCTGGAGAGGCACCGCCCCGATCTGGCGTCGCTGTCGATCGTCCATCCCGATCCGGGCGGTGGGATGCGCCGGCTGGCGGCCCGTCGGGCGATGCGGGTCCAGGTCCGAGGTGCGGGCCGGGTGGGTGCCGCGATCGCGGCGGTGCTGTCCGGATCCGGAGTGGGCCGGGTGGAGGTGCTGGACGGCGGGCACACCGAGCCGTGGGACGTCTCGCCCGCCGGGCTGCCGTCGGCCGCGGTCGGGGAGCGCAGGGACACCGCGGCCCGGCAGTTGGTCCGCCGGTCCGCGGCGGGCTCGGCTCCCCGCGCCGCGGAGACGGCCGGTTCCCCGGAGAGCGGAGAACCGGGACTCTCGCTGATCGTGATGGCTCCTCGTGACGGCTTCGGCGCGTACGTCCCGGATCCTCGGTCGGCGGAGCAGTGGATCACCTCCGGCACCCCTCATCTCTATGCCGGAGTGGTGGAGGCCACGGGGGTGGTCGGCCCCCTGGTCCTGCCCGGGGGCACGGCATGCGCGGGGTGTCTGGCGCTGAGTCGCGCGGATGCGGACGAGGAGTGGCCCCGGATGCTGTCGCAGTGGCGTTCCGGGCGGCGGAACGCCGTGCAGGCATGCGATCTGGGGCTGGCGACAGCGGTGGCCGGGCTGGCGGCCGCGCACGCGTTGTCGTTCCTGGACGGTGATCTGCCCGCGAGCACGGGGACCCGCTGGGAGACCGCGCTGCCGCTGTTGGACTGGCGGTCGGAGCGGATGACGGCGCATCTCGACTGTCCCTGCGGAGCCGCTGGGCACACTGTGAGGGAGCGGGCCTCCGGGGCCGGCACGGCGCACGACACAATGGCCGGGTAACCGCCGCACGCGGCACGGAAGTCTGGGATATGGAGGGGCTCATGTCTGATCTTCCCCGGAAAGCGGTCACGCGTACCGCCAAGTTGGCGGCCCTGCCGTTGGGCTTCGCCGGCCGCGCCACCTGGGGCCTGGGCAAGCGGATCGGCGGGAAGTCCGCGGAACTGGTCGCCCGGGAGGTGCAGCAGCGGACGGCTGATCAGCTCTTCAAGGTGCTGGGTGAGTTGAAGGGCGGTGCCATGAAGCTCGGTCAGGCGCTGTCCGTCTTCGAGTCCGCGCTCCCCGAGGAGGTGGCCGGACCGTACCGTGCGGCGCTCACCAAACTGCAGGACGCCGCGCCGCCCATGCCCAGCGGCACGGTGCACGAGGTACTGGCGAAGCAGCTCGGGGAGGACTGGCGGGACCTGTTCCTGGAGTTCGAGGACAAGCCGTCGGCCGCCGCGTCGATCGGCCAGGTGCACCGAGCAGTGTGGCACGACGGCCGGGACGTAGCGGTGAAGGTGCAGTATCCGGGCGCCGGAGAGGCACTGCTCTCGGATCTGACCCAGCTCACCCGATTCGCCCGGCTGCTCGGTCCGCTGATTCCCGGCATCGACATCAAACCGCTCATCACGGAGTTGCGCGACCGGGTCTCGGAGGAGTTGGACTACGAGCAGGAAGCAGGGTCGCAGCAGGCCCATGCGGAGGAGTTCGCGGCCGATCCGGACGTGGTGATCCCCGATGTGGTGCACCAGTCCGACCAGGTGCTGGTGACGGAGTGGATGGACGGAGTTCCGCTGGCCGATGTGATCGCGGAGGGCACGCCCGAGCAGCGTGACCGGGCCGGCCAGTTGCTGGCGCGCTTCCTGTTCTCGGGTCCGGCGCGTACCGGTCTGCTGCACGCGGACCCGCATCCGGGGAACTTCCGGCTGCTGGCCCCGGCAGACGAGGCGGACGAGGTCGGCGGGAGCGGGCAGTGGCGTCTCGGGGTGCTGGACTTCGGCACGGTGGACCGGCTGCCGGGCGGTCTGCCGCAGCCGATCGGGGACTCCCTGCGGCTGGCGCTGGGGGGTGACGCGCGCGCGGTGTACGAGCTGCTGTCCGAGGAGGGTTTCGTCAAGGAGTCGGTCGATCTCGACCCGGACGCGGTGCTGGACTACCTTCTCCCGATCATCGAACCGGCGCAGGTGGAGGAGTTCACTTTCACCCGGAGCTGGATGCGCAATCAGGCCGCGCGGATCGGTGATCCGCGCTCCCCCGCCTATCAGTTGGGCAAGCAGTTGAATCTGCCGCCCGCCTATCTGCTGATACACCGGGTGACCCTGAGCACGATCGGGGTGCTGTGCCAGTTGGGCGCGACGGTGCGACTGCGCGACGAACTCGAGTCCTGGTTGCCGGGTTTCCTGTGGGAGCACGAGCAGGAGCCCCTGGCAGAGGAGGAGCCGACCGATGGCGCGGTCGCCGGGGCACAGGCGGCGGCCTTCGGGCCCGGGGACTGAGTCCGGGCGCCGAGCCCGCGCCACAGTGGCTCACCGCGGCGGCTTCGGCCGGCATGAGTCCGGCCATGACGGTGCGCTCTGCCGGTACGCGGTGACGGTGCGCTCGGCGGGCACGCGGGGGGGGCCGAGCCCGGCAAGCGCATCGGTCCTGTCACCACCAGGCGGAGTCCAGGCGGCCCTCGATCGCCGTGATGTGCGTGCGGGCGCACTCATCGCAGAAGTACCGGCGGGCGCCGTCCTCCACGGAGCGGATCCAGGTCGGCGGTGCGATCACGCCGTCCGCGCTGACACCGCACAGGGCACAGGCGACCGCCGCCGTCTCCCGCCGCTCGGGCCGCTCGTCACGGGGACGGGTCTCCGCGTCCACCCCGCGACGGGGACTCGACCGCCGCGGTGGTGCGCCGCACCACTCGGTGCAACCCGGGCGACGGTTGTGTTTCGAAGCACCGAACGACCGTGGGGCCGGTCCGAACGGACCGGCCCCACGGAAGGGGTTCTGACCTACTGGCTGAGTGAGTCGCCGCCGGACCGAGCGGTTGCCCGGCGGCGACTGTGCCCCGCGTACGGCTCAGTGCATGACCGCCATGGCCAGCGCACGGCGGGCGCGCATCGAAACGCGCTCGGCCTTGCGCTGCATCCGACGCGCGTTCACCAGGCGCACGGCCTGGCGTTGCATGTCGGCCTCCCTCATGCGGTCGTGCATATGCGCACGAGCCAGGGCTTCTGGGATGAGTTGCATTTCGCGGGTCCTGTTCTGGCGCGAACCGTGCGCGCCGATGAGCGTGGCGTTCGGTGTTGCGGAGCCGGCGGGCTCATTGGTGGGGACGGACATGGGTGCCTGATTTCGGGGATCGTGGGTGTGGGGACGGTCGATGGTTCCGGTGCGCTTCGTGGGTTTGGAGGCCATGCCCCCCAGTCCGGCGGTCACGCCGCGACCGGGTTCTTGCGCGGGCGGCCCCTGGGCCGCTTGCGGGCGACGACGACACCCTGGACGAAGAGCTCCCCGCCCCAGACACCCCAAGGCTCCCGGCGCTCCTTGGCACCGGCGAGGCATGCCTCGACGAGCGGGCAGGTGCGGCAGAGGGACTTGGCGTACTCGACATCGGCCGGCGACTCGGCGAAGAAGACCTCCGGGTCGTAGGAGCGGCAGGGAACGGGTACGCCGAGGTTCTCGATGGCGTCGTCGAGCGCGGTGAGCGCGGTGAGGGGGGTCAAGGCGGGGTCCTCCGTGAGACCGGGCGGCGGGATCATGTCGGTAGGCGGTACGGACGGGGCGTGCGCTTCGAGTTGCACGGCGGGTGGTGTCCTCGTCTGGTCGTTCCGGCTGTTGGCCGGGGGGCGGCTGGTACCGGGTACTGCTGGTCCCGAGGCTCCTTCGCGCTGTCCTCCGCGTGGACGGGCAGGCCGTCCATCTGCGTGGACAAACAAAAGGGCCGCGGATCCCGGGTGGGGTTCCGCGGCCCTGAAGGCGCCGGCCTGACATTGAATCAGGCTGGTTCTCTCCAGGGTTCAGGCCCACGGAAGGCCCACATCGTGTGGTGCGTCGTCTGCTGCTGCTTGGCGTCGGCTTCCACTCCCGCACCGACGGCCGCAAAGGCATAGGCCTGGGCCTTGTCCTTCGCTACTGCTGCTGCCGGTGCCAGAGCCGGTCGCTCATTGCGCTCCCGCACCGGGAAGCTCGCGGAGGACAGCGGGCTGACGATGGACAGACCGGTGCCACGGAGCGAGGCGGCGGCGGGGCAGGCAAGGCCGAACGAGCTGGCGGAGACGACCGAGAGATCGGTCATTTTGTTGGTCTTGGTCATGGTGATCACTTCAATCGCCTCCTCTCGGCGTCTCGGGGGACCGGCGGACCGATCCTGCGTATTCGTATAAGTACAGCACAGAGCCAGGGCTTCAGAGAAGCCGCTGTCCCTGTGGTTAAGAACCTATGGTGATGACTGGTGCGGGCGCAAACTATTTTTCCGACGAGTTTCGCTCACGCCTCGTCGGGGACGTCAGAGACTGCTTCCTCCCCCATCCCACCTGCGCAGATGGCGAGAACCGCGGTCCCGAACCGGTTCAGTTTGCGCGTGCCGACACCGGAGATCACCGCCAGTTCGCCCGCGCTGCCCGGCACCGCTTCCGCGATCGCCATCAAGGTCTTGTCCGTGAACACGCAATAGGGCGGCTGGCCAATCTCCTTGGCCCGGACCGCTCGCCAGTCGCGCAGCCGCTCGTACAGTGCCTCGTCCATGTCGGACGGGCAGTCGTCACACCGCATCAGTTTCATCTCGCCCGCGTCGGTGAGGGTCTTCCCGCAGACCCGGCACCGGGCGGGGCGGCGACGGGTGCGCCTGGCGGTCGGGCCGTGGTGCCGTTCGCCCCCGACGCCCCCGACCACCTCGGCGTGGACGCCGCGGGTCGCCGTCCCGGCACGCAGTCCGGTCAGGAAGCGGCTCGGGCGGCGGCCGGCGCGTCCGCCCGGCGAACGGGCGAGCGACCACGAAAGCGAGAGGTGGACACGGGCCCGGGTGATGCCGACGTACAGAAGGCGTCGTTCCTCCTCGATCTGCTCGTCGGTCCTGGCGTAGGCGATCGGCAGCATGCCCTCGGTCAGTCCGACCAGGAACACGGCGTCCCATTCCAGGCCCTTCGCGGAGTGCAGCGAGGCGAGGGTGACCCCCTGGACCGTGGGGGCGTGCTGGGCGGCGGCCCGTTCGTCGAGCTCCGCCACCAGGTCGGAGAGCGTCGCCCCTGACCTGGCGCGTTCGAAGTCCTCGGCGAGCCGGACCAGCGCGGCGAGGGACTCCCAGCGGTCGCGCACCGCCCCTGAGCCCGCGGGCGGCTGCGGTGTCCAGCCCTTGGTGGACAGCACCGCTCGCACCTGGGCCGGCAGGTCCTCCGCGTCGTCCAGCAGGGGATCGTTGCCTCCCGCGCGCGCGGCGCCGCGCAGGGCCGTGCCGGCCTCGCGGACCTCCGCGCGTTCGAAGAAGCGCTCCGCCCCGCGCAGCTGGTAGGACACGCCCGCGTCGGCCAGGGCCTGCTCGTAGACCTCGGACTGGGAGTTGACCCGGTAGAGCACGGCGATCTCGCCGGCCGGGACGCCGGCGGCGATCAGTTCGCGGACGCGGCGGGCCGTGCCCTCCGCCTCCGCGGGTTCGTCCGCGTACTCCGTCCGGACGGGCTCGGGGCCGGGGTCGCGCTGCGAGACCAGCTCCAGCCGGTGCTCGGCGGCGCGACCGCGGGCCTGGCCGAGCAGTCCGTTGGCCAGATGGACGACCTGGGGCGTGGATCGGTAGTCCCGCACCAGCTTGACGACGGTCGCACGGGGGTGGCGGCTGCGGAAGTTCAGCAGGTGTTCGGGGCTGGCTCCGGTGAAGGAGTAGATCGTCTGGCCGGCGTCGCCGACGACGCACAGGCTGTCCCGGTCGCCGAGCCAGAGGTCGAGCAGCCGTTGCTGGAGGGGGCTGACGTCCTGGTACTCGTCGACCACGAAGTGCTGGTACTGACGGCGGACATGCTCGGCGATGTCGTGACGGTCCTGGAGTATGGCGACGGTCAGCAGCAGCACGTCCTCGAAGTCGATCACACCGTGGTCGCGCTTCAGCTGCTCGTACATGGCGTAGATCTGGGAGATCTCGGCCGGATCGCGCGGGGCGTCCCGATGGGCTCTGGCGGCCGCGGCCGGGTAGTCGGCGGGCACGGTCTGGGTGACCTTGGACCACTCGATCTCGCTCGTGACGTCACGCAGCTCGTTGCGGTCGAGCCGGATGCGGCAGCGGGCCGCCGCCTCCGCGACCAGTTGGACCTTGCGTTCCAGCAGCCGCGGCAGCTCTCCGCCGACCGCCTTCGGCCAGAAGTACTGGAGCTGGCGCAGCGCGGCGGAGTGGAACGTCCGCGCCTGCACTCCGCCTGCGCCGAGCTGGCGCAGCCGTCCGCGCATCTCGCCCGCGGCGCGGTTGGTGAAGGTGACGGCGAGCACATTCGTCGGCTGGAGTATTCCCGCGCGCACCCCGTAGGCGATGCGGTGGGTGATCGCACGCGTCTTGCCCGTACCGGCTCCGGCCAGCACACACACCGGGCCGTGCAGGGTCGTGGCGACCTCGCGCTGCTCGGGGTCCAGCCCGTCGAGCACGGCGTCGGCCGACTCCGGGACCTGTGGGAAGAGGGAGGAATGCGATGCTGCTGTCACCCCGCCATGCTGCCAGGTCGCTCGGGGCCGGTGCGGAGGTTGTCCACAGGGGGATCCCGCCTGTCGTATTAACAGGGAACGTGGCACTCCTCGACCGGAGGCATGGCACTCGACGGGGACGCGGCGGCAGGGGCCCGTTCGCCTCAGCCGTTGTGCCGAGGGTCGGGCGTGGTGCCGAGGGACGGGCGTGGCGCCGAGAGCCTCGCCCCTCGCGTCCGCCGTTTCGATGCGGCGGCATGTCGTGACCCGGTGTGAGATGCGTCCCTGCCGGGCGGCGGCGGGAATGGCGGCCGGCCCGCGTACGTTGCCCAACCGAGCGGGCCGTGCAGGACCGTTGAGACGGACAAGATGGACAAAACAGAGGAGCGGGAAGAGATGCCGGGCACTGTGACGATGTACAGCACCACGTGGTGCGGCTACTGCCGCAGGCTCAAGAGCCAGATGGACCGCGAGGGCATCGCGTACAACGAGATCAACATCGAGCATGACCCGGAGTCCGCCGCGTTCGTCGAGAAGGCCAACGGGGGCAACCAGACCGTCCCCACCGTCCGGGTGGTCGGCGCGACGGGCTCCGAGGCCGTCATGACGAACCCCTCCCTGGCCCAGGTGAAGCAGGCGCTCGCCGCCTGACCCGGCCCGCGCGGCCGCGGTACGAAGGTGGACCGCAGCATGGAGGAACGCCCCTCACCGGCGGCGGTGGGGGGCGTCCTCGCGCCCGTCACGCGTGCTCAGCCGACGCCACCCGGCTTGGGCAGCGGCTTTCCGTACCACATCTCGATCAGGTGGGACGCGATCGAGATGCCGTACGGGGGCAGGACCTCACCCGATTCGAAGGCCTCGGTCAGCTCCTCGCGAGAGAACCAGCGGGCCTCCTCGATCTCCTCGCCGTCCACGTCGATCTCGGCGGAGGTCGCCCGTGCCATGAAGCCGAGCATCAGACTGGACGGGAACGGCCAGGGCTGGCTGGCCACGTACTCGACCTCGCCGACGGTGATGCCCGCTTCCTCGAAGACCTCACGGGCCACGGACTGCTCGATCGACTCCCCCGGCTCGACGAAGCCCGCGAGCGTGGAGAAACGGCCCTCGGGCCAGTGCACCTGACGGCCCAGCAGGGCGCGGTCCCGGTCGTCCGTGACCAGCATGATGACCGCGGGGTCGGTGCGCGGGTAGTGCTCGGCACCGCAGACCGGACAGCGGCGGATGTGACCGGCCGCCGCGATGACCGTGCGTTCCCCGCAGCGCGAGCAGAAGCGGTGCAGGCGCTGCCAGTTCTCCAGGGCCACCGCGTGCACCATCAGCGCGGCATCGCGGGGGCCGAGCAGCATCCCGGCCTCACGCAGCCCCGCCGGGCGGGCCGGCTGGTCCATCCGGCCGGGCAACGAGTCCTTCTGGAGCGCGAAGTAGCTGACACCGTCCGCGTCGGTGCCCAGGAAGTAGCGGTGGGTCTCGGTGGGCGGGGCCTCGAAGGCCGGCGTCATGACGATCTCCGTACCGCCTTCGGCGGTGTCGTCGATCAGCACCTGTCCGCCGGAGACGACGAACACGCGCGTGGTCGGGTGGCTCCACGCGGCGGCCAGCCATGCCTCGTCGAGGCGGTGGTGCGCCGCGCGGTCGATGCCGCTGGGCGCCGTGAGACCGATGGGCCGGTCCGTGACGGCGTAGTCGAAGGTGCTCACAGGTGCTTCCCACTCCCCGGGACGGTTCGGGTGTTCAGAGGACTCGGTGCCCAGCTCAACGAAGTGCCTCGGCCAGCTCGCCCCAGAGGTGGGCGGCCGTCTCCACGCCCTTGAAGAGCAGGTCCAGTTCGACCTTCTCGTTGGGGGCGTGCCAGCCGTCCGAGGGTATGGAGATGCCGAGGAAGAGGACGGGGGCGCCGAGGACGTCCTGGAGATCGGCGGCGGGCCCCGACCCTCCTTCGCGGGTGAAGAGGATCTTCCGGCCGAAGGCACGCCCCATGGCGCGGGTGACCGCCTGGAGGGCCGGGTGGTCCAGCGGCGTGAGGCAGGGGCGGGTGGCCGGGGTGAAGGTGATGCGGTGTCGGATGCCGGCCGGGATCCGGGCCTCGGCCCAGGCGCGGACCACCTGCTGGATGTGGTCGGGGTCCTGACCGGCGACCAGTCGGAAGCTGAGCTTCACGAACGCGGAGGACGGGATGATCGTCTTGCTGCCGGCGCCCTGGTAGCCGCCGCCGATGCCGTTGACCTCGGCGGTGGGGCGGGCCCAGACGCGCTCCAGCGTGGAGTGGCCGGCCTCGCCGGACACCGCCCCGGACTTGGCGGTGCGCAGCCAGCTCGCCTCGTCGAAGGGGAGTTCGGCGAAAAGGGCGCGCTCGGCCTCGGTGAGTTCCGTCACTCCGTCGTAGAAGCCGGGGACCGTGATCCGGCCGTCCGCGTCGTGCAGCGCGGCGACGAGCCGGGCCACGGCGGTCGCGGGGTTGGGGACGGCGCCGCCGAACGAACCGGAGTGGATGTCCTGCTCGGGGCCGAGCAGCTCGATCTCGCACTCGGCGAGGCCGCGCATGCCCGTGCAGACCGTGGGCGTCGTCTCGTCCCACATGCCGGTGTCGGAGACGATCACGGCGTCGGCGGTGAGGCGGGCGGCCCGCTCCTCGACCAGGGCGCGGAAGTGCGGCGAGCCGGACTCCTCCTCGCCCTCGATCAGCAGCTTGAGGTGGACGGCGGGAGCGGTGCGGCCGGTGGCGGCGAGATGGGCCCGGACACCGAGCGTGTGGAAGAACACCTGCCCCTTGTCGTCGGCGGCGCCCCGCCCGTACAGGCGGCCGTCGCGGATCACCGGCTCGAACGGGTCGGTGTCCCAGCCGTCCTCGCGGGCGGCGGGCTGCACGTCGTGGTGCCCGTAGACCAGGACGGTCGGGGCGTCCGGGTCGTCGGACGGCCACTCGGCGAAAACCGCGGGAGCGCCGGGGGTGTCCCAGATCTCGGCGACCGGGAAGCCGGTCTCCTTCAGCTTGGCGGACAACCACTCGGCGCTGCGCCGTACGTCCCCGTCGTGTTCCGGCTGGGCGGACACGGACGGGATGCGCAGCCAGGCGGCGAGGTCGTCGAGGAAGGCTGTGCGGTGCTGCTCGGTGTACGTACGGACGGCGCTGTCCGGGGTGTCGCTCATGCTCTTGAGCCTATCGGCCGTCGGGAGGTGGCTCGTCCAGCAGGATCCGCTCCAGCTCCGCCCGGCCCGGGAGCCGGGCGGGACGGACGGTCTCGCCGCTGCGTACGTACAGGAACGTGGCGGTGACGGCGGTGAGGGGCAGATCGTGCAGTTCGGCCCAGGCCAGGCGGTAGACCGCGAGCTGGAGGGGGTCTGCGGTGTGGGTGCGGGTGGTCTTCCAGTCGACGATCTCGTAGCCGTCCTCGGTGCGGTAGACGGCGTCGATACGGCCCCTGATCACCCGGCCGGCGAGCGTGATCTGGAACGGCGTCTCCACCTTGTAGGGGGTGCGGCGGGCGTACGGGGTGCGCTCGAACGCCTCCTTGAGCGCGGCGAGGTCCCGTTCGTCGGCGATCTCTGCGTCGCTCTCGTCGCCGCCGGGCAGCTCGTCCGGACCGAGCAGGGGCAACGGGAGCTCCTCGAAACGGGACTCCACCCAGGCGTGGAAACGGGTGCCCCGGCGGGCCGCGGGCTGCGGCGGCCGCGGCATGGGGCGGGCCAGCTCCCGGGCGAAGCCGTCGGGGTCGTCCGCGAGCCTCAGCAGCTGGGTCGCGGAGAGCACGGGGGGTACGAGGACATCGCGCACGGTGGCGCGGGCGCGGCGCAGTTCTCCGGTGAGGGCGTCGAGGTCGCGGTCCCAGGAGGCGAGCACCCGGGCCTCCTCGGGAGTGAGGCGGTGCGGCCCGGCGGCGGAGCCGGGCGGCCCGGCGGCGGGATGGGCTTCCCCGGCGTGTTCGGGGGCGCGTTCAGGGGCGCGGGCCGCCGGGACGGGGACGGTGGGGACCTCGGGGGCAGTGGGGACGGTGGGGGCCTCGGGCGCGGGAGCGCGCGGGGCGGGGGCCGGGGCCGACAGGGCCGACGGGCGCTCCGTCGACAGGGCGTCCCAGTCGTCGGCCCCGTCCGGGCGCGCGTCGTCGGGGTGGGGCTCACCGGGGTGGGCCTCGTCCGGGTACGACTCATCGTTGGGGAAGGGGTCGCCGTACGGCTCGTCCTCGTGCGAGGTGTCGCGTGGACCGCTCCCGCGCGGGGCGTCGCGCAGGTCGCTCCCGTAGGGACCGTCGTGCGGACCCGGGGCCCGGGCCCGGCCCCCGTACGCGTCCGGCTCGTCCGGCTCCTCCTCGGTCCCCTCCGTCGCGGTCAGGGCGTCCAGATGGGCCAGGACCGTGTGCGCGGCGGCCCGGCGGCGGGCCAGTGCGGTGGCGTCGAGGGGCAGCGGCCATGCCCGGTCGGTCCGCCTCTCCGCCAGCGCCGGGTTCTCCTCGTCCTCGGCCGGATCATCGGCCCATGCCTCGATCTCGCCGTACCCGGCCGCGCAGTGCTCGTACAGCGCCCGCAGGAAGGCGGACGGGCCGCGCGGCTTCTTCTGGGCGGGGCCCCACCAGTGGCCGGAGCCGAGCAGCAGCGAGCGGGGCCTGGTGAAGGTCACGTACCCCAGGCGCAGTTCCTCGGTGTGCTGGTGCTCCTTCATCGCCTGCTTGAACCCCTTGAGCCCCTTGGCGTCCGGGGAGTCGAGGGCGGGGAGCGTGTCCGCGTCCCCGCGCAGGGCGTGCGGCAGGACCTGGGGCTGGGACGTCCAGGCGTCGCGCGACTGGCCGCTCGGGAACTGCCCGGCGACCAGGCCCGGCACCGCGACGACGTCCCACTCCAGGCCCTTGGACTTGTGCGCGGTGAGGACCTTGACGGTGTTCTCGCCGCCGGGCAGCGCGTTGTCCAGGCCCTTCTCGTACTGGACGGCGGTGCGCAGGAAGCCCAGAAAGGCGAGGAGCGTGGCCTCGCCGTCGACGGCGGCGAAGCGGGCGGCCACATCGAGGAAGTTGGCGAGGGTCTCGCGACGGCGGGCGGCCAGCGCGTGCGGCGAGGCGGAGAGCTCGACCTCCAGGCCGGTGGTGGCGAGGACCCGGTGCAGCACGTCCATGAGGGGGTCGGCCAGGGAGCGGCGCAGGTCACGCAGTTCGGCGGCCAGGCGGGCGAAACGGACGCGGGCCTCGGCGGAGAACGGCAGCCCGTCGTCCGCCGCGCCCCCCGATTCGAGGAAGGTGTCGAGCGCGTCGGCGAGCGAGATCACCTCGGCCGGGTCGGTGCCCTCGACGGCTTCGGCGAGGCGGCGGTCGAGATCGGAGGCGTCCTCCTCACCCGCTCCCGCGCGGTGCACGAGGAGACGGGCGCGGCGGCCGAGCAGGGCCAGGTCCCGGGGGCCGATCCGCCAGCGCGGGCCGGTGAGCAGCCGGACCAGGGAGGCGTTGGCCCCCGGGTCCTGGAGGACCTCACAGACCGCGACGAGGTCGGCGACCTCGGGCAGGTGGAGCAGTCCGGAGAGGCCGACGACCTCGACCGGGACGTCACGGGCCACCAGCGCGGCGTGGATCTCCGGGAAGTCGCCCGCGGTGCGGCACAGGACGGCGATCTCGCCCGGCTCCTTCTCGGTCCTCACGAGGTGGGCGATGGAGTCGGCGATCCAGTCGATCTCCTCGGCGTGGGTGCGGAACAGGGCACAGCGTACGGTGCCGTCGCGCTCGGCACCCAGGGCGGGGCGCAGGGCCTCGACACCCTCGTGCATGGCGCGCAGGGGTGCGGCCAGGCCGTTGGCGAGGTGGAGGAGCCGGCCGCCGCTGCGGCGGTTCTCGCTGAGGGAGTAGCGGGTGGCGGGAGTGCCGTCGGCGTGCGGGAAGTGGTGCGGGAAGTCGTCGAGGTTGGCGACGGAGGCGCCTCGCCAGCCGTAGATCGCCTGGCAGGGGTCGCCCACGGCGGTGACCGCGTGGCCGGTCGCCACCAGCCACGGCTCCTCCGCCGCCGCCTTCCCGCGGCTTGTTCGCGTCGTCTCCGCTCGGCGCTCCCCCGTCCCGCCTCCGAAGTCCTGTCCTGTTCCGTCCCCGCGGGCCTGCCCCGTCCCGGACCCGCGGCCTTCCACCGTCCCGTCTCCGCGGGCCTGCCCGGGTGCCTCTGCCGGTGTGCTCGCCGCCGCCCCGGTCCCTGTCGCCCCGGTCCCTGCCGACCCCCCGGCCCCTGTCGCCCCGGTCCCTGTCGCCCCGGTCCCTGCCGACCCCCCGGCCCCTGCCGACCCGTCCGGTCCGCGGCCGAAGAGGGCGGCGAGCAGGAGCCGCTGGGCGACCGAGGTGTCCTGGTACTCGTCGAGCAGCACGACCCGGAATTCGTCGCGCAGGATCGCACCGACCTCGGGGCGGGTGAGGGCCAGTTCGGCGGAGAGCGCGATCTGGTCGCCGAAGTCGATGAGGTCGCGGCTCCGCTTGGCCTCGCGGTAGCGCCGGGTCAGGTCCAGCAGCTCGCGGCGGGCCCGCGCGGTCTCGGGGATCTTGCGCAGCTCGGCGTTGGTGAGCCGGGCCGTTTCGAGTGTGTGGAGCAGGTCGGTGTCGTACGCGATGAGCTCCTCGGGCCGCACGAGGTGCTCGGCCAGTTCGGCGTCGAGGGCCAGCAGATCGCTGACCAACGTGGCGAACGACCTGGTCAGGGCCGGATACGGGCCGGGAGCCTCACGCAGCACGCGCGCGGCGAGCTGATAGCGGGTGGCGTCGGCGAGGAGGCGTGTGGTGGGTTCCAGCCCGATGCGCAGCCCGTGCTCGGTGAGAAGCCGGCCGGCGAACGCGTGGTACGTGGAGATGCTCGGCTCGCCGGGCGGATCGTCCGGGTCGATGACGTCCGGATCGGTGACCCCGGCGGCGATCAGTGCCTTGCGGACGCGTTCGGCCAGTTCGCCCGCCGCCTTGTTGGTGAAGGTGAGACCGAGGACCTGCTCGGGGGCGACCTGTCCCGTGCCCACCAGCCACACCACGCGGGCGGCCATCACCGTGGTCTTCCCGGAACCGGCGCCCGCGACGATCACCTGCGGGGCGGGCGGCGCGGTGATGCAGGCCGTCTGCTCCGGGGTGAACGGGATCCCGAGGAGTTCTTTCAGCTGCTCGGGATCGGTGATTCGCGGGGACACCCGATCGAGGCTAACCGCCCGCGCCGACAGCGGGCGCCGACGGCGGCGGCTCGCGGGCTCACTCCAGGACGTGCCGGCCCTCCGGCCGGGCGCTGCACGAGGCGCGGAAGGCGCAGTGCGTGCAGTGCTGGCCCGTCGTGGGGGTGAAGCGTTCGTCCAGGACCCGGCCGGCGGCCGTGGCCAGCAGTTCGGACACCCGCGCGCCGGAAAGCGGCTCCTGGGCCTGCACCTTGGGCAGGGCCTCGCCGCCCTCCTTCTTCGGGGCGGGCTGGCGCAGCTGTACGAGTTCGGCGCCGCCCGGTTCGGGGCGGCGGCCGTCGAAGACCTCGTCGACCGCCCCTTCCCGCACGGCCAGCTGGTACACGGCGAGCTGGGGGTGGTGTGCGACCTCGTCCTTGGTGGGCGACTGCTTGCCGGTCTTGAAGTCGACGACGTACGCCCGGCCCGTGGCGTCCTGCTCGACCCGGTCCATGGAGCCGCGGATGCGCACCTGGTACTCCCCCGCCTCCAGCGTCACGTCGAAGTCGTGCTCGCTCGCGACATGGGTGCGCCCGTTGCGGTCCATGACGTGCCAGCGCAGGAAGCGTTCGAGGGCGATCCGGGCCTGTTCCTTCTCCTGCCGGGACTTCCAGGGGGCGTCGAAGGCGAGGCCGTCCCAGACCGAGTCCAGCCGTTCCATCAGGACGGCCAGGTCGGCGGAGGTGCGGCCGGAGGCGACCTCGTCGGCGAGTACGTGGAGGACGTTGCCGAAGCCCTGGGCGGCGGTCGCCGGGGCGTCCGCCTTGACCTCGCGGCCGAGGAACCACTGGAGTGAGCACGTGTTGACGAGCTGGTCCAGTGCGCTGCCGGAGAGGGCCACGGGGCGGCCCCGGTCACGGAGCGGGACGGCGGAACGGGTCGGCTCGTCCAGCCCCCACCAGCGGTGCGGGTGGGCGGCGGGCACCAGCGGCCGGCCCTCGTCGTCGGCGAGCGCGGCGAGGCGGGCGAGCCGGCGGGCGGCTTCCTCGCGCAGGGCCTCGGAGGCGTCCGGGTCGACGGTGACGGCGCGGAGTTCGGCGACGAGCGCGACGACGGAGAGCGGGCGGCGCGGGCGGCCGGTGATGTCGCGCGGTTCGACGCCGAGTTCCGCGAGGAAGCGGGAGGGCTGGTCCCCGTCGTCGGAAGGCGCCTTGACCGCGGTGACGACGAGGCGTTCGCGGGCACGGGTCGCGGCGACGTAGAAGAGGCGGCGTTCCTCGGCGAGCAGGGCGCCGGGGGCGAGCGGTTCGGCCAGGCCGTCGCGGCCGATCCGGTCCGCTTCGAGCAGCGAGCCGCGGCGTCGCAGGTCCGGCCAGAGCCCCTCCTGCACGCCCGCGACGACGACCATGCGCCATTGCAGGCCCTTGGAGCGGTGCGCGGTCATCAGCCGTACGGCGTCGGGGCGCAGCGCGCGCCGGGAGAGGGTGTCGGCGGCGATGTCCTGGGCGTCCACCTCTTCCAGGAAGTTGAGCGCGCCGCGACCGCCGGTGCGTTCCTCGGCGCGGGCCGCGGTCTCGAAGAGCGCGCAGACGGCGTCGAGGTCGCGGTCGGCGTTGCGCCCGCCCGCTCCCCCGCGCAGTGCGGCACGTTCCAGCCGCGCCGGCCACGGGGTGCCCGCCCACAGCTCCCACAACGCTTCCTCCGCCGTACCACCGCCTTCGAGCAGCTCGCGCGCCTTGCGCAGGAGCGCACCCAGGCGCTGGGCCCCGCGGGCGTACGCCGGGTCGTGTGTGACCAGGCGTTCGGGTTCGGCGAGTGCGCGGGCCAACAGATCGCCGGAGGGCGGCGGTACGCGGTTCCCGGCGTCCCTCTCCTCGTCGCGCAGGGCCCGGCCGAGGCGGCGCAGATCGGCCGCGTCCATGGAGCCGAGGGGGGAGGTGAGCAGGGACAGGGCGGTCTCGGTGTCCAGCCAGGACATCACTCCGGAGTACGGCGCTCCGGTGGATGACCCTCCAAAGGGCGCCGCTGAGGACGTGTCTTTGGGGGACGGTGCTTCGGAAGGCGTCGCTCCCGGGAACGGCGCTTCGGCGGACAGCGGCTCGGAGGACGGCTCAGAGGGCGCTGTTCCGGAACCGGTGCCCGGGGCGGCGGGCGCCCTCTGCCCGGCCGCCGCTTCCTTTGCGGCCTCCGTGGTCTTTGTTGCCCCTGCGGTCTCTTTTGTTGCCCGTGCGGTCTCTGCAATCTCTATGGCCTCGGCAGTCTCTACGGCCCCTGATGCCCCTCCCTCCGGCGCCGGAGACTCCGCGTCCGCTCCAGCCGTGCCCGGCCCGTCCACGCCGGATACGCCCGGCGCTCCCGTGTCCGGGACATCCGCGCGCGCGGCAGCCGCGCCCGGCGCACCCCGGCCCACCGCGGCCGTGGCGACCGCGCGCAGGGCGGTCAGAAGGGGCGCGACCGCCGGCTCATGGCGCAGGGGGAGGTCGTCACCGTCCACCTCCAGGGGGACCCCGGCCGATGTCAGGGCCCGGCGGAGCGAAGGGATCGTGCGGCCCCCGGCTCGTACGAGCACCGCCATCTCGCTCCACGGAACGCCGTCCTCCAGATGCGCGCGGCGCAGCAGATCGGCGATGTTGTCCAGCTCGGCGGAGGCGGTCGGATAGACGTACGCCTCCACGCTGCCGCCCTCGTGGACGGCGGCGAGTTCCCGGTGGGCACGGACCTGCTCCGAGGGCAGCCGGGGCATCGGCATGCGGCGGGTGAGCAGCCGGGTGGCAGCCAGCAGCCGCCCGCCGGAACGGCGCGAGGTGGTGAGGACGGCGACGGGGGCCGGTGTGCCGTCCGCCCGGCGGAAGGTCTCCGGGAAGTCGAGGATGCCGTTCACATCGGCGCCCCGGAACGCGTAGATGGACTGGTCGGGATCGCCGAAGGCAATCAGATCCCGGCCGTCCCCGGCACCTCGGCCGTCTCCAGGCCCCGGCCCGTTCCCCGCGCCCCGGCCGCTCCCGGCCCCCGGCCCGTTCCGCGTTCCCCGACCGCTCCCCCGGTTCCCGGCCAGTGCGTGCAGCAGCCGTACCTGCGACGGGTCCGTGTCCTGGTACTCGTCGACGAAGACCGCGTCGTACCGCTCCGACAGCGGCGCCGCCACTTCGGGGCGCTCCGTGAGCAGCACGGCCCGATGGACCAGCTCCGCGTAGTCCAGCACCCCCTGGGCATCCAGCACGTCCAGGTACTCGGCCAGGAACCCGGCCGCCGCGCCCCAGTCCGGCCGGCCGGTACGCCGGGCGAAGGCGGCCAGCGCGTCCGGGCCCAGGCCCAGCTCACGGCTGCGGGCGAGCACCGCCCGCACCTCGTCGGCGAAACCGCGCGTGGTCAGGCAGGCCCGCAGCTCGTCGGGCCAGCGGATGTGCGGGAAGCCGTCCCTCTCCAGTTCGAGCTGACCGGCCAGCAGCTCGCGGACGGTGACGTCCTGCTCCGGGCCGGACAGCAGCCGCGTCGGTTCGGCGAAGAGGTCGGCGTCCTGGTGGGCGCGGACCAGCGCGTAGCAGAAGGAGTGGAACGTGGTGGCCTGCGGGCTGCGGACGGCCCCCATCCGGACCGCCATCCGGTCGCGCAGTTCCACGGCGGCCTTGCGGCTGAAGGTGAGGACCAGGATGCGGGCGGGGTCGCCACCGCGTGCCACCCGGGCGGCGATCGCCTCCACGAGCGTGGTCGTCTTGCCGGTCCCCGGGCCGGCGAGCACCAGGAGCGGTCCGCCGGGGTGGTCAACCACAGCGCGCTGCGCCGCGTCCATAAGAGGGGGATCCACGGAGCCCGGCGGGGTGCGCACCAGCCGGAACGCGCCCGTGGTCCGCTGCCGTGCCTGACGGTGCGGACTGTGTCGGGTGGTGGAGGAGCTCACGTGGATCGCCGGTCCTGGTGGGTGTACGGGTGGGTGATGGGTGGGTGATGGGGATGCGGTTCGCGCCGCGAACTGACGACGCTACGCCAGTGCGGGCGCGGCGCGGCGCCGGTCCCGTGCGTGGCTCGTCACGTCACGCACCGCGATCGACGCCGCCCCACGCATCGGCACCGCCGTGCGCGCCATCGGCCACCGCACCGTGTCGCACATCACGCGCGCCGTCGTGCGCCCCGTCGCATCCCGTGTCCGCCGCATCACGATGGGCCTCCGCACGGATCTCCCGGCGGACGTCGGCCGGATCGCACAGGCCCGGCGCCGCCCGTTGCGCCCCCATATGGCCCAAGCTGTCAGATGTGAGCACCTTCGCCCTCGTCGCCGTTCGCGTCGGCACCGTCGATGACGCCGTCCCACCGCGCCCGCTTCATGTCGAGGCGCGGCAGATGGCCTTCCGCGCCGCGCGGGGCCTCGCGCAGCGGGGTGTTCTCCTCGCGGTAGTGGTCCAGTGCGCGCAGTTCGTGTCCGGGCAGCAGCGCCCCGTCGGCCCGCACCACGCGCCACCACGGCACCGCCGCCCCGTACAGCGCCATGACCCGTCCGACCTGGCGTGGACCGCCGTCGCCCAGCCACTCGGCGATGTCTCCATACGTCAGGACACGACCGGGCGGGATCAGGTCGGCGACATCGAGCACCCGCTCCGCGTACTCCGGGATCGCGTCGGCCGCCGGGGGACCGCCCGCCCCCTCGCCACGCGCTCCTCCGGCACCCGCTCCATCGCCACGTGCTCCCCCGGCGCCGGTTTTCTCCATGCCCGTTCCCTCGGCACCCGTCCGGTATTGGCTCATCCGAGCCATCCTGCCGTAGACCACCGACAGCCCGCCCCGAGCGACGTGCGTCCGCTCACACGGCGTGCGTGCGCGGGCAAAGCAGCGTATGTTGCGCTTCGCGCGTCCGCGCGGTGCGCCCTGATGCCCTTCTCCGTCGCCGGGCCGTGCCACCATCGTGCGGGCGGTGACCGGTGATACGAGAACACGAAGAACACTCAGAGGCCATGAAGGAGCAGGGCGTGCAGCCACCGCAGGCGGCGGACGCCCCTGACGCCGAACCGCACCCGGAAGCGTCGGACGGGCCCGCCGGGCCGACCGGGCACATCGAGCCGAGCGAACACGTGGAGCCGGCCCGGCGTCCCCGGGTGTCCCGTCGCACCCGCGCGGCCGGGGACACCGAACCGGCCCGCTCCACCAGGCCGGGTCGGAGCACCGGGGAGAGCAGGGAGAGCGGGCCGACCGGAAGCGCCGGTTCCACCGGGCACCTGGCGGGTTCGACACTCTCGACCGCCGTGGCGGAGCAGGCCGAGCGCGTCTCGGGCGACGAACCGCTGCTCCCCGCCCGGGTGCACCGCCCCTCCGACCTCATGCGGCTGCTCAGCGGCATGCTGGCGATCACCCTCCTGTTCGCCATCGCCGCGTTCGCCCACGGCACCACCGCCGGGCTCGAACAGGACATCACCAAGGGCACCGGCCAGGCGCCCGATGTCCTGATCAAGCTCGCCGGGCTCGTCTCCAGCATCGCCGTCCTGCTCGTTCCGGTCGTCTTCGCCATCGAGCGGCTGATCAAACGCGACGGGCTGCGGATCGCGGACGGGGTGCTCGCCGCCGTACTGGCGCACGGCGTCACGCTCGCCGCCGACCTCTGGGTGGCCGAGTCCGCCCCCGGCACCATCAAGGACGCCCTGACCCAGCCGCAGCCCGGGGACGCGCTCACCGATCCCGTGCACGGCTATCTCGCTCCGGTGATCGCCTATATGACGGCGGTCGGGATGGCGAGACGGCCGCGCTGGCGCGTCGTGCTGTGGGTGGTGCTGCTGCTCGACGCGTTCGCCATGCTGGTGGGCGGCTACACCACCCCGTTCTCGATCATTCTCACCGTGCTGATCGGCTGGGCCGTGGCGTACGGCACGCTGTACGCGGTCGGCTCGCCCAACGTACGGCCGACCGGTCAGCACCTGATGGCCGGTCTGCGCCGGGTCGGCTTCCGCCCCGTCACCGCGATGCGCGCCGAGGACACCCCCGACTCCGGCGACCAGAACGACCGGGGACGCCGCTATGTGGTCACCCTGGAGGACGGCCCGCCGCTCGATGTGACGGTCGTCGACCGCGAGCAGCAGGCCCAGGGGTTCTACTACCGCGTGTGGCGCAGACTCACCCTGCGCGGCATCACCCAGCACCGTTCGATCCAGTCGCTGCGTCAGGCACTGGAGCAGGAGGCGCTGCTCGCGTACGCGGCGATCGCCGCCGGGGCCAACGCTCCCCGGCTGATCGCCACCTCCGAGCTGGGCCCCGACGCCGTGATGCTGGTGTACGAGCACATCGGCGGCCGCTCCCTGGACGCCCTGGAGGACTCGGAGATCACCGACGAGCTGCTGCGCGGCGCCTGGCGGCAGGTGAGAGCGCTCCAGTCGCGGCGTATCGCGCACCGCAGGCTCACGGGCGACGCCATCCTGGTGGATCGTTCCGGCACGGTGTTCGTCACCGATCTGCGCGGCGGCGAGATCGCGGCCGGTGATCTGGTCCTGCGGATGGACATCGCCCAGCTGCTGACCACCCTGGGGCTGCGGGTGGGTGCCGAACGGGCCGTCGCCGGTGCGCTGGAGGTGCTGGGGCCGGACGCGGTGGCGGACTGCTTGCCGCTGCTCCAGCCGCTCGCACTGAGCCGCTCCACCCGGGCCACGCTGCGGCGGCTCGCCCGGGAGCGCGCGCAGCGCGAGCGCGAGGCGGTGCTGGAGGCGTCGGACGCGGCCAGGCACGCCAGGTCCTTGGAACAGGGCGCGCGCGAGGAGCAGACCGCCGGTGCGGCCTCCGGCCACGAGACCGCTCGCGCGGACGCCCGAACCGCCGTCGGGGCCGTCGACGAGACGGCCGAACCCGGGACCGGCCTCACCGCCGCCCAGAAGGCGGACGCCAGGGCCGGGCGCAAGGCCGAGCGCAAGTCGCTGCGCGTGCAGAAGCAGGCCGAGAAGCGGGCCGTGGACGAGGCGCTGGAGGGCGCGCGCGAAGAGGATCTGCTCTCCCAGATGCGCCAGCAGGTGCTGCTCATCCGGCCGCAGGCGCCGGTCGAGCCGGTCCGGCTGGAACGCATCAAGCCGCGCACCCTCTTCAGCTGCATCGCGGCCGCGATCGCCGCGTACTTCCTGATCTCGCAGGTAACCCAGGCCGACTTCGGAGCGGTGGTCGAGCAGGCGGAATGGGGCTGGGTGGCCGCGGCGGTCGGCTTCTCGGCGCTGAGCTACGTCGCGGCGGCGATGGCCCTGCTGGGCTTCGTTCCGGAGCGGGTGCCGTTCGCGAGGACCGTGCTGGCCCAGGTCGCCGGGTCCTTCGTGAAGCTCGTCGCCCCGGCCGCCGTCGGCGGTGTGGCGTTGAACACGCGGTTCCTGCAACGGGCCGGGGTGCGCCCCGGGCTCGCGGTGGCGAGTGTCGGCGCCTCGCAGCTGTTCGGTCTCGGCTGCCACATCCTGCTGCTCGCCGCCTTCGGCTATCTGACAGGTACGGAGAAGACGCCGTCGTCGCTCACGCCATCCAGGACCGTGATCGCCGGTCTGCTGACGGTCGCCGTGCTGGTGCTGGTGGTGACAGCGGTTCCGTTCCTGCGGAAGTTCGTCGTGACCCGGCTGCGGTCGCTGTTCGCCGGGGTCGTCCCGCGCATGCTCGACGTGGTGCAGCGGCCGCAGAAGCTGCTGACCGGCATCGGCGGGATGCTCCTGCTGACCGGTACGTTCGTGATGTGCCTGGACGCGTCGATCCGGGCGTTCAGCGGTCCGAACGTGCCGACGCTCAGCTACGCGAGCATCGCGGTGGTCTTCCTGGCCGGCAACGCGCTGGGGTCGGCCGCCCCCACCCCCGGCGGCATGGGCGCGGTCGAGGGCGCGCTGACCCTGGGGCTGATCGCGGTCGGTCTGCCGAAGGAGGTCGCGGCACCCGCGGTGCTGCTGTACCGGTTGCTGACGCTGTGGCTGCCGGTGCTTCCCGGCTGGCTCTGCTTCAACCACCTGACCCGCAAAGAGGCGCTCTGACGGGTGGCCGGAGCCGTCCGGTCTCCGGCCACCCCTGGGCTCCGGCGCACTGACGGACCACGGTCCCGCGCTCCTCCGGCTCTCGCTACCGGGCTCCCAGGCTCACGGCCCTGCACCCCCGGCCCCGGCCCCGGACTCCAGCCTCACGGCCCTGCACCCCCGGCCCCGGTCCCCGGTCCCCGGCGGCATCCGGCCCCGGGCCCACGGCGGTTCCCCGGGCCCCGCTCTCCGGTGGTCGCCCCCGGGAAGAGTCCCGCCACCCGCTTGGACCGGTGTCCCGTGCACGGGTGGCGTCCGCACCGCACGATGGGCGGCATGAGGACCTCCCCCGCCCTGCGTGCCGCCGCTCTCGCCGCCACCGCCACCGTGTTCCTGCCCCTCGCCCTCACCGCCTGCTCGACCGGCGGCGACGGCAGTGGCCCGGGCGAACCCGGGAACGGCACCCCGCTCGCGGCGAACGCCGCCGAGGCGAGCAGCAGCCCCGGCGGACTCGCGTCCCAGAAGCTGACGTGGAAGCCCTGCCGCGCACCGTCCACGGCGCAGGGCGGCGGAAGGGCCCCGAACCCGCTGCCCGACGGCACCCGCTGGGAGTGCACCTCCATGAAGGTACCGCTCGACTACGCGAAGCCGGGTGCCGAGACGATCGACCTGGCGCTCATCCGGGCCAGGACCAAGGCCAAGGCCCCGGGCCGGCGCATCGGCTCGCTCATCTTCAACTTCGGCGGACCCGGCGCCTCGGGCGTCGCCACCCTGCCCGCCTTCGGCACCACCTACGAAAAGCTCCGCGCCCGCTACGACCTGGTCAGCTTCGATCCCCGCGGGGTCGGCCGGAGTGCCGGGGTGACGTGCGAGACCGACCAGCAGCTCGACGCACGCAACGCGATCGACGGCACCCCGGACACCACCGCCGAGGTGAACGCGCTCGTCAAGCACACCAAGTCGTTCGCTGCAGCCTGCCAGAAGCACTCGGGCAGGGAACTCCCTTACCTCGGCACCACCGACGCCGCCCGCGACATGGACCTGCTGCGCCAGGTCCTCGGTGACAAGAAGCTGCATTACTTCGGCATCTCGTACGGCACCGAACTGGGCGGTGTCTACGCCCACCTGTTCCCCGAGAACGTCGGCCGGGCGGTGCTGGACGCCGTCGTCAACCCGACCCTGGACCCGGAGCAGGCCTCGCTCGGCCAGGCCAAGGGGTTCCAGCTCGCGCTGGACAACTTCACCAAGGACTGCGCCGCCCGCGGGGACGCCTGCAAGCTGCCCGGTTCCAACGCGAAGGAGATCGAGCGGGGGATCGGCGATCTGCTCGACCGGCTGGACAAGAAGCCCGTCCAGGGCCTCGGCTCCCGGCAGCTGACGCAGACCCTGGCCACCACCGGCATCGCGGCGGCCCTCTACTCCAAGGCCACCTGGCCCCTGCTGGAACAGGGCGTGGACGAGGCGGACGGCGGGAACGGCGGGTTGCTCCTCGCCCTGGCCGACTCGCTGAACGGCCGTTCCCAGGACGGGCGTTACGACAACTCGATGTCCGCCAACACCGCCATCAGCTGCGCCGACTCCAAGCAGCGGTTCACCACGGACCAGATCAAGGCGAAGCTCCCGGCCTTCCGAGCCGCGTCGCCCGTCTTCGGCGACTACCTGGGCTGGGGCCTGTTGAACTGCACCGGCTGGCCGGTGGCGGGCGCCTGGAAGACCCCGGACGTCAGCGCCCCGGGTGCGCCGCCGATCCTCGTCATCGGCAACACCGGTGACCCGGCCACCCCGTACGCGGGGGCGAGGGCGATGGCCGACGCTCTGGGCAAGGGCGTCGGCGTGCGGATGACGTACGAGGGCCAGGGCCACGGCGCGTACAACAGCAACAACACCTGTGTGCAGAAGGCCGTCGGCGACTACCTGATGGACGGCAAGGTCCCGCAGGACGGCACGACCTGTTCATGACGCGACAGCCGGATACGGGACACGACGGCCGGATACGGGGTGGGCGCCGGGTACGCGGAAGGGGCCGATCCGCGACATGCGGACGGCCCCTCCGGGGTGTTCGTGCTCCGTGCTCAGTACACCGGCTTCTCGGGCTCGATCTGGTTGACCCAGCCGATCACGCCGCCGCCCACGTGCACCGCGTCGGAGAAGCCCGCCGATTTGAGGACCGCGAGGACCTCGGCGCTGCGGACACCCGTCTTGCAGTGCAGGACGATGCGCTTGTCCTGCGGGAGGTCCTGGAGGGCGTTGCCCATCAGGAACTCGTTCTTCGGGATCAGCCGGGCGCCCGGGATCGAGACGATCTCGAACTCGTTGGGCTCACGGACGTCGATGATGTCGATCTTCTCGTCCGTGTCGATCCACTCCTTGAGCTGCCGGGGAGTGATCGTGGAACCGGCCGCCGCCTCCTGGGCCTCCTCGGACACGACGCCGCAGAACGCCTCGTAGTCGATGAGCTCGGTGACGGTGGGGTTCTTGCCGCAGACCGCGCAGTCGGGGTCCTTGCGGACCTTGACCTGGCGGTACTGCATCTCCAGGGCGTCGTAGATCATCAGTCGGCCGAGCAGCGGGTCGCCGATACCGGCGATCAGCTTGATGGCCTCCGTGACCTGGATGGAGCCGACCGAGGCGCAGAGCACCCCGAGCACACCGCCCTCGGCGCAGGAGGGGACCATGCCCGGCGGGGGCGGCTCCGGGTAGAGGCAGCGGTAGCACGGGCCGTGCTCGGACCAGAAGATGGACGCCTGGCCGTCGAACCGGTAGATCGAGCCCCAGATGTACGGCTTGTTCAGCAGCACCGCCGCGTCGTTGACCAGATAGCGGGTGGCGAAGTTGTCCGTGCCGTCCACGATCAGGTCGTACTGCGCGAAGATCTCCAGCACGTTGTCGGCCTCGAGCCGCCCCTCGTGCAGGACCACGTTCACATACGGGTTGATGCCGAGGACCGAGTCCCTGGCGGACTCGGCCTTGGGGCGACCGATGTCGGACTGACTGTGGATGATCTGGCGCTGCAGGTTCGACTCGTCGACCTCGTCGAACTCCACGATGCCGAGCGTGCCGACACCGGCGGCGGCCATGTACATCAGAGCCGGGGAACCGAGACCGCCGGCGCCGACACACAGCACCTTCGCGTTCTTCAGCCGCTTCTGTCCGTCCATCCCGACATCCGGGATGATCAGATGGCGGGAGTACCTGCGGACCTCGTCGACGGTGAGCTCAGCAGCTGGCTCGACCAGGGGTGGCAGCGACACAGGAACCTCAACAATGCAGGTGGTCGGTTTCTACGTACTTCAATTGCGTACGGTTGTTCTTTTCGTAACACTGCCACGCCCGTTCTCATTCCGAGTCGCCCGGTCCGATCCGCGAGACGATTTCGTCCCAGTAACTGGGCAGCGTCGCATATGGATCGTTTTGTCCGTGTTGGCTGTCTCGGTCCGTGAAAAAGATGGTGCCCGCTCCCTGCCAGCGCGCGATGCGCATGGCCTCGTCGAGGTGGGTGCGCGGGACGCCGTGGACGAAGTGCGCGAACCGCTCCGGCGGATAGTCGGCGGTCCACTCCGCCACCTGGGACCAGCGGTAGTCCGCCCACGGCCCGGAGAAGGTCACCAACTGGTCGGCGGCCTCGGCATACCCGGGGTGCGGATGCGTGCCCACCCCCAGCACCAGCGGCCCGGCACCGCCGCCGTGCCGGGCGGGGCCGGTCCCGGCCCCGCCGTGCCCCGTCGCGTCCCCGTGCCCGCCGTGCGTGCCGTGTTCGAGGAGCGTGGCGAGGGTGCTGGTGAGGCGGCGGACGGCCGGGAGGTCGCCCCGTTCGGAAGGGCACCGGCCGAGGTAGAAGCCGTCGACGCGATACCAACCGAGGAAGGACTGTGCGTCGGCCATCAGGTCGCCGAAGGGGCGGCTGCCGAAGGCCAGGTCGAGATGGCCGAGCAGCCGGCCGCCCGCCGCCCGTACGGAGTCGTGCGGCGCGTCGCCGTGCAGCGCCCGCTCCCGCGCGTTGCGCAGGCGGCCCGCGGCCTCCAGACAGTGCGGGTCGGGGCGGGCACCCGGTCCGCCGTCGATGTTGAGGACCGCCCAGTGCAGCGGGGTGCCGGGGCGGGTGAGTTCGGCCCATTCGGTCGGGGCGAGCAGCGGATGCGCATACCCGGGGACACCGAAGCCGAGCTGAGCGGCACCACCGGTCCGGCGTGTGGTGTCGGGCGAGGTCAGATACGGCACGCCGCCTCCATCCAGATGTCGGCGAGGGACTCCTCCAGATTGATCCGGGGCCGCCAGCCGAGCCGGTCCCTGGCGGTGCGGACATCGGCCTGCTGCCAGGCGCCGCAGCCGTCCGGATAGGGGGACGGGGTCGCCGAGAGGTGCTCGATGAGCGATTCGTTCGAGGTGCGCGGGGCACCGATGGGCAGCCGGGGCGGGGGCGCGTCGAGTTCGTGGAGTGCGCCCGCGTATCCGGCGACCCGGGCGAGGACGGCGGCGGCGTCCCGGAGGCGCACGGCACGGCCGGTACCGATGTTGACGACCCCCTGCGCGGCGGAGAGCGACGCGGCGTGCACGGCGCGCGCGACGTCGCGCACGTCGACGAAGTCGCGCTGCACACCGAGGCCGCTGAGCTTCAGCTCGCCGTCACCGGACTGCATAGCCCGGCGCATCGCCTCGGCGAGCCGGCCGAGCGGGGAACCGGCCGGGGTGCCGGGGCCGACCGGGGAGAAGACCCGCAGCACGACCGCGTCGAGGCCGGAGCCGAGGACGAGTTCGGTGGCGCCGAGCTTGCTGACGCCGTACGGACCGCCGGGGCGTGGGAGAGCGTCCTCCCCGGTCGACGAGCCCGGCTGCGAGGGCCCGTACTCCGAGGCGCAGCCGAGCTGGACGAGCCGGGCCGAGCAGCTGCTGCGCCGCATCGCCTCGCAGACGGTGGCGACGGCGACGGTGTTGTGCCGGATCAGGTCGCGGGCTCCCCCGCGGGTGGCCCCGGCACAGTTGACGACGACACCGGGGTGGACGGCGTCCAGGAAGCGGGTCAGCGCGCCGGGACTGCCGGTGGCGAGGTCGAACCGCACGTCGGCGTCGTCGCCGCGGCCGAGCGCCGTGAGGTGGACGGCGGGGTCGGCGAGCAGGCGGTCGGCGACGAACCGGCCGAGGAATCCGTTGGCTCCGAGCAACAGCACCCTCATCGTGCACCCCCTTGGTGCCGACGGCCGGCTGCCGGTGCAGGGGATTGGGGGGTCATCTCCGGTTACTCCTTCAGGAAGTGGAACGGGTGGGCCGCAGGACCCGCGGCGTCGGCTCCGCGGGGCATGCGCGTGATGCGGTGATTCGTAGGTGGGGGGTGGGTCGGTGACCCGGCGCCGCGGGAGCGGGCCGGGAGCTTCGGTTACGCGGTGAGCCGGGCCGCGCCGCCGGGGCGAGCGGCGGTGCGGGCGGCGCCGTCCGGCCGGTCCGCGGCTCGCGCGGCAGGGGCGGCACCACTCGGCCGGTCCGCTGTGTGGGCGGAGGCACGGGGAAGGGCGACGGCGGCCGTGATCAGCAGGGCGAGCGCGGACACCCCACAGGCGAGGGCGGGTACGGCTCCGGTGCCGGCCGTGGCGACCAGGACATCGACGGGGCGGGCGAGGACGTGCAGACCGGGCAGCCGTCCGGCCATGACCAGGGCGGGCGCCAGCGCCTCGACGACGCAGGCGGCGGCCAGGGCGGCGGTGGCCGGTCCGGGAAGACCGTGGACGGCCAGCAGCCGGGCCAGCAGGAGCAGCACCCCGAGCGCGGCCGCTCCGGCGAACGCGCCGTCGCCGAGCCCGAGGTACGCGAGACGCAGCACGACGGCGAGCACGCAGAGGTGGAGCGCGACGACCCCGAACAGCAGCGGGCGCACGCCCGCCGCGAACTGCTTCCGGGTGCGGCTGCCGACGAGCGCGCGGTGCGCGCGTACGGAGAAGAGGTGCGCACACCAGGCGGCGGGGGCGACGCAGAGGGCCAGCCCCGCCAGAGGTGCGGGGGTGAGTGTCCAGGGCCCCTCGGGGCCGCCGCTGAGCACCTGGTGGAGCAGGTCCTCGCCGTACAGGACGTAGCCGAGCAGCCAGCACGCGTACGCACGGGCGGCGACCGTGGAACCGCCCGCCACGCGCAAGGGGCCACCCCGCAGGGCGAGAGCGAGGCCGAGGGTCGCGAGGAGCGTTCCGGCGAAGGCGATCGCGAGCCGTGCCCGGCCGTCGAGTGTCCCCTCGGTCGCCCTCAGCACGCCGAGGGTGGCGAGGCAGACGGCGCCCGGCACAAGCGCGGGGAGCGACCGGGCCGCGCCCGGCACGAGCGCGGGGAACGACCGGGCGGCGCGCGTCACATTGTCTCGCTCCGGCGCGCAGTGCGCGGTCACGGGCTCCTCCGTCACCGCGGGCACCCGGGCGAAGAGTTCCTCGGCGAGCGAGAAGACGTCCCGGTGCCGGTAGTGGGCGGCGACGCGGTCGGTCATGCCGTGGGCTTCGAGCCCCGCGGCGATCTCCAGCGGGTCCACGGCCCGCTGGCACAGCGCGCGATGGCGGTGCATCAGCGACTTCACGGGGTCGGCCGGGCCACGGCGCGCGCCGGCGCGCGTGCGCGTCGGGAGGGCGTGGGCGATCTCCGGGGCGCGCGAGGCGTCGGGCCCGGCGCCGGCGGTGTGCCGACCCCTCGCCCGCGACGTGGTGGCGGCTCGTAAGGGGGCGGCACCGTCCCGCGTGGAACCGGGCGCGGACGGTCCGAGCACAGAGCCGGACACGGGCTCGACCGCGGATCCGAGCACGGAACCGGAACCGGGCACGGGCGCGGGCACAGAACCGGCCACGGGCACGGGCGCCGACGCAGGCCCGGCCACGGGCCCGAAGACCGGTGCCGACGAGCGCGGTTCCCGGCCACCGTCGGCGGACGGGTTCGTGGATCCGGGGGCGGACGCGCTGACGGATCCGGCGGCGGACCCCGTGGCGGATGTGACGGGTGCGTCGGACACCTCGATCGGGTCGATCGGGCGGCTCATCGCCTCTCCTCCGTGATCGTCGCGCACTGCGTCGTCCCCCACCGGCCCGCCCCGGTCCCACCGGTCCATTGCTCGTTCACGCATCGCCGTCACCCGCCCCCCGTGCTCCCACGCAGACGGTCCGGGGCCCGTGGGCCCAGCTGGGTGTACGGTCGGCGGGCTCGGCGTGGACGACGCCCGGGGCCGTCCACGGGCCCGGAACATGCGCCTCGGGCGGGGTGGCGAACGGGCGCGGTCCGCCGTCGGCGGCCACCGCCTCGTCCTCCCTGAGCACCGGAACGCGGGAGATCAGCTCCAGATAGATGCCCCGAAACGCCGCGAGACTCTGTTCGACGGTGAAGAGTTCGAGCGCTCGGGCACGCGCCGCCGCACCAAGCCGTGCGCGGCGCGCGGGGTCGCGCAGCAGCGCGAGGCAGGCGTCGGCGAGCGCCTTGGGGTTACGCGGGGGCACGACCAGCCCCGTACCGCCGATGACCTCGACCACCGCGCCCACGTCCGTCGACACCGTGGCCCGACCGCAGAGCATCGCCTCGACGAGGGTGTCGGGGAAGTGCTCGGCGGTGCTGGACAGGACGACGACCCCGCCCGCCGCGTAGCCGTCCACGAGGTCCGGCACCTCGGCCCCGCCGAGCTCGTCGAAGGAGACCGGGTTGTCCCCCGGGGTGTGCGCATCCTCGGCTTCGTCGGGGAACAGCTGGGCGGCCAGCGCCCGACAGTGCGCGAGGTGGTCGGCGCCCGGCGCTCCCCCATCGGCACCCGGCGCTTCCCGGCCGGCCCCCGTCTCCGGTGCTCGCCCCGGCTCGGCGATGATCCGCAGCCGGGCGGCCGGCATGGCCTTCCGCACCTCCGCGAAGGCATGCAGCAGCGTGATCAGGTCCTTGGCGGGCCCGACCCGACCGATCCAGACGAGCGTGTCGTCGGGTCCGCTGTCCCCTCTCTCCCCGAGCGCCGTGAACCGGGCGGAGTCCAGACCGGGGTGGACGGTACGCAGCTTCTCGCGGTCGGCGCCGCACCGCTCCTGCCAGCGGCGGGCATGGGCGTCGCCGTGGGTGATGAGCGCGGCCTGCCGGTACACCTCGGTGGCCAGCCGTCGGTGGAAGCCCGCGAGCACGGCGCGCACCGGCGCGCTCAGGGGCGTGCCGGCCGTGGCGAGGTAGTACGCCCGCAGCCGCACTCCCTGCTCTCCGTGTTCGGTGACCAGCAGTGGTACCCCGAAGAAGCGCTTGGCCAGCAGCCCGGGAAGTGCCGTGGCACCGCCGGACGCGGCGTGGCAGAGGTCGACCGCACCGAGGCCCCGGTCGTCGTACCAGCCGAGCGAGAGGGGGCGGAGCACCTCCTCGATCTCGCGGGCGAGGTCGAGGAGGCCGACGACCGTGACGGTCCGGGCGAGGCTCCCGCCGCCCGGGGCGCGGCAGGCGGCTTCGAGCACGCGCAGGGCCGTCTCGGAGCGGAGGGCCGCGGGCAGGCCACCGTGTTCGCGGGCCAGCTCCGCGAGTCCGTACAGCCCTTCGGCGAATCCGTCGTCACCGGCACCGGGGGCGGCGCGCCCGCCGTCGCGCCGTCCACTGCCACCGGCGTACTCACGTGCGCACTCATGGGCATCCGCGCCGCCGAACGCGCCCCTGGCGCCCCCCTCCACGCCCCACACGCCCGGCGCGTCCGGCACTCCGCCCGGCGCCCCCGCCCCGGCGCGCGCGGCTCGCACCTCGCCCGCCAGTGCACGCGCCGCGCAGATCGAGGTGGCGAGCGCCGTGAAGTGCGCCGTGAAGCACTGCTGTTCCCGCCTCCCGTACGCGTGTCCGCGCCGCCCCGCCGTCAGCCGGGAGAGCAGCGTGCCGGGGGTGCGGCTGCCCAGCAGGTCCTCGTCGGCCGTCCAGAGCGGGGCCGTCCACACACGGCGGACATGCGCCGGGAGCGGGACCGGGCCCCGCTCCTCCTGGTCGGCCGAGCGGCCGAGCACGAAGAGATCGAACTCATGCGGGGCGAGGCCACGCACCAGGCGGTCGCCCCAGAGTCCGGATCCACCGGCCGCGCATGGACGACCGGCATCGGTGAGGAATCCGATCCGCACGAGCGCACCCCCGATCTCCCTTGTGGACGGCCTCCGTCGGCGCGTCGACTGACAGCGGCACGACCGTAAGGGGATGCGCCGGTGGTGGGGGGGGCCGGGGGGGGGGGCGCCCCCCCCCGGGGGGGGCCCCCCCCACACGCCCCCCCCCCCCCCCGCGGGGGTGGGCCTCCACAACACAAACACACACACAGCAGCAGCGG
>NZ_JBIUBU010000013.1:0-117507 GCF_044548345.1 Streptomyces sp. NPDC052042 | reverse complement strand
CCTACCCGCCCGCGCGCCCCCCCTCTCCCCGTGGGGGCGGGCCGCGGGGGGGGGGCCCCGGCCCCGCGGCCCGCCGGTTTGGGGTTGGGGGGGGGGGGGGGGGGGGGTGGGCCCCCCCCACCACCGAAAGGGGTGAACCGACGTAACTTTCCTGACCGAACGACGTTCTGTTGCGCTAAGACATCTCCCAAACACGGAGAGTCAGGTGACGGCCAGCTCCTTGCGCGCCGCGCGCCGCACCGCCGCGAGCGCCGGATCGAGCGCGGGCACGGCTGCCAGGAACTGCTCGGTGTACGGGCCCGCGGGGCCGAGTGCACCCGGCCCGCCCTCCCCTCTTCGACGATCCGGCCCCGCCGCATGACCCCGCCCCGGTCGCCGACCCGGCGGACGGCGAGCGAGGGCGGACGGCGAGCGAGGGCGAACACCGTCGAAGGCGGCGCGTTCGGAGACGACGGACTGCGCATCCGCCGCCCCCTCGCTCCATCTCAACTTCCGGGATGCACCCAGGCGTTGGGTCGACACTTGATGCCGTCGATGTCCAGGGACTTGGTCTGCTGCTGCATCACCGGAGCGAGCGCCCCCGGCGTGCGGCAACTCACATGGTTGTGTCCCAGTCGGTGGCCGACCTCATGGTTGATCAGCATCTGGCGGTAGGCGAAGAGTTCGTCCGGTCCGAACGTCGCCGAGCCCTGTGCCCAGCGGTAGGCGTTGATCATCACGCGTTCGGTCGCCGCGGAGTCGCAGGAGACGTTGTCCTCGGTCGTGTCCAGGCCCGACTTGCGGCACCAGTCCGCGGTGGTGCCGGGGCTGGCCAGGGTGATGACGAAATCGGGGTCGCCGGAGGAGATCCGCTCGAACGTCATCGCGCCGTCATGCGCCCAGCTGCGGTCGTCGTTGAGCGTCTCCTGGACGGCTCGGGCGAAGAGCTCCGGGTCGAGCCCGAGGTCCTGCTCGACGTCGATCCGGTAGCGGTACTTGTGCCCACGGCCCGGGGCCTTCGCCGTTCCGGGGACGGTGTCGAGCTTCCCCGAGCCCCGCAGCCGCGGGGCGAGCGGGTACGCCTTGGCCATCTTCTGTTCGTACGTCAGGGGCTTGGTCCGGGCCGTCGGCGGGGTCGGCCGGTCGTCCGAGCGGGAGGCGTCGCGGGTGTCGTCCCGGTCCACGCCCGCCGATCGCGCGGTGCTGTTCGCGCCCGCTTCGTCGTGGGCGACCTGCCCGGCCACGACCACCGCGAGGACAGTGGTCACGGCGGCGGCCGCGATACCGGTGAAGGTGCGCCCCTTGATCCCCTTGTTCTCCTTGCCGTCCCCGCCTTCCGCGGCGTCGCCGGGGCCCTCGGCGGCGCGGTCGGCCGACGCGCCCGGCCCATGGGGCGGGGGCGGGGGCAGGGCGGTCGGGGTGTCGAACGCCTTGACGAACTCGCGCCGCGGTCCCGGTATCAGCGGCCCGGTCCCCTCGGTCGGGGCGCCCGGCGGCACCGTCCGCGCCTGGCCCGACGTCTCCGTCCGGCCCACCGCGCGTGCCGGGTCCGCCGCTGCCGGACCCGCCGTCCGCTTCGAGCCCACCGGCCGGCCCGGCGCGGGCCGTTCGCCCTCGGCGGGGCGCCCCGGCGTCGACACGTCCCCCCAACCGCCGCCCGGCTCACGGTGCTCGGGGTGACCGCCGCGGACGTGCCCGGTCCGCGGGAACGAGACAGGTCCCTCCCCGCCGGCCGTCACGCCGGTCGGCCTGCGGCGCCGACCGTTGCCGGGCCGTACGTCCTCCCGGCCCTCGCCCGCCTCCGCGCGGGCCGACTCGATGTCGGGCCCGGCGCGTTCGGGCCCTTTTCGGCTGTGTCGTCCCACGCCGCGGATCAGCTCCCGCCGAGTTCGTCGAGCAGCGCCCGGAACGCGTGGGCCACCGCCTCCGGGTACTCCATCATCGCCACGTGCCCGGCGTCGGGCAGCGTCAGCAGCCGCGCGTCGCGGAAGGCCGCGGACGCCCTGCGTGCCATCCGGTACGAGACGAGCCGGTCCCGTCCGCCGTACACGAGCTGGGTCGGGGCGAGCACCCGCTCGGCCTGGCGCCACAGTCCGTGCTGCCCGCCCAGCGTGTACGCATCGACGATGCCACGCGCCGAGCGCGCCATCGCGTCCCAGAAGTACGGCTGCCCCAGCCGGTGTTCCATTTCGGCCACCGCGTCGCGGAAGCCGTCCTCGGACACGCGTGCGGGGTCGCCGTAGCAGAGCGCCATGACGCCCCGCGTGCGGTCCTCCGCACTCCATTCCCTGGTCATCCGGGCGAACAGCGTCGCGACGCCCGGCACCGCGAGCAGTCCCGTGGGGAGGGCCGTGCGCTGCACCCGGAGCTCGGGGAGCGCGGGCGAGACGAGGGTCAGCGTGCGCACCAGATCGGGTCTCACCGCGGCGACCCGGGTGGCCACGGCGCCGCCGAGCGAGTTGCCGAACAGGTGCACCGGCCCGCGCTGCGCCGCGTCGAGGAAACGGATCACGGCGCGGGCGTGCCCGGTGACCGAGTAGTTGCCGTCGTCCGGCGGCGGCGAGTCGCCGAACCCGGGCAGGTCGAGCGCCTCGCCCGCCACCACCTCCTGGAGCAGCGGCATCAGCGCCGACCAGTTCCGCGAGGAGCCGCCGAGCCCGTGCACGAAGAGCGCGGGTGGCAGTCCGGCCCGCTCCGTCGGCAGGGAACGGACGGCGAGCGTCAGCCCGGGCAGGGCGACGGAGCGCACTTCCTCCCCCTCCACTACCCCGACGGTGCTCACGTTGGGGGCCACCGCGGCGGCGCTCGGCCCCGGGAGCTCGGTCGAAGACATGCGGCAATGTTACGAGACGATCACACCCCGGTTCATGTGTTCGCCGTCACAGACCGTACGGCACCCGCCCGGGACGGCTCCCGGATCCCGAGGATCACCCGGGCGCCGGACACGGACACCCCGGCATCCGGCGCGACGCGCCCCGACCCGCACCCCGAGCCCGGAAAACGCCCGCATACTGGATGTATTCCGGCGTTCCGGCGGCATGGCGCGGCGGCCCGGCAGCCTTCGCGGGCCCGTCGACGACGACGGGACAGCCCCGTGACTCCGAACGAGGAAGGCAGCGGCCATGACGGTCGACCCCAGTGACCCCGAGACCTTCGAGGACGTCCAGCCCGACGAACCCGACCAGGAGACGCCCCGCGCGGACGCGGCCGAACAGCGGACCGACGTCCAGCAGCGCCGCGACGAACCGCTCACGGAGATCGACCGGGGGAACGCGAACGTGGCGGACGCGCTGGAACAGGCCCGTGTGGTGACACAGGATGAGGACGATTACCGCTAGTGCGCCCCACTTTGCCCGGCTGATCAGGGAATCCACGGCTACCGCAGCCGTCCGGTCCGTGAAATTCTGCGTCCGCGCCGCGCATGCCCGGGTTACCCGAAAGTACGATGGCTGTACGGCGCAACGTGCACGGAAATGCCGTGTCCGATCATGATTTTGGGAGGCGGCGTGACAGCCATCGAGCAGACCGAGGCGGCGCGTCCACGAGGCACACGGCTGCCTCGCCGCGCCCGACGCAACCAGCTGCTGGGCGCCGCGCAGGAAGTATTCGTGGCCCAGGGCTACCACTCCGCCGCGATGGACGACATCGCGGAGCGCGCCGGCGTCAGCAAGCCGGTGCTCTACCAGCACTTTCCGGGCAAGCTGGAGCTCTATCTGGCCCTGCTCGACCAGCACTGCGAGTCGCTGCTCCAGGCGGTCCGCACGGCGCTGGCGTCGACGACGGACAACAAGCAGCGCGTCGCCGCGACGATGGACGCGTACTTCGCTTACGTCGAGGACGAGGGCGGCGCCTTCCGGCTGGTCTTCGAGTCGGACCTGACCAACGAGCCCGCGGTCCGCGAGCGCGTGGACCGGGTCTCGCTCCAGTGCGCGGAGGCGATCTCCGACGTCATCGCGGGTGACACGGGCCTGTCCAAGGACGAGTCGATGCTGCTCGCGGTCGGTCTGGGCGGGGTCTCCCAGGTGGTGGCCCGCTACTGGCTCTCCAGCCAGTCGTCCATTCCGCGCGACAGGGCGGTGCAGCTGCTGACGTCGCTGGCCTGGCGCGGTATCGCGGGCTTCCCGCTGCACGGCACCGATCAGCACTGACCGCGCAGGGGAGCGCCCCGTCGCCACCGGCCCGGTGGCGTACCCGGTGCGGCGCGCGCGGCGGCGTCCGCGTCCGCGCGCGCCGCACCGGGCGCGCGTGTTCGCTGCGGGCATGGCCCATGAGCCCCTGAAGCGTCCCCTCACCGGGCTAATGTGTGCTGGTACGGCGCGGCTCACCGCGCAGGAACTGACCGTCGGAGGGACATAGCCGTGGAGGTCAAGATCGGGGTGCAGCACTCGCCCCGGGAGATCGTTCTGGAGAGCGGGCTTTCCGCCGAAGAGGTCGAGAGCGCGGTCTCCGAGGCTCTCGCCGGCAAGGCGCGGCTGCTCAGCCTCACGGACGAGAAGGGCCGGAAGGTCCTGGTGCCGGCCGACCGGATCGCGTATGTGGAGATCGGCGAGCCCAGCACGCGCCGTGTGGGCTTCGGCACGCTGTAGGCGACACGCCTGGCGCAGTGGCCGTGGAGGCGGCCCGGTGGGACATCCCGCCGGGCCGTTTCCCGTTCCGCTTCCGTTCCGCCGACCGGTGCCTCCCCGGCCCGTGAGAACCGCCCGGGCCGGGGAGGCACCGGTCGGGGGAGGGTTGTTCTCCGCGCCGCTCGGGTAGTACCGCAGGTGACCGCTCCACCAGCCCCGCAACCAGCGAGGTGATCACCTGTGATCCTGGAACCTCTCGGCGCCGTCGTGCTCGGACTCGCCCTCGCCTGGGTGGCGCTCCGCTCCCTGCCGGACCGGCTCCCGTCCCGCCGCGTCGTTTTCACCACCGGCGCCCTGGGGGCCCTGTTCGGTGTGTTCCTCATGCGCTCGGTGCTGGATCCGGGACATCTCGCGGTCGCGCTGATCGGCGCGGCGTCGGTCGGGGCCGTGACGCTCTCGCTGCTGGTCCGGCCGCGGAGCCGAAGCGGGCTGAGGCGGTCGGCGGCGGTCTGAGCGGGCCGCGCCCGTCCGTACGGCACGCACGGGTCCGTACGGCACGCACGGCGCGTGGAGGAACCCGTGCCCCTCCCTGCGACGTCCGCCCCGTCGCGCCGCCCGGCAGGCGTCGCGCACCCACCGGGGCTTACGGGACAGCCCTCAAGCGGCGAGCCCCAGCGCGGCCATCCGCTTCGTGTGCGCCTCGGTGATCCGGGAGAACATCCGCCCGACCTCCGCGAGGTCGAAACCGTCCGCCACTCCGCCCACGAGCATCGTCGACAGCGCGTCACGGTCGGCCACGACCCGCTGCGCCTGCGACAGCGCCTCCCCCATCAGCCGACGCGCCCACAGCGCGAGCCGGCCGCCGACACGCGGGTCGGCCTCGATCGCGGCACGCACCTTCTCGACCGCGAAGTCGGCCTGCCCCGTATCATCGAGGACGGCGAGAACGAGGGAACGGGTGTCCGAATCGAGTCGGGCGGCGACCTCGCGGTAGAAGTCGCTGGCGATCGAATCACCGACATATGCCTTGACCAGGCCCTCCAGCCAGTCCGACGGAGCGGTCTGCCGGTGGAATTCATCGAGGGCCTTGGCGAACGGCTCCATCGCGCTTGTGGGATCGGTCTCGATCGCGGTCAGCCGTTCCGTCAGGCGTTCGAAGTGGTGGAATTCCGCGGCGGCCATCTTCGCCAGCTCCGCCTTGTCGGCGAGCGTCGGCGCGAGTTTGGCGTCCTCGGCCAGCCGCTCGAAGGCCGCCAGCTCCCCGTACGCCAGCGCTCCCAGCAGGTCCACGACCGCCTCTCGGTACTGCGGCTCCGCGGACGCGGCGGCCCAGTCCTGGGCGGCGACTCCGGTGGCTTCGGGGGCTTCGTTGGCGTTGTCAGGCGTCTCCATGGAGCGCAGAATAGCCCGCCCGGCGGTGGACGGAAGGTCCTGGTCAGCCAGTGACATCCCACCGATCCGACGAATTCGCCCAACACACATGCGCGAATCCGGGGTACAGTGGTATTGCGCTACTGAGTATTTTGGATGCATCTGCGGCGCGAATTGAATGAGGATGCCCGGTCGGTGGCCCGATCGGCTCCGACCCGACAGCCCTCCGCGCGGGTCGTACGGCACGTACGACCGCAGATGAGGGACCCCCTCAGCGGCACGAGCGCTCGAGCGACGGCAGTGGTCCCGCGCCACCCGGCCCATCCGCGGCCGGATGACCACCCTCGGCACGGTACGACCCCCAGCGTTCGCCTCGGGCCGCGTCTCACAGAAGAGGCAGCACCCTGACTACGTTTCGAGAACTCGGGATTCTCCCCGAGACGGCCGAGGCACTTGAGTCCGTCGGCATCGTGTCCCCGTTCCCCATTCAGGAGATGACGCTCCCCGTCGCCCTCTCCGGCTCCGATGTCATCGGCCAGGCCAAGACCGGCACGGGGAAGACCCTCGGTTTCGGCCTGCCGCTGCTGGAGCGCGTCACCGTCCCCGTGGACGTCGAGGCGGGCCGCGCCGCGCCGCAGGAGCTGACCGACACGCCGCAGGCGCTGGTCGTCGTCCCCACCCGCGAGCTCTGCCAGCAGGTCACCAACGACCTGCTGACCGCCGGCAAGGTGCGCAACGTGCGCGTCCTCGCGATCTACGGCGGTCGCGCGTACGAGCCGCAGGTCGAGGCCCTGCAGAAGGGCGTCGACGTGATCGTCGGCACACCGGGCCGGCTGCTCGACCTGGCCGGGCAGCGCAAGCTCGACCTCTCGCACGTCCGCGCACTGGTGCTCGACGAGGCCGACGAGATGCTCGACCTGGGCTTCCTGCCCGATGTCGAGAAGATCATCACCATGCTTCCGCAGAAGCGTCAGACGATGCTTTTCTCGGCGACCATGCCCGGCGCCGTCATCGGCCTGGCACGGCGCTACATGTCGCAGCCCACGCACATCCGGGCCACCTCGCCGGACGACGAGGGCGCGACCGTCGCCAACATCTCGCAGCACGTCTACCGGGCCCACTCGCTGGACAAGCCGGAGATGGTCGCCCGCATCCTCCAGGCCGACGGCCGCGGGCTCGCGATGATCTTCTGCCGTACGAAGCGCACCGCCGCCGACATCGCCGAACAGCTCGACCGGCGCGGTTTCGCCGCCGGGGCGGTCCACGGCGACCTGGGCCAGGGGGCGCGCGAGCAGGCGCTGCGCGCGTTCCGCAACGGCAAGGTGGACGTGCTCGTCTGCACCGACGTGGCGGCCCGCGGTATCGATGTCGAGGGTGTGACCCACGTCATCAACTACCAGTCGCCGGAGGACGAGAAGACGTACCTGCACCGCATCGGCCGGACCGGTCGCGCCGGTGCCAAGGGCATCGCGATCACGCTGGTCGACTGGGACGACATCCCGCGCTGGCAGCTGATCAACAAGGCGCTCGACCTGAAGTTCAACGACCCGGTCGAGACGTACTCCACCTCGCCGCACCTCTACGAGGAGCTCGACATCCCGGCCGGCACCAAGGGCGTGCTGCCGCGTTCCGAGCGGACCCGTGCGGGGCTGCGCGCCGAGGAGATCGAAGACCTCGGCGAGACGGGCGGTCGCGGCCGCCGCTCCTCCACCGCGCGCGAGGAGCGTGCGCCGCGCACGCCGCGCCAGCGCCGTCGCACCCGGGGCGGCGCCGCCGCCTCCACGCAGGAGACCACGGCCACGGCGCCCACGGCGCCCACGGCCACGGTGCCTGCCCCGGCCGGTGAGGCCGAGGCGGCCGACGCCCCGGCGCAGCCGCGCACGCCGCGCCGCCGTCGCCGCACCCGCGCCGGTGCCCCCGCCGCGGCTGCCGAGGCGGCGGTGAACACGGCTCAGGCGGCCGAAGCTCCGGCTGCCCAGGCCCCGGTCGAGGCCGAGGCCGAGGCCGAGGCCGAGGCCGCGGCTAAGCCGCGCCGCCGCCGCACCCGTGCCGCCGTGGCGCGGCCGGTGGCGGAGGAAGTGGACTTCCAGACCGCCCCCGTCGCCGAGCCGGCGCCCGCGCAGACGGTGACCAGGCCGCGCCGCCGCATTCGCGTGGCCAAGCCGGTCGAGGACGAGGTCGACTTCCAGATCGCGCCGATCGCCGAGCCCGTCCCGGAGACCAGGCCCCGCCGCCGTACCCGCGCCTCCTCGAAGACCGAGGCCGTGGCCGGGACCGGGGCGCAGGCCCCGGCCACCGACGCCGAGGCGAAGCCGCGCAGGCGCCGGACGGCCCGTGCCGCTGCCGCCGGTACGGCCACCGAGGGCTGAGCCGACGACACCTCACGCGTCCGGTCCGGGACCTGGTCCCGGACCGGACGCGTTTCCGTGCCACGGGCCCCGTCACGGTCCCCCGTCACGGGGGACCTCCAGCGGGTAAGGGGTCGGGCGGCGGCCGTGCGCGGTCCGTGCGGGGCCGCTTCCGGCACCTGCCGCCGTTCACCCGTGGCCGTTCACCCGTGGGGCGGGACATGCCGGACACGTCCGGGACCGGCCGATGCCCCCACGGCTCACGCGCCGGCCGTCCTGCCCATTCGGTGTCCCAGGACATAACCTCGTCCCATGAGTCGGCCGCACACGTTCACCCCACCGCCCTGCGCCCGCGCCCACCGGCTGCGCACCACGCGCGGCGAGTTCGCCGTGCTGGACGTGGTGCCGCCGGGCGTGACGCACGGCACCGCCCTTCTGCTGCCCGGCTACATGGGCAGCAAGGAGGACTTCGTCACGCTCCTCGAACCGCTCGGTGCCGCCGGGTACCGGATCGTCGCCGTGGACGGCCGGGGGCAGTACGAGACCGGCGGCACGGACCGCGAGGAGATCTACGCGCAGTACGAGCTGGCCCGCGACGTGCTCGCGCAGGCGTCCGCCCTCCGGGCCGGGGAGGAGGGCGGGGACGGGGACGGGGGCGCGGTGCACCTGGTCGGGCATTCGCTCGGGGGCCAGATCGCCCGTGCCGCCGTCCTGCTCGATGCCTCGCCGTTCCGTTCGCTGACGCTGATGTCGTCCGGCCCCGCCCAGGTCACCGAGGCCCAGCAGGTCAAGGTGAAGCTGCTCGCCGACGCGCTGGCGACCATGACCATGGCCGACGTGTGGGAGGCGTTGCGCGCCTTCGATCCGCCCGACGAGATGGTGCCCAACGGCGAGGCGCTGCGCCGACGCTGGCTGTGCCACCGGCCCGCCCAGCTGATCGCCACCGGTCGCCAGCTGGCGACCGAGCCGGACCGGGTGGCCGAACTCGCCGCCACGGCCCTGCCCGTCCATGTGCTCTCCGGCGAACGCGACGACACCTGGCCGGTGCCGCTGCTGGACGAGATGGCCCGGCGGCTGGGCGCGCACCGCACCCGGATCGAGGGCGCCGAGCACTCGCCGAACACGGACCGCCCGGAGCGGACCGCGAGCGCGCTCGCCTCCTTCTGGGACGGCCTGCGGACGGCAGCGCACCCCTGAGCCCACGCTCCTGAACCTGCGCTCCTGAACCCGGCTCGCGACCTGCCTTGATCGTGCCGGGGCCGCCGAGGCGTACCCGGGCCCACCGAGGCGTGCCCGGCATCCGCCCGGGACACGCCGGGGGCTCGGCGAAGCGGTCCGCTCAGTACTGCGCCTGCACGTGCTGCCAGAAGCCGTCGCGCAGCGACCGCCGCAGATGGGCGTGGCCGCGCAACGAGTGCTGGAGCAACCGCTCGGCCTCGACGAGCAGGTCCTGGTCGACGGAGCCGGGCAGATACGGGTGGCCGGGCAACAGTTCGACGAGGGATTCGCGGCCCCGCGCGACCAGCCAGGCCGCGGCGATCTGCGCGCCGACGAAACGGACGTCCTCGCGGGAGGGTGCGGGGGTGTCGTCCTCGTACGTGGTGACGGGGCGTCTGGTGACGTACGGACGGCAGAAGTCCAGGTCGAAGGTGCGTTGGCTGTCGACCTCCCAGAGCAGCGGTTCGGCCTGGTTGCGCCCCTCCCCGGCCTCGATGCCCCACAGGTGCACCCGGGCCCCGTAGCCTTGTGCCGCCTCGACCGCGGAGACCAGGTCCTCGTCGCCGCCGACCAGTGCCGCGTCGCTGATGGCGCGATGCCGGGCGAGCGATTCGAGGTCGTTGCGGATCAGCGAGTCGACGCCTTTCTGCTGGTTGTTGGCGTTGAGGTTGCCGAGTCTGACTTTGACGTCGGGCAGTTCGGCGATGGACTGCTGCTCGGTGGTGTGGATGCGGCGCCTGGCCCCGTCGTACCAGTACACGCGCAGCAGCCGGCTGTCCGCGAAGATCGTGCGGGCCTTGTCGATGAACGCCTCGATCAGCCCTTCCGCATCGAGGTCGAAGGACCGGCGGTCCTCGGTGCCGGTGACGAGCAGGCCGGCCGCGGCGTACACATAGCCGGCGTCGACGAAGATCGCATGGGTCGAGGGGGTCCTCGACACTTCGACGAGCACCCGCTGGAGCAGCTGGTTCGTCCGGTCCAGGCGGTCGCGGATCTCGCGGATCCCTGCCTCGCTCATGCGGACCTCGTCATGCGCTTCGTCGCGTCCCTCGGCGTGCGGTCGATGGCATGCCCCGCCGAGGGCCCGGTGGTGTGCCCCGGTGCGCGCGTCATCACCGTCGCGTGCCCGAGGGCCTGCTGATGCTTAGACATCCAAAAATTTTCCTTAGCGTAGGGAATGTTTGTAGTGGGCAAGTCGTTTCCCATGTCATGGAGCGCAGGACATGGGCGTCGGGCGCTCCCATCCTTGTGGACGGGTCACCCGTCCTTCCAGCAGTTCTCCAGCAGGAGGATCAGACGAAGGGAAGCCATATGCGCTTCGAGATCATGCGCCTCGACGATGTCGACGGTACCGCCGTGGACAGCACCGTCGTGGACGCCGCCTCCGTCAACCGGATCGTGCAGCAGGCCGCGGCGACGGGCCAGCGCATCTACATCCGCCCGGCCGACTCCTCGGCCGTGTAACGCACGACGACGCAGACAGACGTAGCGCCCCCGTACGGACGGATCCGTGTGGGGGCGCCGTGGTGTCCGCACGCCGTCAGGCGCCCTGGACGACCTGGGTGACACCGTTGATGATCTGCTGCACCGCGATGGCGGAGAGCATCATCCCGGCGAGCCGGGTCACCAGGACGACACCGCCGTCCTTGATGATCCGGATGATCACCAGCGAGTAGCGCATGGTCAGCCAGAGCACGACGTGCATGGCGATGATCGCCGACCAGACCGAGATCTGGCCTCCCACGCCGTCGGCGTGCTGCACCGCCAGGATCACCGACACGATGGCGCCGGGCCCGGCGAGCAGCGGCATGCCCAGCGGTACGAGGGCGACGTTGACGTCCTTGGTCTGCGTCGGCTCGTCGGTCTTGCCGGTCAGCAGGTCGAGCGCGATGAGCAGCAGGAGCAGCCCGCCCGCGATCATCAGGGCGGGCACGGAGACATGCAGATAGTCGAGGATCTGCTGGCCGAGCACACCGAAGACCGCGATGACGCCGAAGGCGACCGTCACCGCCTGGAGCGCCATCTTGCGCTGGGTCCTGGCGGGGCGGCCCGCGGTGAGGGCGAGGAAGATCGGGGTGATACCCGGCGGATCCATAATCACAAAAAGGGTGAGAAAAAGGGATCCGAAGACAGCGATGTCGAACACGGTGAGCCTTGCACGAAGAGGGAGGGGGACCGGCCCGGGAATCGCACGCCGGGGGCCGTGAGGCGGCCCCCGGCGGCCGGGAGGGCGCGGAAGCGGTACGGGGGACGGGACGGGGTGGACGGGCGAGTCGGGCAGAACGGGCGGGCTCCGGGGCGTGCCGCACGGCGCCGCACTCGGCCCCCGGGTCCGGCCGGGCTGCGCGGGCCGTCAGACGGGCCGGGGGCCGCCGGCGCCCGGCACCGGGAAGGCTCCCGTGGCACGCCGGGTGATCTCGCCGTAGATCTCGGGGTCGGTGGTGTACGCGCCGAGCGCAATGGGCTTGCGGTCGCCGTGGTAGTCGCTGGATCCGGTCGTCAGCAGTCCCAGCTCCCGGGCGAGCCCGCGCAGTCCGGCCCTGGCCGGCTCGTCGTGGTCCATGTGGTCGACCTCGATGCCGTCGAGCCCGGCGGCGGCGAATCGCGCGATCGACGACTCGGGTACCACCTGCCCGCGCTTGACGGCGGCCGGATGGGCGAAGACGGTGACGCCCCCCGCGGCCTTGACCAGGCGGATCGCCTCGAAGGGGTCGAGTTCGTGTTTCTCGGCGTACGCGCGTCCGCCGTTGGCGAGCCACTCGGGCGTGAACGCGTCGGAGACGGTCTCGACGACGCCGAGTTCGACGAGCGCGGCAGCGATGTGCGGCCGGCCGACCGAACCGTCCCCGGCGATCCTCGCGACCCGCTCCCACTCGATCGGCACGCCGAGGGCCTGGAGCTTGCCCACCATGGTCCGGGCACGCGGCACGCGGTCGTCGCGCACCAGCTCGCGCTCGCGGGCCAACTCGGGCTCCTCGGGGTCGAAGAGGTACGCCAGCAGATGCATGCTCACCCCGTCGATCCGGCAGGAGAGCTCGGCGCCGGTGACGAGGGTGAGCCCCGCGGGCAGCGCGGCGACCGCCTCGGTGTGGCCACGCACGGTGTCGTGGTCGGTGAGCGCGACGACGTCGAGGCCCGCGGCGGCGGCGCGCTGCACCAGTTCGGCGGGGCTGTCCGTACCGTCCGATGCGGTGGAGTGGGTGTGCAGGTCGATGCGCACGACGCGTACTCCAGTGCTCGGGGCGGACGGAGGGTGCTCAAGATCCTGGCCGGACCGGCGAGGGAGATCTGGTGCGCGCGGGCGGCGAAGCGGCCTCACAGCGGGTCGTCACGCCCTGCCGGTGAGGCCGCAGGTGTGAAGCGAAGCCGTTGAGGCCGACCAGGATCTTCAGCACCCTCATGGGGACATTCACAGGATAACCGGCATTCAACCAGTGCCCGGCCACGCCCGGAGACCGGCTGCCGGCAGGCACACGACGACGACCCCGGCGGCGGTCCGCCGCGTCGCCGGAACGTCCGCGCACGCCAGCACTCCCCCACCGTGTCGCGCACACCGTCGGACGGGGTGCGCCGTCCCGCCGCGGGCGGCGGGACCGCCCCTCAGTCGAGCAGGCGGGGGGTGAGCGCCCCGCACGGCACGAGGTCCATCTCTCCCCCGGCCTCGCGCAGGTCCGCGAGCACCAGCTCGTCGTACATCAGCAGCCCCGACTGTTCGGGCCAGACGATCGCCCAGAGCCACAGCCCGCGCGCCTCGCCGGCGAAGACCGCCCGGTCCTCGGGGGCCCCCTTGACGTGCCAGAGCGGGGTGGGACGTCCGGCGGCGAGCATCTTGACGTCCGGAGGGCCGTCGACATCCAGATACGGACCCGGGTCCGGGCCGTCGACACCGGCGTAACGCGCTCCGAGGCCCACGCCCAGCTCCTCCGTGACGAGCAGCAGCTCGCCCATGCCGCCGACCGGGCCGGGGCCGGAGCAGGCGACAGCGATCGCACGGCCGCCGCTGCGTTCGTCGCCCGCGCTCGCGACACCGGTGTACAGCCAGCCCACCGGCAGCGGCCAGGGCATCCACACCGGCACCCTGGCCCGGCGCACGACCACACCCAGCGCCTCGACGCTGGGCGGCACGACCGGCTGAAGCGGCTGTACGGCACCGTGCACGGAGCACTGCCAGGTGTCGGCGAAGAGACCGGGCGCCCTGACCCGGCCTCCGCACTTCGGGCAACTGGGTTCGCCCCTCATAGCGACCAACGGTCCTCCAGGAGCGGCGCCGCGTCAAGGACGATCACCCGACCGCTGCGTGGCCCCACCAGGAAAAATAGATGTAGTTTGCATTTATTAGATTCCCTAACTTAACCTGTGCGGCGCACAACAACCGGTGGACGAGTGGAGAGCGAGCAGCCCCATGCAGGGAGAGGAACCGTTCGATCAAGGAGCAGGAAGCGTCCTGCGCCAGCCGAAGGCCGTCTGGGCCACCGCGGGAGCATCGGTCGTGGCGTTCATGGGCATCGGCCTGGTGGACCCGATCCTGCCGTCCATCGCCAAGGGACTGGAGGCGACGCCGAGCCAGGTCTCGCTCCTGTTCACCTCGTACTTCCTGATCACCGCGGTGGCGATGCTGGTCACCGGTTTCGTGTCCAGCCGGATCGGCGGGCGCAGGACGCTGCTGGCCGGTCTGGCGCTCGTCGTGGTCTTCGCGGCCCTCTCGGGCACCTCGTCGTCCGTGGGCGAACTCGTCGGCTTCCGGGCCGGCTGGGGTCTGGGCAACGCCCTCTTCGTGTCGACCTCGCTCGCCGTGATCGTCGGCGCGGCGGCCGGCGGGAGCGCGGCGGCGATCCTGCTGTACGAATCGGCGCTCGGCCTCGGCATGGCGTGCGGGCCCCTGCTCGGCGCACTGCTCGGCGACGCCAGCTGGCGCTACCCGTTCTTCGGCACGGCCGCGCTGATGGCGATCGGCTTCATCTGCATCACGGCATTCCTCGAGGAACAGCCCAGGCCGGCCCGGAAGACCTCGCTGCTCGACCCCGTCCGGGCGCTCGGCCACGGCGGCCTGGCCTCCGTCGCGGCCTCGGCGTTCTTCTACAACTACGCGTTCTTCACGATCCTGGCGTTCACCCCGTTCGTGCTGAACATGACGCCGTACCGGTCGGGTGCGGTCTTCTTCGCCTGGGGCCTGCTGCTCGCGGTCTTCTCGGTGCTGGTGGCCCCACGGCTCCAGAGGCGTTTCGGGTCATTGAGGGTGCTCGGCGCCTCACTGCTGCTGCTCGCCATCGACCTGCTGGTGCTGGGGTACGGCGACCACACCGCCGCCGTCGTCGGCACGATCGCCTCCGGTGCCTTCATCGGCATGAACAACACCGTCTACACGGAGCTGGCCCTCGGCGTCTCGGACGCCCCTCGCCCGGTGGCGAGCGCCGGTTACAACTTCGTCCGCTGGTTCGCGGCGGCGGCCGCCCCGTACCTCGCCCCGAAGATCGAGGAGTGGAGCGACGTCCACATGCCGTTCGTGGTTGCCGCGGCCACGGCCGTGATCGGCGCGGCCGTCGTCCTGGCCCGGCGTACGGCGCTGACGCACGAGGCGCGGGAGCTGGAACCCCGGCACGCCGCCGAGGACGGAGTCGCGGCCTTCGCCGACTGAGCCCCGCCGCGCCCGCGTCCCACAGCGGCGAGCGTGCGTGCCGGGTGGCACGACGGGGCAGACGTCGCCGCCGCACAGGTTAAAGATCAGGTTAGACGTCCAGCGGCACGGAGGTGCGCAGTGGATCGCGGAGGTCCGTGCCGTGCGAGAGCCACCGTTCCTGGAGGGCCTGCGCGCCCCTGACCCGCTTCCAGGCGGCCTCGTTGGCCGTCATCGGCAGCAGCGGCAGGAACCGCACCGGGTCCGTCCCCGGCCGGCGGGGATCCAGGTCCTCGACCAGGCCGCCCGGCTCGGCGACCAGTACGGAGCTGAACGGCGCCCCGGGCCAGAGCGGCTCGCCGACCTCCAGCGAGGCGCCGGGGGCCACGACCACCCCCTCGACCTGCGGGGAGGCGGCCAGCACCGCAAGCGGACGCAGCACCTTGTCGGTGTCGGCGCGTCCGGCGCGCACGGAGAGCAGCAGTTCGGCGCGCGGCCCCTTCACCGGGTCGGCGAGAGTGGCGGTCGGGTCCGTCATGGGGTGGGCGGACATGCCGAGTGTGGCGTAGCGCACCACATCACCGTCGACGAAGCGGAGCACCTCGATCCGGTCGGTGCCGAGGAAGGTCACCGCGGCACGCGCGTCCGGTTCGCCGAGGGCCGTCAGCAACCGGGCCTCGACCAGAGCAAGAATTTCTCCCATCCAGTGAGCATAGGACGCGTATGGAACGGGCAAAGTAAGGGATTGACCCTCGGACGGCTGATACTGTTGGCCGCTGGTCGGGACATCACGCAGAAGCGTCCCCCTGGTCCCGACGACACGTCATCCCCCACGGGGGACCGGCTGGAGGAGGTGGGGCTGCCATGGATCGAAGTCGATCGTGCAGTACGACCGCTCTTCCGCCCCACACCCTCACCTCGGTGATCTGAAGCCTTCCCAGTCAGGGTCAAGGCATCGCGTACGACGGAAGAGCACCGCCTTTCCGCTTGTCCGTAGCGACCGCCGTCTTCGCGTCGCCCCGGTGCCGCCCGCTTTGCGGACGTGAGTGCACGTCCTCGTTCCGGGCTGTTCCACGCGCCCGAGGACGGCTCTCCGTGAAGGAGTCAGCCATGTCGATGATCCGCGACCTGCGCGCCGTAGTGCGCCCGTCCCTGCGCAGGAACAACTCCATCCACAACGTCTACGACGCCACCCGCGACCCGTCCGCCCCCAGCGCGGTGGTGGACTGCGCGGTCTACCGCGACGGCCGGAGGGTGGAGAGCGGCGGCTGCCGCACCCCGCACGAGGCGATGCTCCAGGTCCGCGAGGAGGGCGGCTTCGCCTGGATCGGTCTGCACGAGCCGACCGAGGAGGAATTCGCCGGGATCGCCCGGGAGTTCGGGCTCCACCCGCTCGCCGTCGAGGACGCGGTCCACGCCCACCAGCGCCCCAAGCTGGAGCGGTACGACGACACGTTGTTCACCGTCTTCAAGACGCTCCACTACGTCGAGCACGCCGAACTCACCGCGAGCAGCGAGGTCGTGGAGACCGGCGAGGTGATGTGCTTCACCGGCCGGGACTTCGTCATCACCGTCCGGCACGGCGGCCACGGCTCGCTGCGCGCGCTGCGCCACCGGCTCCAGGACGACCCCGAACTGCTCACCAAGGGCCCCTCGGCGGTGCTGCACTCCATCGCGGACCATGTGGTCGACGGCTACATCGCGGTGGCGGGCGCCGTGCAGGAGGACATCGACGAGGTGGAGAACGAGGTCTTCTCCACCCCTGCGAAGGGCAGTCCGCGCGGCTCGGACGCGGGCCGGATCTACCAGCTGAAGCGCGAGGTCCTGGAGTTCAAGCGGGCCGTTTCGCCGCTGCTGCGACCGATGCAACTGCTGAGCGAGCGGCCGATGCGGCTGATCGACCCCGACATCCAGAAGTACTTCCGCGACGTCGCCGACCATCTGGCGCGGGTGCACGAAGAGGTCATCGGCTTCGACGAACTGCTGAACTCGATCCTCCAGGCCAGCCTCGCGCAGGCGACCGTCGCGCAGAACGAGGACATGCGCAAGATCACGTCCTGGGCAGCCATCGTCGCCGTGCCGACGATGATCTGCGGCGTGTACGGCATGAACTTCGACATGCCCGAACTGGGCTGGAAGTACGGCTATCCGATGGTGCTGGGCGTCATCGGGGTGGTCTGCTTCTCGATCCACCGCACCCTCAAGCGCAACGGCTGGCTCTGACCGGCCGTCGCCTGCGGGACCGTCCGTTGCTAATAGAGTGCGGGACATGACTGCCGCTGACGCTGACGCACCGCTGGACCGGGCCCTGGTCGAGGAGGCCACCAAGAAGTCCGGGCTCGTGTGGGTGCGCGGCACCGGGCCCGCACGCGCCCTGTGGCACGTGTGGTTCGACGGCGCGGCGTATCTGGTGGGCGACGGCCCCGGCGAGCAGCCGTTCCCACCCGGGCTCACCGACGGAGCCACCGTCGAGGTGACCGTCCGCAGCAAGGACAAGGGCGGCCGACTGGTCGCCTGGACGGCCGCCGTGACCGAGCCGGCCCCGCGCTCCGAGGAGTGGGAGGCCGCCGTCGGCGAGCTCAGGACCAAGCGGCTGAACGCGCCCGACGCGGAGCGGATGCCGGAGCGGTGGGCGCGTGAGTGCCGGGTGCTGCGCCTGACCCCCGGTGAGGTCCGTACGCGCCTGCCGGACGGCTCACTTGCCGCCGCGCCGCTGCCCACGCACGCGACCACCCGGCGGCCGGTGCCGGCCGGGCTGCCGCGGCTGCTGAAGCGCGGGCGCAAGGGCTGATCCGGGGTCGTGCGGTACGGCGGGGAGCGCCCGACGGGTCAGGCGCAGCGCCCGTGCCCCGCCCGCGCCGCCGGACACGGCGGACCCTGCCGTGGACGTGCCGCCCTCCCGTACCCGGTTCGGGCTCAGGGCGAGCTCCTGGGCAGCTGCTGCCCGTAGTCGACCGTCTCCTCCTTCGCCGGCGCCTCCAGCGGGAAGTCGCGCCCCCATTCGGACAGCATCACGGTGCCGCCCCCGCCGCCGCGCGCGAACCGCAGCGGGTACGGCGTGCCGTCCAGGGAGACGTCGAGTGTGCCGCCCTCGCCCTTGCCGCCCGTGATCTGGATGGTCCGGTTCGGCCCGACGCTCGTGCGGTCGCCCTTGTTGAGCGTGCCGTGCAGGGTGAGCACCCCGTCGAGCAGGGTGTCCTTGTCCGTGAACCCGCGCAGTTGCTTGTACGTGGGATCGTCCTCGGGCACCTTGACGTACTTGTTCTGGAGCTTGTCCGCCGCGTCCTCGCCCGCCTCCGTGTCCGCCCCGGCCCTCTCCTCGTGGCTCCAGAACGAGGCGTCCGCCTTGAGATAGAGCTCGTCACCGATCCGCAGCAGTTCGAAGGTGCTGTCCTTCGAGGCGACGGAGCCGGTGCCGCCCTTCTCTCTGAGCCGCATATCCAGCTTGTACGTGCCGCCCTTGCCGACCAGCGTCCCGGAGAGGTGCACCGCATCGGCAACGTCCGCGGCGGCCTGCGCCTTCTTCTCGATCTGCGCGGCGGTGAGCTTGCCGACGCCGTTGGTCCCCTTGTCCGGGTCCTCGCCCGCGCATGCCGTGAGAGCGGCGGACAGCCCCGCGCAGAGCACGACGGCGAGGGCGGTCCGGCGTCGGGCCCGGGCGGGCGGCACGGAAGCGGTCACAGGACGCACTGCCTCTCGTCTGCGTGGCGGTTCATCCGCGTGGCGGGGTGACAGACCGCAGCGTACCCGTGCCGATCATGCCGTCCGGCAGAGAGTCGTACGGACCGCTCCGCCGGAGCGGCACGGAGCGGCACGGGCTAGCCTGATCCCGTCATACCGGACGATTGACGGCCAAACAGGCCGGACGACGAGGTCGTCCCCGGCGGAGACGGAGGAAGGAGACGCACCATGGCGGCAGGCGCCCCCCGGGTCTTCGTCTCGCACCTCGCCGGTGCCCCGGTCTTCGACCCCACCGGCGACCAGGTGGGCCGGGTCCGCGACCTGGTCGCGATGCTGCGGGTCGGCGGACGGCCGCCCCGGCTGCTCGGCCTGGTCGTCGAGGTGCTGACCAGGCGCCGGATCTTCCTCCCGATGACCCGGGTCACGGGGATCGAGTCCGGCCAGGTCATCACCACCGGCGTGGTCAACATGCGGCGCTTCGAGCAGCGCCCGACCGAACGCCTGGTGCTGGGCGAGTTCCTGGACCGGCGCGTGCGGCTCGTGGAGACCGGCGAGGAGGTCACCGTCCTCGACGTCTCCGTCCAGCAGTTGCCGGCCCGCCGCGACTGGGAGATCGACAAGTACTTCGTGCGCCGGGGCAGGGGCGGGGCGCTGCGCCGCAAGGGCGAGACGCTCACGGTCGAGTGGTCGGCGGTCAGCGGGTTCTCGCTGGAGGAGCAGGGCCAGGGCGCCGAATCCCTGGTCGCCACGTTCGAACGGCTCCGCCCGACCGACGTGGCCAACGCGCTGCACCACCTGTCGCCGAAGCGCCGGGCGGAGGTCGCCGCCGCGCTCGACGACGAGCGGCTCGCCGACGTCCTGGAGGAACTGCCCGGGGACGACCAGGTGGAGATCATCGGCAAGCTCCAGGAGCAGCGCGCGGCCGACGTCCTGGAGGCCATGGACCCGGACGACGCGGCCGATCTGCTGTCCGAACTGCCCGAGGAGGAGAAGGAACGGCTGCTGGCCCTGATGCGCCCGGGCGACGCGGCGGACATGCGGCGCCTGATGTCGTACGAGGAGCGCACCGCGGGCGGCCTGATGACCACCGAACCGATCATCCTGCGTCCGGACGCGACGGTCGCCGACGCGCTCGCCCGGGTCCGGCAGGCGGACCTGTCCCCGGCACTCGCCGCGCAGGTGTACGTGTGCCGTTCCCCGGACGAGACCCCGACCGGCAAGTACCTGGGCACCGTCCACTTCCAGCGGCTGCTGCGCGATCCGCCGTACACCCTGGTCAGTTCGGTGGTCGACAGCGACCTCGTCCCGCTGACCCCGGACACCCCGCTGCCGGCCGTGACGAGTTATCTGGCCGCGTACAACCTGGTGTCGGTACCGGTCGTGGACGAGAGCGGCTCATTGCTCGGCGCCGTGACCGTCGACGACGTGCTCGACCATCTGCTGCCGGAGGACTGGCGGGAGGCCGACTTCCGCGGCGAGGGGGAGTCCGCCCATGGCGGGTGAGGACCGCGCGAAGGCCACGACGACCGGTGCCTCGGGCATCGTGCGCCCGCCCCGCTCCCGGTTGGACCAGCCGAGGGCCCCCCGGCCGAGGCTGCTGCCCGAGTACGACGCCGAGACATTCGGCCGGATCTCCGAACGGATCGCCCGCTTCCTGGGCACCTGGAGCTTCATCGCCTGGATGACGCTCTTCATCTTCGCGTGGCTGATGTGGAACGTCTTCGCGCCCGTGACCTGGCGGTTCGACCCGTACCCGTTCATCTTCCTGACGCTGATGCTGTCGCTCCAGGCCTCGTACGCGGCGCCGCTGATCCTGCTCGCGCAGAACCGGCAGGCCGACCGCGACCGGGTCACCTACGAGCAGGACCGCAAGCAGAACGAGCGTTCCATCGCGGACACCGAATTCCTCACCCGGGAGATCGCCGCACTGCGGATGGGCCTGGGCGAGGTCGCCACCCGCGACTGGATACGCTCCGAACTGGAGGACCTCCTGCGGGCCCTGGACGACCGGCACACCCGTTCCGCGGCCTCTACGGACGGGAGTGACGAAGACCACTGAGGATTGCTACCCGCGCGTAGCGGCGGGCGCCGCAACGCCCTCCCATCGCCCGCCACCACCCTGAACGAGCACTGCGCGCACCCTCCCACCCGTCGCCCGCCACCACCCTGAACGAGCGCTGCTCACACCCGTACTATCGAGGTATGGCTACGGAAGACGCGGTGCGCGAGGCACTGGCGACGGTGAACGACCCGGAGATCCACCGCCCGATCACCGAACTCGGCATGGTGAAATCGGTCGAGATCGGCGCTGACGGTGCGGTCGCTGTCACGGTCTATCTCACGGTCTCGGGCTGCCCGATGCGCGAGACGATCACCAAGAGCGTGACCGACGCGGTCGCCCGGGTGGAAGGCGTCTCGCGGGTCGACGTCACGCTCGACGTGATGAGCGACGAACAGCGCAAGGAGCTCGCGGCCTCGCTGCGCGGCGGTACGGCGGAGCGCGAGGTGCCGTTCGCCAAGCCGGGCTCGCTGACCCGGGTCTACGCGGTCGCGTCCGGCAAGGGCGGGGTCGGCAAGTCGTCGGTCACGGTGAACCTGGCGGCGGCGATGGCGGCCGACGGGCTCAAGGTCGGTGTCGTGGACGCCGACATCTACGGCCACAGCGTGCCCCGGATGCTCGGCGTGGGCGGGAAGCCGACCCAGGTCGAGAACATGATCATGCCGCCGGCGGCGCACGGGGTGAAGGTCATCTCCATCGGCATGTTCACCCCGGGCAACGCCCCGGTGGTGTGGCGCGGCCCGATGCTGCACCGCGCGCTCCAGCAGTTCCTCGCCGACGTGTACTGGGGCGACCTGGACATCCTGCTGCTCGACCTGCCGCCGGGCACGGGCGACATCGCGATCTCGGTCGCGCAGCTCGTACCGAACGCCGAGATCCTGGTGGTCACCACGCCGCAGCAGGCGGCGGCCGAGGTCGCCGAGCGGGCCGGCGCGATCGCCGTGCAGACGCATCAGAAGATCGCCGGTGTCGTCGAGAACATGTCGGGCATGCCGTGCCCGCACTGCGGCGAGATGGTCGACGTGTTCGGTACGGGCGGCGGCGCGAAGGTCGCGGAGGGGCTCACGCGGACGGTCGGCGCGGAGGTGCCGGTGCTCGGCTCCATCCCGATCGACGTACGACTGCGCGAGGGCGGCGACGACGGCCGGCCGGTCGTCCTGTCCGACCCCGACTCCCCGGCGGGCAAGGCGCTGCGCACCATCGCGGACAAGCTCGGCAGCCGCCGTCGCGGCCTCACGGGCATGTCGCTCGGCATCACCCCGCGCAACAAGTTCTGAGCGGTCCCCCGGCCGCCCGACGCATCCGGAACGGAGCCGTCGGGCGGCCGATGCCATCCACGGGCCGGGTCCGGCCGCGCCGCCCGCCGGTCGGGTCCGCGCAGGGCCACCGGAGGAAGCCCGCACGGCGTGCGGGCTCCGGGGCTACGCGTACGCCGTGATGTCGTCGACCATCGAGAAGCCCAGCCCGTACGCGCTCATCCCGCGCCCGTACGCGCCGATGTACACCTTGTCGGGCGCCGCTCCCGCCAGCACCCAGCCGAACTCCGACTCGCGGTAGTGGAACGGGACCGGGACACCGTCCACCGGGAGGGACAGCGTCGACCACGCGGGCCCGTCCAGGACGTCGGCGAGCTCGAACGCCGTCTCCGTCTGCTGGCTCAGCCAGTCGTCGCGCAGCGCGTGGTCCAGTTGGGCGGGCCAGGTGCAGGCGAGCAACCCGGACCCGGCCAGCCAGGCGGCGGAGGAGACCGTGGTCGCGTCCAGCCGACCGGTGCCGTCGCCGCTGCGCCGTTCCGGGCTGCGGGCCACCGTCACGACGACCGCGAACCGCCGTTTCTCGGCCTCCGCGTCGGCGCGCACCGTCGGCTCGTCGCCGTGGCCGATGGAGCCGTGCCGCACCAGACCGTCCGCCGCCGCGCCGATCTGCATCAGCCGACGCGGCCCGGTGAAGGCCCCGTCCAGTCCGTACCAGGGAAACGGGGCGGCCAGAAAACCATCGACCGTGCGCCGGGCAGCCGACGTCGCCTCGGCGGTGACTGTGCCCGGCGCGTCTTCCGCGCCCACCCGACTGGTCGTCTCCATCTGCCCGGCCGCCTCCTCGATCCATGGGGTCCGGTGCGGCCCGCCCCCCGCGGGCGTCCTCACAACCGGACAGATGGAGAATAGCCATACCGTCCGGTCGACCCGGGATTGACCGTCGTCAGGTGGCGTCGGCGTCGAACGGCGGGTAGTCGTCCTTCGCGGGCTGCGGACGCTTCTTGAGCAGGTCCGGAGTACCGGTGGAACCGGCCGCCGAACCACTCGGCGCGTCGCTGCGGGCATCGGCCGATTCCACCGCGGCGGGCTCCCGCCCGTTCACCGTGTCGGCAACCTCGGACAGGTCCTTGCGCAGGTCGAAGCTGTCGCGGATCTCCTTCAGCCCGAGTTCGTCGCCGCCCGCCGCGAGCTGCTTGCGGACGAATGTCTTGGGGTTGAGGTCCTCGAACTCGAAGTCCTTGAACTCCGGGCCCAGCTCCGCGCGGATGTCCTCCTTGGCGCTCTCCGAGAACTCACGGACCTTGCGGATGAAGCGCGAGGCGTCCTGGATGACCTTGGGCAGCTTGTCCGGGCCGAAGATCAGCATGCCCATGATCGCGAGCGTCAACAGCTCCATGACGCCTATGTCGTTGAACACCTTGTCGCTCCTCGTGTTCTCCGCGACCAGGGCGGTTGCGGTCCGGACCCGCCCCACGGTACCCGCCGGGGCGGTCCGCACGATAGCGCCCCCACGGCCATCAGCCTCCGGTGGCCGACCCGAGCGTCACGGACATGGACAGCTCTTTGCCCCCGCGGGTCAGCCCGAGGTCCAGCCGGTCGCCGGGCCGGTGCGCCCGGATCTTCACGATCAGTTCCTCGCCGCTGTGCACCCGGTGGCCGCCGATCTCGGTGATGATGTCCCCCGGCCTGATCCCCGCCTTGGCCCCGGGCCCGCCGGGCGTCACCGCGGGCTTCCCCTCCGCGCCCCGCTCCCCGACCTTGGCGCCGTCGCCGGTGTACTTCATGTCCAGCGTGACGCCGATCACCGGGTGCGTGGCCCGTCCGGTGTTGATCAGCTCCTCGGCGACGCGCTTGCCCTGGTTGATCGGTATGGCGAAGCCGAGGCCGATGGACCCCGACTGCCCGCCGTCGGTGCCCGAACCGCCGTCGGCGGCGCGGATGGCGCTGTTGATGCCTATGACGTGGGCACCGGCGTCGACCAGGGGTCCGCCGGAGTTGCCGGGGTTGATCGGGGCGTCGGTCTGCAGCGCGTCGACGTAGCTGATGTCGCTGCCGTCGCCCTTCTCCCCGCCCGCGGTGATCGGGCGGTCCTTGGCGCTGATGATGCCGGAGGTGACGGTGTTGGACAGTTCGAAGGGGGCGCCGATGGCCACCACGGGGTCGCCGACCCGCACGTTGTCGGAGTTGCCCAACGGCAGCGGTTTGAGGTTGGAGACGCCTCTGACCTTGACCACCGCGAGGTCGTAGCCGCTGTCCTTGCCGATGACCTCGGCGCGCGCGGTCTCGCCGCCGCTGAACGTCACGGTGATCCGGCCGGAGGAGCCCGCCGGGGCCACGACGTGGTTGTTGGTGAGGATGTGGCCCGATTTGTCGAGTACGAAGCCGGTGCCCGTGCCGGCCTCGCCGGTCCCGCTGACATGGAGCGTGACCACGCTGGGCAGGGCGCTGGCGGCGATGCCCGCGACGCTGTCGGGGGCCCGGCCGCCGTCGCTCCGGGCGGCCTGCGGAAGCTCGACCCGGGTGAGGCCGCCGTTGCGCTCGACGTAGGCGCCGACCCCGCCGCCGATCCCGCCCGCCACCAGGGCGAGGAGGAGCGCACCGACGAGGGCGGAGCCCCGGCGGTTCTTCTTGCGGCCGGTGTCGGCCCCGAGCGGCGGGCCGGGGTGGGTCAGCGGCTGACGGGGGGTGGGGGCGGCCCAGGGGTCGTACTGGAGCCACTGCGTCGGCTGCGCGGGCTGTGCCGCGTGCGGGGGCGGGGGCGGGGGCGTGAAGCCGGTCGCCGCCGCGTTGTGGATGCCCGCGCCGTCCGTTCCCGTATAGGCCGGGGGCACGGGGGTGCCGTGCGCCGGAGTCGGGACCGGGCGCTGCACGGGGGGCGCCGGCGCCCAGGGGCCGGGCTCCCCGTACGGAGGGGTCCGGTACTCGTCGGGTTCGTGCAGCGGTCGCATCGGCCGCGCGTCCGGTGCGGGCGCCGCGGATTCGGCCGCGGAAGCCGAGAGGCCGGCCTGGGACGGGGGCCCGGTCGGGGGCGCCTCCATGGCGGCCGTTCCCTGCGGGTCGGCGTGCGGCGCGGCATCCTCCGGGGAAGGCGACCCTTCCGGCGCCGTGCGGGACGTCCCCATCGGCGTGGGCCGGCTCCACCACTTCGCCTTCGGCTCGGTGGACTTCCCGTCTTCCATGCTCTCCCCGCAACTGCCGCGACCGGCCTGTGCGCCCCGGGCGGGGCGCCCTCCCGGAACTCCACCCGGAATTCAACCAGGTTTGCGATTGTCTGCGCAGACCTTGTCCGTGTCCGCACGGGCCTCGTCCGCACGGGCCCCGCTCAGCCCCGGGTGCGGTTCACCGCCGGGACGGCAGGGGCATGACCTCGTCCTCGGCGGCCGGGAAGGCCGAGGCGGGAGGCGGGGTCCAGGGCGGCTGCGCGGACGGCGCCGTCGGCGACGGCGTCGCGGCGAGTCGGCCCAGCACCCGGGCGAGGAGCGGGGTGGTGGTACCGGTCGGGCGTATCAGCGACGGGGCCGACACATTGGTCAGGACCTGGACGTCGAGGGTGTTGCGCGGAAGGCCGGGGAGACCGTAGGGGTCCGGGAGGCCCGTGAGACCGCCGGTGGAGAGCACGGGGGCCGCATAGGGCACCGTCGGGGCGGGCTCCGGCAGCGGCGGGGCCGTGGGGATGCCGACGCGGTCGTACGCCTCCGTCGTGGTGGGGGCGCTCTGGCCGCTGCCGCCGCGACGGCTCACCGAGCCGCTGTTCTCCCCGCGGGAGGTGTCGATCGGGGTCACGGTGTTTCCGCCGCCCGCCGCTCTGACCGGGGTGTTGGTGCCGGCCCCCGCCTGCAGGGCCCCGCCCAGGGCGATGGCCGCCAGCGACACGGCGCCGGCGGCGGCGAACGCGAACCTCCGACCGCGCGACGCCGCCCGGTCCGCCTCGCGGCCGACCTCATGGATCCGGAAGCCCGTACGGGGCGACCCGACGGGCAGCCGGAAGCCCTCGCGGGAGGATCCGCGGGGAAGGACGGCGGTCGCCCCGGGCCGGTCCGGGAAGTAGCCGAAAGCGCCCAGGCCCGAATCCCGCCCGGCGTCCCCGGGCCGGCCGGACGGCTCGATCGGAGGGAGGAATCCGTCGGCGAACCGTCCGGAACCGCCGAACGGTCCTCCTCGGCCGTCTCCGTCGTTCCCGAAACCCCCGGGAAGGCCCTGCAGCCGGGCGAGGAACCCCTCGGAAGGCGACGGCGGGGCGGACTGCGCGAAGACGCTCTTCAGACGGCGCTGGGCCGCCGCCTCGGCCTTGCACTTGGCGCAGGTCGCCAGGTGGGCCAGCACCCGCTCGCGCGCGTCGTGTTTCAGCTCGCCGTCGACAAGCGCGGCGAGCCGGTCCCCCAGATGCTGCTCCGCGGGGGTCGGGCTCATGCCGCTCACGCCGTTCCGCCCTCCCCGGCCAGGACCGCGCCCGCCAGCGACGGCCGCTCGACGCGTCGGGCATCGGGCGAGCGGTGCTGCAGCGCCTTGCGCAGATGCGAGCGGCCGCGGTGGATGCGGCTGCGCACGGTGCCGAGCTTCACACCCAGCGTGGCGGCGATCTCCTCGTACGAAAGACCCTCGATGTCGCAGAGCACCACGGCGGCACGGAACTCGGGCGCGAGGGTGTCCAGTGCCTGCTGCACGTCCGCGTCGAAGTGGGCGTCGTTGAAGACCTGCTGCGGGGACGGCTCGCGGCTCGGCAGCCGCTCGGCGGCGTCGTCGCCGAGGGAGTCGAAACGGATCCGCTGCTTGCGGCGGACCATGTCCAGGAACAGGTTGGTCGTGATGCGGTGCAGCCAGCCCTCGAACGTCCCCGGCGTGTAGGTCGACAGGGACCGGAACACGCGGACGAAGACCTCCTGCGTGAGGTCCTCCGCGTCGTGCTGGTTGCCCGTGAGGCGGTAGGCGAGACGGTAGACGCGGCCGCTGTGCGTGCTGACGATCTCTTCCCATGAGGGCGGTGTCCACGCCTGGGAGTCCGCATGGGAAGCGAAGGTCGCGGTCGGCGCGGAGTCAGTGGAAGAACGGTCAGCGATGTCGGTCACGGATTTCGGCTCACCCGCCGACCTGAGAAAGCGCCGCAGCACTCCTCCCCGATCCGCAGGCGCAGCCGCACCTCCCCTATCGGCTCTGGTGGTGTCCAGCGGAGCCCCTACCATAGCCACCTCGCCCGTTAGTTCCGGATAAGCCTTTTTCCTTCCGGGGCCGGGGATCTCCCCGGAACCGCAGGCCCGCGGCTCCCGGCCCGGTCCTGCGGGCCGTTTTCCACGTGCTCTCCCCGGTCCCGTACAACGTCCGGTCCCATCTGCGGGTTCCCGCGCGCAGCGGATACAGTCACCGTTGCGCCAACTACGGGGACAGGAGAGGGTCATTACCGCCAACCGGCAGACGAGCTGGGCGTTCGCCGACGCCTTTGTCGCCGAGGACGAAGCGATGCTCTGGGCCAGAGACCGGGCCCGGGAGACAGGACTCCGCCCGGTGTCACCGGCCACCGGTGCCGCGCTGCGCTTGCTCGCTGCCACCACGGACGCCAAAGCCGTGGCCGAAATCGGCACCGGAACGGGTGTCTCCGGACTCTATCTGCTGTACGGAATGCGGCCCGACGGGGTGCTCACCACGGTGGACCCGGAGCCCGAGCGCCAGCAGTTCGCCCGTGAGGCGTTCCGCGCGGCCGGCTTCGCCGCCAACCGGGCACGCTTCATCCCCGGGCGCGCCCTGGACGTGCTGCCGCGGCTCGCGGACGGCGGCTACGACCTGGTGTTCTGCGACGGGGACCGGCTGGAGTGCCTGGACTACCTCGCCGAATCGCTGCGTCTGCTGCGCCCCGGCGGCCTGGTCTGCTTCGAGGGCGTCTTCGCGGACGGCCGGACGGTCGACGCGGCGGCACAGCCCGCGGAGGTGCTGCGGCTGCGGGAGCTGCTGCGGGCGGTGCGGGAGAGCCAGGAGCTGATGGCGACGTTGCTGCCGGTGGGCAACGGACTGCTGTGCGCGGTGCGGCGCGGCTGACGGCGCGCACCCGACCGACACGACCGATCAGGTCCGGACACGGTGGGAGACGGCCGCACAGGCCGGGTCACATCCGGCCGTGCGAGGACCGGGCAACCGCGGCAGCGGGGCGGCGGCAGGACGGACGGCGGTCACCACGGAACCACGCACGGCGGTACCGACGCCCCGGGAAACCGGCCACAACACGTCACTGCCCCGGCACGGGTGACCGTACCGGGGCAGTGACGAAAGTGTGGGTGCCTCTGCTTCAGCCGACGACTTTCTTGAGAGCGTCACCGAGCGCATCGGCCTCATCCGGTGTCAGCTCCACGACAAGCCGACCGCCGCCTTCGAGCGGAACGCGCATGACGATGCCCCGCCCCTCCTTGGTCACCTCGAGCGGGCCATCACCCGTCCGCGGCTTCATGGCCGCCATGCTCGTTCCCCTTCCTGAAACCAGCTCGTCGCAACCGGCGGCCCCATGACAGGCGCTGTGTCACCGGCATCGAACACATTGCTTCCTGGCCATTATCCCGCATCACAGACCCCGATGACCAACATCGGTAGGCATCGCTTGCGCAACGCGCGCTCTCAAAACCACCCAATTCGGCGATCGGGCTGCGATACTCCTTCACTTCGTCCCCTCACCGGAACGCGGACGAGCACGATTGTTAGACGCAGGTCACATGTTCGCCCGTGCCCCGGTCGGCCATGCTTGCCCGGACAACACATCGTCCGAGGCGCAGAAGGAGACAGCGAAATGGCCGACGAGACGGCGAACAGCGTGCTCTACGAGGTGGGCGACGGACTCGCGACGATCACGATCAACCGCCCCGGGGCGATGAACGCCCTGGACACCGCGGTCAAGGTGGCACTGCGCGACGCGCTGCGGTCCGCGGCGGCCGACACCGCCGTACGGGCCGTACTGCTCACCGCGACGGGGCGCGCCTTCTGCGTGGGCCAGGATCTGAAGGAACACGTCGGAAAGCTCGAAGAGGTCCGTGCGTCCGGCGGCGGCAACGCCCTGAGCACCGTGCGGGAGCACTACAACCCGATCGTGCGGGCCATCGCGGAGATGCCCAAACCGGTCGTGGCCGGGGTGAACGGCGTCGCCGCCGGAGCCGGTTTCGGTTTCGCGCTCGCCTGCGACTACCGGGTGGTCGCGGACACCGCCTCCTTCAACACGTCCTTCGCCGGGGTCGCGCTCACCGCCGACTCGGGCGTCTCCTGGACGCTGCCCCGGCTGATCGGGCAGAGCCGTGCCGCCGATCTGCTGCTCTTCCCGCGTTCGATCTCCGCGCGAGAGGCGCACGAGCTGGGCATCGTGAACAAGCTGGTGCCCGCCGCCGACCTGGCGGCCGAGGCGGTCGCCGTGGCCCGCGCCCTGGCCTCCGGTCCGACGGTGGCGTACGCCTCGCTCAAGGAATCCCTGGCCTACGGCTCGACCCACAGCCTGGTCGAGACGCTGGAGAAGGAGGACGAGCTCCAGACGAAGGCGGGCGTGTCCGAGGACCACGCGATCGCAGTGCGGGCGTTCCTGGACAAGAAGAAGCCGGAGTACCTCGGCCGGTGACCGGCTGACGGGCCCCCGCCCGTTCGCCTGTGCGGCCCCCTCCGCGTGTCCGGCCCTGCGAGGGAACGGGCCGGTCGGTCCGGTCGGTCCGGGACGGGACGGGGCGGTCCGGTCCGGGACGGGCCGGTCGGTCCGGGACGGGGCGGTCCGGGCTCCTGGACCCCCGGTCCGCCGGTGGCCGGACCGGCCCGCCGGGACCGGGTGGCGCAGGGCCCCGGCGCAGGGCGGAACCGTCCGCCGGTCGGCGGCCGGGACCGACCGGGCGTCCGTGACCGGCCGCCCCCTGTGGTCAGGAGGCCGGGCCGCGCACTCCGGTGCCGCGCGCCACGCAGTCGGCCAGATGGTCGTCGACCAGGCCGCACGCCTGCATCAGGGCGTAGGCCGTCGTCGGGCCGATGAATCGCAGGCCGCGCTTCTTGAGGTCCTTGGCGAGCGCCGTGGACTCCGGGGTGACCGCGGGGACGTCCTGAACGGTGCGCGGGGCCGGGCGGCCGACCGGATCGGGGGCGTGGGACCAGATCAGCTCGTCCAGCTCGCCCTCGCCCCAGCCCGCCAGCACCCGGGCGTTGGCGAGGGTGGCCACGACCTTCGCCCGGTTGCGGATGATCCCGGTGTCGGCGAGGAGGCGGTCCTTGTCGGCGTCGGTGAACTCCGCCACGGCGGAGATCTTGAACCCGGAGAAGGCGGAGCGGAAGCCCTCCCGGCGGCGCAGGATCGTCAGCCAGGAAAGGCCCGACTGGAACGCCTCCAGGCTGAGCCGCTCGAAGAGGGCGTCGTCGCCGTGGACCGGACGGCCCCATTCGGTGTCGTGGTACGCGAGGTAGTCCTCGGTGGAGAGTCCCCACGGGCAGCGCGCGCCGCCGTCCGGTGCCGTCACCGTGCCGCCGTTCATCGCCGGGGCTCCTCTCCGGGGTGCTCCGCCCGCCGGGAATCGTGCCCCCGGGGGTCGCTCTGCTGGGTGTCGTGCTGCCGCGAGGTGTGCTGCCGATGCTCGGGCCAGGGGTCCCGGCGCATCGCTCCCGTGGCGTCGGCGTCCGGCACGGCGGCGTCCCACGGCGACTCCGAACGCTCGTCGGGCCGCTCCCGGTCCTCCCGGGCCACCTCCTCGGAACGCTCCGGCGCCGGCTGCGGACCGTCCTCCGGCCGTTCGAGGAGGGCGGGGCCGCCGACCGCGGTCGCCTGCGCACCGGCCAGTGCCGACTCCAGCTCCGCGATCCGCGCGTCCCGCTCGGCGAGTTCGGCGCCGAGCCGGTCGAGCGCCTCGTCGACGTCCGTCATGCGGTAGCCGCGCACGGCGACCGGCAGCCGCAGCGCCTCGACATCCGCGCGGCCGACCGGGCGCGTCGCGGGCAGCGGGTCGGTCAGCCGCTCCGGGGCCACGTCCTGGAGGACGGCTTCCTTTCCTCCGCCGACCACCGCGAGGGTGACCGCGGCCACGACCACCACCATCGTCAGCAGCAAGAACCAGAACACGCGCTTCTCCCCTGGGAGCGGAAACCTGTCCGGGTCCGATCGTGCCACGCGCCACCGACAACCGGTGCCGCGTCCCATGTCCGCACCCCCACCGCCCCCTCCCCCGCCGGGGCGGCCGTACCTCCGTCGGCTCCCCGCCGTCGTGCATCCGGCGGCTCCCCGTCCGAGCGGTCCTGCGGCTTCTCGTCCGCGGCCCCGTACCGGGTGAGGGGCTAGGGTCGCAGGCGACCACGGACGATCTACGACCACGGGCGATCTACCAGAGGAGAAACGCGGGATGCGAAGCGGTGCGCTCAGGCTGGGACGGCGCGAGTTCGGCGTCCACGAGCCGGTGATCATGGCGATCGTGAACCGTACTCCGGACTCCTTCTACGACCAGGGCGCCACGTTCCAGGACGAGCCCGCGCTGGCCCGGGTCGAGCAGGCGATCGCGGACGGGGCGGCGATCGTCGACATCGGCGGGGTGAAGGCCGGTCCCGGCGCGGAGGTGACCGCCGAGGAGGAGGCCCGCCGCACGGTCGGCTTCGTCGCGGAGGTGCGACGCCGCCACCCGGACGTGGTGATCAGCGTCGACACCTGGCGCCACGACGTCGGCGAGGCGGTCTGCGAGGCCGGAGCGGACGTGCTGAACGACGCGTGGGGCGGCGTCGACCCGAAGCTCGCGGAGGTCGCCGCGCGGTACGGCGCCGGTCTGGTGTGCACGCACGCGGGCGGCGCCGAGCCCCGGACCAGGCCGCACCGGGTCGCGTACGACGACGTGATGGCGGACATCCTGCGGGTGACGGTGGGGCTGGCCGAGCGGGCGGTCGAGCTCGGGGTGCGGCCGGACGGGATCATGATCGACCCCGGGCACGACTTCGGGAAGAACACCCGGCACTCCCTGGAGGCGACGCGCAGGCTCGGCGAGATGACGGAGACCGGCTGGCCGGTCCTGGTATCGCTGTCCAACAAGGACTTCGTGGGCGAGACGCTCGACCGGCCGGTCAAGGAGCGGCTGATCGGGACGCTCGCGACGACGGCCGTGTCGACGTGGCTGGGGGCGCGGGTGTACCGGGTGCACGAGGTCGCGGAGACCCGCCAGGTGCTGGACATGGTCACGTCGATCGCGGGGCACCGGGAGCCCGCGGTGGCCCGGCGCGGACTGGCCTGACGGACCGGTGGCGGACCGGCCCCGTGCCCGTCGGGCCGCCGCCGGGCGGCGCACCGGTCCGGCGGCCCGGGGGCCGAGGGGCAACCCCGTCGGCGCACCCCGCCCGGCGCGCTCCCCCGTCACGCCGCCCCACCGGCGCACGCCGCCGTCACGCCCGGCGCGTCACGCCCTACCGACCTCCTTGGTCACCAGGTCGACCGCCTCGTCCACGTCGTCCGTGACGTGGAACAGCAGCAGGTCCCGGTCGGACGCCTTGCCCTGCGCCACCACCGTGTCGCGCAGCCAGTCCACGAGGCCGCTCCAGTACGCGGTGCCGAACAGCACGATCGGGAAGCGGGTGACCTTGCCGGTCTGGACGAGGGTGAGCGCCTCGAAGAGTTCGTCGAGGGTCCCGAGGCCGCCCGGCAGGACGACGAAGCCCTGCGCGTACTTCACGAACATCGTCTTGCGGACGAAGAAGTAGCGGAAGTTGACCCCGATGTCGACGTGCGGGTTGAGCCCGGACTCGAAGGGCAGCTCGATGCCGAGCCCCACCGAGACGCCCTGGGCCTCCCGCGCCCCCTTGTTCGCGGCCTCCATGGCGCCGGGGCCGCCTCCGGTGATCACCGCGAAGCCGGCCTCGACCAGGGCCCGGCCGATCCGCACGCCCGCCTCGTATTCCGGTGCGCCGGGCCGCGTCCGGGCCGAGCCGAAGACACTGATGGCGCTCGGGAGTTCGGCGAGGGCGCCGAAGCCCTCGACGAACTCCGACTGGATGCGCATCACCCGCCAGGGGTCGGTGTGCACCCACTCGGAGTCGCCCTCCGTGTCCAGCAGCCGCTGGTCCGTGGTGCCGGGCTGCACCTGCCCCCTGCGGCGCAGCACCGGTCCGAGCCGCTGCTCCTCGGGAACGCGTCCTTCCTCGGGGTTGCCCATGACCTGCCTCCTCCGACGACGGTCGTTGGTCGTCGCCGATGACCATCTCTGTCAGGTCAGCGTAAATCCACGGAGGTTACGCGTGGGGGAATCCCGGAGGTCAGTCGGTGAGCCAGGAACGAAGCCGCTCCTCGCAGTGGACGATCCGGTCGGTCCGCACATGCTCGTCGCGCTTGTGCGCGAGGAGCGGGTCGCCGGGTCCGTAGTTCACCGCGGGAACGCCGAGGGAGCCGAACCGGGCGACGTCGGTCCAGCCGAACTTGGGCCGGGCAATACCGCCGACCGCGGCCATGAACGCCTTGGCCGCCGGGTGGGAGAGGCCGGGCATGGCCGCGCCCGAGTGGTCGTCGACGACGAACTCGGCGACACCGCAGTCCGCGAAGACCTCACGGACGTGGGCCAGCGCCTCCTCGGCGGTCCGGTCGGGGGCGTAACGGTAGTTGACGACGACGGTGCAGGCGTCGGGGATGACGTTGTTGGCGACGCCGCCCTCGATCCGCACCGCGTTCAGGCCCTCGTGGTATTCGAGGCCGTCGATGACCGGACGGCGCGGTTCGTACGCGGCGAGGCGGGCCAGGATCGGGGCGGCGGTGTGGATGGCGTTGGACCCCATCCAGCTCCGTGCGGAGTGGGACCGCTCCCCCTCGGTGCGCAGGAAGACCCGCAGGGTGCCCTGGCAGCCGCCCTCGACCTCGGCGTCGGAGCCCTCCAGGAGGACCGCGAAGTCGGCCGCCAGCCAGTCGGGGTGGGCCTCGGCGATGTGTCCGAGGCCGTTGAGGTGCGCGGCGACCTCCTCGTTGTCGTAGAAGACGAAGGTGAGGTCGCGGTTGGGCTCGGGCACGGTCGCGGCGATCCTCAGCTGGACGGCGACACCGGACTTCATGTCGGAGGTGCCGCAGCCCCAGAGCACGCCGTCGGCGTCGAGCCGGGACGGCACGTTGTCGGCGATCGGCACGGTGTCGATGTGTCCGGCGAGCACGACCCGCTCGGCGCGGCCCAGGTTCGTCCGGGCCACGACGTTGTTGCCGTGCCGGTCGACGGTCAGATGCGGCAGGGTGCGCAGCGCCGCCTCGATGGCGTCGGCGAGCTCCTTCTCCTGGCCGCTGACCGACGGGAAGTCGACGAGCCGTGCGGTCAGCGCGGGGCCGTCCAGAGTGAGGTCAAGGGTGCTTTCGGTCATGGCACCGACCATAGCGACCGCGGCCCGGCCGCCGGGGCCCGTGCCCGTCCGGACCGTCGGGCGAAGGGCCTCGGGCGATGGGCCCGTGGGGCCCTCGGCCCAGGACGGGCACTCCAGTACGGTGGCCCCGTGTCCCGGACCCTCTCCCCAGCCCGCCGCCACACCGGCCTCGGCCGCCTCCTCCGTGTCGTGGCCGCTCTCGTCGTCCTCGCCGCCCTGGGCGGCTACGTCCTCATGCAGTACATCACCGGCAGAACGATCGCCCAGGGATGCGTCGTGGAGTCCGCCGACGGCTCGGCCGGCAAGAGCCGTAGTTACCGCCTGAGCATGGAACAGGCTTCGAACGCCGCGACCATCTCCGCCGTCGGCACCTCGCGGGGCATGCCCGAGCGCGCGGTGACGATCGCGTTGGCGACCGCGCTGCAGGAGTCCGCGCTGCGCAACATCGAGCACGGCGACCGGGATTCACTGGGGCTGTTCCAGCAGCGGCCCTCGCAGGGCTGGGGCACCGGGGAGCAGATCCTGGACCCGGTCTACTCCGCGGGCGAGTTCTACCGGCACCTGGCCGAGGTCCCCGGCTATTCGCGCCTGCCGCTGACGGTCGCCGCGCAGCGGGTGCAGCGCAGCGGTTTCCCGCAGGCGTACGCGAAGCACGAGCCGGACGCGGCGCTGCTGGCGGCGGCGCTGACGGGCCGTGCGCCCGCCACGCTGAACTGCAATCCACCGCGGAAGACGACCGTGACGGCCGATGCCGCGAAGGTGCGGTCGGAGCTAGTGCGTGCCTTCGGCGAGGACGTGCTCCCCTCGGCACCGCCGTCGCCGAAGGGCACTGCGGGTGCGGGCGGCGCGCCGTCGGCGACCACGGTCGCGGTGCCGGTGCGGGTGAGCGCCGGCTCCGGGGACGGCGGCGCGAAGCGGCGCGGCTGGGAGCTGGCGCACTGGGCGGTCGCGCGGTCCGAGTCACTGGGCCTGGGCGAAGTGGCGTACGGGGACCGGGTGTGGAAGGCCGGGACGGGCTGGCGGACGGAGCACAGAGGCTCCGAGGCCGACAAGGGCGCCGACGGTGAATCGAACATCGACCAGGTCCGAATGAAGCTCGCACGGTAGTACGGCCGATCGCCCGGAGGCGTCGTCCGGTCACCCCGCGGCGGCGCCGCGCACCACCCGCTTCCCACTCGCCCCCGTTCTCTTCAACCCCAGTGCGTCAGAAGGGAATTGAAACCCCGTCGACTCCCCCGTAAGGGTGTTGTCCGTCCGGGTCGCTCCACCGTGGGCCACGTGGTGCGTTACCGACTCTTTACCTCGGCTCACCGCAACCTCCCCCGCCCCCATGACGGTTGTCATTGCGTCCGATCAACGGACAGAAAGATTCCTCACTCCGTCGAAGGAGCATCATGTCCCTCCCCCTGACCCGCCGGATCACCCGTGCCGCCCTGCTGCTCGCCGCGGGCGCCGCTCCCGTGATCGGCGCGGCCGGAGCCGCGGGTGCCGCACCGCTTCCGCAGACGCCGGACCTCGGCGGCCTGACCGCCGTCGACGGCTCCGGCCTCGGCAAGACGGTCGACGGCGCGTCCAAGCAGGGCGTCAAGGCGACGGGTGAGACCGGCGGCAAAATCGTCGGGACGGCCCTCCCGGCCGCGGGCAAGACCGTCGACAAGGCGGGCCCCGAGGCCGTACCGGCCGTGCAGAAGGCCGCTGGTGGCGCGGCGGAGAGCGCGGGTGAGGTCCTCGGCGACACGGCGAACGCCGCGACCAAGGGCGCTCTGCCCACCAACGGCCTCCCGACCCAGGGGCTGCCGACCCAGGGGCTGCCGATCGGCTGATCCGGTCCGTCGTCACCTCACACGCGAGGGGCCGCGGGAGTCACGGTGTATGTGCACTCCCGCGGCCCCTCGCGTACGCCCGACGCCGACGGCGGCCCGAGCGGCCGTGGACCCTCGGGGGTGCCACCCCCGCGGCCCGCGCCGGCCGCCGCACGCGGGCACCAGCCGGCGCGGAGTCGACCGGTCCCGGGCCGTCGGCCGGTGATCCGACGGGCCTCGGTCGGCGGCCCGTCAGTCGCGGGTCAGCCGCTTGACCGCGGCGGCGACCCGCTCGTCCGTCGCCGTGAACGCCACGCGCACGAAACGGTCGCCGGCCGGTCCGTAGAAGTCCCCGGGGGCCACCAGGATGCCGAGCTCCGCCAGGTGGGCGACGGTGTCCCAGCAGGGTTCGTCCCGCGTCGCCCACAGGTAGAGGCTCGCCTCGCTGTGCTCGATCCGGAAGCCGTGGGCCTCCAGGGCCGTGCGCAGGGCCGCACGCCGCTCCGCGTACCGGGCGCGCTGCTCGGCGACGTGCGCGTCGTCGCCGAGGGCCGCGGTCGCCGCCGCCTGGACGGGGGCCGGAGTCATCATTCCGCCGTGCTTGCGGATCAGCAGCAGCTCGCCGAGCACGGCCGGGTCGCCCGCGATGAAGGCGGCGCGGTACCCGGCCAGGTTGGAGCGCTTGGAGAGCGAGTGGACGGCGACGACGCCCTCGTAGGTGCCGCCGCAGACGTCCGGGTGCAGCACGGAGACGGGCGCGGCCTCCCAGCCCAGCTCCAGGTAGCACTCGTCGCTGAAGACGAGGACGCCGTGCTCGCGCGCCCAGGCGACGATCCGGGTCAGCTCGTCCTTGGCCAGGACGCGGCCGGTCGGGTTGGACGGCGAGTTGAGCCAGAGCAGCTTCAGACCGGCCGGGTCCAGTTCCGTGGGGTCGTCGTAGACGACGGGCTCGGCCCCGCAGAGCCGGGCGCCCACCTCGTACGTCGGGTAGGCCAGGCGCGGGTAGGCCACCTTGTCGCCCGCGCCCAGTCCGAGCTGGGTGGGCAGCCAGGCCACGAGTTCCTTGGAGCCGACGACCGGCAGGACGTTCTCGTGGGTGACCCCGGCCGCGCCGAGCCGCCGTTCCACCCAGCCGGTGATCGCGTCACGCAGCTCGGCGGTGCCCCAGACCGTCGGGTAGCCGGGGCTGTCCGCGGCGTCGACGAGCGCTCGCCGGATCAGCTCGGGCACCGGATCGACGGGCGTGCCCACGGACAGGTCCACGATGCCGTCCGAGTGGGCGGCGGCCGTCGACTTGTAGGACGCGAGCTTGTCCCAGGGGAAGACGGGGAGGCGGGAGGAGAGGGAGGAGACTGCGGACACGGATCTCTGCTTTCTCGTACGGGGACCCACTACGGCCCGGGGTGCCCACCGCGGCTCACGGACCTCTTGCAGCTCATGGGCCTCTTGCGGCTCACGGGCCTCTTGCGGCTCATGAACCCGCTGCGACTCACGAACTCGCTTCGGCCCGAGGGACCGCTGCGGGCCCGTGAGCCGTGGTGGGCTCACCCGGGCCTGCGGGCCCCGTGCAGCTCACGGGCCCGCTGGGGCCTCGGGCGCGCGCTGCGGTTCACGGGCTCGCCGGGGCAGGGTGCTGCTCGGTGCGGCTCACGGAGTCCGGAGTCCGCTGCGGCCGCCGGCGCGCGAAAACGCCTCGGTCCCGTACGGGGACGACCGTACGGGACCGGGCGACGCACGTGCGGTCCGCCGATTACTGGTTCTGCGGCGGCAGCGCGGCGATGAACGCGTGGTCGCGCTCGATCAGGCCCAGCTTGGAGGCGCCACCAGGCGACCCGAGGTCGTCGAAGAACTCGACGTTCGCCTTGTAGTAGTCCTTCCACTCCTCCGGGGTGTCGTCCTCGTAGAAGATCGCCTCGACCGGGCACACCGGCTCACAGGCTCCGCAGTCGACACATTCGTCCGGGTGGATGTACAAGGACCGCTGGCCCTCGTAGATGCAGTCGACGGGGCACTCTTCGATGCAGGCCTTGTCCTTCACGTCGACACAAGGCTGTGCGATGACGTAAGTCACGCTGTCGTTCCTCCTCGGTAGGGCGTTGGCTCTCGCGCGGGAGCGCGGCGTCGTCGATGCCCACCCCTAGTATCTCCGTTCCCGGGCACGAACCGAACAGGAGGGGCGGGCAGAGCTGTGGAATTCACCGTCGGCGGACGACTCGAGGTCCGAATTGCGCCGACTGACGTGGGCAAACGGGTATCAGTCCGGCGCGCTTCGGCGCAGGGCGCGCAAGGACCGAGGTTCACGGACACGGTCGGCGTTCTCACATCGTGGGAGCACGGTGTGCTGTCGATCACAACGAAGAGCGGTGACTCCGTCCGCATCGCGGAATCGGATCTCGTCGCGGGCAAGATCGTGCCCGCCGCCCCGGCCCGGCGGCGCGGCGTTCCCGCGGTCTCCTTCGAGGAACTCGCGCGTGTCTGTGCCCGGGCCTGGCGGCCGGTGGAGAGCGAGGCCCTGGGCGGCTGGGAACTGCGGGCCGCACAGGGGTTCACCCGACGTGCCAACTCCGTACTGCCGCTCGGCGATCCCGGCGCTCCGCTGGACGAGGCGCTCCGCCATGTCCAGCGGTGGTACGGGGAGCGCGGACTGCCCGCGTACATCCAGGTCGCGACCGGCGCCGAGGGCACCCAGGAGCGGCTCGGGGCGGCCCTTGAGGAGCGCGGCTGGCGGCGCGAGGTGACGACGGAGGTACGGGTCGGCGCGCTGGCGCCGGTCGCCGATCTGGACGCCGATGTGGCGCGGGTGCGGCTGAGCCGGGACCTCGACGCGGCATGGCTCTCCCGCTACCAGCGCTTCGAGACTCCGGGAGCGCACGTCCTGGAGGTGCTGCGCGGCGGGCCCTCGGTGTGGTTCGCCTCCGTGCCGGCCGATGGCCCGGACGAGGGCGGCACCGCCGGGGCCGGGGGCGAGGACATGGCCGGTGCCGGGGCCGGGGACGCGACCGGGATCGCTCACGGCGGCACGGACCGGGCCGGGCACAGTGGAACGGCCGGGGCCGGGGGCACGGCCGGGTTGCCCGCGGCGATCGGAAGGTGTGTGGTGGACGGGCGGTGGGCCGGGTTCATGGCCGTGGAGGTCGCCCCCGCCCGACGGCGCCGGGGGCTGGCCACCGCCGTGATGGCGGCGCTCGCCCGCCGGGCTCTGGAGGAGGGCGCCTCGGCTGCGTGGCTCCAGGTGGAGGCGGACAACGAGGCGGCGCGGGCGCTGTACGACGACATGGGGTTCGCGGTCCACCACCGCTACCACCACTTCCGGTCGGCATGACGGGGCGAGGAATCCGATGAACGCTCACCGGCCCGGCCCGCACGAGCGGCCCGAGGACCCCGGCCGCCGGGACGAGCTGTTCCGGCAGTTCGCCGCCCACGCCCGCGCCGAGCGACCGGACCTGGCGCAGCTCTGCCTGCTGCTGGCCGCCGTGGCCGACCCGGCGCTGGACGCGAACGGGATCGACCTGGCGCAGATAGAGCTGGACGAGCTCGCGGGGCGGCTCCCGTACGGGCTGCAGGGCGCCCGGGCGTGGGCCTTGGCCCTGGCGGAGCTGCTCGGCGAGCGGTGCGGTTTCGTGGGCGCGTCGGGCGACTACCGGCGACTGGAGTCGTCACTGCTCCACGCGGTGCTGCGGCAACGGCGCGGGCTGCCGATCCTGCTGTCGGTGGTGTGGATCGAAGTGGCCCGACGGGCGGGCGCCCCGGTGTACGGGGTGGCGCTGCCGGGTCATTTCGTGGTCGGCTTCGGCGACCCCTCGGAACACGTACTGGCCGACCCCTTCGACGGCGGACGCCCGCTGACGGAGGAGGACGCGGGGCTGCTGGTGGCCGGGATGACGGGGGCACCGCTGGACGAGTCGATGCTGGCTCCCGCCCGCCCGCTGGAGATCGTGCTCCGCATCCTCAACAACGTCAGGGCGTGGGCGGCGGCCCGTCCGGAGCACACGGACGTGGCGCTGTGGGCGGTGGACCTCTCGCTGCTGCTGCCCTCGCATCCTGCCCGGCTGCGCTACGAGCGCGCGCAGTTGCTCGTGCAGAGCGGGCAGTTCCTGCACGGGGCGGCGGAGATGGAGGAGTACGCGGACGTGATCGGCGGGATCGACCCCGAGACGGCCGAGACGATCCGCCAACGGGCCCAGGCGGCACGTGCGTTGCTGAACTGAGCGGACGCCCCTCGGCCTGCGGTGGGGGGGGGGGCCCGGCCCCGGCCCGCCCCCCCCCCCCCCCCCCCCCCCCCCCCCCCCCCCCCGCCGGGCGCGCCCCCCCCCCCCCCCCCCCCCCCCCCCCCCCCCCCCCCCCCCGGGCGCCCCCCCCCCCCCCCCCCAACCCCCGGGGCGGGGGGGGGGCCCCCCGCGGCCCCCCCCCCCGGGGGGGGGGGGGGGGGCCGCCCGGGCCCGGCCCCCCCCCCCCCCCGACCGCGCACCGCCCGCCACGCCGCCGGTCGGGGCGCCCACCGCACCGCTCGCGGGTCCGACCGCCGGAGCGCCCCGGCTCCCCGCCGTTGGCCCGGGGCCGCCCCGGCCGGTCAGCTCCGGTACGCCGGGGCCGTGGTGCCGGTCCACCGGAGCAGGCCGAACAGGAGTTGTGTGGCGCCCGGCATGAAGCGGGACCCGTGATGGTGGACGGGGTCCATCGTGGTGACGATCAGTCGGCCCGCGGTGGAGACCCGGTCCTCGTAGAGGAGGACCTGCCGGGTGGCGGGATCGCCCTCCCTCTCCAGCTCCGTGTACGCCAGGACGGTGGCGTCCGCCGGGGGTTCCAGCAGCCCGTGGTAGTGCCAGCGGACGGAGCGTTCGGTGAGGTGGTCCCATGCCGCGTGACCGTCGCCGGACCGGCGGACGCCGTTGTCGCCGCCGGGGACACGCCACCACCAGAAGTTGGTCTCGGCGGGCCGGAATCCGCGCAGACCGGGGATCCAGCCGCAGTCGCCGTTCTCGCCGAGGACGACGACCGTGCCGCCGCGTTCGGCGACCTTCAGCACCCAGGGCACGGCCCGGTCCAGCAGCCGGGGGTGCAGCCGGTCGGACACGACGAGGGTGTCCAGGTCGTCGAAATCGCCCCCGATGACGTCGGGGAGGTAGAGGTCGCGGGGCCGCCAGACCTGGACCGCCGGATCGGCGAGGGTGGTCAGCTGGCTGTAGGAGCCGCCGTGCAGGAAACCGAGTCGGTGCATCAGAGGGTGCCCTCCAGCCAGGCGTGCAGTCGGGGGCCGAGGGTCCGGGTGGAACGGTCGGGGTCGCTGAACATGAACAGGTCGTTGCCCGCGTGGGCCATGACGAAGCCCTCGCCGAGCGGGTAGAGGATGTCGATCGGCAGGGCGTGCGGGCCGATCCCGTTGAGGACGGTGCCGCCCTCGGGCACGCGGGAGTGGTAGCCGCGGCCGTAGAAGCCGGCCACCCCCAGGCGCACCAGGTCCCCGCCGGTCGGGGTGCCGGGGACGCCGGTGCGGTACACCAGTTCGAGGTGGTCGATGCCCTCGAAGACCGGATGCGGGGTGACCGGGCTGATCCACAGGTCGGACGGGCCGTGGTGGTCGAGGGCACGCCACGGGGAGAGACCGGGCAGGAAGGGCCGGACGACGTGCCCGTTGACCAGGACCCGGCCGCCGCCGCGCACGAAGTCCGCCAGCAGGGGCGCGCGGCGTTCCAGGAAGACCTGGTCGACGTTGCCCGCGATCGACAGCCCCTTGATCCCGCCGCCCAGCAGCAGCTCTTCGGACAGGTCGTACACGTCGAGCGGTTCGACGGACGGCCGGGCGGACGGGTCCATGCCACCGGGGCCGGTCCCGGCTCCGGACTCGGCTCCCGGCCCGGGCTCGGATCCGGGCGCCGACGCCGGCACGCCCATGGTGACGACTCGGACGGTGCTCACGCGGGGACCTCCTGGAGAGGGGTGGACAGATCGGTGCGGGTGGGGCCGAGGTCGGGGACGACCACGGTCCTGGGGCCGCGCGGTCCCTCGACCCGGGGGGCGGCGACGGGGATGCCGTACAGCTCGCTCAGCGCTGCGGCGTCGAGGAGTTCGGCGGCCGGGCCGGTACGGACGTCGTCCGGGCCGAGCACCAGCACCGCGTCGTCGGCGAGGTGCAGGGCGTGGTCCGGGTGGTGCGTGGTCAGGACGATGCCGAGGCCGGAGGCGGCGAGCTCCTGGAGGAGGGTCAGCACCCGGGTCTGGTTGCGCAGGTCCAGCGCGGAGACCGGTTCGTCGAGGACCATCACCTGGCATTCGGCGGCGAGGGCCCGTGCGATCAGCGTCATCTGCTGCTCTCCGCCGGACAGTTCCGCGTACGAGCGGTCGGCCATGGGGGCGATGCCGACGCGCTCCAGCGCCTCGGCGGCCCGTGCGCGGTCGCGGCGCCCCGGGGTGGCGTACGCCTTGATGTGCCGGGAGCGGCCCATCAGCACCATGTCCGTGACGGAGTAGGCGAAGGGGGAGGCGTGGGACTGCGGCACGTATGCGACGGGGGCGTGGGCGGTGACGCTGCCTTCGGTGGGCCGGGCGAGCCCGGCGAGGAGGCGCAGCAGGGTCGTTTTGCCCCGGCCGTTGGGGCCGAGGACACCGAGGACCCGGCCCCGGTGGGCGGCGACGTCGACGCCCCGGAAGATCCAGCGGTCCTTTGTGTAGCGGTGCCCCAGGGCCCGGGCCTCGATCACGGGATCGTCCGCCACGGGACCGTCCGCGTGGGCCGGCCCGGTCGCGCCCGTGGGCGCGGCCCGCACCCCACCGGCGGGGACGGTCCGCATACGGCCTGTGGCGTCGGCCCGCGTACGGCCCGCGGGGCGGCTCACGGCGTCGGCCGGTTCGGTTCGGCTCACTGGGACCACATCCGGTTGCGCGACCTGGCGAGCAGGGCGATGAAGAACGGGGCGCCGACGATCGCGGTGAGGATGCCGAGCGGCAGCTCGGAGGCGGTCAGCGTCCGGGAGAGGGTGTCGATGACGGTGAGGTAGGAACCGCCGATGAGGAACGACGCGGGCAGCAGCACCCGGTGGTCGCTGCCGGTCACCAGGCGGGCCAGGTGCGGCACGACGAGACCGACCCAGCCGACGAGGCCGGCGACGGCGACCGCTCCGGCCGTCATCAGGGCGACGGCGCAGAGGAACACGCCACGGGTCAGGCGCGGGGGCACGCCGAGCGCGGTGGCGTCCTCGTCGCCGAGCGAGAGGATGTTCAGCCGCCAGCGCAGCGCGAGGACCACGGCGGCGCCGAGCAGCACCGGGATCGCGGCGGTGACGACCTTGCTGTAGGTGGCGGTGGACAGCGAGCCGAGCAACCAGAAGACGATCGAGGGCAGCTCGGACTCGGGGTCGGCCGCGTACTTGCCGAAGGAGACGAGCGCGCTGAAGAAGGCGGCGGTGACGGTGCCACCCAGCACGATCATCAGGATCGGGCTGCCGCTGCCCAGGCGTCCGATCAGCATGACGATCGCGAGGGCCACGAGACCGAACCCGAAGGCACCGGTGACCACGCCGAACGAGCCGGTCCCCAGCAGCATGGCGAGGACCCCGCCGAAGGAGGCGCCGGAGGCCACTCCGATGACGTCGGGGCTGACCAGCGGGTTGCGGAAGACGCCCTGGAGGGCGGCGCCCGCCAGCGCGAGGCCCCCTCCGACCAGCAGGGACAGCAGCACGCGGGGCAACCGCACATCGAGGACGACCGTCTCCTCGGTGCCGGTCCAGGTCCGGTCGACGGGAAGGAACTGCCCGGTGAGGAGCCGCACGATCTCGTTCGGCGGCACGATGTAGCGGCCGGCCGCGAGCGCGGCGAGGGCGATCAGCACGGTCAGCGCGGCGAGCAGCGGTACGCCGAGGAGCCGGCGGCGGCTCCCGTTCCCCGTCTCCGCCTCCGCCGCACGGGAGACCCGCGGACCGGAATCCCCCGCGCGCTGTGCCTGCGGACCGGAATCCCCCGCACGGTGTGGCTGCGAACCGGAATCCCCCGCCCGAGGGACCCGCCGGCCGGATTCCCCCGCCCGGTGTGCCCGCGGGTCGGACGCCGCCGTGGCGTCAGGCGCGGAAGCCGTCATAGCCGGAGCTCTCACCGTTCATGTCGAGGCGCAGCACGTCGTCGATCCGGCCGCGCGAGATCTTGTAGCCGTAGAGGTGGTCGAAGGTCTTCTCGATCCGGGCGCGCAGGCCGAGGCGGGCACCCAGCCCGGGATGGAGGATCTGCGCGACCCAACGCCACATCAGCGGCGACTCGCAGCAGGGCGGGTCCCAGCGGTAGCCGCCCAGTGGGATCTTGTAGACGCGGCGGGCGCGGACGGCGCGCAGGCCCGCGAGTTTCTTGTCGGCGTAGAGATCGGCGGGGGTGGTGGTGTCGAAGCCGGAGAGGAAGACGACCTCCGGATCCCAGCTGAGCAGTTGTTCGACGGACACCTGCGGAGTGCCGGTGGCCTCGTCGCGGGCGACGTTGACACCGCCGGCGATGTCCGTCCAGTGGTTCATGTAGTGGGACTTGTTGACGGTGGTCCAGCCGTCGGCCGCGGTCCTCAGGTAGAGCACCTTGGTGCGGGTCCTGGACTGCGGGGCGACCAGCGTGCGGATCGCCTTGTCCTCGTCGTGCATCCCTGCGATGAGGCCGGCGGCGCGCTCCTTCTTGCCGACAAGTGTGCCGAAGACGTCGATCCAGGTCTCCATCTGCTCCTGGGTGCCGTATGTGAGGCCGACGACCTTGAATCCGGCGTTCTCCAGGGGCGCGATGACCTCGTCGCCCATGTCGCCCCACTGGATCACCACGTCGGGCTTGAGCGAGAGCGTGGTCTCGACGTTCGGGACGAAGTCGGCTCCGGCGATGGTGGCGGTCTTCTTCGACTCGGGGAAGAGCGTGCCGAAGATGCCTTCCTTGTTGGCCTGGAGCGTGGATTCGTTGATGCCGACGATGCGGTCGTACGAGCCGTCCACGGCGGCGATCATCGACGGCGACGGGATGATCGCGGTGGCGATCCGTTTCACCGGTCCGTCGAACGCCACCTTCTTGCCTCGCTGGTCGGTGATGGTGAAGCCGGTGGCGGCGGCACCTGCCTTGTCGGCCGTGACCTCGCGAGAGGAGCAGGCGCCGAGGGCACCTGCTCCGGCCAGTACGAAGGCACCGGCGCCGAAGCCGCGCAGGGCGGTGCGCCGGGAAGGCGCCGGGGGCGCCGGGAAGGCAGCGGACATGGTCCACCTCCGGAGTGAGTTACTTAGGTATGCCTAACCTAACCCAATCGGAATCCATCCCTCCATGAGGGTCCCGGGGAGTCGGCGCGAACCCGTTTGCCACTCGACCACGGAGGGGCTTGACCACATGGAGGTGGCGGAAGACAAGCAACCCGGCTTCGGCGCGTCTCGCCGATCTGCTTACGCCGCCGGATGGAATCACGGGCCGCCCCCGGTCCGGAACGCGCCGGAACGGCATCGCCCCGGCGCCCCGGCCGACCGCCTCCCACATATGCGACCTCCCTTCAACCGCCGCTCCATCAGGTCGAGTTCACGCCTGACACGCGGTCATCGCACACCGCTGTGACTGTCCGGACGGGACACGCCGGTACCTCGGCAAACGAGTGGAAGGCCACCGCTCAAACCTCGCGACGCGCCACGTGCAATCCAACGGGTGATTATCAGCCCCGCACCACTCGTTGGGCCCACGGCGTCGCTCGAATGCGGCGCTCCCCGATGGCGCGCGACCGCATTCCGACTGACGGTGGATCATGTCGCTACTGCTCCACATCGAGTCGACACCCTGTCACTCTTAGCAGTCGCGACGGAAGGAATGTGTTCAGATGCGCTCTGCCCGCACACTGTTCGCTACGGCCGCCGTCACAGCGGCCCTCGCCGTCACCGGCCCCTCCGCCTACGCCGCGACCACGGCGGCGGGGGACGCGGCACAGGCGACCGGCTCCTCGTCCTCGCGCGGCGACGAGCAGGGAGGATACGGCTCCGACCACGGCGGTCGCGGCGGCGACCGCGGCGGTAACGACGACTACGGCGACCGCGGTGGTCGCGGTGACTACGGACGCGGGGGTGACGACTACGGCGACGAAGGCGGTCGCGGTGGCGGCGGTCGCGACGAGGGCCGCCCGCACGGCGGCGTCCACACCGGCGGCGGCTTCCTGGCCGGCGCCGTGGCGAATGACCACGAAGGCGGCCGGGGCGGCGGCCACGGCCGCGACGAGGGCGGTCGCGGCGGTCGCGGGGGAGGTCACGACGAGGGCGGCCGTGGGGACAACGGCCGCGGGGGCGACGAAGGCGGCCGGGGAGGCCGCGGCGGTGGCAAGCCCCAAGGAGGCGTACACACCGGCGGCGGTTTCATGGCCCGGGTGGTCACCGAGGATGGCGGCGGTCGCGGCGGCGACGACGGCGGGCGCGGCGGTGACCGTGGTGGTCGCGGCGGCGGGAACGACGGCCGCGGGGGCGACGACTACGGCGGCGGGGGCGACGACTACGGGCGTGGTGGCGACGACTACGGCGGGCGCGGCGGTGGCGAGGACCGGCCCCGCGGCGGCGTCCAGACCGGTGGCGGTGGGACCGCGGTGACCGGCAGCAGCCTGGCCGCCGGTTCGGCGTTGCTGCTCGGCGGGCTCGGCGTCGGTGCGTACAAGCTGCGCCGCCGCCGGCCAACGGGTGACGTGCTCGCCTGAGACCGGGCCGACCACGGCAACCCGTAACCGTCCACCACCGACCATCAACCGGTCGTCCACGTTGTCGCGGCCGTCGTCCCTCGGGGGCGACGGCCGCGGCGGCGTCGTTTCCGCACCGACGCCCGGTACGGCACGGCCCGGCACGGCACGGCACAGGTGCGGGGCTCCCTCCCCCGCACCTCCCCTCCCCGCCCCGCACACCCGCACCGCACCGCACAAGTGAAAGGCGCACTCCCATGGCCGCCCAGCAGCCACCCGGCTCATCCCCCTGCCGCAAGGCCCACGCCTCCAGATCCCGCCGCCACCTGCTGTGGCCCGCCATGGCGGCCGGGCTCGGCGTGATCATGATCTACCACTCCTTCGACGACGTGGCCGACGGCAAAGTGCCACCTCCGCCCACGGCCGCCATGGCGCCCGCGATGCCCTCCATGCCCCAGGAGGTACTCGGTTCGCACGCCCCGCCGCTGCCCGCCCCCCAGGGCGACGGCCCGGCGATTCTGCGCTCGGTCCCGACGCGGCTGCGGATCCCGTCTCTCGCCGTCAACGCGCCCTTCACCGAGCTCGCTCTCGGCGCGGACAGCCGGCTCAACGCGCCGCCCCCGAACGACAGCAACCTGGTCGGCTGGTTCAAGGACGGCGTCACGCCCGGCGAGCGCGGCACCGCGATCGTGGCGGGGCACGTCGACACGAAGACCGGGCCCGCCGTCTTCCTCCAACTCCAGTACGTCAAGCCGGGTTCCACCGTCGACATCACCCGCGCCGACGGGTCCGTGGCCACGTTCAAGGTGGACTCCGTCGAAACGTTCAAGAAGGCGAAGTTCCCGGACCAACGGGTCTACGCCGACACCCCGTCGGCCCAACTGCGCCTGATCACCTGCGGCGGCACGTACGACAAGAAGGCCAAGGACTACGAGGACAACGTGGTGGTGTTCGCCCACCTCGACTCGTCCAAGAAGGGCTGACGGCCACACACCGCAGCGGCTCCGCCCACACGTCCTACGCCCCGGAATGGCGTACGGGGACCGAGTGGGCTACGCGCTTCGCGGCGGCACGGATGGCTTTCTCTCCCGGCCCGAACGGCACTTCTCGCAAGGGAGTCGACCGGTGCTGCCGTGCCGCCCCAGCGCACAGGCCGCCCCGGTGTCCGCCGGAGGGGCCGTTGCCGTCGTCCATGACGGTCGGGCCAAGGACCCTGCCGCCGGAACCGTCGAACCGCCGTGATGGCACGGGCTCGGGGAACGCGGGCTCCCGTGCGACACCGCCCCCGCCCGGGGGCCGGACGGGGGCGGGTGTGCGTGAGGTCTCCCGGGAAGTACGCGGGCTCCCCGGGAGGGGCGGCCGGCCGCGACGGGGCCGTCAGCCGTTGCCGTCGAGACTGATCGTGACGGTCCGCTCGACGGGGGTCTTGCCCAGCAGCGCGCCCTGCATGGCCGCCGCCACGTCGTCGGCGTTGAGCTGGTGCTTCTTGCCGTCGCCCTTGGTGACCATGATGCCGTCGAAGACGCCGTCGCACAGGGTGTCGATGGCCTTCTTGTCGTAGCGCTGGACCAGCTTCCCCTCGATCGGCACCATCGACAGGATCTGCGGCAATGACCTGGCGGGACCGAACTGGATCTGCTTGGGGCCTGCCTTGATCGTGATCAGACCGGACATCGCGGGCTCCGCGAACTCCTTCATCGCCCGGTCCAGTTCGGCCTGGGTGATGGTGGGTTCGCGGGTGATGACGGGCAGTTGGACCGTGGACGCCTTGCCGGTCTGCACCTGGGCCCGGTAGGCGTCGCGGACCGAGATCATCGACTGGTTGACGTCCAGCCCCTTGCCCGCTTTGCCAGGTACGGCGATGGCCTTGTTGGGCACGAACTTGATCGTGCCGTCGCTGGCCGAGCCGGAGGCGCCCGCGAGGTCCGTCAGCGCGACGCCCAGCTTCTCCTCGTCGACCGGGATCACCGGGTCGACGACGCGCTTCTGCCCGAAGACGGTGCCGATGACGGACATCGGGTTGTAGTCGCTTCCGGCGGCGGCGCGCACGGTCTCCTGGCTGTCCAGGCTGAGTCCGGCCTTCTCCGGGGCCAGCTCGGTCGTCTTGCCGTCCACGGACAACTGGAGGGGCGCCACGGCGCGCTTGCCGAGGGCGGCGTCCAGCTTCGCGACGGCCTCCTCCTTCGTCCCACCGCCGATGTCGACGCCGAGGACGGTGGTGCCCTTGGGCACGTCGGCGTGGTTCATCAGCAGCCCGGCGCCGTACGCGACGGCGGCCAGGCCCACGACGGCCGCGCCGAGCAGCACCAGCTTGGAGCGGCCCTTCTTCTTCGCGGGCGCGGACGGCGCGTCGGAACCGGCGGCCGGAGCGGGCGACGGGGCGGCGGGACCGCCCGAGCCCAGCGGGCCCGTGCCCAAAGCCTCGTCCTCGACCACGGGCGCGGCGTCCGCGCGCCGGGCGGAGAGGCCGCCCGCGTTCGGGAACGGGGACGCGGAACGCTGTTCCGGCGTGATGACCGGAATTCCGCTCGTGAGCGTGTCACCGGAGACGTTGCCGTCGGACGCGGCACGGACCGCGGCGGTGAACTGGGGCGTCAGCTCCGCCGTGTCGTCGGACAGCCGCGGCACGGGGCCGGTGCCAGTGACGGCGTTCGCGGCCGGACTCGTCGTCAGCGGCGCGGCGCCGCCGACCGGCCCCGCCGTGGGGCCGCTCGGCCCGGCCACGGGGGCGCCGGGGGCGTCGAACTCGTCGAAAGCACTGTGGCCGGGGCGGGACCCGTCCGGGGCGGGGCCGTGCTGCGGCCCGTCCGAGAAGTACGGCAGATCGGCGTGGGGCGGAGTGGGTGCGCCCCCCTCCCCCGCGTCCGCGCCACCGGCCGGGGCGCCGGGCACACCGCCTGCGACCGGGGTCTTCGGACCGGTGACCGAGGTGTTCATGGGCGCCTTGCGCGGGGCGAACCAGTCGCTGCCGCCGTTCTTCTCCCTGGCCGACTTCTCGGAAGCCGGTTCCGGTGGAGCGGCGAGCGGCGCGTCGTTGTCGGGCGCAAGGGCATCCGACGGGTCCGATCCGGGGCGCGGGATGCCGCCGGTGCGCTCCGCGTCGGCGACGTCGCCGTCGTTGACGGGCGTGCGCATCACGACGGGCGGGATGGGACGCGAGCCCGGAATGTTGATCCGGATACGCGTCGTCAGCGTCGTCTCGGTTCTCGGCTCCTCGGGCCGCTGCCGGTCCCCGGACTCCGGGGCCCCGTCCTGGGCGTCCTGCGAGGGGTGCGGCGACGGATACTGGCGGGATCCGTACGGCGGCGTCCCCGAGGGGTACGCGGCTCCTCCGCGCCCCTGGGTCCCGGAGGACGAACTGTCAGTTTCACGACTCAAAGCAGGTTCTCCCGATTGGCTCCGCCGCCCGTACTTTCCCCTGCCGCAGTCCAGGGGACGGCTCGGCGCGCGAACCACCATACTGGCCAGCGTCGGCGGACACCCCGCGACCGGGGGAAACGACCGCGTGACCCCCTGACGGTTCAAGGGCACTACGGAATCGGCCGTGGCACATTACTTGCCAGGTCGGCCGCTGTCGGCTCCCGGATGGGGTGACCGCGACATGGTGGCACAGATCACGGCGATGGCCATCCCGCCCAGCGTGAAGAAGGTCAGCCCCAGCGCATCGCCGAAGACATAGTCGCCTTCCGGCCGTCCGCCGAGCAGAATCACGATCGAAATCAGCCAGCCCGCTGCGGGGGCCAAGGCGCCGAGTTGGGTGCCGAAGACGCGCCGCCCGCCGTGGAACAGCCCGGCGCAGGCCGCCAGGGCCAGCAGCAGCCCGCCGGGGAACCAGGCGGCCTGGACCAGTGAACCGGCGATCCCGACGAGTGCGCCGAGGACGACCAGGGCCGTGTAGACGGCGATCCGACCGGGTTTGAAGGGCGCGGCCGGTCCGGTGGCCGGGGCGCCGCCGGAAGGCGCCCCGGAACGGGCGGCGCGCTGCCTGCCGTCGCTCATCGTCCCGCTCCCGCTTCCGTGCCCGTGTGCGCGTCCGTGCCGGGCTCCACGCCGGCGTACGTGCCCGTTCCCGCCTGTGCACCCGTTCCCGGGGCGGCGCCCGCTTCCGTGTCCGGTGCGCCCAGGGACAGGTGGCCGTCCGGTACGCCCGCGAACAGGTCGTCCTCGTGCCCGCCCGGCCGGGCGCCGGAGGGGCCGCGCACCAACTCGTAGTACTCGGAGGTGAGAACGGGCTGGCCGAGGTCGTTGGAGAGGGCGAAGAAGTCGCCGTCCACGACGATCTGCGTGGCGTGGGCGCGCATCGCCGCGCGCTTGGCCTCCGCATGGGCCGAGCCGTCGATCCTCGTGGTGATCCGGGTGTCGTCGACCACACCGGGGACGTCCGTCAGCGCGGCGATCCCCGGGAAGGCGTCCGGCGCCGTCCCGCGCAGGCGCGCGAAGCCCTCCTCCACGACCGAGCGCGGCACCCGGTTCCAGTAGATCTTCGCGATGGTGTGCGGGCCCCCGGAGTCGGCTCCGTACGCGGGATCGGCGGCCAGTTCCGCCGCGCGCATCGCGACGCGGTGCGCCTGGATGTGGTCGGGGTGCCCGTAGCCGCCGTCGGGGTCGTAGGCGATCAGGACCTGCGGGCGCGCCGAGCGGATCACCGCCACGAGATGGGCCGCGGCCTCGTCCACGTCCGCGGACCAGAAGGAACCGGGGCGGTGGTTCTGCTCCACGCCCATCATCCCGGAGTCGCGGTAGCGGCCGGCACCGCCGAGGAAGCGGTGATCGGTGACGCCGAGTTCCTTCATGGCCGTGGCGAGTTCGCCCCGGCGGTACGGACCGAGGGCGTCGTCCCGGTCCGCCGCGAGATGGGCGAGGGCGGGCGGGATGACCTCGCCCTCCTCGCCGAGTGTGCAGGTCACCAGGGTGACCTGGGCGCCCTCGGCCGCGTACTTGGCCATGGTGGCGCCGTTGTTGATCGACTCGTCGTCGGGGTGCGCGTGCACCAGAAGCAGGCGCCGGGCGGGGTGGTCCGTCATGGGACCACCCTACGAGCCGAGCGCCTGGTGGTGTGGCCGGGAAGGTTGTCCGGGCAGCTCGCGGCGCCCGGTGAACCTTGCCGGTCACCGCACTGGTGAGCCGACCACGCCTGCGTGCCGGCACCGAACCGCCATGTCGGCACCGGACCGCCGTGCCGCCGAACCGGGACGCGCCGCCGAGCCGTGCCTCATGGGCCGTACTCGGAAGCCGCTGTCTCGGGACCGTGCCTCAGAGGTCGTGTCTCGAAGCCGGAAGCCGTGCCTCGGAAGCAGCGCTTTGAAGGCCGTGCCTCAGAACTTGAGATTGCCGATCATCCCGGCCACGTTCGTGGTCAGGTTCGCGATGCTGGGCGCGATGGACGAGCTGGCGAGATAGAAACCGAGCAGCGCGCAGACCGCCGCATGTCCGGCCTTCAATCCGGATTTCCGGATCAGCAGGAAGACGACGATCGCCAGCAGCACCACCGCCGAAATCGAGAGTGCCACGGCGGTTCACCTCCATCAGTACGGTCGGGACGGGCAGCACACATGGAGCCAGCAGGTTCATACCCACCGAGCGCTACGGATCATAACTTTCCGTGCCACCGCATTGATCGGGGCACGGCAGCACGAGGGGCGCACGGACGGTGGATCGGGGCCTGGGCAGTGGTTCGGGGACTAGGTTCGGGCCATGACTTCGCAGAAGACTTCTTTTCCACGCCAGCACGCCAGGACGATGCGCTTCACCCTGGGCGCTCCACGGGCGTTCAGCATCTCACCCGACGGAAAGCGGGTGGTCTTTCTTCGGTCAGATTCCGGCACGGACCGGTCGGGTCGGCTCTGGGTGCTTGACCTGCCCGAGGGCGGCACTCCCGCGGAACGGCTCGTCGCCGATCCCGAGGCCCTGCTGGGCGGTTCGGCGGAACGCCTGTCGGCCCAGGAGCGGGCCCGGCGCGAGCGGAGCCGCGAGGGCTCCTCGGGGATCGTCGGCTACGCGGTCGACGCGGCGGCCGAGTTGGCCGCGTTCGCCCTCTCCGGGAAGGTGTACGTCGCGGAGTTGCGGGCGGGGACGGCACGGGCACTGCCGGTTCCGGGCCCGGTGATCGACCCGCGCCCTTCGCCGGACGGGCGGCACATCGCGTACGTGGCGAAGGGCGCGCTGCGCGTCGTGGGCGCCGAGGGCGACGGGGACCGGGCGCTGGCGGAGCCGGAGACCGCGAACGTCACCTACGGCCTGGCGGAGTTCGTCGCCGCCGAGGAGATGCAGCGCTCGCGGGGCTTCTGGTGGTCGCCGGAATCGGACCGGCTGCTGGTCGCCCGGGTCGACGACAGCCCCGTGCGGCGGTGGTGGATCGCCGACCCCGCGCACCCGGACCGCACGCCCGCCGAGGTCGCCTACCCGGCGGCCGGGACGCCCAACGCCGAGGTGCGGCTCTTCCTGACGGACCTGGACGGCGGTCGCACCGAAGTGGTCTGGGACCGTGCGCGGCACCCGTATCTCGCCCAGGTGCACTGGTCCTCGGCGGGGGCCCCGCTGCTCCTGGTGCAGGCCCGCGACCAGCGCAGCCAGCTCTACCTCGCGGTGGACACGGAGACGGGCGCCACGCGGACGGTGCACGTCGACGAGGATCCGATCTGGCTGGAAATCTTCCCCGGAGTTCCCGCCTGGGCTCCGGACGGGCGGCTCGTGCGGATCGCGGACGAGGGCGGGGCCCGGGTGCTCGCGGTCGGTGACCGTCCGCTGACCGGGGCGCAGTTGCAGCTCCAAGCGGTCCTGGACATCGGCGAATCAGACATTTTGGTGTCGGCGTCGGCGGGTGAGGAGGCCGCGGCGCCGGAGATCGGCGAGAGCCATGTGTACCGGGTCAACGAGCTGGGCGTCGAGCGGATCTCCGAGGAACCGGGGATCCATTCGGCCGTCCGCGGGGGTGGCGTGACGGTGCTGGCCTCCCAGTCGCTCCAGTGGCCGGGGGTGCGCGCCGAGGTGTTCCGCGAGGGCAAGCGGATCGCCACCATCGCCAACTTCGCCCAGGAACCGGTGATTTCGCCGCGGGTGTCGCTCACCGAGGCGGGCGCGCGGCGGATTCCGTGCGCCGTGCTGCTCCCCCGGGACCACAAGGAATCAGACGGCCCGCTTCCGGTGTTGATGGATCCGTACGGCGGTCCGCACGCCCGCCGGGTGCTCGCCGCGCACAATCCGCACCTGACCTCGCAGTGGTTCGCCGACCAGGGATTCGCCGTGGTCGTCGCGGACGGCCGGGGCACTCCGGGCCGCTCGCCGGGCTGGGAGAAGGCCGTCAAGGACAACCTCGCCCTTGCCCTGGACGACCAGGTCGAGGCGCTGCACGCTTTGGCCGAAAATCATCCGCTGGACCTCGGCAGGGTGGCAATCCGCGGCTGGTCGTTCGGCGGCTATCTGTCGGCGCTGGCGGCACTGCGGCGGCCGGATGTCTTCCACGCCGCGGTGGTGGGCGCGCCCGTGACCGATCTGCGGCTCTACGACACGCACTACACCGAGCGCTACCTCGGCGACCCGGCCGAGCAGCCGGAGGTGTACGCGCACACCTCGCTGCTGACGGACGACGGGCTCTCGGAGGCGGCGGAGCAGGTGCGTCCGATGATGATCATCCATGGTCTGGCGGACGACAACGTGGTGGTCGCGCACTCGCTCAGGCTGTCGTCGGCGCTGCTGGCGGCGGGGCGCCCGCACGAGGTGATGCCGCTCAGCGGGGTGACGCACATGACGCCGCAGGAACAGGTGGCGGAGAACCTGCTGCTGCTCCAGGTGGACTTCCTGAAGCGGTCGCTGGGGCTGCGGGGCTGAGCCGGGCCGGGCGCCGTGCGGGGTGTCCGGCCGCGTTCCGGTGGGGGTGTCCGAAGACCGATTCCGGTCACCGGACACACCCACCGGTTCGGTTCGCGTTCTCGGCCCCGTCACCGGATCCTCGATGAACCGTCGACAGACCGCCACCGATTCCTCACCAGCTCCTCACCTGCCCCGCACTGAGGCTTCGCCGGATTCTCACCAGATCGTCACCAGCCCGGTGGCGGCTGGGACGGCGGAGGCGGCGGCTGATGGGGCGGATGTGGTCCGAAAGCTCCGGGGTCGGAGCCCGGGTGGCCGTTCCCCGGTCCGGGGCCGGAAGCGGGGTATCCGTAGCCCTCCCCGGGGCCGGAACCGGGGTATCCGTAGCCCTGCCCCGGGTCGGGCCCCGGATGGCCGTGGTCCTGCCCGTACTCGGGTTCGTATCCCTGATACGGCGGGACGGAGACATCGGCCGGGCCCCGCACGGCCAGCACGACGAGCACGGCCGCGCCGGCGATCAGCTCGAAGGTCCAGCTCAGCACAAGGAGCTGGTGCTCCACGGACAGTTCGCCGAAGCGCTCCAGTACGCCGGAGTCCAGGGACCGGTTCAGCAGCGACGCCGCGCTCGGCAAGAGGATGCCCGCGGCGATCAGGCCGAACGGCCGGGCGTGCGGGGCGCGGGCGAGGGCGCTCACCCCGGCGAACAGGCAGAGCAGCACGACGAAGGCACTGGTCCAGCCCTGTGGCGGGTCGATCAGCCCGCGGAAGGCCAGGTCCCCGCCCAGGTACCAGTCGGGGAAGAGGCCGGGGTTCTTCACCAACTGCCAGATCTCCCAGGCGGCGCGGACCGCCGCCGAGGCGCCCAGCAGCAGGAAGGCGAGCGCGCCGGCGCCCTGGCCCGGCCGGACCGGTACTCGTTCGGCGAGGTCGGCCGGCGGGCGACGCCCCGCACCCGCCGTGATGAGCATCGCGATCGCCGCGCCCACGGCCACGAAGGCGCAGATCAGAGCGCGGGTGCGCAGCTCGTCGGAGTACTGGTGGCCCATCCGGGACGTCCCGATGTTCCAAAGCCCGGGAAGCCGGAAGGCGAGCGTGAGCACACCGGTGGCGACCAGCGCGGAGGCGGCCACCGTCGACCGCGGGACGACGAGGGCGACGACGACGTACACCACGAACAGGGCCACGTCGACGGTCGAGGCGGCAGGCATCGCGGGCAGCCGCGCGTCCTCGAAGCCCGCCCAGTACCGCAGGAGCTGACCCGGTTCGGCGACCGCGCCGAGGTCCCGCACGATCCAGCCCGCGACGATCGCCGCGAGCAGGGCGCAGAGAACGGCGCCGGTGATCCTTGCCCCCCGTGTGAGTATCACCCGAGCGATACTCCACCTTCCTCCCGAACCGGGCAAGGGGGCTGCCGGGTTGTTGCGCGAGGAAGGCCGACGCTCAACGGGCTTCCGGCCGGGGGACGTTGGCCCCCGGCCGGTCCACGGCGTCCGCACGGCCGTCCACCTCCCCCGCCGACGCACCGGAGTGCCGGGGCAGCAACGGCCGGACCGGCCCGCGCGTCACGGCTCACGCGGTCGGTGCACCGAACCGCTGCCACACGGTCAGCGCGCCGGGCCGGCCCCGGACGGCGGCGCCCCGCCCTCCCCGTCCCCCGCATCCTGTCCACCCCGTCCGCCCGGTCCACCCGGCCCGCCCGGTGGCGCCATCCGCCTCTCCTCCGCGAAGTGGCAGGCCGAGGCGTGCTCCGCGGGGCCGCCCGTCAGCCGGAAGACCTCCGGGACCGCCAGCGGCGGTACCTCCCGCGCGCAGCGCTCCCGCGCCTTCCAGCAGCGGGTCCGGAAGGGGCAGCCCGAGGGCGGGTCGGCGGGTGAGGGGATGTCGCCGCGCAGGATGATCCGCTCCCGGCGCTCGCGCGCCGTCGGGTCCGGCACCGGCACGGCGGACAGCAGCGCCTGGGTGTACGGATGGGTGGGGTGGTCGTAGATCTGCTCGTCGGTGCCGCTCTCCACGATCCGGCCGAGGTACATCACGCCCACCCGGTCGGAGATGTGCCGGACGACCGACAGGTCGTGCGCGATGAAGACGTAACTCAGCGCGAACTCGCTCTGGAGCCGGTCCAGCAGGTTGATGACCTGCGCCTGCACCGACACGTCGAGCGCGGAGACCGGCTCGTCGCAGATGATGATCTCCGGGTTGAGCGCGAGGCCGCGGGCGATGCCGATGCGCTGGCGCTGACCGCCGGAGAACTGGTGCGGGTAACGGTTGACGTACTCCGGGTTCAGGCCCACCACGTCCAGCAACTCCTGGACCTTGCGCCGCCGGTCGCCCTTCGGCGCCGCCTCGGGGTGGATCGCGTACGGCTCCCCGACGATGTCGCCCACCGTCATGCGCGGGTTCAGCGAGGTGTACGGGTCCTGGAACACCATCTGGATGTTGCGGCGCACCGCCTTCAGCGCGCGCCCCGAGAGACCGGTGATGTCCTCGCCCTTGTACCTGATCGCCCCGGCCGTCGGCCGTTCCAGATGCACCAGCGTCCGGGCCACGGTCGACTTGCCGCAGCCCGACTCCCCCACGATGCCGAGCGTCTCCCCCGCCGCCAGGTCGAAGGAGACCCCGTCGACCGCCTTGACCGCGCCGATCCGCTTCTTGAACAACACGCCCCGGGTGAGCGGGTAGTGCTTGACCAGGTCCCGGACCTGGAGGATCGGTTCGCCGGGCACGCCTCCGGGTTCGCGGGCGCTCCCGCGGCCGGCGCGCGTCGAGTGATCAGCGCGCATGGAGCGCCTCCTGCCAGAAGTGGCAGGCGCTCCGGCGCCGCTCGGTCACCTCGTACAGCGGGGGCGGCGCCCCGTGCCGGCAGACGTCCCGGGCCAGCGGGCAGCGCGGGTGGAAGGCGCAGCCGGGCGGGACGCTCAGCAGACTGGGCGGCAGGCCCTTGATCGCGTACAGCCCCCGGCCCTTGTGGTCCAGGCGCGGAATGGACCGGAGCAGGCCCCTGGTGTACGGGTGGGCGGGGGCCCGGTAGAGGTCGTGCACGGGGGCCGTTTCGACGATCCGGCCCGCGTACATGACCGCGATCCTGTCCGCGACGTCGGCGACCACGCCCAGGTCGTGGGTGATCAGGATCAGCCCCATGTCCAGCTCGCGCCGGAGCTCCGCGAGCAGGTCCATGACCTGCGCCTGGACCGTCACGTCGAGCGCCGTGGTGGGCTCGTCCGCGATGATCAGCGAGGGCTCCAGGGCCAGCGCCATGGCGATCATGATGCGCTGGCGCATTCCGCCGGAGAACTGGTGCGGGTAGTCGCGGACGCGCTGCCCCGCCGCCGGGATGCGCACCCGGTCCATCAGCTCGACGGCCTTCGTCCGGGCGTCCTTGCGGGACATCCCGCGGTGGACGACGAACATCTCGCCGAGCTGGTCCCCGACGCTGACCACCGGGTTGAGGGAGGACAGCGCGTCCTGGAAGACCATGGCCATCTCCCGGCCGCGGATCCTCCTGCGCTCCTCCTTCCCCAGTGTCAGCAGGTCGCGGCCCTTGAAGAGGATCTCGCCGCCGCCGATCCGTCCCGGGGGCATGTCGAGGATGCCCATGACGGCCTGCGCGGTGACGGACTTGCCGGAGCCGGACTCTCCGAGGACGGCCAGCGTCTCGCCCTCGTCCACGGCGTAGCCGACCCCGTCGACGGCCTGGGCGACGCCGTCGCGGGTGTGGAACTCCACGTGCAGGTCGCGTACTTCGAGCAGCATGGCGGGGCTCCTCAGCGCAGCTTGGGGTCGAGGGCGTCGCGCACCGCGTCGCCGAGCATGATGAAGGCGAGGACCGTGACCGCCAGGGCCCCGGCGGGCCAGAGCAGCATGTGCGGGGCGTTGCGGATGTACGGGGAGGCGGCGGAGAGGTCGATGCCCCAGGAGACGGCGGGCGGCCTCAGCCCGACGCCGAGGAACGACAGGGTGGCCTCCAGCGCGATGTACGTGCCGAGCGCGATGGCCGCGACGACGATGACCGGTGCGACGGCGTTCGGGGCGATGTGGCGCAGCAGGATCCGGGTGTGGGAGGCGCCGAGGGCCCGTGCCGCCTGGACGTAGTCGTTCTGCTTGGCGGTGATCACGGAGCCCCGGGCGATGCGGGCGATCTGCGGCCAGCCGAGCAGCACGATGAAGCCGATCACCGGCCAGACGGTGGAGCCGGTGACGACGGAGAGGAAGACCAGCCCGCCGAGGACCACCGGGATACCGAAGAAGACATCGGTGATCCGGGAGAGGACGGTGTCCCACCGGCCGCCGGAGTATCCGGCCAGACCGCCGAGGACACCGCCGAGGAGGGCCACGCCGAGGGTGGCGCAGACGCCGACGGTCACCGAGTTCCTGGCGCCGTGGACGGTGCGGGTGTAGACGTCGCAGCCCTGTCCGTCGAAGCCGAAGGGGTGGCCGGGGCGGGGGCCGTCCTGGGCCCTGGCGAGGTCGCAGTCGAGGGGGTCCTGACCGGCGATCAGCGAAGGCCAGACGGAGATGACCACCAGGAAGAGGATGACCAGGGCGGAGACGAGGAAGACCGGGTCGCGGCGCAGGTCCTGCCAGGCGTCGGACCACAGACTGCGCGGCTTCCGGGCGGGGCCGGTGCCCCCGGGCCCGCCGGGTGCCCTTCCGAGGGTCGCGCCCTCCTCCAGGGCGAGGCCCGTCGCGCCCCCCGCCCCGCCGGGTGAGATCGCCTCGTCCGGTGTCTGCTGCTCAGGCATAGCGGATCCTCGGGTCGAGTACGGCGTACAGCAGGTCGACGAGCAGGTTGGCCGTCAGGAAGACGAGCACCAGGACGGTGACGAAGCCGACGACGGTCTGGGAGTTCTGGCGCAGGATGCCCTGGTAGAGCTGGTAGCCGACGCCGTGGATGTTGAAGATCCGCTCGGTGACGATCGCGCCGCCCATGAGGGCGCCGATGTCGGTGCCGATGAACGTGACGACGGGGATCAGCGAGTTGCGCAGCAGATGGCGGACGACGACGCGGCGACCGGGCAGCCCCTTGGCGACGGCTGTGCGGACGTAGTCGGCGCGGGCGTTCTCAGCGATCGAGGTCCGGGTGAGCCGGGTGACGTACGCCAGCGAGACCGAGGCGAGGACCAGCCCGGGGACGATCAGTTCGTTCACGGGCGCCCCCGGCGAGACGGAGGGTCTGACGACGCCCCATTCGACGCCCAGGAGGAGTTGCAGCAGCAGACCGGTGACGAAGGTCGGCACGGAGATGACGACCAGGGTCAGGACGAGGACGGTGGTGTCGACGGGACGGCCCCGGCGCAGTCCGGTGACGACGCCGAGGCCGAGGCCGATGACGATCTCGAAGACGATCGCGACGAGGGTGAGCCGGATCGTGACGGGAAAGGCGCCGCCCATCAGCTCGGTGACCTTCTGCCCGTTGAACGCGGTGCCGAAGTCGCCGGTGAAGACGTTGCCCATGTACGTCGCGTACTGCTGCCACAGGGGCTTGTCGAGGCCGAACTCCGCACGGAGCCGGGCGGCGGTCGCGGGGTCGCACCGGCGTTCGCCGCAGAGGCCCGCGACGGGGTCGCCCATCACGTTCACCATGAGGAAGATCAGCAGGGTGGTGCCGAAGAAGACCGGGATCATCTGCAGCAGCCGCCGGATCACATAACGTCCCATGAGGGCTCCCGGGATTCGCGGGGTGGCGGGGCTCGGCGCCGGGGCGGAGGGCTCAGGGCCGGGACGGGGGGCCCGGACCGGCTTCGGGCCGGGACGGCTTCGGCCGGGGGTTCTGGAGCGGCTTCGGGCCGGCACCCGGGAACGGCGGGCGGTGCGCCGAGGAACGCCCGTCCCTTCGGCGGGTCACTTGACCCGGATCCCCTCGTACACCGGGACGCTGAACTGGTTCAGCGTCACATCGCTCACCCGCTCCGAGTAGCCCGCGCTGCCGTTCTGGTACCAGAGCGGGATGACGGGCATCTGTTCGGCCAGGACCTTCTCCGCCTCCTGGAAGGTCGCCACGGCCCTGGCCCGGTCGGACTCGGCGTTGGCCCGGTCCACCAGTCCGTCGAACTTCTTGCTGCTCCACCTGCCGTCGTTGGAGGAGGCGTCGGTGTAGTACAGCGGCTGGAGGAAGTTCTGGATCAGCGGGTAGTCCATCTGCCAGCCGGCCCGCCAGGCACCGGTCGGCTTCTGCCGGGCCACCTGGCCGCGGAAGTCGGCGAACGTGCCGACCGGGGCGCCGACGCACGCCTCGTTGTTGCCCATCACCCGGTTGATGCTGTTGCAGACCGCGTCCACCCACTCCTTGTGGGAGCCGGTGTCCGCGTTGTAGGTGATCGTGAGCCGGCCGCCGGGGATGCCGCCGCCCTCCTGGATCAGCCTCTTGGCGCGGGCCGCGTCGAACGCGCAGGGCGCTCCGCACAGCCCCTCCTTGAATCCGCCGTGCTCGCCGAGAACCGGGGAGGTCCAGTCGGAGGCGGGGGTGCGGGTGTTCCGGAAGATCTGGTGGGTGATCTGCTCCCGGTTGATGGCCATCGACAGGCCCTGGCGGACCTTGACGGCGCCGGGAGTGGTCCACTTCCGGTCGTAGAACGGAAAGGCCAGGGTCTGGATGATGCCGGCCGGGGTGTTGATGTAGCGGGAGCCGAGGTCCGCCTTGACGTTCTTCAGCTGCGCGGCGGGCACGTCGTCGACGAGGTCGAGGTTCCCGGCCATGAGATCGGTGTAGGCGGTGTTGCCGTCGGTGTAGACCTGGAGGTCGATACCGCCGTTCCGCGCCTTGTCGGGGCCGGGGTAGGCATCCCATCTGCGCAGGCTCATCGCGGCGCCCCGGGTGTACGAGTCGACGGTGTACGGGCCGTTGCCGACGGGCTTGGCCAGCCAGCCGGCGTGGTCGGTGAAGAAGGCCCGGGGCAGCGGGGCGAAGGCGGGGTAGCCGAGGGTGTCGGGCCACAGGGAGAACTTCTGCGACAGCCTGACCGTGAAGGTGCGTTCGTCGACCACCCGGAGGCCGGAGAGCGTCTTCGCGGTGGCGGGGCCGGCCGCCGGGTGGACCTGGTGGTATCCGTCGATGTAGCCGAAGAAGTAGGCGTTCTTCTGGTTGTTCTTCAGCACGGCGCCGTAGTTCCAGGCGTCCACGAAGGATCTGGCCGTGACCTTCTCGCCGTCGCTGAACGTCCAGCCCTCCTTCACGGTGATCGTGAAGTTCTGGTTGTCCTTGGTCTCGATCCGCTCGGCCAGCATGTTCGTGGCGGCGCCGGTCCCCGGGTCGTAGCGCTTGAGCCCCCGGAAGATCATGTCGAGGACCTTGCCACCCTGCACCTCGTTGGTGTTCGCCGGTTCCAGCGGATTCTGCGGGTCGCCCCAGGAGGACCTCACGATTCCGTCGGGACCGCCGCGGAGCTCTTCGCCGCCTCCGCATGCCGTCGCCGCCAGGGCGACGGCCGCCGTGCAGGCGACCCACCCGGCCCGTGTGGCTCCGCGCATGGAGTGTCTCCTCCTCATCCCCGGTCACATCGCTCCGTGTCACAGAATTCTCACTCCGTGTCACATACCGGCCAATATCACCTCCGGGCACGGTGCACGCATCTCGTCCACGGCCGTACGTGTACATCCGTCACCTGTCCGACGGGGCCGCAGCGGCCTGGGCGGCGTCGAACGGGCCCGAGCGCGATCTGACGGGCCGACGGCCGAGTGGAGGGCCCGGAGAGCCCCCGGAGACCCACGGACTTGACGCGACGTCGGGTCGACGGTGCGCTCCGGTGCCGACGCGGCGGACGGCCGCACGCGCAGAACACCGGACCCGACGGGAGGCCGGACGTGACGGAGCGTGGCCCACGCGACGGGGTGCCGGGCACGGCGGACGGGCACGGCGGGCGGTCCGGCACGACGGCGGCGGGACGAACACGACGGACGGCCCGGAACCTCATGGTTCCGGGCCGTCCGTCTCATACGCGCCGGGTCAGGCGCGCCGGGTCACGAAGCCGCGCCGACGACGTCCTTCTCCTCGGCGAAGTGGCAGGCCGATTCGTGCGCGGCCGGCGTGTCCGAGGTCTTGAAGCGCTCGGGCACGGCCAGCAGCGGCATCTCCTGGGCGCACTTGTCCTGCGCCTTCCAGCAACGAGTGCGGAAGCGGCAGCCGCTCGGCGGGTTCGCCGGGGACGGCACGTCACCGGTGAGGATGATCCGCTCGCGGTGTGCGCGCGCGTCCGGGTCCGGCACCGGGACCGCCGACAGCAGCGCCTGGGTGTACGGGTGCGTCGGGTGGTCGTAGATCTGCTCGTCGGTGCCGATCTCGGCGATCTTGCCGAGGTACATCACGCCGACCCGGTCGGAGATGTGCCGGACGATCGACAGGTCGTGCGCGATGAAGAGGTAGGAGAGGTTGAACTCGTCCTGGAGCTTCTCCATCAGGTTGATGACCTGCGCCTGCACCGACACGTCGAGCGCGGAGACCGGCTCGTCGCAGATGATGATCTCCGGGTTGAGCGCGAGGCCGCGGGCGATGCCGATGCGCTGGCGCTGACCGCCGGAGAACTGGTGCGGGTAGCGGTTGATGTACTCCGGGTTCAGACCCACCACGTCCAGGAGCTCCTGGACCTTGCGGCGGCGGTCGCCCTTCGGTGCCACCTCGGGGTGGATCTCGTACGTCTCGCCGATGATGTCGCCCACCGTCATACGGGGGTTGAGCGAGGTGTACGGGTCCTGGAACACCATCTGGATGTTGCGGCGGACGGCCTTGAGGGCCCTGCCGGACAGCCTGGTGATGTCCTGGCCCTTGTAGAAGACCTCGCCGGAGGTGGCGGTCTCCAGGAGCATCAGGAGCTTGGCGACGGTGGACTTGCCGCAGCCGGACTCGCCCACGATGCCGAGCGTCTCGCCCTGGTACAGGTCGAAGGAGACTCCGTCGACCGCCTTGACCGCGCCGACCTGCCGCTTCAGGAGGATGCCCTGGCTCAGCGGGAAGTGCTTGACCAGATTGCGCACCTGAAGGATCGGCTCACCGCGTTCCACCGGCGCGTCGATGGCCGCGACCGCCGCGGTCTCGCTCATGGCCTCGTTGCCGACGACCTCGGTGACGTTCGGCGTCGCGTCCATGGTCTCGTCCGTCTTGTCGTGCTCAGCCATGGATCGTCTCCTTCCAGAAGTGGCAGGCGCTGCCGCGGCCGGGCAGTTCGCTGCCGTCCTGCTCGGAGACCGGGACCAGGGCCGGGATCTCGGTGCGGCAGATGTCCTCCGCCTTGGGGCACCTGGGGTTGAAGGCGCAGCCGGACGGGATCTTGAGCAGGTTGGGGGGCAGGCCCTTGATCGCGTAGAGCTCCTGGCCCTTCTGGTCGAGCCGCGGGATCGAGTCGAGCAGACCCCGGGTGTACGGGTGCGCGGGCCGCTTGTACAGCTCGTGCACCGGGGCCGTCTCGACGATCCGGCCCGCGTACATGACCGCGATCTTGTCCGCGACGTCGGCGACCACGCCGAGGTCGTGGGTGATCAGGATCAGGCCCATGTTGTACTCGCGCTGAAGCTCCGCGAGCAGGTCCATGACCTGCGCCTGGACCGTCACGTCGAGCGCCGTGGTGGGCTCGTCCGCGATGATCAGGTCCGGCTCCAGGGCCAGCGCCATGGCGATCATGATGCGCTGGCGCATACCGCCGGAGAACTGGTGCGGGTAGTCGCCGACGCGTTCCTTCGCGGCGGGGATCTTGACCCGGTCCATCAGCTCGATGGCCTTGAGCTTGGCGTCCTTCTTGGAGAGGCCCTGGTGGACCCGGAACATCTCGCCGAGCTGGTAGCCGACCGAGAGCACCGGGTTGAGGGAGGACAGCGCGTCCTGGAAGATCATCGCGATCTTCTGGCCGCGGATCTTCCGCCGCTCCTCGAAGCTCATGGTGAGCATGTCCTGGCCGCGGTACAGGATCTGGCCCTGCGGGATCTTGCCGGGCGGCATGTCGAGAATGCCCATGATCGCCTGGGCGGTCACGGACTTGCCGGAGCCGGACTCACCGAGCACGGCCAGGGTCTCGCCCGAGTCGACGCTGTAGTTCACGCCGTTGACGGCCTTGGCGACGCCGTCACGGGTGTGGAACTCCACGTGGAGATCGCGCACTTCGAGCAGCGGAGTGCTGTCCGACGCCCCGGCGCGCGGCGCCGGGAGGTCTGCTGTCTTGTCGATGGTGGTCACGTACGCCCTCCTCAGCGCAGCTTCGGGTCGAGGGCGTCGCGCACCGCGTCGCCGAGCATGATGAACGCGAAGACCGTGATGCTGAGCATTCCCGCCGGGAAGAGCAGTGCATGCGGGTTGTCGCGGATGGCCTGGCTGCCCTCGGAGATGTCGATGCCCCACGAGACCGTCGGGTCGGCGAGACCGAGTCCGAGGAACGAGAGCGTCGCCTCGGCCGAGATGTACCCGCCCAGCGCGATGGTGGCCACGACGATGGTCGGGGCGATCGCGTTCGGCAGGACGTGCCGGAAGAGGATGCGCGAGGTACCGGCGCCGAGCGCGCGGGCCGCCGTCACATAGTCCGCCTGCTTCGCGGTGATCACGGAGGAGCGCATCACACGGCAGATCGAGGTCCAGCCGAGGAAGGCGAGAGCCAGGATCACCACGTAGACCTTGCGCTCGGTGAAGGCGTTCAGGACGACCATCGCGCCGAGCAGGAAGGGGATGCCGAAGAAGATGTCGGTGATCCGGGAGATCACCGCGTCGAGCCAGCCGCCGAAGTATCCGGCGAGCATGCCCAGCAGGCCGCCGACGATGGTGACCGCCGCGGTGACGCCGACGCCGACCATGATCGAGGCGCGGGTGCCATAGATGACACGCGCGTAGATCGACCGCCCCTGGCCGTCGTAGCCGAACCAGTCGGGCTGGAAGAAGTGCCCCAGCTCCGGCTTGGTCAGGAAGTGGTTGGTCAGATCGCCGTCACGCGGGTCCACGCTGGTGAACAGCCCCGGGAACGTGGCGATGATCAGCAGAAGCAGCAGCAGGATCGAGGAGATCCAGAACATCGGGCGATGACGCAGGTCGTACCAGGCGTCACCCCAGAGGCTTCGCGGCTTGCCCTGAGACTGCTGCCCCTCCGCAGCCGAGGGAGCGGTGGTGGCGTCCGCCACCGCCTCGGTCTTGGTCTCGGTCACGTCAGGCATACCGGATCCTCGGGTCCAGGACCGCGTACAGCAGGTCGACGAGCAGGTTGATCACAAGGATGACGAGGACGAAGACGGTGACGACACCGACGATCGTCGATCCCTCACGTTGCTGGAGCGCCTTGAAGAGCAGGTTTCCGACACCTTGGACGTTGAAGATGCCCTCGGTCACGACCGCTCCGCCGATGAAGCCGCCGACGTCCGTACCCAGGAACGTGATGACGGGGATCAGCGAGTTGCGCAGCAGGTGGACACCGATGATGCGGTGGCGAGGCAGGCCCTTGGCCATGGCGGTGCGCATGTAGTCGGCACGGAGGTTCTCCGCGAAGGTGGTGCGGGTCAGTCGCGCCACATATGCCATGGAGAGCATGGCGAGCACGAAGCCCGGTAGGAACAACTGCGCGTAGCTCGTGGAGTCCTGGACGTTGGGGGCCACCCAGCCGAGCGTGTCCGCCAGGACGAAGCGGGCGAGGAAGCCGAGCACGAACACCGGGATCGAGATGACGATCAGGGTGAAGATCAGCACGCCGGTGTCGGCCGCCTTGCCGGCCCGCAGGCCCGCCCAGGCACCGAGCCCGATGCCGACGATGATCTCGATGAGCATGGCCACGGCAGTCAGCCGCAGCGTCACCGGGAAGGACTCGGACATCTCGTCGAGGACCTGGCGACCGCCGAAGGTCTTGCCGAAGTCGCCCTGGAAGAGATTGGCCATGTAGTCGACGTACTGCTTCCACAAGGGCTGGTCGAGCCCGAACTCGTGGCGCAGCGAGGCGACCTGTGCGGGGTCCGCCGCCTTGTCTCCCCACATCGCCCGGATGGGGTCGCCGGGAAGGATGTGGACCATGAGAAAAATAATCAGAGTAGTCCCGATGAATACCGGGATCATCTGGAGCAGTCGCCGTGCGACATAACGCCCCATCATGCCTCCATGCCGTGAGGGGTCGGCGAGGGCCTGCTCAGAGTTGTCTCCGCCGCGGGGTGTGGGGGAGAAGCCCCGGGGCCTCCGCGCCTACGGCCGGTCCCGCCGCTCCTGTGAAGGAAGCGGCGGGACCGGCCTTCGGATCCCGATACTTACTTCTTGGCCTTCACCTGGACATCGGTGAAGATGGGGTCGCCGTCCTGACCGTAGACGATCTTGCCGTACACGTTGTTCGACTGGCCCGAGTTGTTCTTGTAGAACCACAGCGGGATGGCCGGGAGGTTCTCCTTCAGGAGCTGCTCGGCGTCCTGGTAGAGCTTGACGGTCTCGTCCAGCGTCTTGGCCTTGTCGGCCTTCGAGGCGAGCTCGTCGAACTTCTTGTTGGAGTAACCCGAGGTGTTACCGGCGGCCGTGGTGCCGTACAGGTCGCGCATGAAGTTCGAGTTGACCGGGTAGTCGAGCACCCAGCCACTGCGGTAGATGGACTTGACCTGCTTGTTGTCGCGGGCGTTCAGGTCGGCCTGGAAGTCCGGCTTGGAGTCGCCGACGCACTCGACACCGGTGGCCTTGCGGATGCTGTTGCAGACCGCGTCGACCCACGGCTTGTGGGACTGGTCGGCGTTGTACTGGATCCAGATCTTGTTCTCCGGAACGCCGCCACCCTCCTTGATGAGCTCCTTGGCCTTGGCCGGGTCGTACGTGGTCACGTCGCCCAGGGCGCCGGCCTTGTAACCGAGCACACCACGGGCGACGAAGGAGTCGGCCGGGCTACGGGTGCCGTGCAGCACGGTCTTGGTGATCGTGTCGCGGTCGATCGCCATCGACAGACCCTGGATGACCTTGGGGTCGATGCCCTTGAACTGCTTGGTGTAGAACGCCGGGACGATCGTCTGGACCGCGGAGTACTCGGCGTCGATGGCGCGGTCACCGAGGTCCTGCTTGTAGCTGGTGAGCGACGTGGTCGGGACCTGCTCGATCCAGTCGAGGTTGTCCGACCGCAGGTCCGAGTAGGCGGCCTCGGCGGTGGTGTAGTTCTTGAAGTCGATGCCACCGTTCTTGGCCTTGTTCGGGCCCTGGTAGTCGTCGAACTTCCGGACCTTGATCAGCTTCTTGTGGTCCCAGGAGACGAACTTGTAGGGACCGTTGCCGATCGGGTGCTCACCGGCGGCCTTCGGGTCCTTGAAGAAGGACTCGGGCAGCGGCGCCCACACGATGTAACCGAGCTTGTACGCGAAGTACGAGACCGGGCCGTTCAGGGTGATCGTGAAGGTGTTCTCGTCGACGACCTTCAGACCCGACATCTTGTCGGACTTCGGCTCGCCCTTCGCCGGGTGAACGTCCTCGTAACCCTTGACGTCCTCGAACCAGCTGGAGTTGGTCTGGTTGTTCTTGACGTTGGCCGACCAGTTCCAGGAGTCCACGTAGGACTGGGCGGTGACCGTGGTGCCGTCGTGGAACTTCCAGCCCGGCTTGAGCTTGACGGTCCACTCGGACGAGTCGGCGTTGGGGGTGACCGACTCGGCGTTGACGTAGACGAGCTTGCCGGTGCCGGGCTCGTAGTCGACCAGGCCGGAGAAGATGGTGCGCAGGACGCGGCTGCCCTGGCTCTCCTTGGCGTTCGCCGGCTGGAGCAGGTTCTGCGGCTCGCCGAGCTGGGCGGTCAGAACCCCCTTCGGGTCCGCCTTGCCGGAGTTCATTCCGCTGTCGCTGTCCTTGCCCCCGCCGCCACAAGCGGTCACGCCCAGGGCGATGATTGCCGCTCCCGCGACCCACTTGGCGCTCTTGGCACCACGCATGGGTTTCCTCCTCATGAGTCCACTTTTGACTACAAGAAGGGCACTGGAGTGATACACCGACACCCCTGACGGTGATCGTTCAGTGCCCCGAGTGTGCTCGTGAGTCGGCACTCCCCACAGTGCGTGACCCATTGACCCGAGCTCATCGAGCCAACTATTAAGGACAGCTGGGCCGTAAACCACACCTAAAGGGTCTCGTTTTGGCAACATCAACTGCACGCGTAGACCCGAAATGCGGACAAAGCGATCCTAGACAGACACCCCCGAAACGGACCGTTAATACATGTTCCGGAGAGCGACGCCCGATAACCGGACATCTGATCGATGAAAGTGGGTTGTATATCAGCGGAATCTTCGCTCTCAGTTCCTGACACCGCAACACATGCCGCACCGAGGGTCGAAACGAGTCCGCACCGACGCCGTCGCGGGGTTCCTCCGGTTCGTCCCGAAAGCCCCCGAGGCGTCAAGGAACGCCCCGAGACCGACCGAGCAGGCCTCCCGAAAAGACCCGGCCCCTCCGCGCGGGGCGGAGGGGCCGGGTCCGGGCAGGCGAGTTTCAGCGCTTGGCGCGTGAGGCGGCGCGGGCGCGCTCGCGGGAGTCCAGGTTCACCTTGCGGATGCGGACGGCCTCCGGGGTGACCTCGACGCACTCGTCGTCCCGGCAGAACTCCAGCGACTGCTCCAGGGAGAGCTTGCGCGGCGGCACGATCGACTCGGCGACATCGGCCGTGGAGGAGCGCATGTTGGTGAGCTTCTTCTCCTTGGTGATGTTGACGTCCATGTCGTCGGCGCGGGAGTTCTCCCCGATGATCATGCCCTCGTAGACCTCGGTGCCCGGCTCGATGAAGAGGACGCCCCGCTCCTGGAGGTTGGTCATCGCGAAGCCGGTGACGGCACCGGCACGGTCGGCGACGAGCGAACCGTTGCTGCGCGTGGTCAGCAGACCGAACCACGGCTCGTGGCCCTCGTGGATGGAGTGCGCGATGCCGGTGCCCCGGGTCTGCGTCAGGAACTCGGTGCGGAAACCGATGAGACCGCGGGAGGGGACGACGAACTCCATGCGGACCCAGCCGGAGCCGTGGTTCGACATGTTGTCCATGCGGCCCTTGCGGACGCCCATGAGCTGCGTGACCGGGCCCATGTGCTCCTCGGGGACGTCGACGGTCAGGCGCTCGACGGGCTCGTGGACCTTGCCGTCGACCTCCCTGGTGACGACCTGCGGCTTCCCCACCGTCAGCTCGAAGCCCTCACGGCGCATCTGCTCGACGAGGATGGCCAGCGCCAGCTCGCCGCGGCCCTGCACCTCCCAGGCATCGGGACGCTCGGTGTCGAGGACGCGGAGCGAGACATTGCCGATCAGCTCGCGGTCGAGGCGGTCCTTGACCTGGCGGGCGGTGAGCTTGCGGTCCTTGACGGCCGCCTTGTTCTCGGCACCCTTGCCGGTGCCGCCGCGGCCGACCAGCGGCGAGGTGTTGGTGCCGATGGTCATCGAGATGGCGGGCTCGTCGACCGTGATCAGCGGCAGCGCGATCGGGTTCTCCGGGTCGGCCAGCGTCTCGCCGATCATGATGTCCGGGATGCCGGCGATGGCGCAGATGTCGCCCGGACCCGCCACCTCGGCCGGCTTGCGGGTGAGCGCCTCGGTCATCAGCAGTTCGGAGACGCGGACGTTGGACATCGTGCCGTCGCGCCGGATCCAGGTGACGGTCTGGCCCTTGCGCAGCTCGCCCTGCTCGACGCGGCAGAGCGCGATGCGGCCCAGGAAGTTGTCGGCGTCCAGGTTGGTGACGTGGGCCTGGAGCGGGGCGTCCTCGTCATACCGCGGGGCCGGGATGTGCTGGAGGATCGTCGAGAAGAACGGCTCCAGGCTGGTGGAGTCGGCCGGGACGGTGCCGTCCTCCGGCTTGGTCAGCGAGGCGATGCCGTCACGGCCGCAGGCGTAGACGATCGGGAACTCGATCTGCTCCTCGTCCGCGTCCAGGTCGAGGAAGAGGTCGTACGCCTCGTTGACCACCTCGTCGATGCGGGCGTCGGGACGGTCCGTCTTGTTGATGCACAGGATGACGGGGAGCCGGGCCTGAAGGGCCTTGCGCAGCACGAAACGCGTCTGCGGGAGCGGGCCCTCGGAGGAGTCCACCAGCAGCACCACGCCGTCGACCATCGACAGACCGCGCTCGACCTCGCCACCGAAGTCGGCGTGGCCCGGAGTGTCGATGATGTTGATGGTGATCGGGTCCCCGCCGTCCTTGGGGTGGTACTTCACCGCCGTGTTCTTGGCGAGGATCGTGATGCCCTTCTCACGTTCCAGATCGTTCGAGTCCATGACCCTGTCGTCCACGGAGTCGAGCTGGTGCGCGGCGAAGGCACCGGCCTGCTTGAGCATGCCGTCGACGATGGTGGTCTTGCCGTGGTCGACGTGGGCGACGATGGCTACGTTGCGGATGTCATGGCGCGTGGGCATGTGTGGCTTGAGCTTCTCTCGGATCGTGGGATCAGGCGTCTCAGTCGCTCTCGGGTCCTCGTACGCCCGCCGGGCGTACGCGCCACGGCTACCCACCATCGTAAAGGGCCGACGCCGTAGCGGCTTCCCCGGCGGACTCCGGCCGCCCGCCGCACGGGAATCCCCGCCGGGCGCGCACCGGCCGCCGCCCCGCCTCGGCACCGGGTACTCACCCGCCGTCCGGCAGCCGGTCCGCCCCCGCTGACCAGGTCGGCCGCAGGGGCTCTCCGGCCGCTCCGAGCGGCATCGGGCGCCTCGCCCCGTCGCTTGCGCCTCCGGGCGTGCACGCCTCGGTGCGCGGCGGTACGGCGCGGGCTTCGTGTTCGCATCACCGTGGCCATGTCTTCCGACGGATTTCACCGAAGGACATGGCCACGGACCCCGGTGGGACATCTGACACGGGGCTCGGGGACTGTGGAGGTGGGGCTCCGCAGCGCCCGGTTCCGGGGGTCCCGGAGGTGGGGGGAAATGAGCGGCCACCCGGGTCAGCGGGTGATCACGACCTTGCCCACCGGGGAACTCGGCGGGCAAGGGACTTGAGCCAGTTCTGAGCTTCCGGAACCGTCTTGACCTGCCGTTCCTCCCGTACCTCTCCTCGCATACCGCGCGGCTCCCGACGGCCCGCCCGCTGCGCGGCTCGTCACCGGCCCGCTCTCGACAGCCCGCGACGGCCCGCCCGTCGGGTGCGCGGGAGCGCTACTCCGTGCGGTTCGCGGGAGGCCCCGCGGGCTGCGGGCTCTTGAAGCCGATGTCCTGGTAGTGGGGCGCGCCGAAGCCGAAGGCACCGACGTTCACCAGCTTCTTGTCGGTCGCCACGAGCTGCGGCCGCTGGAACAGGGGGATCGACCCGGCGACGGCCCAGATCCTGGCGTCCACCTGCTTGATCAGATCCCGGGCGGCCCCCTCGTCGAGTTCGGAGACCGCCTGCTCGAAGAGCTGGTTGATGTGGTCCGTGCCGACGCGGGTGTAGTTCTGCTCGACCAGCAGCGAACCGTCACCGGCCGGCACCGGTTTGGCGTAGATCGGGCGGCCGTCGGTCGCCGGGTAGGCCGTGGCGGGCCAGGAGTAGAGCGCCAGGTCGTAGTCGCCGGCGGCGATGTGGTCCCGGAAGTAGCTGTCGTCCGAGACCCTGGTGATCGTCGTGCCGATGCCGATCGAGTCGAGCATCGCCACGATCTTGTTGCCGACCATGCGCAGCGGCTCCGCCCCGGGCCCGGACGGCAGGACGAAGCGCAGGTTCAGCGGCCGGCCGTCCTTCCCGAGCGGGCCGCGGCCGGTCTCCGGTGCCGGGGCGGCGGTCCCGGCGGGGGCGTAGGCACCGGCCGCGCCGCCGTGGTGGTGCTGGTCCTGGGCGGCGACCCCGGCGGTGACCCCGGTTCCGGTCAGTCGCCCGGCCTGCCGCAGCAGGGCGGCGCTGTGGGCCGCGGCGACCGGGGCGGGGGCGAGGACCGGAGAGCCGGTGTCCGCGTCCGCGTCGCCGGACTTGCCGTCCTCCCCCACGATGTAAGGGCCGTCGGCGGCGTCCGTGCCGGTCACGCCGCCGCTCCTGCCCTCACCGTTCTTGCCGCCGTCGGCGTTCTTGCCGTCCTTCTCCGTCTTCTCGGCGTCCTTCTCCTCGGCCTTCTCGGCGCTCTTCTTCTCGGCGTCCTTCTCGGCCTCGCTGCCCGCCTTCGCGCCGCCCGGCTTCTTGGCCGCGCCCTCACGGGTCCATCCCGCGTCGGCGAGCAGGGCCCGCGCCTCCTCCTTGTCCTCGGCACCCAGTGCGCCGCTGCCGTCCTGGTATCCGGGCTGTCCCGCCAGGGCCAGGTGGCTGCCGAGCGGTGCGGCGGGCAGGCCGAGCGGCTTGAGCACGGTGTCGGCGAGTTCCTGCCGGTTCAGGGCCCGGGCGACCGCACGCCGTACCCGCTCGTCGGAGAGCGGTCCGGACTCGCCGTTGAGCGCGAGCTGGGTGTACGCGGGCTCCAGCGATTTGCGGACCACGTACCCGCCCAGCCCGTTCTGCTCGGCCGTGTACGCCTCGGCGGCGGCCCGGGCCTTCTCCCTGGCCGCCCGCGCGGCGGCCGCCTCCGCCTCGTTCGAGCCGTGCGCCATCGCCCAGGAACGCATCGCGGCGGCCGGGCCGTCCGTGGCGCCGGGTCCCTGGGCGGGAGGCTGCCCGTTCGGGCCGTTGCCGCGGCCCGCCTGCGCGATCCGCTGGGCCGTGGCGGCGTCGATGTCGGCGACGTCGACCTTGTGCTCGGTCAGGGCACGGACGCGGTCCTGCGGGGCGACGGCGCGGAAGACGAGTGAGCGGAGTTTGGCCGTTCTGCCCCACCAGCGCGGTTCGCGGACGAGGGTGACCTCGCCCGCCTTCCGATCCACGCCGCCCAGCCGGAACGGCCCGGCCGTGACCTTGAGGGCGGTCCGCGCGCCGTCGTTGAAGGCGTTCGGGGTGCCGGTCACCTCCTTCGGGTACAGCGGCGAGAAGAGCGAGCGCCAGTCCGCGTACGGCTTGGCGAAGGTGACCCGGACCTCCAGGTCGTCGGCGCCGCGCTCGATCTTCTGGATGCGGTCGTAACCGGCGTTGCGCGCGGTCCAGTACGCCGAGTTCTTGCCGCTCAGCGCCCGCCACTGGGCGACGAAGTCGGGCGCTCCGATCTCCCGGCCGTTGCTCCACACCGCCTTCTGGTTGAGTTTGTAGCGCACCACCTGCCGGGGTTCCCGCTCGGTCACCTTCGCGGACTCCAGGTAGTCCGGGTCGGGCTGCGGCCTGCCCTGGGCGTCCAGTGGGAAGAGCGTCGGCAGCAGGGCGCCCGTGACGCGGGTGGTGGAGCCGTCGGCGTCGGCCTGGAACGCGTTGAAGGTGGCGGGCACGGCGTCGATCGCCCAGTGGGCCGTGCCCCCGGAGGCGACCGAGCCGCGGCTCGCGGCCGCGATGTCCTGGGGGGCAGCGGCCGTCGCCGTTCCGTCGTCGTCGTCGGCGGTGCAGCCGGCCAGTACGGGGAGCGTCAGCACACCCGTCGTGAGGAGCGCGAGCGAACGGCGCTTACGTGCCGTCCCCCTCGGGACGCCGACGTGGGACATGGCTGATACCTCCGGGGCCGGCCCGGCCCGCCCGCACCGAGGGGCCGGATGGTGCATATGTCATGGCATATGCAGCTGATCACACTGCTGTCGCTCCCCCACTGAAAACGCCCCCACGCAAGAGGCGGCGCAGACACGGCGCGCGGCTCCCCCAAGCTCACCCGCGCAGCGCAACGCGCCGGGGTACGCGCCCGCGACCGCCGCGAGCGCGCCCCGGATTCCGTACCCCGTGACGTTCGCCCCCGCGCACACCCGGCCCGCGCTCCGAACCCCCCGTACCCCGCTCCGGATTCCGCCCCTCCGAGGCGCTCGACCCGTACCCCGGCCGGTGTTCCGCCGCCCCGCGCAACCCGGCCCACGCCCCCCGTGTCGACCTGCGAGCCGTCGACCGGATCCGGCGCCCGCGCGACGCCCGCGCGCCTCACCGACGCGCCAGGGTGAGCCGAGCTTTCTTGCCCGTCACGCACCGCGCGAATTAGGGTGAATGCGCTTTCAATAGAGGGATCGGTGCGTTCCGGCGGTGCATCCGCGCGGACGGAAGAGAACGGACGGTCGGTCGAGTGAGCGCCCCCACGGTGTACGACGTCGCCGAACGGTCGGGCGTCTCCATTGCCACCGTCTCCCGCGTCTACCGAACCCCCGATTCGGTGCGCGCCCAGACCCGTGAGCGGGTCCTCGAAGCCGCTCGCCGGCTCGGGTACGTGCCCAGTGGGAACGCCCGGGGCCTGGCCAGCCGGACCACCGGCGTACTCGGCCTCTGCTTCCCCGACTACGCCGACCCGGACGCCGAGGCCGACGCGGAGGCGGACAGCGACACCGACGACGCGGTGATGCTCTACTCCGACCAGATCATCCGCGGCATGGAACGCGCGGCACGCCGACACGGATACGCGCTGCTGATCGCGGCGTCCCTGGAGGGCGGGCCGGAGAGCCTCGTCGCGAAGGTGGCGGGGCGGGTCGACGGGTTCGCCGTGCTGGCGCGGACGGTGCCGACCGAGGACCTCGAAGTGATTTCCCGGCGGCTGCCGGTGGTGATGCTCGCCGGGCCGCGCGAGATCGACCATCTCGACCACATCGTCGTCGCGAACGCCGACGGGGAGCGCGAACTGGCTCGCCACCTGATCGAGGACCATGGGCTGCGCAGGCTCGCCTTCGTCGGCGGCGAGGTCGAGTCCCCGGACGCCGAGTCCAGGTTCCGCGGCTTCCAGGAGGCGTGCCGCGACGCCGGGCTCCCGGTCCCGGACGCGCCGCACCTGCGGGCCGAGATGATGACGCAGGCGGAGGGCGCCCGGACCACCGAGGCGCTGCTGGACCGGGACGGCGAACGCCCCGAGGCCCTGCTGTTCGCGAACGACCAGATGGCGGTGGGCGCCCTGCGGGCCCTGGAGCGGCGCGGGGTGCGGGTGCCGGAAGACATCGCGGTGACCGGCTTCGACGGCATTCCGCTCAGCCGGATCGTGCGTCCGCCCCTGACCACCGTCCGCCAGCCCATCCGCCGGCTCGGCGAACAGGCCGTCGAGTTGCTGGTGCAGCGGCTGGACGACAAGACGCGCGAGCCCGTCTCGCTGATGCTGCCGGTGTCCGTGGTCCGCCGCGCGAGCTGCGGCTGCGGCTGACCGGTACGGCCCGCGCCGTCCACGGTCGACCGCCACGGCTCGCCCTCGCGCCGGGCCCTCCTCGTACACCGGGCCCTCGCCGTATACCGGGTTCTCCCCGTACACCGGGCCCTTCCCGCTACCCGTACGCGCCGCGATACCGCGTACGCCCGCGCCCGGAGCGCGCCGCCCCCTCCCTCCCCGTACGAGCCCGTACGAGCGAGCCCTGCACCGTACGACTGCCTCGCCCCGTGCGCCCGGCGCACCGCCCGGCGGCGGATCGTCCGGCGCACCGGAGACACCGGGCCCGCCCGTCCGGGGCCCCCGGGCCCTCCCCCGGACGACGTGCCCGCCGGGCCCTCCCCCGGACGACGCGGGCCGGGCGCCCGCTCCGGTCCTTCAGATGCGTACGCCCGAGCCCTGGTCCGCGCGCCCGGCGCGTACGCCGCCTGCCGTCCCACGCGCGGCACTCCCGTCAGGACCCGCCCCCCGTCACGCCTTCAGGCACGTTCTCGGGCAGACCGTCACGCCTTCAGGTGGGTACCGAAGAACCGGCTCCGGGCCGCCCGCAGCTCCTCCGTCTCCGCCGCCCCGTCCGGATAGTCGAAGTGCCCCGCGCTCAGCACCTGGAGTTCGCGCGCGCCGGGGAGGGCGTTGTGGACGGCGAACTGCCCCGGCGGCGGCACGGACGGGTCGAAGAGCGCCGCCGCCACCAGTGTGGGCAGCTCCAGCCGGGTCGCGGCCGTGGCGGCGTCGAAGTACCGCAGCACCTCCGTGACCTCCGGGTGCCCGCGGTGATACCCCCGCACCGCCTCCCCGCTCCCCGCGCAGCGCAGGGTGAGCCGCAGCGGATGGTTGCCGAAGGTGGGAACGGTGAGCTGCCCGGCCCCGAACCGGTCGTCCCAGGGCAGGGCCAGCGCGCCCAGCCCGCCGCCGAAGCTCTCGCCGAGATATCCGAGCCGCGGGCCGCCCGCCGCCGGGTCCGTCTCCGGGACCAGCTCGTTCAGCGCGGACGCTGCGCACCACAGGTCCGCCACGCAGTCGCCGATGACGTAGGTGTCGCGGGAGGCGATGCCGTGCAGGACGTGACCGCCGGAGGTGTCCGGGACGCCCTCCCACAGGCCGCGCGCGGGCAGGCCCCGCACGCACGGCAGGATCGCCGCCGACCGGGGCAGCGGCAGCGGCACGTCGGGGCCGGGCCCCTGACGGCCTCCGTACCCGTGCCCGATGACGAATCCATGCTCCGCCGCGCCCTCGACGGGCAGCGCGAGCCAGCCTCCGAGCCGCGCCCCGCCGACCGACGTGAACGTCACCCCGTGGATCCGTACGCCGTCGCGCTCCTCCTCCAGCGGCCCCAGCTCCGGCTCCGTGGCGACCGCACGCGCCTGCGCGTACCGATTCCGCCAGAAGGCGTCGAAGTCGTCGGGGGCCTCGGGGGCGGGGATGCGGAGCAGTTCGTCGAGCGTGCGCCCATAAGTCGGATCGAAGGGGAAATCGTGTTCGAACGAAGTCATGGCCACGACAGTAGCGAAGACGCGGGTGCGCCTTATCGCACTATCCGTGACGCCTCACGAACAATCCGTCATATTCGCCCGCCAACCGGTCACTCCATTACCAACTTCGCAAACAGTGCACCTAACGTGCCAAGTCGAACCTTCAGGTGTCCGGCACGTTGCGCGAGTGTGACCCAGCACCCTCTTGCGGAATCCTGAATTCCTGTCGCAGAGTGATGTATGCGCTTACAGGCAGCGCATACATCCGGATCGCTCAAGGAGGAGCCCTCCATGCCCCGCACCACCAGAAACGTCTCGGTCGGGATCGCCGTCGCCGCCGCCCTCACCTTCGGCGTCACCGCCTGCGGCAGTTCCGGTGGAGACGGCGCCGCGGCGGACGAGAAGCAGACGCTCACCGTCTGGGCCATGGGCGCCGAGGGCGAGAAGCTCACGGATGTGGCCAAGGAGTACACCAAGGACCACCCGAACGTGACTGTGAAGGTCACCCCGGTCGGCTGGGACGTCGCCCACCAGAAGCTGGTCTCCGCCGCCGCCGCCGGCACCCTGCCCGACGTGGCGCAGATGGGCGGAAGCTACCTGGGCGAGTTCGCCGAGCTCGGCGTTCTGGAGCCGGTCGACACCAAGAAGTTCGACGAGAAGGACTTCTTCGCGTCCGGCTGGAAGCAGGGCGAGGTGGACGGCCAGGTGTACGGCGTGCCGTGGTACGTCGACACCCGCGTCCTCTACTACCGCACCGACCTGGCCGAAAAGGCCGGTGTCACCAAGGCTCCGACCAACTGGAAGGAGATGCAGGACCTCGCCACGGCCTACCAGAAGAAGGCCGGGACCAAGTGGGGCCTGTCCATCCAGCCGAGCGGCCTGGACACGGTGCAGAACTTCTACTCCTTCCTCTACTCCGCCGGCGGCGAGATCGTCGACGACAAGGGCAAGGTCGTCATCGACAGCCCCGAGGCCGTGAAGGCGCTCAAGGAGTACGGTTCCTACTTCGACAAGGGCCTCGCCAACAAGTCCGTGCAGCCCGGCTACGACGTGGTGAAGGACTTCGGCAACGGCCGCGTCCCGATGTTCTTCGGCGGCCCCTGGCACGTCACCCTGCTGAACGAGGGCCAGCCGCAGATCAAGGGCAAGTGGGCGGTGGCCAACGTGCCCGCCGACGCATCCTCCGTCTCCATGGCCGGCGGCTCCTCCCTGGTGATCTCCAAGGACAGCAAGCACAAGGCCGCCGCCACGGAGTTCATCGAGTACCTGACCGACACCGAGGGCCAGGCCGACTGGTACAAGCGCACCAAGGACCTGCCGGCCAACACCTCGGCCTGGACCTCCGGCGACCTCGCCGACGACGCCAACCTCCAGGTCTTCAAGAAGCAGATGGACACCGCCAAGTCCTCGCCCTCGCTGTCCAACTGGACCGAGATCACCGACAAGGTCGACCAGGCCATCGCCAAGGTCACCCAGGGCAAGGCGTCGGCCGAGGACGCGCTGGGGACGGCCCAGTCCCAGATCGAATCCCTCGTGAAGTGATCAACGGCCCCGTGATGTACGCGAAGCAGGAGCCATGCGCACCATGACCACAAAGGCCGCGGAGTCGGCCACGGTGCAGGCCGGGCCGGGGACCTCCGGGTCCCCGGCCACCGGGCCCGCGGGTCGCCGGGGCGGCCGGAGACGCTCGATGAGCGTGCAGAACCTGTCCGGCTGGCTGTTCTCCACCCCGTTCCTCGTCCTGTTCCTCGTCTTCATGGCATTCCCGATCCTCGCGACGCTGGTGATGAGCTTCACCGACTTCGGGCTGCGCAATGTGACGCACCCGATGGACGCGGAATTCATCGGCCTCGACAACTACGTCAAGCTGTTCAGCGACGACAAGTTCCTCAAGTCGCTGTTCAACACCGCGTACTTCGTGGTGGTCGGGGTCCCCCTCACGATCTTCCTGGGGCTGGGCATCGCCGTACTGCTGAACAACGGCATCGACCGGGCCAGGACCTTCTTCCGCGTCGGCTTCTACGCCCCCGTGGTCACGACCATCGTCGCGGTCGCCGTCGTCTGGCGGTTCGTGCTCGACCCGAGCGACGGACTCGTCGCGGGGCTCTTCTCCGAAGTGGGGCTCACCGCGCCCGACTTCCTGGGCTCCGAGAAGCTGGCCATGCCCTCGATGATCGCGATGGCGGTCTGGCGCAACCTCGGCACGGTCATGGTGCTCTTCATCGCCGGCCTCCAGGCCATCCCCACCGAGGTGCGGGAGGCGGCGCGGCTGGACGGCGCCGGTGTCTGGCAGGAGTTCAGGAGCATCACCGTCCCCCTGCTGCGGCCCACGCTGCTCTACGCCACGGTGATCACCACCATCGGCTACCTCAACGTCTTCGAGGAACCGTTCGTGATGACCCAGGGCGGCCCCTCGGACTCCACGCTCACCGTCTCGCTGAACATGTACCGCGAGGGCTTCAACTTCTTCCACATGGGCTATGCGAGCGCCATGGCGTATGTCCTCTTCGTAGTGATCATGGGCATCACGGTGCTGCAGCTCCGACTGCTGAAGGACAACACGAAATGAGCGCCACCAGTGCACCGGGCGCCGTCCCGACGGTGCCGGAGAAGAAGTCCGGGGACACCCGGTCGACCGGTACGCGCGGGTCGGGCGGCCCGAGCCGGGTCCTCGTCTACGTGCTGCTCTCCGTCGCGCTGCTGGTCATGTCGGCGCCGTTCCTGTGGATGGCGGTCTCGGCCTTCAAGACCCCGCGGGACTTGGCGGCCAGCCCGCCGGTGTGGCTCCCGAGCGAGTGGACCCTGGAGAACTTCCGGGGCCTGCTCGACAAGCTCGACCTGCCGCTGTACTTCATGAACTCGGTGATCGTGGCGGTGCTGGTCACCGTCTCGAACCTGGTGTTCTGCTCGATGCTCGGGTACGCCCTGGCCAAGCTGAGGTTCGCCGGACGCAACAAGATCTTCGCGCTGGTCCTCGGCGCCCTGATGGTGCCCGGCAACCTGATGCTGCTTCCCCTGTTCGTGCTGATGAGCAAGCTCCGGCTGATCGACTCGTACGCCGGCCTGGTGCTGCCCTTCGCGGCCGGGGCGTTCGGGGTCTTCCTGATGCGGCAGTTCATGCAGTCGATCCCGGACGAGCTGCTGGAAGCGGCCCGGATGGACGGTGCCGGGGAGTGGTACATCTTCTGGCGGATCGTGATGCCGCTGGTGAAGCCCGCCCTGGCAACGCTCTCGATCTTCACGTTCCTGGGCTCCTGGAACAACTTCGTCTGGCCGCTCATCGCGACCAACGATCCCGACAAGTACACCCTGCCGGTCGCGCTGGCCACCTTCGCGACCGACCCCAACAAGGCGGGCGGCTCCAACGGCGTGCTGATGGCCGGTTCGTTCCTGATCGTGCTGCCGGTGCTGGCCGTCTTCATCGCGCTCCAGCGGCACTTCACCCAGGGCATCGCCACGGCGGGCATGAAGTAGCGGCCCGCACCCCGCCCCGCCACCAGGACCACTCCGGGCCATCCGTCACCAGGTCCGCTCCGGAGTGCGCTCCGGGCGGCCCGCTCCGGAACACCCGACGCGAACGGGCCGCTCCGGAGCACCCCGATCCGGGGCGGCCGGGCCCCGCACACAGGGCCGGGTCGAGGCCCCGACCCGAGGACCCGGTCCTCCGGCCCGGCCGCCCCACCGAAACGTACGAGGCCGTGCCCCACACCCATACGCCGGCCACACCCCTCTCACGCACCAGAAGGACATTCCGCGATGACTCACACCCAGGTCCCGTTCCCCGAAGGCTTCCTGTGGGGCGCGTCCACCGCCGCCCACCAGATCGAGGGCAACAACACCAACTGCGACTGGTGGGTCAAGGAACACACCGCGGGCACCCACATCCAGGAGCCCAGCCTGGACGCCTGCGACAGCTACCACCGCTGGCGCGAGGACATGGACGCGCTGGCCTCCCTGGGCTTCACCGACTACCGGTTCTCCATCGAGTGGGCCCGCATCGAGCCCGCCGAGGGCCGCTTCTCCCGTGCCGAACTCGCCCACTACCGCCGCATGGTCGAGGGCGCCATCGAACGCGGGCTGCGCCCCATGATCACGCTGCACCACTTCACCGTGCCGCAGTGGTTCGAGGCACGCGGCGGCTGGACCGCCGAGGGCGCGGTCGAGCTCTTCGCCCGTTACGTCGCGGCCTGCGCACCGGTCATTGCCGAGGGCGTCGCGTACGTCTGCACCATCAACGAGCCGAACATGATCGCCGTCATGGCGGGCCAGGCCAAGCGCGGCGACAACAGCTTCCCGCCCGCAGGCCTGCCGACCCCCGACGACGAGACCACCCAGGCCGTCATCGCCGCACACCACGCCGCCGTCAAGGAGGTCCGGGCGATCGACCCCGGCATCCGGGTCGGCTGGACCATCGCCAACCAGGTCTACCAGGCCCTGCCCGGCGCCGAGGAGGTCACCGCGGCCTACCGGTACCCCCGCGAGGACGTCTTCATCGAGGCCGCCCGCGGCGACGACTGGATCGGTGTGCAGTCCTACACCCGCACCAAGATCGGCCCCGAGGGTCCGATCCCGACCCCGGGCGACGCCGAGCGCACCCTCACCCAGTGGGAGTACTACCCGTCCGCCGTCGGCCACGCCCTGCGCCACACCGCGGAGATCGCCGGCGAGGACATGCCGCTGATCGTCACCGAGAACGGCATCGCCACCGACGACGACGCCCGTCGCGTCGACTACTACACCGGTGCGCTGAACGAGGTCGCCCGCGCGCTGGAGGACGGCCTGAACATCCAGGGCTACCTGGCCTGGAGCGCGCTCGACAACTACGAGTGGGGCTCCTACAAGCCGACTTTCGGCCTGATCGGCTGGGACCCGGAGACCTTCGAGCGGCTGCCCAAGCCGTCCGCCCGCTGGCTGGGCGAGATGGGCCGCACGCGCGCCCTGCCGCGCATCGCCGACTGACCTCGGCCTCCCCCGACCGGGAGTGCCTCAAGAGCGCTCCCGCCCGTACGGGGGCCGGTGCCGCCTGACGGCCGCCGGTTCCCGTACGCACCGCCCGTGCGGGCGACGCGCGTGTCCAGCTCCGCCGACGTGCGCCGCCCGCACGGGTTCCGTACGACCCCGGCGCCCCGCGCCATCAGCACGAACGACGAACGAAATCCGTCCACCGCCCACGGGCGGTGGCTCTTCTCCGAAGGATTCCGATGGACCGTCGCACGTTTCTCACCGCCGCGGGAACAGGGGCCGCCGCCCTGTCCCTCGGCGCCGTGTCCGCCTCCTCCGCGAACGCCGCACCCGCCGCGTCGTCCCCCGTGAGCGCGGCAGCCGCCCGCGCCGCCGCGTCCCGGCCCGCGCACGGCCCGAACGCGCCGCTGCTGCTGCGCTGGTTCCGCGACACATACCGCTCGATGGAAGCGATGACCACCGACTTCGGTCTCGCCGTCGACAAGATCGACGTCAGCGGCCCCGGCGCCCCCGTCCAGTCGCGCCAGACCTCGCCGACCAACATCGGCTGCGGCCTCTGGTCGACGGTCGCCGCGGCCGGACTCGGGGTGATCGACGGCACCACGATGGAACGTCGCCTGGAACGCACCGTCCGGGCCGTCGAGAAGCTGGAACGCCACCACGGCTTCTGGCTCAACTGGTACGACGCGCACGACGGTTCGGTCATCACCGAGTGGCCCGGAACCGGCGACCCGGTACGCCCGTTCCTGTCCTCCGTCGACAACGCCTGGCTGGTCACGGGGCTGCGGATCGCCGCCGACGCCGCACCCGCCCTGCGCCCCCGCATCGGCCGCATCCTGGCCACCGCGGACTGGTCCTACTACTACACGCCGTACGACGCGGCCGACCCCGTCGCCGGACCCGGACAGCTGCGCGGCGGCTTCTGGACCGACACCGGGGAGCCCACCGGGCACCACTACGGAGCGCTCAACACCGAGCCCCGCATGGCCAGTTATCTCGGCATCGCGGACGGTTCGCTGCCCGCCGACCACTACTGGCACCTGCTGCGCACCATGCTCCCGGAGCACGAGCAGGAGCAGCACCCGCAGGGCTCCTACGTCACCATGGACGGCGTACGCGTCTGGCAGGGGCACTACACCCACCGGGGCCGGAAGATCGTCCCCAGCTGGGGCGGGTCCATGTTCGAAGCGCTGATGGTGCCGCTGTTCGTGCCGGAGGCGGAGTGGTCGCCGCGCTCCTGGGGCCTCAACCACCAGCGTTATGTGCGCAGTCAGATCGAGCACGGCATGGCAGAGGCGCAGTACGGGTACTGGGGCTTCTCCCCCTCCAACATCCCGGAGGGCGGCTACCAGGAGTACGGTGTCGACGCCATCGGCATGCAGGTCGACGGATACGCCTCCAACACCGACCGCACGTACACCACGGACGGCGCGCCGCTGCCGCCCCCGTCGGCGTTCACCAACGGTGTGGTCACCCCGCACGCCTCGTTCCTCGCCCTGCCCTACGCGCCGGACGAGGCGATCGCCAACCTGCGCGCGCTCGACCGCGACTTCGGGGCCTACCACGCCGGATACGGCTTCCGGGACTCCGTCAACGTCGGCACCGGACGGGTCAGCGACTATGTGCTCGCCCTCGACCAGGGGATGATCGCCGCGGCACTGGCCCAGGCGCTCCGGCCGGGTCTGCTGCAGAAGCCGTTCCGGACGGGCGGCTTCCAGGCCCGGGTGCGTCCGCTGCTCGCCAAGGAGCGCTTCTCCATCTGATCCACCGAGCCGAGCCCCGGCGCCGGGTCCTGGTTCCGGGGGGGGCGGCCGGGCCGACCCCGGTTTCGGCAGGTCCGGTCGGTCTGGTCGGTTTGGCAGGTCCGGTCGGTCTGGTCGTGGGTGGCGCCGCCGTGCCCGGGGCGGCGGCGCCACCCGCCGGGTCGCGGGCAGAACACAGCGGACATAGCCTCACAAACGTGGCACCACTCCTGATGCGTATCCGCATACCCGGCCCGCCCGGACCAGGCCGGGCCGCACTCACCGGGCCGTGGGCGGTGTGCTGGACGGCGGCGTGCTGGTCGACCCTCCCCCGGACGGCTCACGCCGCGGCCTCCGGCGCCCCGGCCCCCGGAACCGGGGACTTCGGCGCAACCGGCGCCGTGGACCTGATCGTGCCGCTGGCCGTCCTCGCGGGTACCGTGGCCACCGCCCTTCACGCGCGCGCCCGACGCCGACGGCGGGCCGTCACCCGTACCACCCCCGGCACGGCCGGTTGGCCTCCGGAGAGGGTGCACGAGGAATCGGGGCACGGGCCCCCGGCCGACCGCTGAACGGACCGCGGCGCCGTTCCCGCTTTCACGCCGGGCCGTTCAACGCCCGGCCCGATGCTCATCCATTCCCCGCATGCCCATTCCCCGCAGGTCCGTTCCCTGCCCGCCAGGTCCGGCGCACGCCCGTCCCATTCCGGACACGCCCGGCCCGCCCGGTGCGCAGCCGACCCGTTCGGCGCACCCGGTCCGGTACGCGGCCGGTCCATGGGGAACACGCCCTGTTCAGTACATGCTGAGCAGTTGCTCCAGCGTGGGTTCGGCGGCCGACGACCCGTCGGGCAGCGCCAGTTCGAACCACACGGTCTTGCCGCGCGGCGTCCGCCTGGACCCCCAGCCCGCACTCAGCATCCCGACCAGTTGGAGCCCGCGCCCGCCCTCGTCGGTGTCGCGCGCGCGGCGCCGACGCGGCTGGACCAGGCCCGCGTCCCACACCTCGCACACGAGCGTGCGGTCGAGCAGCAGCCGGAGCCGGATCTCACCCTCCCCGTACCGCAGGGCGTTGGTGACCAGCTCGCTGACCAGCAGTTCGGTGGTGTCGACCAGGTCGCCGAGGTCCCAGGCGAGCAGTTGCTGCCGGGCCAGTTCGCGGGCCCGGCCCACGGAGCGGGGCTCACGAGGCAGCCTCCAGTCGCCGACGGCGTCGTCCGGGAGTCCCCGGATGCGGGCCATGAGCAGCGCGATGTCGTCCTCGCCGTGCCGGGTGTCGAGGGTGGACAGGACGTGGTCGCAGACGTCCTCCAGTGGCCGCCGCGGTGCGACGAGCGCTTCCCGCAGGGCCTTGAGCCCTTCGTCGAGCGGATGATCGCGGGACTCGACCAGGCCGTCCGTGTAGAGGGCGAGCAGGGCGCCCTCCTTCAGTTCGACCTCGACCTCCTCGAAGGGTTCACCGCCGACACCGAGCGGCATGCCGGGCGGGACGTCGACCATCACGGTCCGCCGGCCCGGCTCGACCACGGCCGGGGGGAGGTGGCCGGCGTTGGCGAAGGTGCACCGTCGGGTGACCGGATCGTAGACCGCGTACACGCACGTCGCCAGGTACACCTCGGAGAGGTCCGCCTCACGGTTCTTGTGAGCGGCCCGCGAGGACCACTGAGCCCCGCCGCCGGAACCGCCGGGGAAGGCGCCGGTGGCGCGGCCGGGCGTGCCAAGCCCCCGGGCGACCTCGTCGAGGGCGGCGAGCACCTCGGCCGGTTCCAGGTCCAGCAGCGCCAAGGTCCGTACGGCGGTGCGCAGTTCGCCCATGGCCACGGCTGCGCGCAGGCCGCGCCCCATCACGTCGCCGACGACGAGGGCGGTGCGGTGGCCGGGGAGTTCGATGACGTCGAACCAGTCGCCGCCCACCTCGGTCGCCGTGTTGCCGGGGAGGTACCGGCAGGCGATGTCGAGTCCGGCGGCCTCGGGGTCACCGGGCGGCAGCAGGCTGCGCTGGAGGATCAGCGCCCGTTCGTGCTCGCGCCGGTAGAGGCGGGCGTTGTCGATACAGACCGCGGCACGGGCGGCGAGTTCGATGGCCAGGCCCCGGTCCCGGTCACCGAAGGGTTCGCTGCCCTTGGTGCGGGAGAACTGGACGAGGCCGACGACCGTGTCATGGGCGACCATCGGAACGGCCAGGGTCGACTGGACGAAACCCCGGTCGTCGCCGGGCACGTCCTCCACATGCCCGGTGCGCAGCGCGACGGCGCAGGGCGAGTGGTACGGGAACCGGTGCACCGAGCCGAGCGCGGGCGTGCCGTCGCCGGCGCGGGCGGGGTCCGCCGTGGTGGCGGGCAGGGCGTCCGACACGGCGCTGGCGAGGGCGACACGGCGCAGTTCGGCGGAGCCGCCGACGGACTCCTGGCGGAGCGAGTCCCAACTGCCGGGCGGCGCGTCGTCTCCGGTGAGCAGTCCCTGGTAGAGGTCGACGGAGGCGAGGTCGCAGAAGCCGGGCACGGCGACGTCGAGGAGTTCGCGGGCAGTGGTCTCCAGGTCGAGGGAGTTGCCGATGCGGGCGCTGGCCTCGTTGAGCAGGGCGAGGTTGCGGCGGGCACTGGCCGCCTCCCGGGCAGCGATATGACGCGACGTCACATCCGTTGCCAGTCCGGCGATGCCGACGGGGCGGCCCGATCCGCTGTGCACGCGATAGAGGTTCATGGACCAGTAGCGATGGTCCGGATCGCCGGGTGCGTGGCCGACGAGCTGGAGGTCGGTGACGGACGTGCCGGTCCGCAGCACCCGCTTCAGGGTGGCGGTGAGACGCTCCGCCTCGGAGCGGGAGAGGTAGTCGTCGACGGTGCGCCCCCGGTGGTCCGCGGCCCGGCCGCCGAAGACCGTGGCGAAGCGCTCGTTGGCGCGCACCACCGTGAGGTCCTTGCCGAACAGCACGAAGCCGAAAGGAGATTGACCGAATATCGCCTGTGACGCGGCGAGGTCCGTCTCGATACTCCGCAGGGCGCGGACGTCCACGACGATGCAGATCGCGGCCCGCTCCCCGGTCTTCGTCTCGCTCGGCATCACATAGAGCTCGGCGAGTCCGCGCACCCCCCGCTCCCCCGGTATACGGAAGGGGACGAGGCCCGTCCACTCCCGCCCGTCGAGGATCTCGCCGACCCGGCGGTGGCCGTCCCTGCGCAGTTCGGCCGGCATGAACGCCTCGACCGGGTCCATGCCCACCGCAACGTCAGCGGCGATGCCGAACAGGCCGGCGGCCCGTCGGCTCCACTGCTCGATCAAGCCGTCGGCTCCGATCGAGAAGGAGGCGACTCTGATGTAGTCGTAGATCGAGCCGGGCGGACTGTTCTGCCACACGATGCCGCCCGCCGTTCCAGGTATTTCGCTCACGCGACCGTCCCCTCCAGCTCACACACCGGACCGGTCCTGACCGCAGTATTCAGCACTCCGGCCCCGACCGACACGGCGTTCACGATCACAGCACGGTCTCAGTCCCTTTCGGACAGGTTCTGCTCGACCTCCGGTGATCGCCGTGCGCGTCGTCCCACCCCACTCCTAACCAGGCAGCGCCAGCTCGAACCACACGGTCTTACCGCTCTTTCCACGCCTGGTCCCCCAGCGACGGGCGGAGCACGCCACCAATTGCAGCCCCCTGCCGCCCTCGTCCTCGGGCCCGGCCGTCCGTTCGGTGGGCGGATCCGGAAGCGGATCGGAAACCTCCACGAGCAGTCCGGCGCGGGCGGACGCGGCGTCACCGTTGGGGTGGGGGCGTTGCAGGCGCACCTCGATGGGACCCGATGTGTACCGCAAGGAGTTGGTGACCAACTCACTGACCAGCAGAACCGTCACATCCCCGAGGGCCGAGTCGAGCCCCCAGCCGCGCAACGCCTCGTGGACGGCGCGCCGCGCGGTTCGCACCGCACCGGGCACGGCGGGAAAGGTCCACTCGGCGCAGTCGCCTTCGGTGTCGATCACGCCGATCACTTCCCAAGACCAGCATCGGGGGCGCCCGGCTTTCGCCGGATAATCAGGACATACCCGTTATTTAGCGCGAACTATCGCCTGGATCGGCACGTGGGGCGTACGGGTGTATGACCCCGCACACGAACAGATGTGCGCAGGGGAAGGGGCGCACGGGCAGAGCGCCACGCGCCGGAACGGCGGGAGACGGCGCCATCTTCCGCCCGACTCCACGTCAGCGGCGCACGCCCCAGCGGTCGGCCCGCGCTCGCCACACCCGGCCGCCGCACCGGGAGAGGTGCGGCATCAGCCCCCCGCGCAGGCGCTGTCCGACAGGCAGCGCAGCGCAGCAGCGACGGCGGGCAGGTCCTGATCGAGCCAGTCGACCGCGTCGATCTCGTCGGGCCCGAGCCAGCGCAGTTCGTCATGCTCCTGGAGCGGCGCGGGCACCCCGGATACCAGCCGGACCGTCCACACCCGGAGCACATACCCCGGTTTCAGGGGCCACTCACCGGGGACGCGCTCCAGGGGCCGCGCCTCCACACCGAGCTCCTCGCGCAGTTCCCGTACGAGCGCCTGCTCACCGGTCTCCCCCGGCTCCAGCTTTCCTCCCGGCAGCTCCCAGCGGCCCGCCAGCTCGGGCGGGGCGCTGCGGCGCGCGGCCAGCAGGCGGCCCTGATCGAAGACGGCTCCGGCCACCACCACACGATCGCTCATGAGCCGGAGCGTAACGCCACGGGCAGGGACGCTGGGCGGCCAGGTGCGCCGGGAGCCCCACGGGCGCATCATGGGCGGGTGCGCCACCGTTACGTCATGGACGGGTGCGCCGACCGACGCGCTCCACCCAGTAGAGCTGTTCATGGCCGTGGATCTCCAGCTTGTCGGCCATCTCCTGGGCCTCGCCACGGGTGGCGTACCTGCCGACGCGGTAGCGATTGCCGTTGTCGTCCCGCCGTATCACCAGCCAGGGGAGCTCGGCACCGCTGTCGGTCATCGCGCCTCTTCCAACCATCGCGCCCCTCCCGCGAACGGCTCGCACGTCTTCAAGGATCTCCAGGAATCCGCAGTACGCATATGCCGGAGCCTACGCCAAGCCTTTACTCAACGGATACGTAATAACACAAAGAGGTACTGATCCGGCCACGCGAGAGGGGCGCACCCCCAGCGGATGCGCCCCCGGCGGATGCACCCCCGCGGCCGGGCCGATCCGGCCGCGCGGCCCCCTGCCCGCTCACCCTCCACAGGCTTGCCAGGGCGTGGCGAACAACAAGGGCGGTCGCCGCTCGTCGTCACGCTCCCGGCCCGAAGCCGCCCCGTTCAGGGGCGGCCTCCCATACGCGCCGGTCATTTGACCGGAAGGTGGTAGGCGACCTGGAACCGGTCGGCGGGCACCACCACGTCCGCTGTCTCGACCGGCCGCCCCGAGGCGTAGAAGGTGCGCTCGACCACCATCACGACGTGGCCCGGAACGCCGCCGAGCGCCAGGAGCTCCTCCGCCAGCCCCGGGCGCGCGCCGACCTGTTCGACCACGTTGTCCACGACGACATCGATCGCGGCCATCCGCTCGACCACCCCGCAACCGCCCAACGGCCCCTCCTCCGGCAGCATCACCGGCGTACGCCCCGTCAGCGCGAGCGGCTCCCAGGAGGTGGAGAGCATCATGGGCTCCCCCGCCTCCCGGAAGGTGTAGTCCGTGCGCATCACCCGGTCGCCCGGCTCGACCCCCAGGCGCTCGGCGACTGCACCGCTCGCCGCCACCTGCTCACTGCGAGACTCCCACGTGCCTCGCGCGCCGTCCGCCGTCTGCTCCTGACGGAACGAACTCGCCCCCGAGGCGGGCCGGTAACCGGAGCGGGCGATCCGGCGCGGCGCCGTGCGCTCCCGCACATAGGTACCGGAACCGGAGCGCCCCTCGACCAGCCCCTCGGCCATCAGCACCTTGCGCGCCTCCAGCGCGACGGTGTCCGACACCCCGTACTCCTCGCGGATACGGGCCTGGGACGGCAGGCGCGTACGCGGCGGCAGCGAACCATTGACGATCTTCTCTCTCAGATCGCCCGCAACACGCAGATAGGCGGGCTGCTCACCGAAAGTCACAGGCCTCTCCCAACAGGTTGACAGTCTGCAACAGATTGACAACGGTCGGTTGCTCATCGCAAGCAAAGGCCAGGGTTTCACTCGAAGTGATGATCCGTTGCGGCGATCCGCATGACGGGGGCCATACGCAGGAACAAACCGTACATGCGTCCGTACATCATGCATCCGCGCAAAGAGCGAGGGGCGGCCGCGACCGCGACCGCCCCTCATATGTCCCCGGGTCGGCTCAGGCCTCAGCGGCTCGGCGCTCCACCGAGCCCCCGTCCTGCCGCCCCACCGAACCCAGGACCTGATGGCCCGCCATTAGAACTGGAGGCCCCAGGAGTTGATCCGCCCGGTGTCACCAGCGGCGTGGTCGGTGACGCGCAGCTTCCAGGTGCCGTTGGCCACCTTGGAGGAGGCGTTCACCGAGTAGGTGGCGACCACGTCGTCGCTGCTGCCGCCCGTGCCCCTCGCCTTCAGGTTGTGGACCGAACCGTCGGGCGCGACCAGGTCGATGCTCAGGTCGCCGATCCAGGTGTGGGTGATGTCGACGGACACGCCCAGCGTGGCAGGCGCGTTCCCGCTGACACCGGAGACGGTGATGGGCGACTCGACGGTGGAGTTGTCACGGATGGTGTAGATGGTCTTGTTCTCGAACTTCGATCCCGGCGGGGTCGTGGTGCCGCTGCCGACGTACAGCAGCCGGTTCGGGGAGCCCGTGCCCGGATTCGTCACCACTCCCGTGCCGGCCGCGGCGACCAGACCGGCGGAGACCTGCGCGGGGCTGTCGCTCGGGTGGTCGGCCAGGTAGAGGGCAGCCGCACCGGCGACGTGCGGGGTCGCCATCGAGGTGCCGGAGATCGTGTTGGTCGCGCTGTCACTGGTGTTCCAGGCCGAGGTGATCGACGACCCCGGGGCGAAGATGTCCAGCGCGCTGCCGTAGTTGGAGAAGCTGGAGCGGGCATCCGTGTTGGTCGTGGAGCCGACCGTGATGGCCTCGGCCACCCGCGCGGGAGACCGGGTGGAGGCGTCGGTCGACTCGTTGCCCGCGGCTACCGCGTAGGTGACGCCGGACGCGATGGACCTGCGCACCGCGGCATCGAGCACGGAGTCCGCCCCGCCGCCCAGGCTCATGTTGGCGACGGCCGGCTTGACGGCGTTCGCCGTCACCCAGTCGATGCCCGCGACCACCTGAGCGGTCGTACCGGAGCCGTTGTTGTCGAGCACCCTGACGCCGACGACCTTCGCCTTCTTGGCCACGCCGTACGACGAGCCCGCGACGGTGGCGGCCACGTGCGTGCCGTGCCCATGGCCGTCCTGCGCGGTGTTGTCGTTGTCGATGGCGTCGTAGCCGTACGAGGCCCGGCCGCCGAAGTCGTTGTGGCTGATCCGGACACCGGTGTCGATGACGTACGCGGTGACACCCTCGCCCGCCTTGTCGGGGTAGGTGTAACTCTGGTTCAGCGGAAGGCTCTTCTGGTCGATCCGGTCCAGCCCCCACGAGGGCGGCGACGGCTGCGTTCCGGTGATCCTGAAGGTCCGGTTCTGCACGACGGACTCGACGGCCGGGTTCGCGGCCAGCTTCTTCGCCTGGGACTCCGAGAGTTCGACCGCGTAGCCGTTGAGGGCCGCTCGATAGGTCCGCTTGATCTTCGCGCCGTACTCCTTGGCGAGGGCCTTGCCCTTCGCCGATCCGGCGTCGACCGCCGACTCGTCGAGCGTGACGATGTAGCTGCCGCTGATGGCTCCCGGAGCGCCCGCGTTCTCGATCCGGCCTTCCACCGCCGAACCGGCCGCGGCGGCGGGGAACGCCGCCGCGGTGGAGAGCACGAGAGCCGCGCCGGCTATGACGCTCGCCACGGCGACTCTTCGCTGGGCGTGGGGGGTGTGACGCATCACTGACATCTGAGGGATCCTCCTCGATTGCGGTGCGCTGGTGGGGGGTCCACGGGTCGTGGAGGTGGAACCGGGTCGGACAGGCCGAGCCGAGTGGCTCGAAATAGCATGGGCATGACAAGACAGCACTGCGGATCAGGCGCCATCCGAAGACCCGACCGACAGCGAAAGATTGACCGATCCCTGGGATTCGCACAAGGGTGTCTTGACGTGCGCCATACCTTCGCCATTCAACCGCCATACACCTGACACGCTGACAGGCATGACCACGTACCTCTGCCCGCGGGACGGCACACACGCCGACACGACCGCCCTGACCTGGTGTTGTACCGTCTGCCGCGGCCCCTGGGACCTCGACTTCGAGCCCGCCGGACCGCTCTCCCTCAACTCCCTTGCAGGACGTGTTCATTCACTGTGGCGTTACGAAGAGGTTCTGCCCCTCGCCTCTCCCACGACCAGCCTCGGCGAGGGCCGCACGCCCCTCGTCCCGCTCACCGGCACGGTGTCGGCCAAGCTCGATTACCTGATGCCGACGCTCTCCTTCAAGGACCGCGGCGCGGTGATGCTCGCCGAACTCGCCCGGCGTCTGGCGCCGGAGCGGGTCGTCGCGGACAGCAGCGGCAACGCGGGCACCTCGGTCGCCGCGTACTGCGCCCGCGCCTCACTCCCCTGCACGGTGTACGTCCCCGAGGGCACATCACCTGAGAAGACCGAGCAGATCCGGGCCCACGGCGCCCGCCTGGAGGTCGTCCCCGGCGACCGCGAGGCCGCCGCACGGGCGGCCCGCGCCGCCGCCGACACCCCCGGCACGTTCTACGCCTCGCACGTCTTCAATCCGTACTTCCTGCACGGCACGAAGACCTATGTGTACGAACTGTGGGAGGACCTCGGCGGCCGACTGCCGCAGGCCCTCGCCGTACCGGTCGGCAACGGTACCCTCCTCCTCGGCGCCGCCCTCGCCACCGCCGAACTCCACGCCCTCGGACTGATCGGCGAACGCCCCGCGCTGATCGCCGTCCAGGCCGAGGCCGTTTCACCGCTGGCCGCCGCCTTCCACGCGGGCGCCGACGACCTCCTCGACGCCCCGGACACCCCGGCCACGCCCACCCTCGCGGAGGGCATCGCCATCCCCCGCCCGCCGCGCGCCCGCGCTGTCCTGGCCGCGGTACGCGCATCGGGCGGCACCTTCCTCACGGTGACCGAAGATCAGCTCCGCGCGGCCCAACTGGACTTGGCCGCACGCGGGTTCTACGTGGAAACGACGGGCGCTGCCTGCTGGGCGGCGGTCGGCGACCGGACGGACCGCGAGATCGTCGTACCGCTGTGCGGGGCGGGCCTCAAGACGGGCCTGGCACTGTAGCCGGAAGGACTCTCCGGCTCACCGCGCCCGGCATTTCCCCGGGTTCTCGGCCCCGTTCGACCGGGGGAGCCGTCTCGCCGCGTCGGCGCATCGCCCGGGACACCGTGGTACATCCAGCACCCGTGCGATGCGCCGCACCGGATGCCGCGGGCTTCCCGGCACACTTTCCCGGCCACGCCACCGGCCCGTTGGCGCACGCCCCCGCGGCCACCCGCGTACCGGCGACCGCACGGCGGTACGGGCCCGGCCCGTCCGGGAACGAACCCGTCAGGGCCGACCGGACGGGAGCGGCCCCACCGGGAACGACCCCGTCCCGCCCCGGCGTTCACCCGCGCGCCGCGTGCCGTGCACGGGTGCCCGGCGCACGCTTCCCTACGTTCGTACGGTGAGCCTCTCGCGCGTCTGTCTCCTCACGGCCTTGGCGGCCCTGACTTCCCTGGTCGCGGGCGCCCTGATCGCAGCGCCGCCACCCCTCTCCCACGCGGCCGCGACGCCCCCGCCCGCCCCCACCGACTGCGGCCGCGACACCGACCCCGCGTGGGCACCCTCCTCCACCCGTTTCGGCGAGGCCGGGGGCTACACCCCGTACGTCGGCAACGGCTATCTGGGCCACCGGGTGCCCGCCGCGGGCGCGGGATACGCGGCGCCGGGCGAGAAGACCGGCTGGCCGCTGTTCACCCCGCGCTATGACGGCGCCTTCGTATCGGGCCTGTTCGGACACGAGAAGGACCTCACCGACGACCGCGAGGTGATCGCCGCCCTGCCGAGCTGGACGACCCTCGACGTACGCGTCGGCGACGAGACGTACGGCTCCGACACACCCGGGGGCCGGATCTCGCGCTACCGCCAGACCCTGTTCCTCCGCTGCGGCCTGGTGCGCACATCGCTGCGCTGGACCACGGCCGGCGGGCGCGCGACGGACCTCACGTACGAGGTGCTCACCGACCGGTCCGATCCGCACACCGGCGCCGTACGGCTGCGCATGACCCCGCGCTGGAGCGGCACCGCGACCGTCACCGCCCGACTCGATCCACGGGGCGCGCGCCGCATCACCCTGAAGCCGGACGGCACGTTCCGCACCCGGGGGACCCGAACGGCGGGCGCGATCGTCCAGACGGTGCGCGCCGGCGGACCGGCGGCGGAAGGCACCCCCCGGACCGGCGCGCACCAGTCGAGCGCGCACCGGGTCCACACCGGGCGCACGTACACCGTCGAGAAGTACATCGGCGTGGACACCGCGCTCACCTCCTCCGCCCCGCACACCACCGCCCGCGCCGCGTCGAGGCGCGCGGCCGGGCGCGGCTGGTCGGCCGTGCTCGCCGAGAACGCCGCGGCCTGGCGTCGGGCATGGGCGGCCGACATCTCCGTACCGGACAGCCCCGACCTCCAGAAATGGCTGCGATCCGCCCAGTACGGACTGCTCACCGCCACCCGCCCCGGCTCCCGCGACAGCATCGCCCCGGCCGGGCTGACCAGCGACGACTACGCCGGTCTGATCTTCTGGGACGCCGAGATCTGGATGTACCCGCCGCTGCTCACCACCCGTCCCGAGCCGGCCCGTTCGATCGTCGAGTACCGCCACCGCACGCGTGCCGCCGCCCGCGCCAACGCCCACAAGCTCGGCTACCGGGGCCTGTTCTACCCATGGACGAGCGCAAGCCGGGGCGACCTGTGGACCGAGTGCCACAGCTGGGACCCCCCGCACTGCCTCACCCAGATCCACCTCCAGGGCGACATCTCGCTCGCCGTCTGGCAGTACTACCTGGCGACCGGGGACCGCGGCTGGCTGGCCGGGCGCGGCTGGCCGCTGCTCCGGGGTGTCGCCGACTTCTGGATCTCCCGGGCCACCGCGAACGGCGACGGCAGCTATTCGCTGAAGGACGTCGCGGGCCCCGACGAATACAGCAACGACGTCACCGACGGGGTCTTCACCAACGCCGTCGCGGCCACCGCCCTGCGCAACGCCGCCCGCGCCGCGCACCTGCTCGGGCACCCGGCACCGGCCGAGTGGACACGGGTCGCGGACGGCCTGCGCATCCCGTACGACCCGGCACGGAAGCTGTTCCTCCAGCACGCCGGCTACAACGGCTCGACGATCAAACAGGCCGATGCGGTGCTGCTGATCTACCCGCTGGAGTGGCCGATGGAGCCGGGCGCCGCCGCGGCCACGCTCGACTACTACGCCCCCCGCACCGACCCGGACGGCCCGGCGATGACGGACTCGGTCCACGCGATCGACGCCGCCGCGATCGGGCAGGCCGGCTGCGTGACGTACACCTACCTCCAGCGCTCCGTGCGCCCGTTCATGCGCGGCCCGTACGCCCTGTTCAGCGAGGCGCGCGGCACGAAGGCGAGCGCTCAGGACCCGCTGGCCGGGGCGCCCGCGGAGGACTTCCTCACCGGCAAGGGCGGCTTCCTCCAGGTCTTCACCCACGGGCTGACGGGCCTGCGTCTGCGGGAGGACGGGGTACGGCTCGACCCGCTGCTGCCACCGCAGCTCGGACGGGGCGTCACGCTGACGGGTCTGCGCTACCGGGGCCGCGTCTTCGACATCGCGATCGGCCCCCTGACAACCACGGTCCGGCTGACCTCGGGCGCCCCGTTCACCCTCCACACCCCCACCGGCCCCCGCCTCCTCACCGGCACCCTCACCCTCCCCACCCGCCGCCCCGACCTCGCCGCGACGACGGACGCGGCCCGCTGCCGCCCCGTGACGGCGAGTTCCGAAGCCCCCGGTCTGTACGCGGTGGCCGCCGTCGACGGCAGCCCGGCCACCTCCTGGTCCCCGCACGGCGCGACGGGCTCGCTGACGGTCGATCTGGGACGCGCCGCCCCGGTGACCTCGGTCCGTCCGGAGTGGACGGACGCCCGCTCCGTCCCGTACCGCCTGGAGACCTCGGTGACCGGCGCCGGCTGGCGGCCGTACCACCCGGGAGCCACGGCCCGTCTGGTACGCCTGACGGTCACCTCACCGGACTCGGAGAAGCCGGTGGGCGTACGGGAACTGAGGGTCACACAGCGATGAGCGACCGCGGCCGCGAACCGGGTGCCCCTCGTCGGCGACACCCTCATCGTCGCCCCGCCTGAATCGACCGCACCGGCCTGCCCCCGGAGAGGTGGCTGCGACGGCTCGGTCATTCCCTGGGCGAAGTGCTTTCGGTGAGCTCCTGGTACGCGTCCATGACGTCGCCCACGTGCAGCGTGGTGACCTCGCCCTGCGACGGCACGCCGGAGCTGCCATGCAGGTCGTAGACCCGCAGATCCCGCGCCGCGGCGGCCTTCCGGGCGAGTTCCCGTGCGAAACGGCCGTTGCCGAGCCGGTCGATCAACCCGGTTGAGACGGCGAGGTCACATGACGCACGCAGCGCGACCCCCGCCTCCTCGGTGAGCACATCCCCCTGGGCTCCCAGGAACGACTCCGCGATGAGCACGAGTTCATCGGCCGAATAGGCGGGGAAATCCACTCGGGTATTGAAGCGGGAGGCGAGACCCGGGTTGGTGGACAGGAGCTCGGCGATCTCGTTCGGATACCCGGCGAGAACCACGACCAGGCGGTGCCGGTCGTCCTCGGCCCGCTTGAGGAGCACCTGCAGGGCTTCCTTGCCGAAGGCGTCACCGCCCGAGTACCCGGTATTCGACAGTGCGTACGCCTCGTCGACGAAGAGAACGCCGTCCAGCGCCTCGTCGATGACCTTGGACGTCTTGATCGCCGTCTCTCCGAGATGCTGTCCCACGAGGTCCACGCGCTGGGCCTCGACGACATGGCCCCGGGTCAACAGGCCGAGCCCGGCGAAGACCTTGCCGACGACGCGGGCGACCGTGGTCTTCCCCGTGCCGGGCGGCCCGGCGAACACCAAGTGCTGTGGCGCCGGCGCCGCGGCCAGCCCCTGGTCCCTGCGCACCGCCGCCATCCTCAGCTGTGCCGACAGACTGCGCACCTGGCGTTTCACCGGGGCGAGGCCGACCATCGCGTCCAGCTCGGCCATCGCCTCGTCCAGCAGCGCCGAACGCTCCTGCTCGCTCAAGGTGGCATCGGAGGCGTCCTCACGCTGTGCCCGCGCGGCCCCAGCAGCCTGGGCGGGCACACGCGCGGCAGGCGGGGCCGCCGCCTTCGCCCGCTGGGCCACATCGCCCAGGGCGGGGCTGTACCGGAACGCCGTCTGGAACTGCTTCAGAGCTTCCTCGGCCCGGCCGAGCCACTCATGCGCACGGCCACGCAGATAGGCGACCTCCCCGAGGAAGCCGGCCTCATCGGCGAGTGCCTGCGGGAGTGGCTTCAGCACGTTGAGCGCCTCGTGGCAGACGTCCTGGGCGATCAGCCCGGCCGCAACGTAGAGCTGCGACTCGTCCCGCAGAAAGGAGTCCCGGATGCCCTCGGCAAACGTCAGAAGGAGTGGCCAGTCCTTCTTCAGGAAGGCGTACCGTGCGCAGACGAAACGGGTCTCGTCGCAGTCGAGCACGGCCCGGGAGAGCATGCTCCATGCCTGGTCGAGCAGCCCGTCCTCCAAGAGCTTCGCCGCCGTCGCGAGCCACAGGTCGCGAGGCGTCTCCAGGCGGAAGGTCACATAGCCCCCGATCTGGAACCGAGAGGACAACGGCGTCCGGAACTTCGTGCGCATGGCCCCGTAGGACTGGGCTTGGCCGTGCATGGCCTCGATCGCCTGCCCCTGGAGCCGGCCCGTGGCGTGGAGTCCCAGCCAGGCATCGGCGGCAAGCGGGTTGTGCGCGACGGCCGCGTGAAAGGCGTCGGCCGCGGCGGCCCGGTTGCCCAGCCTCAGCTGCGAAACCCCTTGGAGCCACGCCTGCTCGCACTTCTTGATCGAACTCCGTGATACGGACGGCCCCGGCACCCGGATCCCCCTGCTGTCGTCGGTTGGTACAGGATTCGCCCGCATGGGATACGCAGGCTGGTTCCACCCGTCAAGTGATACCTGAGAGAGCGATACTTGAGGGTTGCATCCCGGGTGTCGCGCGCTCATGCTGCCCCGCTCGCCCGGTACCGGGGCGGTGAAGATCAGCTTTTTCGCTCTCAGGTCGCCCATGGTTCGGACAGCCTCACGGGCGGCTGCATTTGTCCTGGAGCCTCATCGGCCTGGTCCGGGCGATCATCGTCGATCGGTCGACCCTGCAAGGAGCGCTCGACAAGTCGGATGAATCAATCGAATCGACCTGGCTGGACACCGCTATGGCGGGCGCTTTTCGCGACACGATCATGCTGACCGGCATCGGCCTTGCGATCCTTGCCATCACTGGGTCCGAGTCCGACGCTGTCTGGGCACTCATCGGAGTCCTCTTCGTGGCCTTCTTCAGCGTCTTTACTCGCTACCTCATGGCAAAGAAGCGGGGCTGACCGTGGAGAGCTCGCTTCACGAACGCCGTCAGGATCGCGGTTGGTCGCAGCAGCGCCCCGCCGATGAACTCGGCGTCTCCCGCCAGACGATCATCTCCATCGAACGCGGCCGCTTCGACCCCTCGCTGCCACTGGCCTTTCGCCTCGCCGAGGTCTTCGAGTGCAGGATCGAGGACCTCTTTGACCCTCGGGGGGAAAACACGCAACCGAGCTGAAGCCAAATGCATTGCCGCAGGCATTCGCTCGGCCTCGACCCAATTCACGAGGAGAGGGCTGGGACCGCACCCACGTGCGGTCCCAGCCCTCTCGTCGTAAAAAAACTCAGACGTTGAACCGGAACTCGACCGTCCGAGACATGACATCATGTCAAATGTCAAGATGGTTCTTAGTGCCGGAACTCCGCGGTGTTCCGGCACCCCAAACGCCCCTCCACCATTGGCTACCGGAAGGGCGCAGTCATGGTGGGACCGCTTTGATCATCAACCCGACCAACGTCGCCCGCGCCGCGATGCGCAAAGCGGATCGCGTGATCGGATCGAGCCAGGACGAGCGCCAGATCCCCTTCGACTACCTCACTGTCCGCGCCTGCTTCTACGACGGCGCGGACGTGGACGAGCTCATCGACAGGCTGGCAACGCGGATCAAGCCGGCAGTGCACAATGTGCTGAGGCAGCAATGAGTTTCTCTGCGAATGACGAGATCCGCTTCACCATGAACGCCATCAAGCGGCTCCACGACGACGTGACGTCCCGGCTGTAGTCGCGGAGGCCGTCACCGACTCCGAGGTCGCCGACGACCAACCCCGCGAATGGTTCCGGCCGCCCACCTCGCCCGTCGGGTACCGCGATCTGCCCGGCTGGGGCGACGAGGTCATGCAGCACCGACCGCAGATGCACGGGCAGCGAAGGACGGCTTGGACGGTGCCGACGAGGATCACCCGCATCAGGTAGGCCTGGCGGCTCCGCTACAGCCGGGCCGCCGCTCAAGAGCCCGACGAGTCCCGCGACTACGCAGACGGCCGGGCACTGCTGGACGACCTGGAGCGGATCGAGTGCCGGCCGATGAGCGTCGAGGGGCGAGCGGATCCCGACCTGATCGGCGAAGAGGACTTCACCGTTCTCCGCCTTCGCCCTGGCCCGGATCGTCGGCCAGGTCTCCTTGTGCCAGACGCGGACCGCTTCCGGATCCTGCTCGACGGCCCGCTTGTCCGGACGCTGGAAGGTGAGCCCCCAGCCAGCTTTGCGCGTCCGGCGACCAGGTCCGCACGTCTCAGGCGTCCCAGGGCGGCGTCCCCTGACCGCTGGCCCACCGGTCGAGCAGGTCGGCGTGGACGATGCCGATGCCCGCGGCCTTCGCCAGGCTCGCCGCAGGAGCAGTGAGGGTCCCCGTGGTCACCAGCAGCGCAACATCTGCGCGGTGGATCTGGAATACGGTCCCGGCGAACTTCTGCAGATCGGGGCTGCTGACCTTGCCCCGGTATTGCTTGCACTGGATCACGACTTTGCGCCCGTCAGGGGTGTGAGCGATAACGTCCGCACCGAGGTCGCCGGCCTTCCCCACGGCCTGCACTCGGGTGCAGCCGTCCTTGCGGCATAGCTCGGCGACTTCGCGTTCGAACTCGGCAGGGGACAGAGCGAACCAGACGAGCACCTCGCGCAACTGGTTCGTGCGGGCAGCTTCAGGCTGGCTCAGGGCGCTCGCCTGCTCCTTCAGGAACTCGGCCAGGCGCAGGAGGTCTCGGTACCGTCCTTCTCGGCCGGTCGGTGCATCGAACGCCTTCTTGAGCGTGCGGTAGGCCTCGTCGATCTCGCGCCGACGGCAGTCGTAGCCCGCCGAGGTGTAGCGGGGCCGGGACCCCGCCGGCAGGATTTCACCCACGGTCACCTGGTGAAACAACCTGCTGCAGTTGATGTAGGACACAACCTGACCGATGGTGTCGAGCCCCTGGAAGCCGTACTGGACGAGCCGCACGGTGGCGCGGCCGTCGTCGACAGCGGAGATACCGATCCCTAGATTGGTCGGCATGTTCCAGGAGTCGTACTTGTGATCGTAGGTGCCCGTGTACTCCCTCGTGTGTAGCACGGTGCCACTGCCGAGGATGTCCTTGCGGGCCTCTTCAAGAGCTGCTTGCCAGCCGGCGCGTTGGTTGCTGGGCATTTTCGCCAGGACCGTCATCGCCGCAGGACGAATCGTGACGTCACTGACATGACCAGGGTCCTCGAACCACATGGACGGCGTTCCTCTTCTCTCGTCTCCCACCGCGCGCTCCACGGTGCTGCCCGAGGATCTTAGAGCGCGACGGGGTCAAGCACTTACGGCATCGCAAAGGCGTGCGAGCCACGCACACGAGTCCAACTACCCACATCGGTAGGCGAGTTGCTCGTTGAACCCGGGAGGAAGCAGGCCAGCCCTGCTGATCTCCTGACGTGGCGGCGAAGAGCCCCGCGACCGCTGCGGTCGCGGGGCTCTTCGCCGTGAGGTGCCATGCTCGGTACGCAGTGCAGCAATGGCTATGCGTCGGCGTTCAGCCTTGCCAGAAGCAAGGTGTCCCAGTACTCGCGGATGCAGGTGATCCCGACACCGACAGCGTCGATCACGGCGATCATGGGCACGTTCGAGGCAGCCCCGTCGGCGGACCGATAGGCCCCCGTGTACTCGACGAGGTAACGCCCTTCGGCGATCCGCTCGACGGCCGGGGCGCTGATCCTCAGTCCGCCGGCCTGCACGGCGGAGAGGTGTGCTCGCACCGCCGGTTTCCCCTCGACACGGGCCAGCAGACCCAGTGTCGGACCATAGGGAAGCTCCAGGACCACATCGTCGGCAAGGTGGTCGAAGAACGCGTCGGCCTCCGTTGAAAGCACTCAGTGCCTGGTGGAGCGCGTCCACGGTCATGGCTCGTCCTCTCGTCGGAGTAGTTTGCCCAGGGTGGAACTTCAGGCCGACCTGAAGTCAAGGACGAGGAGAACCGATGCCCCGCACGATCGGAGAAGTCGCCGCGAAGCCACTCGACACACTCAGAGAGCCGCAGGCTGTCGGTCATCGCCAGCCTCCGCACGGGTCCTGACCGAGGGAGCAGCGATCAACCAGGCTCCCGCCAGGGCGACCGCACCGACGATCGGAATCGCGGTTGCGCCGAGGCGGTCGAGAAGCAGCCCGCCGACAGCCCCAGCGGCAGCGGTACCGAGGTACAGACCGGAGATGTTCAGAGAGACAGCAGTCATCGCCGCCTCTGGTGCCGCAGCGATCGTGCTGGCCTGCATGGGCGGGTTGAGCGCCCAGGCGAACACCGACCACACGGCCACTCCGGCCAAGAACACCCATAGTGACGCGCCCGCCACGACCATGGTCGCCACAAAGGCCAGCGCAAGGGCATGGCCGCCCAGAATCGCCAAGCGGGCGCGGCGGGGACCGTAGCTGTCGGTCAAACGGCCGCCCAACAGGGCGGCCATGACACCGACGAGGCCGACTACCAGCAGCACCACGGGCAGGTGTGCGTCCGAGCCGAGGGCGTGCACCGAGATGGGGTCGAGGTAGGTATGGAATATCAGCCCGCCGGTTCCACACAGGAAGATCGCCGCCACCATGCGCAGCACCGGCGGGCGTCGCAGCGGGGCCAGCCGCGCGCCCAGCGCCATCGGCGCGGATCCGGGCAGGCGCGGCATGGCCACCAGGGCGGCGACAGCCGCGATCAACAGGAACGTCGAGCGCCAACCCCACGTACCGGCGACCCAGGTGCCCACAGGGACGCCCGTGAACAGCGCGACGGTGAGGCCTGCGGTCACCAGGGACAGGTATGCGCCCTGCTTGCCGTCGGGCGCGCTTTCGGCGGCAGCCGCGAACGCGGTGGTCGACACCGCTGCCGCCGACAGCCCCGCGGTGATCCGCAGGAAGAGCAGCGACGCGAGATCAGGGGCGACGCCCCGGTAGCGAAGTCCACGCTGAGCCATCACATGAAGACGCTGCACAGCGCCGGCATCACCCGCACCCGCGACGAGGGCACTCGCTGCTACGTCAAGCTCCGCGCAGGCGACCTCGAAGCGCGCTTCCCCGGGCTTCTGGCCTCTTTGCTGAGCGCAGCGCCCGGAGAGGCGACGAGGGTCGGCCTGAAGTAGGCGAACCGTGCATGCGTCGGCCTGTTTCTGGTCCGACCCAGCCGCAAGAGATTGGCACGTGCGGCGACGTGAAAATGTTCAGGCGCTCCAGACGAGGGACGGAAAACTCAAAGCCCCCCACACAATCTGACGGAGCAGCAGCCACCCCCCGGGGGGCCAGTGCGTCGTGCTGACCCCCCGGGGGTCACCCCAGCCGCCCGGCGACACCGCGCCTTCCCCGGGAGAAGCAAGAACCCCCGCGATCTCAACGATCGCGGGGGTTCTCAACGGCTTGCGGGCGTCGGACTACTTCTTGCCCGTCTTTGCTTTCCAAGCCCCAATACTCGTGGCAGCCGCTTCCAGGTCCGATCCATAGATTCCCCAGAGTGCCGGTTGTTTCTGCATTATGGATTCGAACCCCTGCCGGACATCTTCGGCGTCGGTTCCCCAGCGTCGGTCTGCGTCAGGTATCGACTCAATAGCGTCAGCCAGGTTCTGAATCATCCGCATAGCGAGGTGATCGTCAACGTCCGCAAGCCAACCGACAGCCCTGATGAGCCAAGCGACTGTGGCACTCACGGGCTCGGTTGACCCTTCGAGTGACCATCGGTCAAAAGATCGAAGGTTGTCACGATGAAGCAGGGTCGCGAGAGCCACGGAGGCCGAATATCTCAGTTCATGAATCGCATCTACCTGCATGAACTGCCGCCCTCGGAAACGTTCCAGCTCAACGTCCTTAAGCGCCAAGAGCGTGCCGGTGAGAACATTCAGCCTGAGACCGCCAGCGCTGCGATAGTCGATATTCTCGACCGCGTTGAGAAGTCCACCCGCAGATTCGGGTAATGCATTGACCAGATCCCGGTAGAATCCGTGGCTTGGGCGCTGATATTCAGACGTGGCACCGGTAACAAGCGCGACGACTTTAAACGCTTCAATCTTCGCGCGCCGACTCTTCGCGGTCACCACAAAGTCGAGTAGCCCAGGGTAGGACCCGTGCCTGCCCGTGCCGACCGCGTAGCGCCGCTCGAGCCCACTGACGTAGTGCGCTACAACCGTGTCAGTCAGGTCATCGGCGACCTTCACGCCATTCGACGAGCCAGGCAGCGCAAGCGCCACATTGGTGCGAAAGACGGAGAGAAGGAGCTCGCGGTCCTCTCCTTCATACTCTCCAACCTCGCGCCACAGAAGCCCCAGATGCGTTGCGTCAGAGGATCGATCAACGATCTCAAGCAACGAGTCGCGGCGCTGCCGGCGAGAGATCTGCTCTTGACGGTCCAGAGTCTTGGTCCGCCGCTCGTTCAACGCACCGTCGCGCTTCGCTTGTTTCGCGCCGAACCACCACAAGACGACAGGGATCAACGCGGTAACCAGAACGGTGACAAAGCCCAGTAGAAGCACCGGGTCGGTCCACGACCACTTCCCCGAGAGGCCTTCCCACCATCCAGTCACTTCTTACCAGCAGAGGTTGTATTGTGCCGGAACTCCACCACGTCGCCGTCCTGCATCACGTAGTCCTTGCCCTCCATGCGGGCCTTGCCCTTGGCGCGGGCCTCGGCGACCGAGCCGGTTTCGATCAGGTCCTCGAAGGAGATGATCTCCGCCTTGATGAAGCCCTTCTGGAAGTCGGTGTGGATCACACCGGCCGCCTCGGGGGCGGTGGCGCCCTTCTTGATCGTCCAGGCGCGGGCCTCCTTGGGGCCGGCCGTCAGGTAGGTCTGGAGGCCCAGGGTGTCGAAGCCGACGCGGCTGAGGGTGGCGAGGCCGGGCTCGTCCTGGCCCATGGACTGGAGGAGCTCCAGGGCCTCGTCGTCGTCGAGCTCGATCAGCTCGGACTCGATCTTGGCATTGAGGAAGATCGCCTCGGCGGGGGCGACCAGGGCCCGCTGCTCGTTCTTGAAGTCCTCGTCGACCAGTTCGTCCTCGTCGACGTTGAAGACGTAGAGGAACGGCTTGGTGGTGAGGAGATGCAGCTCGTGGAGGAGCTTGCCCTTCTCGGTGCCCGCGGAGATGCCCGCGGCGAACAGGGTCTGGCCGGACTCCAGGATCTTCTGGGCCTCCTCGACCGCGGCGAGGACCGCGACCTTGTCCTTCTGGAGGCGGGCCTCCTTCGTGAGGCGCGGGATGGCCTTCTCGACGGACTGGAGGTCGGCGAGGATCAGCTCGGTGTTGATCGTGTCGATGTCGTCCTTCGGCGAGACCTTGCCGTCGACATGGACGACGTTCTCGTCCTTGAAGGCGCGGATGACCTGGCAGATCGCATCCGACTCACGGATGTTCGCGAGGAACTTGTTGCCCAGGCCCTCGCCTTCCGAAGCGCCCCGGACGATGCCGGCGATGTCGACGAAGTCGACCGTCGCGGGCAGCAGCCGCTGGGAGCCGAAGATCTCCGCCAGCTGGTGCAGACGCGGGTCGGGGACGCCGACGACCCCGACGTTGGGCTCGATCGTGGCGAACGGGTAGTTGGCCGCCAGCACGTCGTTCTTGGTCAGGGCGTTGAACAGGGTCGACTTGCCGACATTCGGCAGACCGACGATTCCGATCGTGAGCGACACGTTGGCGACTTCCTGAAGGGGTGGAGGGCGAAAGTGAGCTCGACCCGGGTGGGCCGATTCTCCAGTTTACGGGCGAGGGCGAGCAGCCGACCGGGCAACCGGCTCCGACGGGCCGGGTCCCGGGGGCCAGGGGCCAACGGGCCAAGAGCCAGGGCCCCGGAACCCTGGGGCTATGCACCCGCGGTACCCGGCGATCGGGGGCCGCGGCCGACAGGGCGAGGGCCGGGGCCAGGGGACGGCGGACGGCGCACGGGGGGCGGGGCTGGGCAGGCCCCGGGCTCAGCCGGCACGAGAGAAGAAGCCCGACGGGCGCGGTCCCGGAGGCGGACGCGCGCCGAAGCCCGACGGGCGCGGGCGGGCCCGGAAGCCGACGAGCACGGGCAGGCCCGGAGCCCGACGGGCAGGCCCGGAGCCCGACAGGCAGGCCCGGAGCCCGACAGGCAGGCCCGGAGCCCGACAGGCAGGCCCGGAGCCCGACAGGCGCGGGCGGGCCCGGAAGGCCGAGGAGCGCGGACGGGCCGGGTTTCGGCCGGGAAACCGCAGGTCCGGCCCGGGGAGTGGTTCGGGTTCCGTTGGGGAGCGGTCCGGTTCCCGTTCGGCCGTGTGGCATCGAACTCACCCCCGACGTCACCCAAAGGGCGTGTCCCGCACCCGCTTCCCACCGCCCGGCGACCTACGTTGTCACGGTGGAGCAGCAAAGAGCACGTCCCCCGCAGCGCGGGCAGTCCCAGCAGGCCCCGCTGTCCCCGCAGGGCACCATCGACGAAGCGGCCACCGTCTACCGGGTGATGGACGCGAAGCCGGGTGGCCGGTCCCGACCGGTACCGCCCGTCGTTCTCGCGCTCCGCAGGCTGCCCAATCCCCGGCTGACCGGCATCGGCGCGGGGCTGTTCGCCGCCGCCGTCATGTTCGTCCTGGCCTGTCTCGACTCGCTGCTGCTCGACGGTTCGGCGTTCGTGTTCGGGATGCTGTTCCTGCCGGTCAGTGCTCTGACCGCGCTGTGGGTGCGGCCCGCCGACCTGGTGACGGCGCCGATCATCGTCCCGATCGCGTTCGCCATCGGGGTCATCCCGATCTCCGGCGGTGACGGCGGTTTCGCCGGGCAGATCATGGCGGTCGTCACCGCCCTCGCCGTGCACGCGGGCTGGCTGTACGGCGGCACGCTCATCGCCGGGCTCATCGCGACCGTCCGGAAGGTGCGGCTGATGCGGCAGCGCCGACGACAGCGCCGGGGGCCGTCCGCCGCGCAGGCGCCCCGGAACCCACGAGAAGCGCGCCGCCCCCGGCACTGACCCGGGACGCGGTGACTCGGGAAGCGCCGCCCCGGGACGCGGTGGCTCGGCCGTGCACACGGCTGCACGCGCGGGGCGCGTACCGCCCCCGTGCGCGCATGGACGCCTCTGGCCTGCGCGTACGCATGAGCACGCGCCGCACACGTCCGCCGACCGGTCGGCCGATGGCCGACGGTCGGTTCTAGGCCCCGTCCGAAGCCCCGTTCGACGCCGTCGCCCCGTCCGATGCCGCCATCGCCGCGCCCACGATGCCCGCGTTGTTCTGCAGCTCCGCCGGAACCATCTCGGCCCGGACGTGCTCGATCAGCGGCAGGAACTTGTCGGCCTTGCGGCTGACTCCGCCGCCGATGATGAAGAGCTCGGGCGAGAACAGCATCTCCACGTGCATCAGGTACTTCTGCACCCTGCGCGCCCAGTGGTTCCAGCCGAGGTCCTCGTCCTCCTTGGCCTTGGTGGAGGCGTGCTTCTCCGCGTCGCGGCCGTCCAGCTCCAGATGGCCCAGCTCGGTGTTGGGGACGAGCCTGCCGTCGTTGAACAGGGCGCTGCCGATCCCCGTGCCGAAAGTCAGCATGATCACGGTCCCCTTGCGGCCCCGTCCCGCGCCGAACGCCATCTCCGCGATGCCCGCGGCGTCGGCGTCGTTCAGGAGGGTGACCGGAAGGCCGAGCCGGTCGCTCAGGAGCCTGCGGGCCTCCGCGTCGATCCAGCTCTTGTCGACGTTGGCCGCGGTACGGGTGCACCCGTCGGTGACGACCCCGGGGAAGGTGATGCCCACCGGGCCCGACCAGTCGAAGTGCCCGACCACCTCGGCCACGTGGTCGGCCACGTCGCTGGGCGTGGCCGGGTGCGGGGTGAGTACTTTGTAGCGCTCCTGTGCCAGGTCTCCGCGCTCCAGGTCAACGGGCGCGCCCTTGATCCCGGATCCGCCGATGTCCACGCCGAAGATCCTCATGCAATCAACGGTACGGGCAGGCAGCCCGGCCCACTTCCCGGAGCGCGGAGCCGCCGTTCGGCAATCGGCGGCTCCCGCCGCCCCGGCTGCTCCCGGGGCGGCCGACCGCTCCCGGGGTTCGGCTGCTGCGCGCGGGCGCGCGCCGGTTCCGGGGCGCGCATCCGGGCGTTCCGTACAGCGCGCACCGGGACTCGGCCACGTCAGCCGTCGAGCGTGGGCACGCACCGCCGCCCTGCCGTTCCGGCGGCCCGGCCGGTGCTCCTTCGCCGTTCCGGCGGCTCCGCCGGTGCTACTTCCCCTCGACCAGCGCGGCGGCCTCGGCACGCAGATCGCGGCGCAGTTCCTTGGGCAGGGAGAACGTGATGGACTCCTCGGCCGCCTTCACGATCTCCACGTCCTCGAAGCCGCGCTGCGTCAGCCACTCCAGGACTCCGTCGACCAGCACCTCGGGAACGGACGCGCCCGAGGTGACGCCGACCGTGGAGACGCCGTCCAGCCACGCCTCGTCGATCTCGTCGGCGAAGTCGACCAGATGGGCGTCGCCGGCACCGGCGCCAAGGGCGACCTCGACCAGGCGGACCGAGTTGGAGGAGTTCTTGGAGCCGACGACGATCACGAGGTCGGCGTCCGCGCCCATCTGCTTCACCGCGGTCTGCCGGTTCTGCGTGGCGTAGCAGATGTCGTCGCTGGGCGGCGAGACCAGGAGCGGGAACTTCTCCTTGAGCGCACCGACCGTCTCCATCGTCTCGTCGACGGAGAGCGTGGTCTGGGAGAGCCAGACGACCTTCGACGGGTCGCGCACCTCGACGTTCGCGACGTCCTCGGGGCCGTCGACCAGCGTGATGTGGTCAGGGGCCTCGCCGGAGGTGCCGATGACCTCCTCGTGGCCCTCGTGGCCGATCAGGAGGATGTCGAAGTCCTGCTGCGCGAAGCGGACGGCTTCCTTGTGGACCTTGGTGACCAGCGGGCAGGTCGCGTCGATCGTGGCGAGCTTCCGCTCGGCCGCCTCCTGGTGCACGGTGGGCGCGACGCCGTGCGCGGAGAACATCACGATCGAGCCCTCGGGGACCTCCGCCGTCTCCTCGACGAAGATCGCGCCCTTCTTCTCCAGGGTCTGCACGACGTACTTGTTGTGGACGATCTCGTGGCGTACGTAGACCGGGGAGCCGTACTGCTCCAGGGCCTTCTCCACGGCGATCACGGCACGGTCCACGCCGGCGCAGTAGCCACGGGGAGCGGCGAGCAGGACGCGGCGGGGTGTCGGGGCAGTCATGCGCCCATCGTAAGGCCGCACCGGACGCGTGGAAGATCGGTGGGGTCGCCGGACCGGGGCGTACGCGATCCGGTCCGTACACGATCCGGCGCGTACACGATCCGATCGTGCTGAACGCGCTCGTGCCCTCGATGTCGCGGTGGGTGCGGACGGCGCTCGCGGTCGTCGTGACCACGCTGCTCGATCCGTGGGGCGTACGGGCTGCCGCTCGGGTCGGTTCGCGGCGACCGTGAGCACCCAGGTGGTGGGGGTGTGCTGGCTGGGGGTGAGGCTGGTGGTCCCGGCGGTGCGGTGGGGGCGGCGCCCGGCCTGACGGCGCGAGGCGCCCGGTCGGCTGGGCCGGGACGGGGAGCGGGACCGACGCGGGCGGTTCGCGGGCGGCCGGTTGTCGGTGCGGGCGGATACGCTCACCCGCATGGCTCTCCAAACGTCCGCGGAAGCTCCGCTGCCCGTCGGTGAGGTGTCACGGCTCATCGGTGGGTGGATCGACCGGCTCGGGGCGGTCTGGGTCGAGGGGCAGATCACGCAGCTCTCGCGACGGCCCGGCGCCGGCGTGGTCTTCCTGACGCTGCGCGACCCCTCGCGGGACGTCTCGGTGGGTGTGACGTGCTTCCGGCAGGTCTTCGACCGGATCGCGGACGTGGTGACGGAGGGGGCGCGGGTCGTCGTCCTCGCGAAGCCCGAGTGGTACGCGCCCCGCGGGCAGCTCTCGCTACGGGCCACGGAGATACGGCCGGTCGGCGTCGGCGAACTGCTGGTCCGGCTCGAACAGCTGAGGAAGTCGCTGGCCTCGGAGGGACTCTTCGCGCTCGATCGGAAGAAGCCGCTGCCATTCCTGCCCCAGCTGATCGGACTGGTCTGCGGACGGGCCTCGGCGGCCGAGCGCGATGTGCTGGAGAACGCCCGGCGGCGCTGGCCCGCGGTGCGGTTCGAGGTGCGCAACACGGCGGTGCAGGGTGTGAACGCGGTCAATCAGGTGGTCCAGGCGGTGAAGGAGCTGGACGACCTCCCGGGTGTCGACGTGATCATCGTGGCGCGGGGCGGCGGCAGCGTGGAGGACCTGCTGCCGTTCTCGGACGAGCAGCTGATCCGTACGGTCGCCGCGTGCCGTACGCCGGTGGTGTCCGCGATCGGCCACGAGCCGGACTCCCCGCTGCTCGACCTGGTCGCGGATCTGCGCGCCTCGACACCGACGGACGCGGCGAAGAAGGTCGTGCCCGATGTGGGCGAGGAGCTGGACCGGGTGCGGCAGCTGCGGGACCGGGCGCTGCGGTGTGTCCGGGGGCTGCTGGAACGGGAGGAGCGGGGGCTGGCGTACGCGCTGGCCCGGCCGTCGATGGAGCACCCGCAGCGGATGGTGGACGAACGGGCGTCGGAGATCGACGCCCTGGTCGGGCGGAGCCGACGGGTGCTGGGCCATCTGCTGGACCGGGCGGACTCGGAGCTCGCCCACACCCGGGCGCGCGTGGTCGCACTGTCGCCCGCGGCGACCCTGGAGCGCGGATACGCGGTGCTGCAACGGGCGGACGGCCATGTGGTGCGCACGCCCGAGGACGCTGGACCGGCGGGCGATGTGCTCCGAGCACGGGTGTCGGGGGGCGAGTTCGCGGTACGGGTCGCCGAATGAGACCCGGCCCGGCCGCGCCCGCGTCGGCCGGGCCGCGACAGGGCCGCGCCGCGGAATGCGACAGAGGCCCGCGCGGGCGACGGGGCCGTGGCGTGGCGCGACGGCGGCGCGGCGCCCCGGCGGACGGCCAGCCTCCTGATCGGGACGACGGACGGCGATGACGGACGGCCGCCCCCTCGATCGCGACGACGGACATCGGATGACGGACAACGAGGACAAGGGCCCCTGGCGGGCCGGAACGTAGGGTGGGGCACATGACGGACGACGGGACCGCGACGACCGGTGCCACGAGCACGCTCGGATACGAGCAGGCTCGTGACGAGCTGATCGAGGTGGTACGGCGCCTGGAGGCGGGCGGTACGACGCTGGAGGAGTCCCTCGCTCTCTGGGAGCGGGGTGAGGAGCTGGCGAAGGTGTGCCGGCACTGGCTGGAGGGCGCCCGCGCACGGCTGGACGCGGCCCTGGCCGGGCCGGCCGAGGCTCGGGACGGCGGCGAGCCGGCGGGGGACGACGGCTGAGCCGCCGCTCTCACTCCGGCGGCCGGGACGGTGACCGGGACGCCGGTGCCTGCTGAAGGGCCGGGCTCCCGGTGCCTGACGAGGCACCGGGCCCCTTCCCCTGCTTTCCCGCCTCGGACCCACCCGGACTTCCCGCCCCCCTGGGAGCCGTGCCAGGGGTACGGGACGTGTACGTCGACCCTCGCGCTGACGTGCACATTGACCCGCGCGGTGTGGAACCAATCACCCCACCGCACTTTAGTTGAAAGTTAATACACCTCTCCCTTACGGTGGTCTCCGTTGCCCGATCCACGCACAGACCCCGGAAGGTAATACCGCACGATGTCCCTCGTTCTTGACCCCACCGCCCAGGACCTCCTCTTCCGTGAGGCCCGCACGGCCAACACCTTCACCGACGAGCCGGTCTCCGACGAGCAGGTCCAGGCGATCTACGACCTGGTCAAGTACGGCCCCACCGCGTTCAACCAGTCGCCGCTGCGCGTCGTCCTGGTCCGCTCCGACGACGCCCGCGCGCGCCTCGTGCAGCACATGCTCAAGGGCAACCAGCCGAAGACCTCCACCGCCCCGCTGGTCGCGATCCTGGCCACCGACAACGAGTTCCACGAGGAGCTCCCGGCCCTGCTGCCGCACTTCCCGCAGGCGAAGGACGCGTTCTTCTCCGAGCGCCCGGTGCGTGAGTCGTCCGCCACGCTCAACGGCGCGCTGCAGGCCGCGTACTTCATCATCGGCGTCCGCGCCGCCGGCCTGGCCGCCGGCCCGATGACCGGCTTCGACGCCGCGGGCATCGAGAAGGAGTTCCTGGACGGGGACCACAAGGTGCTGATGGTCGTCAACATCGGCAAGCCGGGCGAGGACGCCTGGTTCCCGCGCCTGCCGCGCCTCTCCTACGACGAGGTCGTCACGACCGTCTGATCGCACCTCGCGACATGGAGAAGGCCCCGGAACCAGCCTCACCGCCGGTCCGGGGCCTCCTCCCATGCGTGTCGCCGTTCGGCCTCCCACAGCCACCGCACGCGCCGCGGGCGTATCGCGCGCACGCCCCGACCCGAGCGGCGTACGCGTATGCGCATCCGGTACGACGCGCATGACGCGTATGGCGCATGGGACACGCACGACCCCAGGGGAGGGGACGCACGGGAGGTGTGCGACCGCTCGACGCGTCAGGAGCCCTTGAGCGCGGCGGCCATCTCCGCCAGCCGCTCCGTCGAGGCGGAGCCGGTGACCACCGTGGTCGTGTCCTTGTCCTGGCGCACGAGGGCGTCGTACTTGTCACCCTTCCAGTGCTGCCACGCCTCACCGGCGACCTGCTGCGTGCGCCCGGTGTCCTTGGCGTCCTGGCTCACCTCGGTCACGTACTTGTCCACCGGGGACGACGTGGACTGCTCCACGGCGACGTACTTGCCGTCCGGGTCGAGGAAGCCCAGGTGCCAGCTGCTCCCCTTCTCGTGGTCGTAGCTGACCGAGGTCGGCTTCCAGTCCTTGGCGAGTCCGTCCGGGGCCGCCACCGGGTACGGCGCGGCGTGCCGCGCCGTCAGGAGTTCCACCCGGTAGTCGATCGCCGGGACCGGGTTGGCGTTCCCACCGTGCGGAATGAAGATGTAAGCGAACCCTGCGGCGCCGGTGGCCACCGCCATCGACAGGAACATGCCCCGCACTGTCTGCTTGCCTCGTTTGCTAGCCACGGGCCCATGGTCGCATCAGAGGCGATCGTTACACCGCTCGGGTCAACCGCTCAAAAGTGACCCGGCCTGCTCATTTTGTCGACCTGACGATAGAGTCAATGCACCCTCTTCCGGTCGTCGCCGTACAGAAAGGTGCGCTCCGATGTCCGAGCATCATCTGCCGTCTCAGCTTGAGGTCTCCCCGGAGGCCCCCGACCGCAACCTCGCCCTGGAACTGGTCCGGGTCACCGAGGCCGCCGCCATGGCGGCGGGGCGCTGGGTCGGCCGCGGAGACAAGATCGGCGCCGACGGAGCCGCCGTGAAGGCCATGCGGACCCTCGTCTCCACCGTGTCGATGAACGGCGTCGTCGTCATCGGCGAGGGCGAGAAGGACGAAGCCCCCATGCTGTTCAACGGCGAGCACGTCGGTGACGGCACGGGCCCCGAGGTCGACATCGCGGTGGACCCGATCGACGGCACGACCCTCAACGCCAAGGGCATGCCGAACGCGATCGCCGTGCTGGCCGCCGCCGACCGCGGCGCCATGTTCGACCCGTCCGCCGTCTTCTACATGGACAAGCTGGTCACGGGGCCCGAGGCGGCCGATTTCGTCGACATCGACGCGCCCGTCTCGGTGAACATCCGCCGTGTCGCGAAGGCGAAGAACTCCACCCCCGAGGACGTCACCGTCGTCGTCCTCGACCGCCCGCGCCACGATGGCATCGTGAAGGAGATCCGGGAGACCGGCGCCCGGATCAAGTTCATCTCCGACGGCGACGTCGCGGGCTCGATCATGGCAGCCCGCGAGGGGACCGGCGTGGACCTGCTGATGGGCATCGGCGGTACGCCGGAGGGCATCATCTCGGCGTGCGCCATAAAGTGCCTCGGCGGCATCATCCAGGGCAAGCTCTGGCCGAAGGACGAGGCCGAGCGGCAGCGCGCGCTGGACGCCGGGCACGACCTGGACCGGGTGCTGTCCACCGACGACCTGGTCAGCGGCGACAACGTGTTCTTCGTTGCGACCGGGATCACAGACGGCGAACTGATGCGCGGTGTGCGGTACCGCGCGGAGACCGCGACCACCGAATCGATCGTCATGCGGTCCAAGTCCGGCACCATCCGGAAGATCGACTCGACGCACCGGCTCTCGAAGCTGCGCGCCTACAGCGCGATCGACTTCGACCGCGCGAAGTAGCTTCCCCTCCCCCGCGGACCCGGTCCCGTCCCCGCGGACCCCATGGCTCCGCCCCGGCGGACGTGCACCCGCCGCCCTGCCGTGCGCCCGCCCCGGTGGTCCCGGCCCCATGGCCCCGCGCGGGCGAGTCCGACCCGACGGGCGGTCGGCGGACCGCCCCGACGGATCCTCCCGGTGGATCGCACGCGGCCCGCCCCGACGGGCTCGCCGTACGGCCCCGGCCCGGTGAATTCTGTCCCCGTCGCCAGGTGTGCGCGCCCCGCCCCTCGTGGGGCGGGGCCGGCCGCGCCCGTGGACCCGCCCGGACCCATTCCCGAGTGCCGGGAACGTACGCGAAGAGGCGCCCCGTGTGTGCGGTGGGGCGCCTCTTCGCGTTCAGCGTTCATCCGGGGGCATCGCACGGACCCGATCGCCGGTGGTCCGCCACGCGGGCGGGGCTCGCCCCGGTGCGCCCCCGGGTGGGGCCTCTGCCGACCGCCCGGTGGTGCGTTCTCCGAACCGTCCGCCGCCGTCAGCCGCCGTCAGCCGGCCGCGGCGATGTGGCTCGCGGCTCCGGCGGGAGCCGCCGACGCCTGCAATTCCATCTCGCGCCGCCGGCGCCGGGCGAGCACCACACGGCGTTCGGCGGCGGTGAGGCCACCCCACACGCCGTACGGCTCCGGCTGGATCAACGCGTGTTCCTGGCACTCGACCATCACCGGGCAGCGCGCGCAGACCCGCTTCGCGGCCTCCTCCCGCGCAAGTCTGGCGGCGGTCGGCTCCTTCGACGGAGCGAAGAACAGCCCGGCCTCGTCCCGACGGCATACCGCCTCCGAGTGCCAGGGGCCAGCCTGGTCCTCCCGGGCGGGGACGCGCTGGGAAGGAACGGCGGCGGCCTGCACGGGCTGATGCGGCAGTTGCAGCACGGTCTACTCCTGACGACGGCTTCGGAGCGAGAAGACGATGCAGCAGTCCCTACCCGCTGTACGTGCGCCTATGCACTGAGTGGCCCCGGTTCCGGGGCGCGCAATGGCGGCCAGTCAGGAATATGGCTGATTCTCGAAGGGGATTTCGGGGTGTTCCGGAGCCGATTCGGAGGCGGACGGCGGGGGCCCGGGAGGACTTCACGGGAAATTCGCAAGCACTCTCCCGCGGGCCCACGCAGCTCCTCTCAGCCCAGGTGCTTACGCAGCCGCTTCTGGAGGTCCGCGATGAACTTCCCGCGCTTGGGCTTGGCGTCGACGCTGCCGAACACCGAATATCCGTTGATGACGACCACGGGCGCCTCGGGGTCCGGGGATTCGAGCGTGGAGACCTCGAAGCTACCGAAGACGCCGGTTCCGCCACCCCGCAGGGAGATGTTCTCCGGGACCCGGATATCGACGCTGCCGAAGATGGAGGTCGCGTTGATCACCGTGAGCCTCTGACCGAAAAGCGCCTCCGTCAGATCGATCTCCACACTGCCGAAAAAGGCGAAGGCGTTCGTGCGGTTGCCGACCCGCCAGCGCCCCCGGCGGGTGGAACTGCTGAAGACCGCCACCAGGCTCTCCACCGGACCGGTCGGGCTCCCCTCGTCCGGGATACCGGCTGCTGCGGCCGGGCGGGCGCCGCCGGGGGCGGGCAGGTCCCGCACCAGCGGTTCGAGCTCACCGACGGTCTTCGCGCGGTAGACCGCGTCGACCCGCTCGGAGTGTTCCTCGGCGGTGAGCCGGCCCTCGGCCATGGCCTCACGCAGGATGTCCGCGATCCGGTCGCGGTCGGCGTCGGAGGCACGGATACCGGCCGGCTCGGCCGGAGCTACGGGCTTCTGGGGATGCTTTTCGAGGTCCACCGCCCCAGGGTACCGAAACGCGATAGATCGCGACTACCCCCTGCACCGCCCCCGCCGTGTCGCGTCCGCACACGCCCCGCTCCCTCCCCGGCCCACGGGCGGGCGTCCGGACTGAGCCTTACCTCACAGCCCCGGCGTCCGCGCGGGGTCCTACCCTGGGGGATGCGCTGCCCGAGGGAGGCCAGCCGCCGTCTGCCGAGTGAGGAATGGCCGTAATGCCAGAGTTTGCGTACTCCGATCTGCTCCCCCTGGGTGAGGACACCACGCCGTATCGTCTGGTGACCTCCGAGGGTGTCTCCACCTTCGAGGCCGATGGCCGTACCTTCCTCAAGGTCTCCGCGGAGGCGCTGCGCACGCTGGCCGCGGAGGCCATGCACGACATCTCGCACTACCTGCGCCCCGCCCACCTCGCGCAGCTGCGACGGATCGTGGACGACCCCGAGGCGTCGTCCAACGACAAGTTCGTCGCGCTCGACCTGCTGAAGAACGCGAACATCGCCGCCGCGGGCGTCCTGCCGATGTGTCAGGACACCGGCACCGCGATCGTCATGGGCAAGCGCGGACAGAACGTGCTCACCGAGGGCGGTGACGAGGAAGCCCTGTCGCGCGGGGTCTTCGACGCCTACACCAAGCTCAACCTCCGCTATTCGCAGATGGCTCCGCTCACCATGTGGGAGGAGAAGAACACCGGCTCGAACCTGCCGGCACAGATCGAGCTGTACGCCACGGACGGCGACGCGTACAAGTTCCTCTTCATGGCGAAGGGCGGCGGCTCGGCCAACAAGTCGTTCCTGTTCCAGGAGACGAAGGCCGTGCTGAACGAGGCCTCCATGATGAAGTTCCTGGAGGAGAAGATCCGTTCGCTGGGCACCGCCGCCTGTCCGCCGTACCACCTGGCAATTGTCGTCGGCGGCACCTCGGCCGAGTTCGCGCTGAAGACCGCGAAGTACGCCTCCGCGCACTACCTGGACGAGCTGCCCACCGAGGGCTCCGCCACCGGCCACGGTTTCCGGGACAAGGAGCTGGAGGAGAAAGTCTTCGAGCTGACGCAGAGGATCGGCATCGGCGCCCAGTTCGGCGGCAAGTACTTCTGCCACGACGTGCGCGTCGTGCGCCTGCCCCGGCACGGTGCCTCGCTGCCGGTCGCGATCGCCGTCTCCTGCTCGGCCGACCGCCAGGCCGTCGCGAAGATCACCGCCGAGGGCGTCTTCCTGGAGCAGCTGGAGAAGGACCCGGCGCGGTTCCTGCCGGACACCACCGACGAGCACCTGGACGAGTCCGGGGACGTCGTGAAGATCGACCTCAACCGGCCGATGGACGAGATCCTGGCCGAGCTGACCAAGTACCCGGTCAAGACCCGACTCTCGCTGACCGGTCCGCTGGTCGTGGCCCGCGACATCGCGCACGCGAAGATCAAGGAGCGGCTGGACGCGGGCGAGGAGATGCCGCAGTACCTGAAGGACCACCCGGTCTACTACGCGGGCCCGGCGAAGACGCCCGAGGGATACGCCTCCGGCTCCTTCGGCCCGACGACGGCCGGCCGCATGGACAGCTATGTCGCGCAGTTCCAGGCGGCGGGCGGCTCCAAGGTGATGCTCGCCAAGGGCAACCGCTCCAAGCAGGTCACCGACGCCTGCGAGGCACACGGCGGCTTCTACCTCGGCTCGATCGGAGGCCCGGCGGCGCGCCTGGCGCAGGACTGCATCAAGAAGGTCGAGGTCGTCGAGTACGAGGAGCTCGGCATGGAAGCGGTGTGGAAGATCGAGGTCGAGGACTTCCCCGCGTTCATCGTCGTCGACGACAAGGGCAACGACTTCTTCACCGAGCCCGCCGCCGCGCCGACGTTCACCAGCATTCCGGTGCGGGGCCCGGGTCTCGCCTGACCCATCACCGGCTCCAGACGGAGCACACACCCGGCCGCGGAGGAGTACGCCCCCGCGTGCGCACGTGACGCCGCCACCCCGGGCGCCGCGTGCGCCCTCTCCCTTCCGTCGTACACACTCGCTTTCTCTCCCACCGCACGCGGCCGCCTCTTCTTCCGTCGTACGCACTCACGTTCGGGC
>NZ_JBIUBU010000012.1:0-237362 GCF_044548345.1 Streptomyces sp. NPDC052042 | reverse complement strand
ACTGCAGGGGGGACCCTGTGGGAGAGTAGGTCGCCGCCGAACAGTTTTTGTGGGAGGGCCCCGCACCCTTGGTGGTGCGGGGCCCTTCTGCGTTTCGGGAGATGTTCGCGTCCACCCCTGTGCACCTGAGCGGGGTGGCGGCCGGTAAGGTCAGGGGGGCATCTCATTCGTACGTTCTTCACAGGAGGCCCCCGGGTGGAGGTCCAGGAGACTCGGGTTCAGACGGACCGGGTACTCACCATCCCCAACATCCTCAGCATGGCTCGCCTCGTCGGGGTTCCGCTCTTCCTGTGGCTGATTCTCCGCCCCGTGTTCGGAGGCCCTCAGAGCGATGGCTGGGCGCTCCTCGTACTGATGCTGAGCGGTATTAGCGACTACCTCGACGGCAAGCTCGCCCGACGATGGAACCAGATCAGCAGCCTCGGCCGGCTCCTGGACCCCGCCGCGGACCGCCTGTACATCCTTTCGACGCTCCTCGGCCTGACCTGGCGGGAGATTCTCCCGCTCTGGCTCACCGCCGCACTGCTGGCCCGTGAGCTGATGCTTCTGGTGATGATGGGAATCCTCCGTCGCCACGGTTACCCGCCGCCACAGGTGAACTTCCTCGGTAAGGCAGCCACGTTCAACCTGATGTACGCCTTCCCCTTGTTGCTGCTCAGTGACGGAAGTGGTTGGCTTGCTTCACTGGCCGCGATTTTCGGATGGGCGTTCGCGGGTTGGGGTACAACGCTCTACTGGTGGGCAGGGATCCTCTACGTCGTTCAGGTCCGCCGACTCGTCAAGGCGGACACAGCAGCCGATTGAGCTCGTTGAAGCGGCGCCGCGCAGTGTGGCCGGCCCCCGCTAGGACCCGAATAGTGCCCCGACGGGCGAAGTCGGCTAGACCGTCGTCTCTTCAAGGAGGACGATTCCGACATGAAGGCCGTCGTGATGGCTGGTGGCGAAGGCACACGCCTTCGCCCCATGACCTCGAGCATGCCCAAGCCGCTTCTTCCGGTCGCCAATCGACCGATCATGGAGCACGTGCTGAGGCTGCTCAAGCGGCACGGGCTCAACGAAACCGTCGTCACGGTTCAATTCCTCGCCTCACTGGTCAAGAACTACTTCGGGGACGGCGAAGAGCTCGGCATGGAGCTCAGCTACGCCAACGAGGAGAAACCGCTCGGCACCGCCGGAAGCGTGAAGAACGCCGAGGAGGCGCTGAAAGACGACACCTTCCTCGTCATTTCCGGTGACGCGCTCACCGACTTCGACCTCACCGACCTCATCGCCTTCCACAAGGAAAAGGGCGGGCTGGTGACCGTGTGCCTGACCCGGGTTCCGAACCCGCTGGAATTCGGGATCACGATCGTGGACGAGGCCGGTCAGGTCGAGCGCTTCCTGGAGAAGCCCACATGGGGTCAGGTCTTCTCGGACACCGTCAACACGGGCATCTACGTCATGGAGCCCGAGGTCTTCGACTATGTCGAGGCCGACGTCTCCGTCGACTGGTCCGGTGACGTCTTCCCACAGCTCATGAAGGAAGGCAAGCCCATCTACGGCTACGTCGCCGAGGGCTACTGGGAGGACGTCGGCACGCACGAGAGCTACGTCAAGGCCCAGGCCGACGTCCTCGAACGCAAGGTGGACGTCGAGATCGACGGCTTCGAGATCTCACCGGGCGTCTGGGTGGCGGAGGGCGCCGAGGTGCACCCCGATGCGGTGCTCCGAGGCCCCCTCTACATCGGGGACTACGCGAAGATCGAAGCCGGAGCGGAAATCCGCGAGCACACGGTCATCGGGTCCAATGTCGTCGTCAAGACCGGTGCCTTCCTGCACAAGGCCGTGGTGCACGACAACGTCTACATCGGCCAGCACAGCAATCTGCGCGGATGCGTGGTCGGCAAGAACACCGATGTGATGCGGGCGGCCCGGGTCGAGGACGGTGCGGTCATCGGCGACGAGTGCCTGGTCGGTGAGGAATCGATCATTCAGGGCAACGTCCGCGTCTATCCGTTCAAGACCATCGAGGCAGGAGCCTTCGTCAACACCTCGGTGATCTGGGAGTCCCGCGGACAGGCCCACCTCTTCGGAGCCCGGGGCGTTTCGGGGATCCTGAACGTCGAGATCACTCCGGAACTGGCGGTCCGGCTGGCCGGCGCCTACGCCACCACCCTCAAGAAGGGGGCGACGGTGACCACGGCGCGCGACCACTCGCGCGGTGCCCGGGCGCTGAAGCGAGCGGTGATCTCGGCGCTCCAGGCCAGTGCCATCGACGTACGGGACCTGGAGAACGTGCCCATGCCCGTGGCCCGCCAGCAGACCGCGCGGGGCAGCGCCGGCGGGATCATGATCCGTACGTCCCCCGGTGTGCCCGACTCGGTCGACATCATGTTCTTCGACGAGCGGGGCGCCGACCTGTCCCAGGCACGGCAGCGGAAACTGGACCGGGTCTACGCCCGCCAGGAGTACCGCCGCGCCTTCCCCGGCGAGATCGGCGACCTGCACTTCCCGTCCAGCGTCTTCGACTCGTACACCGGATCGCTGCTGCGGAACGTGGACACCACGGGGATCGGCGACGCGGGCCTGAAGGTCGTCGTCGACGCGTCCAACGGCAGCGCCGGGCTCGTGCTGCCCAGTCTGCTGGGCCGGCTCGGCGTGGACGCGCTGACCATCAACCCGGGGCTCGACGAATCCCGGCCCACCGAGTCCGCCGACACCAGACGGGCCGGTCTGGTGCGGCTGGGCGAGATCGTCTCCTCTGCGGGCGCCGCGTTCGGCGTGAGGTTCGACCCCGTCGGCGAACGGCTCTCCCTCGTCGACGAGAAGGGCAGGATCGTCGAGGACGACCGGGCACTCCTGGTCATGCTCGACCTCGTGGCGGCCGAGCGGCGCAGCGGACGGGTGGCGCTGCCGGTGACCACCACACGGGTCGCGGAACAGGTCGCGGCGTACCACGGCACCCAGGTCGAGTGGACGACGACATCGCCCGACGACCTGACGCGCGTGGGACGTGAGGAAGGCACCATCTTCGGAGGAGACGGGCGCGGCGGCTTCATCGTTCCCGAATTCAGCAGCGTCTTCGACGGATCCGCGGCCTTCGTGAGACTCCTCGGGCTCGTCGCCAGGACCCAGCTCACCCTCAGCCAGATCGACGCCCGGATCCCGCGCGCCCACGTCCTGCGCCGCGACCTCGCCACGCCCTGGGCGGTCAAGGGCATGGTCATGCGGCGGGTCGTCGAGGCCGCCGGAGACCGCGGCGTCGATACGACGGACGGCGTGCGGGTGGTCGAGGCCGACGGGCGATGGGTGATGGTGCTGCCCGACCCGGCCGAGGCCGTCACCCACCTGTGGGCCGAGGGGCCCGACGACGCGTCCGCGCGCTCTCTGCTGGACGAATGGGCCACCGTCGTGGACAGCGCGGGTCACTGACGGACCGCCGGTGTGCCCGGGGGTCTCCGGACGCCCCGGGCACACTGGTGGGCCCATTCGGCGGTAGCGGCGGAGCCGTGCGACGATGTGCGGCATGTCGCAGCAGACCCCCGATCGGAGTATCCCCACGCGCCCCGACGCGTCCATGTCGCTGCTGACCAACGTGATGGACCACAGCCTGGACGACGGATACGCCGAGGCATCCGCGCGTCGCAAGGCCGACGGCAGCGCGGACAGGCCTCGCAGGCTCAGGTCGAAGCTCGGGCTCGCCGCCTGCCTGGTGCTCGCCGCCCTCGTCGTCACGCTCGGCGCCGCGCAGGCGCGCGTCTCGGCACCGGTCCTGGCCAAGGAACGCGAAGAGCTCATCGACCGCATCGACGACGAGACGGCCGCGGCCGACACGCTCGCGTCCCAGGTCGACAAGCTCCGGGACGACGTGGGCAGACGCCAGCGCAAGGCGCTGGAGAAGCACGGCGGGGACCAGGGGGAGCTGGTGGCGCTGCTCGCCGGGGCCACCCCGGTACAGGGGCCCGGGGTGAAGCTCGTGGTCGACGACGCCAAGAACACCGACCAGGGAGGCGGCGGCCCCAGGGAGAGCAGCAGCTTCTCCGACACCGGACGGGTCCGCGACCGGGACCTCCAGCGGGTCGTCAATGGCCTGTGGCAGTCCGGAGCCGAGGCGATCGCGATCAACGGGCAGCGGCTGACGGCCCTCTCGGCCATCCGCGCCGCGGGCGACGCCATACTGGTCGACAACAGACCGCTCGTGCCGCCGTACACGGTGCTGGCGGTGGGGGACGGGAAGCCGCTCGGCAGTGCGTTCCGGGACAGCGACGACGGCCGGTACCTGCAGGCGCTCAAGGACACCTTCGACATCCGGACCAGCATGTCCGTACAGGAGAAGGTGAGCCTCCCGGTCGCCCCGAGCCTGATCGTACGAACAGCACAGCCTTACCGGGCCGCGGACACCGGCGGTGGCGCGGCACAGACAGAGAAGGGCACATCGTGATCGCCGTACTGGGCCTCGTCTTGGGAGTCGTGGTCGGACTGTTGGTCCGGCCCGAGGTGCCGGCGGTGGTCGAGCCCTACCTTCCCATCGCCGTGGTCGCCGCGCTCGACGCCGTCTTCGGCGGGCTGCGCGCCATGCTGGACGGCATCTTCGTCGACAAGGTGTTCGTCGTCTCGTTCCTGTCGAACGTCGTCGTGGCCGCGCTCATCGTCTTCCTGGGCGACAAGCTCGGCGTCGGAGCCCAGCTCTCCACCGGTGTGGTGGTCGTGCTCGGTATCCGGATCTTCTCCAACGCCGCGGCCATCCGCCGGCACGTCTTCCGGGCCTGACGCCGATGAGTGACGCAGAACTCCCCGACCCCAGCGAACCGGCCGCCGAGCGGTCGGCCGACACCCCCGCGGAACTCACGGGACGCCAGCGGCTCATCGCCGGACTATGGCCGCCGCGGGTGACACGCGCCCAACTCGTCGTCGCCCTGCTGCTGTTCGTGCTCGGCCTGGGGCTGGCCATCCAGGTACGCTCCACCAGCGACAACAGCGCGCTGCGCGGTGCCCGCCAGGAGGACCTCGTCCGGATCCTCGACGAGCTGGACGACCGCACACAGCGACTGGAGGACGAGAAGCAGCGCCTCGAAGCCCAGCGCACGGAGCTGGAGAACAGCTCCGACCAGGCCGAGGAGGCGCGCAGACAGACCGTCGAGAAGGAGCGGCAACTCGGCGTCCTCGCGGGTACCGTGGCGGCACACGGGCCCGGGATAACGCTCACCGTTGACGACCCCGGCAACGGGGTCAAGGCGGACATGCTGCTCGACGCGCTCCAGGAGCTGCGCGCGGCGGGCGCCGAGGCGATCGAGGTCAACGGGGTGAGAGTGGTGGCCAACACGTACTTCTCCGGTGATGGCGGCAATGTGAGGGTCGACGGCCGTAAGATCACCGCACCGTACGTGTTCGAGGTCATCGGGAAGCCCCAGGACCTGGAGACCGCGCTCAACATCCCCGGCGGTGTGGTGCAGACACTGGAGAAGGAGCAGGCCACCGTGCATGTGGAACAGGTCGACGACATCGTCGTGGACGTCTTGCGACCGGCGCAGCGGCCTGACTACGCTCGGTCGTCATCCCCGTGAGGCCGCGGTACGGAAGGGTTGAGGAACACGGGCGCGAGGTTGCGGGGGGTCGCCGCATCGTCAGGGTGATGCGTGATGGAAACTGTCGAGTGGACACGGACGTTGTGAAGTTGTCCGGGTCGGCAGGTGTGTTCGTTCAGGGTTCGTCCTGCCCCACGGGCGGGTCTATTTCGGTCAAGGGGAATCGCCCGTGAAGTTGTTTGGGAAGTTGTTCGGCAAGAGCGCTCGCGACGAGGCTGCCCGTCATCGCGCACCGCGCCACGGCCAGGCGGACGAGGCGGGCTCGCAGCGCCCGCTGTTCCGCGACGAGATGTCCGGTCCGGGCGGCGGCGAGGGTGTTTCCGGCGCGTCGTCCGTTGACCCCGCCGGTGCCGCCCGCATAGGTTTCGGAGACCCGTCGACCTCAGGTGCGGGTGGAGGGTTCGGCCCGGGGCAGGAGGGTTCGTCCATGCCGGTCTGTTCGCGCTGCGGACACCGCAACACCGAGCACAGCCGTTTCTGCTCCAACTGCGGTACGCCGCTGAGGGGCGGGATCCCGGAGCGCGCTTCGGAGACCACCTCGACGATCTCGATCTCCGGCCTGGAGGCGTACGACTCGGAGGCCACCGGCCAGACGCCTCTGCCGTCCCTCTCGCCCGAGGCCCAGGCGGCGGTCGAGGCCCTTCCGGTCGGCTCGGCGCTCCTGGTGGTGCGGCGCGGCCCGAACTCCGGAAGCCGCTTCCTGCTGGACGGCGAGCTGACCACGGCCGGCCGCCATCCGCAGAGCGACATCTTCCTCGACGACGTGACCGTGTCGCGTCGGCACGTGGAGTTCCGCCGGAACCCGGACGGCAGCTTCACGGTCGGTGACGTGGGTAGCCTCAACGGCACCTACGTCAACCGCGAGCCCATCGACTCCGTCGCCCTGTCCAGCGGCGACGAAGTGCAGATCGGCAAGTACCGGCTGGTCTTCTACCCGAGCCAGCGGGGCGTCTGACCCGTCAGGGAAGGTCCATGCAGAGAACACCGACGGGCGGTGCCGGTCACGGCACCGCCGCGGCCGGAGACCGTCCGATGAGCATCGGCACGGTGCTCCTGCAGCTGCGGGACGAGTTCCCCGAGGTCACGATCTCCAAGATCCGCTTCCTGGAGGCCGAGGGACTCGTCGAACCGCAGCGGACCCCCTCCGGGTACCGCAAGTTCCGCGCGGCCGATGTGGAGCGCCTGGCCCAGGTGCTCCGCATGCAGCGGGACCACTACCTCCCGCTGAAGGTCATCCGCGAGCATCTGGACGCGCTCGCCCGCGGCGAACAGCCCGCGCTGCCCTCCGGCGGCGGTCTGGGGGATCTGACCGACGGCGGCCCGGGCACCCAGCCCTGGCGGGCGACGGCACCCCGGATCGGCCGTGCGGAGCTGCTCACCGCCGCCGAGGTCACCGAGGGCGACCTGGACGAGTGGGAGTCGTACGGGCTGGTCACCCCCACCGCCGAGGGCGGCTACGATGCCGAGATGGTGACCGTGGCCAAGCTCGTGGCGGATCTCGGGCGGTTCGGCCTGGAACCGCGTCACCTGCGTGCCATGAAGGCGGCGGCGGACCGTGAGGCCGGACTGATCGAGCAGGTCGTCGCACCTCTGCGCCGCCACCGGAACCCGCAGACCAGAGCACATGCGGAGGCCACCGCGAGAGAACTCGCGGAGCTCTCCGTGCGGCTTCATTCCGCCCTGGTGCAGACCGCTCTGAGGGTCCGCCTCCACTGATCACATTCCGCCCCGACTACCCAAACCTGCCGAGCACGTCCTAGGGTTGCTGTGTGAACGAGCTCGACGTTGTGGGTGTCCGGGTGGAGATGCCCTCCAACCAACCGATCGTGCTCCTGCGTGAAGTGGGAGGCGACCGGTTCCTCCCCATCTGGATCGGTCCTGGTGAGGCGACCGCGATCGCGTTCGCCCAGCAAGGCATGGCTCCGGCCAGGCCCCTGACACACGACCTCTTCAAGGATGTGCTCCAGGCCGTCGGCCAGGAGCTGACCGAGGTCCGCATCACGGACCTGCGGGAGGGGGTCTTCTACGCGGAGCTGGTCTTCGCCAGCGGGGTCGAGGTGAGCGCACGCCCCTCCGACGCCATAGCCCTCGCACTGCGGACCGGAACGCCGATCTACGGCAGCGACGGTGTGCTCGACGACGCGGGCATCGCCATTCCGGACGAGCAGGAGGACGAGGTGGAGAAGTTCCGCGAATTCCTCGACCAGATCTCGCCGGAGGACTTCGGCACCAGCAGTCAGTAACCGTCCGCGGGGCCGCCGTCAGCGCATCCGACAAGCCATTCCCGCTCGCACGGCATCGGAAACCACCCTCGGGGTGATTATCACTCGGCGTGCCGAGTGTGGCGATCGTTGACGCACCCCGAGTGACTGCCTACCTTCGAGGTGGCAGGTCAAGGACGGAGGTCGGCGTGAGAAGCAGCGGCGACGGTACGGCAGCTGGCGGGCCGTATCCGCAGCAGGGGAGTACGGCCGGCCGCACCATCAGGCAATCGGTGAAACCGGCTGCTGTGGCGGGGGGCGGAGTGACATCGGCCGACGACATCGGCTATCGGGGACCGACGGCCTGCGCGGCCGCGGGCATCACCTACCGGCAGCTCGACTACTGGGCGCGCACGGGCCTGGTCGAGCCGAGCGTGCGCCCCGCGTACGGCTCGGGCACACAGCGGCTCTACAGCTTCCGGGACGTCGTCCTGCTGAAGATCGTCAAGCGTTTCCTGGACACGGGCGTCGCCCTGCAGAACATCCGCACCACGGTGCAGCACCTGCGGGCCCGGGGATTCCAGGACCTCGAGCGGATGACGCTGATGAGCGACGGGGCCACGGTCTACGAGTGCTCCTCGCCCGACCAGGTCGTCGACCTGCTCCAGGGCGGCCAGGGCGTCTTCGGTATCGCCGTGGGCGTAGTGTGGCACGACGTCGACGCCGCCCTGTCGCAGCTGCACGGTGAGCGGGTGGACACCGGTGAGACCCTCATCCGGCACAACCCCGCGGACGAACTGGCACGGCGGCGCAACCGCGCCGGATGACCCGGCCGGGGACCGGCGCGCGGCGATTGTCAGTGCCGTAGGGCAGCATCGGTAGATGTGAGAGCCGCGCCCACCATCCTGCATCTCGACATGGATGCCTTCTACGCCTCCGCGGAGCAGGCGGCGAAGCCCAGTCTGCGGGGAAAGCCGGTCGTGGTGGGCGGTCTGGGGCCGCGCGGGGTCGTCGCCACGGCGTCGTACGAGGCCCGCCGGTTCGGCGTGCATTCGGCCATGCCGATGGGGCAGGCGCGGCGTCTGGCGCCCAACGCGGCCTATCTGGTGCCCCGCTTCCATCTGTACCGGACGGTCAGCGACCAGGTGATGGAGCTGCTGGGGCGGCTGTCCCCGCTGGTGGAGCCGCTCAGCCTGGATGAGGCGTTCGTCGACCTGGAAGCCGGCGGGGCGGCGGATGACACGGCCTCCGCACTGGCGATCGGGAAGGAACTGCGCGTGGTCATCGAGGCCGTCACCGGGCTCACCGGCTCGGTCGGCCTCGCCGGTTCCAAGATGCTCGCCAAGATCGCCTCGGAACAGGCGAAGCCGAACGGGCTGCGGCTCATCGAACCGGGGACGGAACGGGAACTGCTCGCGCCCATGCCCGTGCGGATCCTCCCCGGCGTCGGGCCCGCCACGGCCGACCACCTGCGCCGTGCCGGGATGATGACGGTCGACGACCTGGTCGAAGCGGGGGAGGCGGAGCTCGTACGGCTGCTCGGCAGGGCACACGGCGGCTCACTGCACCGCATGGCCCTCGGCCACGACGACCGGCCCGTGGTCGCCGAACGCGACGCGAAGTCGGTGTCGGTCGAGGACACCTTCGACGCCGACCTGCACGACCGGGTGCGGGTCAGGACGGAGGTGGAGCGGCTGGCCGACCGGTGCGTCCGGCGGCTGCGGGAGGCGGGGAGATCCGGGCGCACGGTGGTGCTGAAGGTGCGCCGCTACGACTTCTCCACGCTCACGCGGTCGGAGACGCTGCGCGGGCCCACGGACGACCCAGCGGTGGTCCGGGAGGCCGCCACACGGCTCCTGGAGGCCGTCGACACCACCGGAGGCGTACGGCTCCTGGGTGTCGGCGTCTCGGGCCTCGCCGACTACACCCAGGAGGATCTGTTCGCCCAGGCCGCCGTTGAGCGGGCCGCCGCCGAGGACACGGCCGAGAAGGGCGCGGAGGAGGGCGACGAGCCGGACGGGGCGGCCGCCGACCCGCACGGCGAGGCGCCGCAGCCCACCGAAGGGCTCGCGGCCCGGGACTGGCCCGCGGGCCGCGACGTCCACCACGACACCTACGGCCACGGCTGGGTGCAGGGCAGCGGGCTCGGCCGGGTGACGGTCCGGTTCGAGGAACCCTGGTCGGCGCCCGGCCGGGTGCGCACGTTCCGGACCGACGACCAGCGGCTTCGGCCCGCCGAGCCGAAGCCGCTGGTGCGCGATCCGGTGGACTACTCCTCCTGGCCGGCCAGCCTGCCGAAGTCCCTGTCCGGGGCGGTCTGCCCGGGCGAGGAGTCGAGGCCGTAGTGCCGGTACAGCTGAAGCTCCTGCTCCGGCGAGAGATGACGGCCGACACCGAAGTCGGGCGCTTCCTTGATCAGGGCGCGGTCGAAGGGGACGCGCAGGGTGTCGTCCACGAATTCGCTGGGTTCCAACGGGACGAAAGCGTCCCGGCTGAAGAGTCCGGTACGTACGGCCGCCCACTCGGGCACGCCGGTCGCGTCGTCGAGGTACACCTCGTCCACGGTTCCGATCTTGGTGCCCTTGCGGTCGAACGCCTTGCGGCCGATCAGGCTGCGCGGATCGATGTCGGTCTGCACGATCCCTCCCACAGGTCGCGACTACTCCACAAGCACTGACTACTCCACAAGCACTACAGAAGGGCACAATCGGGGGGTTGGCCACTCGAGAATTCCGTCACGGGCCCCGCTGGTAGGCTGGTGACGGCCGCTGACCCCGTGCGGGAGAGCCTCCGGAACCGTCCGTAGGCGCCGAAGGAGCAAATCCTCCCCGGAATCTCTCAGGCCCCCGTACCGCGCGGACGAGGTCACTCTGGAAAGCAGGGCGGGTCCCGTGCGGCCGAGTGCCGGTACGGTTCCCGTCCTCACCGACGGTGAAAGCCGGTACGCCGTAGGCGTGCCGGTGAAGCTCTCAGGTCGAGATGACAGAGGGGGAGGCCGTTCGGGCACCCGCGCCGCGGTGCCCCTCGCAGGTCCTGACAGACCAGGAGGCCTCCACCATGACCCCCCGTCGCACTCCGCTCGCCGAGCTGGAGCAGGGCATTCCGTTCGAACAGCGCCACATCGGTCCCGATGCCGAGGCGCAGTCGAAGATGCTCGCCCAGGTCGGTTACGGATCGCTGGACGAGCTGACCGCCGCCGCGGTGCCCGACGTGATCAAGAGCGCCGAGGCACTCGGGCTGCCAGGTGCCCGCACCGAGGCCGAGGTCCTCGCCGAGCTCCGTTCCCTGGCCGACCGCAACCAGATCCTGGCCCCGATGATCGGGCTCGGCTACTACGGCACCTTCACCCCGCCGGTGATCCTCCGCAACGTCATGGAGAACCCCGCGTGGTACACGGCCTACACGCCGTACCAGCCGGAGATCTCGCAGGGCCGGCTGGAGGCGCTGCTCAACTTCCAGACGATGGTCGCCGACCTCACCGGTCTGCCCACCTCCGGCGCCTCCCTGCTCGACGAGGGCACCGCGGCTGCCGAGGCCATGGCGCTCTCGCGGCGGATCGGCAAGGTCAAGGACGGCGTCTTCCTGGTCGACGCCGACGCCCTGCCGCAGACGATCGCCGTCATCGAGACACGCGCCGAACCGACCGGCGTCGAGGTCGTCGTCGCCGACCTCACCGACGGCATCCCTGCCGAGATCGCCGAGCGCGGTGTCTTCGGCGTGCTGGTGCAGTACCCCGGTGCGTCCGGCGCGGTCCGCGACCCGCGTGCCCTCATCGAGCAGGCCCATGAGCTCGGCGCGATCGTCACCGTCGCCGCCGATCTGCTCGCCCTCACCCTGCTCACCTCGCCGGGCGGCCTGGGCGCCGACATCGCCGTCGGCACCACTCAGCGCTTCGGCGTCCCCATGGGCTTCGGCGGGCCGCACGCCGGCTACATGGCCGTGCGCGAGAAGTTCGCCCGCAACCTGCCCGGACGCCTGGTCGGCGTCTCCGTCGACGCGGACGGCGACAAGGCGTACCGGCTGGCCCTGCAGACCCGTGAGCAGCACATCCGCCGGGAGAAGGCCACCAGCAACATCTGCACCGCCCAGGTGCTGCTCGCCGTCATGGCCGGGATGTACGCCGTCTACCACGGCCCCGACGGGCTGCGCCTGATCGCCCGGCGCACCCACCGCTACGCCGCGGTCCTCGCCGCCGGTCTGCGGGCCTCCGGCGCCGACGTGGTCACCGACGGTTTCTTCGACACCGTCACCGTGCGTGTCCCGGGGAAGGCCGCCGATGTCGTGGCCGGGGCCCGCGAGCGCGGGGTCAACCTGCGTCTCGTCGACGCCGACCTGGTCTCCGTCGCCTGCGACGAGACCACCACGCGTACGCAGATCGCCACCGTCTGGGCCGCCTTCGGCGCCGAGGGCGACATCGACGCGCTGGACTCCGGGGCCGCCGACGCGCTCCCCGAGGACCTGCTGCGCACCGACGCGTTCCTCACCCACCCGGTCTTCCACCAGCACCGTTCCGAGACGGCCATGCTGCGCTACCTGCGCAGGCTCGCCGACCGGGACTACGCTCTGGACCGCGGCATGATCCCGCTCGGCTCCTGCACCATGAAGCTGAACGCGACGACCGAGATGGAGCCGGTCACCTGGCCCGAGTTCGGCGGGCTGCACCCCTTCGCCCCGGCTGAGCAGGCGCAGGGCTTCCTCTCCCTCATCCATGAGCTGGAGGAGCGCCTGGCCGAGGTCACCGGGTACGACACGGTGTCGCTCCAGCCGAACGCCGGCTCGCAGGGCGAGTTCGCGGGTCTGCTGGCCGTCCGCGCCTACCACCGGGCCAACGGCGACGAGCAGCGGACCGTCTGCCTCATCCCGTCCTCCGCGCACGGGACCAACGCCGCCAGTGCGGTGATGGCCGGCATGAAGGTCGTCGTGGTGAAGACCGCCGAGAACGGCGAGATCGACGTCGAGGACCTGCGGGCCAAGATCGAGAAGCACCGTGACGAGCTCGCCGTGCTCATGATCACCTACCCGTCGACGCACGGCGTGTTCGAGGAGCACGTCGCGGACATCTGCGCCGAGGTGCACGACGCCGGCGGCCAGGTGTACGTCGACGGCGCCAACCTCAACGCCCTGGTCGGCCTGGCGAGGCCGGGCCGGTTCGGCGGCGACGTGTCGCACCTGAACCTGCACAAGACCTTCTGCATCCCGCACGGTGGCGGCGGCCCCGGCGTCGGCCCGGTCGCCGTCGGGGCACACCTTGCGCCGTACCTGCCCAACCACCCGCTGCAGCCCGCCGCGGGCCCCGAGACCGGGGTCGGCCCGGTCTCGGCCGCCCCGTGGGGCTCGGCCGGCATCCTGCCCATCTCCTGGGCGTACGTCCGCCTGATGGGCGGCGAGGGGCTGAAGCGCGCGACGCAGACCGCCGTGCTCGCGGCCAACTACATCGCCAAGCGGCTGGAGCCGCACTTCCCGATCCTGTACAGCGGCCCGGCGGGGCTGGTCGCGCACGAGTGCATCGTGGACCTCCGGCCGATCTCCAAGGCCACCGGCGTCAGCGTCGACGACGTCGCCAAGCGGCTGATCGACTACGGCTTCCACGCGCCGACCATGTCGTTCCCGGTGGCCGGGACGCTGATGATCGAGCCGACCGAGAGCGAGGACCTCGCGGAGCTCGACCGCTTCTGCGACACGATGATCGCCATCCGCGGCGAGATCGAGAAGGTCGCCTCGGGGGAGTGGAGCGCGGACGACAACCCGCTGCGCAACGCGCCGCACACGGCGGCGATGCTGGGCGGGGAGTGGGAGCACGCCTACAGCCGTGAGGAGGCCGTCTTCCCGGCCGGCGTCCGTGCCGCCGACAAGTACTGGCCGCCGGTGCGCCGGCTCGACGGTGCCTTCGGTGACCGCAACCTCGTCTGCTCCTGCCCGCCGCTCGACGAGTACGACAACTGACGCGCGAACGTTTGTGCAGGACGCGGAACGACGCGGACGCGCGTCGGGGCCGGTGCGGAGACATCTCCGGGCCGGCCCCCGTTCGTGTCGGGCCGCGGTCAGGCGGCCGGCATCACCCGGTCGGTCGCCAGAGACCGATGGGGGGCGATGATCTGCCCGTCCGGGAGCAGCTCGCCGGTGTCCTCGAAGAGGAGGACGCCGTTGCACAGCAGGCTCCAGCCCTGTTCCGGGTGGTGCGCCACGAGTCGGGCGGCTTCCCGGCCGGCTGCGTCGGCGGTGGGGCAGGGTGGCTGGTGCTGGCACATGGATGGGTTCTTTCGCTGAGTCATGGCTGATGTCCCGCGGCTCGACGGGGTGTTCACGGCCGCTCCCCCGTATCGACAGGTCTGGTCCCAGTGTTGCCCCATGGGCGTCGTTCCGCAGGGATTTCGCGGCAGCACTTCCCGTTACCCGGATGGCGTGTCACCCGGCCGGACGGCTCACCGCAATCGCACTGCCCTTTCGGGTGGTTCGGGGTGGCCGGAACGGGCTAGTGCCGTATCAGGCAACGTTCGCCCCGTCGCGACGTCCGGCACGCCCTCTCGCCGCACCGGCCGAAAACCCGAGTACGTCCAGTACGAGGGTTTCCGGCCGGCACACCGAGAGCACGCACCGGACGCGCTCCTTGACGGGCAAACGTCGCCTGCCGCGGCACCAGTGCCGCTCCGGCGATGTCTGCCGGGACGATGAGCCTTTCCCGCCGCGGCACTCGGCGGCGTCTTCGAACCGGCGGCGTCCGTGCACCGACGCCGGGGCCTGCGACGCCCTTCGTACGGACGCGATTGCGGGTACGCGGCCACGGACGAAGCCCTGTGCCCCGTCACCCGGGACGCGGTGACGGGGCACAGGGCTTCGCGGTGGGAAGGCGGTCGCGGTCAGGCGGGCGAGCCGAGCAGGGGGCCGGGGCCCGGGGTGATACGCCGGGTCATCAGACGGAGCAGATCGGCGACCCGGTGGACGCGGTGGGCCGCGATGCCCGGGGGCGCGGGGGCCAGCGGCACCAGGAGATCGGCGGGAGCGAGCGAGCCGCCGGCGGCGTCGGCCTCGGCGTCGGCGTGCAGCCACAGCGCCAGCATGTAGAGCGCCGGAATGGACAGCAGCCGCGGCTGGTAGGACGTCGTCACCGTCTCGGCCTGACGCAGGGCGAGTTCGGTCGCGGGGACGTACGGCCCCTCGAAGAAGTGGGAGAAGGCCCATCCGTCCGGCGTGAGCATCGTGTCCGCCGCGGCGACGGCCCGATCCGCGTCATGGATCAGGAACCGCCACGCGGCGAGCCGGGTGACGGGGGCGACCCCGCCCGGCCCGATCCTGTCCAGCACATGGACGGGCAGCGGGAGTTCGGGGCTGAGCGGCCCCTGGGCGGACCGGAGAGCGGGCGTGCGGGCTTCACGGACTGCGGTGGGTGAACCGAGTGCCGCAAGAACGCTGCGCAGAGCGGGCGCGGGGGCCGGGGGTACATGCAGCGGCATAGTTGGGTCGCCTCTCACTCGGGAGACACGGTGATGCGTGGGCGGGTGCAGACGTCTCTGTCGGCGTACGGGGTCAGAGGGAGCCGGTGACCGGACCGGCGCGTCAACTCTCTGCCTCGTCAGCAAAGTTTATACGACCGGTGTTCACACAGTGTTTCCCCTAGCCGTCCCGGATATTGCCGGCAAGGCGGCATCAGGACTTTATTATGCGGTATTTCTGTTGATTTGCCGTCAACGGCGCAGTCGCCGCCAGGAGTTTTTATCCCGGCATGGACGGCTGAAACGCGCTGTTCCGTCAGCGCGCTCCGGGAACGGAAACCGCACACAGCGTCATGCCGAAGGAATGTGCCTCCGGCCGCAGGTCTCAGGTTACTGGGTGCGCGGTGTTCAGGAGGGCGTGAGGGTTCAGCGGCCTGGGCATTATCGACCGTGACGTGAGTGGCCTGGGCCGCGGGCTGCCCAATTGAGGGAGGGACACTTCGATGGGGGAGAAGGTCGTGGCGGGCGCCTTTGAGTTGTCCGATCGGCAGAGTTACCGGAGGAAGCTCCACCAGTGCCTGGAGGGCCTGGAGAGGCTTCTGGCGGAGCGGAGGTTCGACCGTCCCCGCAATCTCATGGGGATGGAGATCGAGCTGAACCTGGCCGGTGCCGACGGCATGCCGAGGATGATGAATGGAGAGGTGCTCCAACGTATCGCGAGCCGGGATTTCCAGACCGAACTCGGGCTCTTCAATTTGGAAGTGAACATAGTCCCGCACCATCTGGAAGGCCGCGTTTTCGATCAGCTGGCCGAGGAGCTCAGGACCGGTCTCGGATATGCCCACCGGAAGGCGGGCGAAGTGGAGGCCGGGATCATGATGATCGGAATTCTCCCCACTCTCCGCCGTGCGGATCTCGTGGCGAAGAACCTCTCGGAAGCAGACCGGTACACACTGCTGAACGATCAAATCGTGGCCGCGCGCGGCGAGGATTTCTCTCTCGATATCCAGGGCGTGGAGCATCTGGTCTCCACATCGTCTTCGATCACCCCGGAGGCGGCCTGCACCTCGGTCCAGTTGCATCTCCAGGTGACGCCACCCCGCTTCGCCGCGGTGTGGAACGCGGCCCAGGCCGTCGCCGGTGTGCAGATCGCCCTCGGCGCCAACTCCCCCTTCCTGTTCGGCAGGGAGCTGTGGCGCGAATCGCGGCCGCCGCTCTTCCAGCAGGCCACGGACACCAGGCCGCCCGAACTCCGGAACCAGGGCGTACGGCCCCGGACCTGGTTCGGGGAGCGGTGGGTCGGGTCGGTGTCCGAGCTCTTCCAGGAGAACCTGCGCTACTACCCGCCGCTGCTGCCGATCTGCGGCGAGGAGGACCCGTTGGCGGTGATCGACGCGGGCGGGGTGCCGGGACTCCAGGAACTCGTGCTGCACAACGGCACGGTCTACCGCTGGAACCGGCCGGTGTACGGGGTGGCCGACGGCGTGCCTCATCTGCGGGTGGAGAACCGGGTCCTGCCCGCGGGCCCCACCGTCACCGATGTCATCGCCAACGCCGCGCTGTACTACGGGCTCGTGCGGGCCCTCGCCGAGGAGTCCCGTCCGGTGTGGACCCGGATGCCGTTCGCGGCGGCGGAGGAGAACTTCGACACGGCCTGCCGCCACGGCATCGACGCACACCTGGTCTGGCCGCGGCCGGGCAGGTCGGGAGGGCTGGCCCGGGTGCCGGCGGTCGACCTCGTCCGGGACGAACTGCTGCCGCTGGCCGCCGCCGGGCTCGACGCCTGGAACGTCGCTCCCGCCGACCGCGACTTCTATCTCGGCGTCATCGAGGGGCGCTGCAGAAGGCGGGTGAACGGCGCGTCCTGGCAGGCGGACACCTACCACCGGGCACGGGATGCGGGGCTCGGCCGGCACGAGGCGCTGGCCGCGACCGCCCGCAGGTACGCCCGGCTGATGCACGGCGGGGACCCCGTGCACAACTGGCCCACGGGCGTCGACCCGGTGTGAGCCCCTCCTTCGGGAGCCCCGTTTCTTCCGGGCGTCCCGTTTCCTTCGGGCCTTCGAGCACGGTGTTCGCGACGACGCGCGACGAGGTGCGCGGCCGCTGCCGGGCGGTGCGACCGCTCCGGGCGGCCACCATGACGGCCCGCGCCCGAAGGCCGGCGGCGGCGCGGAGGGCGTCCCCGGGTGCACCGGCCGCATGACGGTCGGGCAAGCTGTGTCGTCCCAGGTCGGTGGTGTCCCTCTCCGAGGACGGAAGAGGGAAAGAACCGCACCATCGCCGAAGATGGTCGTCCCCCGACCGTCGCGCACGATCCGCGTACGCGCATGCGAGTCCGTGGCGGGGCGGTGAGGGGTGCGGGGGCGTGAAGGCACGACTCAAGGCAGGTGCACAGGTGGAGGCGGGGTACATGGCCGGTTCATATCCGCGAGAGGTGCTGTCGCGACGGGACACGCGGAACGAGACATTGCTGGTGCTGGCCCTCTCACTGGGCGCCAGTGCGGTGTCGGCCCTGATCAGCTTCAGCGGATCGCTGACGAAACCAGGGGGCCTGAAGGAGCAGGTCGCGACGCTGAACGGCTCGTACGCGCCGGGACGCCCCTGGCTGGATCTGGCCTGGCAGCTCTTCGGCATCACCACGGTCCTGGTGCCCGTCGCGCTCGTCGCCCACCTGCTGAGCAGGGAGGGCGCCGGGCTGCGCGCCATCGGCTTCGACCGTACGCGCCCCTGGGGGGACCTGGGGCGGGGCACCGCGGTCGCGGCGGGCATCGGAAGCGCCGGGCTTGCCTTCTACCTGGTCGCGCGCGCCACTGGATTCAATCTCACCGTGGTGGCCGAATCACTGCCGGACGTGTGGTGGAAGTTCCCGGTCCTCGTTCTCTCGGCACTCCAGAACGCCGTGCTGGAGGAAGTGATCGTCGTCGGCTATCTGCTGCGCCGACTCGACCGCTTGGGGTGGACGCCGATGGCGGCCCTGGCGGCGAGTTCGGTGCTGCGCGGCTCGTACCACCTGTACCAGGGCATCGGCGGGTTCATCGGCAACGTGGTGATGGGCGTGGTCTTCGTGCTGCTGTACCGGCGCTGGGGGAGGGTCGGCCCGCTGGTGGCCGCGCACGCCCTGCTCGACATCGGGGCGTTCGTCGGGTACGCGCTGCTGGCGGGGAAGGTGGGGTGGCTCCCTACGGCGTGAGCAGTTCTCCCTCGACGACCGTCACGGCGTTCCCGGTCAGCAGGGTGCGGTCGCCGCGCCATGAGGTGCGGACCAGGCCGGACCGGGCGGAGGCCTGTAGTCCGGTCAGCTCCTCGCGGCCGAACCGGGCCGACCAGAAGGGCGCCAGCGCGGTGTGGGCGCTGCCGGTGACCGGGTCCTCGGGGATGCCGACGTTGGGGAAGAAGCCGCGGGAGACGAAGTCGTAGCCGTGGGCGGGGTCCTCCGCGGCGGCCGTGGCGATGACGCCCCGCCGGGAGACCCGGGCCAGCGCCGCCAGGTCCGGGACCAGCGCGCGCACCGTCGCCTCGTCGGCGAGTTCGACGAGCAGATCACCGACCTGCGGGCCGGTGTCGTGGACGGAGAGGGGCTTCGCGCCGAGAGCGGCGGCCAGCTCGGCCGGGGCGGTCGCGGGGGTGAGCGGGGCGGTGGGGAAGTCGAGTGTGATCGAGCCGTCCGGGTGGGCGGTCGTGGTGAGGATGCCGCACCGGGCGGTGAAACGGACGGTTCCGCTCGCCGTTCCCGTGGTGTGCAGGACATGGGCGGTGGCGAGGGTGGCGTGCCCGCACATGTCGACCTCGGTGGCCGGGGTGAACCAGCGCAGCTCCCAGTCGGCCGGTCCGCCCGGAGCCGCCGGGCGGGCGAACGCGGTCTCGGAGAGGTTCATCTCCATGGCGATGAGCTGGAACCGCGCGGTGTCGGGCACGGCATCCGCGTCCAGCAGCACGACGGCGGCGGGGTTGCCGGAGAAAGGGCGGTCGGTGAACGCGTCGACGATGCGGATTCTCATGGCGTGACCGTACGCGGAACGGGGAGCCGTCGGCCAAGGCCAATCCGCGGCTGATGGACCGAAAGATGTCGTCCTCGGTGGACCGGGCCGCGGGTGCCTGCGTCCGGCGGGGCACGCCGGCCGGCCGTCACGGGGTCCGGGGCCGGCGCGGTCATCGATCGCAGGGCGACAGCCGGACGCGGAGACGCCCGCAGAGCGAGCCCGGTCGTTCCCGGGGCGGGGCGACGTCGGACAACGGCGCTCCCGGTCCTGCCGATGGTGTGGCCGGGAGGGGAAGCCGGGCGTCGCGAGCCGGCGCATCCTTTCCGGCCACACCGCCGGGTACGCCGTGATCAGGCCGGGGCCTCAGGCGGTGACGAGACCGCCCAGTTCACGCAGCGACTCGACGAGCGCGGCGGTCGCCGAGTCCTTGAGCCTGCCCGCCATCAAGGAGACCGCGGCACCGGTGAACTCCCCGTCGACACGGACGGTGGTCGTGTCCCCGTCCGGTGTCAGGGAATAGCGCATGGCGAGAACGACCCCCATCGGCCCCTTGCCCCGGGTGGCCAGCAGATGCGCGGGCTCCAGTTCCGTCACGGTCCAGGTCACCTCGGCCGGGAAGCCCATGAGCTTCATGTTCTCCTCATAGGTGGTCCCGCGTTCGAGCACGGCCGGGCCGCCCTTCGGGAAATTCGTGTGGGTCGCGTTCCACCGGCCGTACACGGTGAAGTCCGTCAGCTGGGCCCAGACCTTCTCGGCCGGTGCCTTGATGTGTGCCTCCGCGCTGACCTCGGCCATGCGACCACCCCTTCCCGGCGGGTTACGGTGTCGCGGAACGTAGCCGCAGCGGCATGAACATTCAATACTGACGAAAAGTCAGATGCGTGGATCCATCCCGTCCGGGCCCGCGCGCCAGATCGACGCGGCGTCGAAGCGGTCGGAGGCGCGTGGGTGCGGGCCGTCGTCGTGGCAGTGGAACGCCGCCCAGAAGAGGTCGGCGCGCAACGCGTCCGCCGGTGCCTGGATCCGGTACACGTACTCCCGTCCGTCGAGTGCCGGCAGGGCGACCAGCCAGGACACGTCCGCAGACCCCTTTCCGGCTGCTGTGTGGGTGTTGTTGCCTGTGGGACGTGCTGGGGGCGGTTCGTGGTTGCTTCGGGGCGCGGGTGCAAGGCGGCGCGCGGCGTTCTTACGGATGTGATCCCGAAGTGGCGAGATCTCATCCGTAAGGAGGAGGAACCGCTCTGGCGTGCCCAACTTACGCGGGATGCCGTAATGGGTCCCTCCGCCGATGATTCCGCGCCATGGGAGTGATGGGGTGAGAGGTGTGCAAAACCGGACGTCGCGGATCCCTCAGCAGCCCGCACTGAACCGTGCCGATCTCGAAGCCGGACTCTCCGTCGAGTTGGCCGCCGTGGTGACGGGTGCCCGCAGGCGCGCACTGCGCGACGGTGATCGGTACATCGACACGGCGCATCTGCTGCATTCCCTCATCGAAGCGGACCCCGAGGTGCGAACCGCCCTCGACGAGGGGCAGCAATTGGCCAAGGTGCTCGGCTATCTCGTCCAGCGCAGCATCGGGTACGGGCTGCGCTGGCAGGGTTCGGTGGAGGACTCCGGAGCCGTACCGGTCGTCACCACCCCGGGGAAGCGGCCGCGGGACACGGGCGTGGAGGGCTGGTCGCCCTCGGCCGCCTCGGTGCTGGCAGAAGCCCGAGAGCGGGCGCGGCGGCGCGGGGACGTGCGCGCCGGCGGCCTCGACCTGCTCACGGCCCTGTCCATGGACCGGGAGTGCCGGGCCGTGGAGGTGCTGGAGCGGGCCGGCGTCGACACCCGACGGCTCGCGGCTCGCATCGTGCGGGCGACGGGCTGGCCGTGAGCGCCGCCGTCCTCGCGCCGTGCCCGTGACGCCGATGCCCGGTGCGCACCGCAGGGCGGCCGGTGCCGTGACGGTCGATGCCTGACGCGGGACCCGGTGCTGCGTGCAGGGCGCGCCGATGCGTACCGCGAGGGAACCGCCCGTGCGGCTCGCCGGGCGCGAACGGTCCGGGTCTCGGCGGGGAGAGCGGCCCAGGTCCGGGCCGGGCGTGCGGCTCCGGCGCGATGAGCGACGGGTCGGCGTGCCTGTCAGGGGTCACCGAGATGACGCTCCTGACAGGCGCCTGCCATGATGTGCCGATGCACGCGTCGCGAGGAAGAAGCGGCCTGGGACTCGCCCTGGTCTCGGCGTTCGCCTTCGGTGGTTCAGGGGTTGCGGCCAAGCCGCTCATCGAGGCGGGTGTCGATCCGCTCCATGTGGTCTGGCTGAGGGTGGCGGGCGCCGCTCTCGTCATGCTGCCCGTCGCGTGGCGCCATCGGGGGCTGGTAAGCAGGCGTCCGATTCTTCTGCTCGGGTTCGGGCTGCTGGCCGTCGCGGGCGTGCAGGCGTTCTACTTCGCCGCGATCTCCCGCATCCCCGTCGGAGTGGCGCTGCTGGTCGAGTACCTGTCGCCCGCGCTCGTCCTCGGGTGGGTCAGATTCGTCCAGCGCCGGCCGGTCACCCGCCGTGCCGCGGTCGGTGTGGTGCTCGCGGTCGGCGGACTCGCCTGTGTGGTCGAGGTCTGGTCCGGGCTGGGCTTCGACGCGCTCGGGCTGTTGCTCGCGCTCGGCGCGGCATGCTGCCAGGTCGGCTACTTCGTGCTGTCGGACCAGGGGAGCTCGGACGCGAGCCCGGGCGCCGAGCCGCCGAACCCCGTCGGTGTCATCGCGTACGGACTGCTGATCGGCGCGTGCGTTCTCACCGTCGTCGCACGTCCCTGGACCATGGACTGGGCGGCCCTCGGCGGCAGCGCCGTCATGGACGGAACGGATGTGCCCGCCTGGCTGCTGCTCGCCTGGATCGTGCTGATCGCTACCGTGCTCGCCTACGCCACCGGGGTGGTGTCGGTGCGGCTGCTCTCCCCGGCGGTGGCAGGCGTCGTGGCCTGCCTGGAAGCGGTCGTCGCCACGGTACTGGCCTGGGTGATGCTCGGTGAGCACCTGTCGGCGCCGCAGCTCATCGGCGGCGCCGTCGTGCTGATCGGTTCTCTGATCGCGCAGTCGGCGACCTCACGAAGGCCCTCCGGTCCGGTCGCGTCCGGTCCGGGTGGGAGCCGGGCCGCAGGGCCGGGCACCGGTCCCGCGGGCACCGACGCGCCGTTGTCCACCGGCCGAGCCGCCTCGTAGGGTGGCAACCATGCAGAGGACCGTGCTTTCACCGCCCGCCGCCTGAGGCGCGGGCAGCCCCTCCTGACGTGGACCGGGCTCGGGCAGTCGCCGAGCGGCTGGCCGCTGCCCGCGCGGAGACGACGACCAGCGTCCCGCTTCTTCATCCGGAGAGAACACGTGTCGAACACTGCTGTCGGCCTGCCCGTCGGGCGGAGCCTCGTCTTCCTGATCGTCGCCGGCGTCGCCTGGGGCACCGCCGGCGCAGCCGCCTCACTGGTCTTCGAGATCAGTGACATGGGCCCGATCGCCCTGTCGTTCTGGCGCTGCGCGGGCGGGCTCGTGCTGTTGCTGGCCGTCCTGGCACTACGGCGCCGACGCGAGGCCACGCCCCCCGAACCGCGTGGCCGCCGGCTGCTGCGCATCCTGGGGAACGGGCTCGCCCTCGTCGTGTTCCAGAGCGCCTACTTCGCGGCCGTGGAGGCGACGGGGCTCGCCGTCGGGACCGTCGTCACGCTCGGGGCGGGCCCCGTGTTCATCGCGGTCGGCGCGCGGCTGGCCATGGGGGAGCGGCTGGGGCGCGGGGGAGTCGCCGCGGTGGCCGGCGGGCTGGCCGGACTGGGCGTACTGGTGCTCGGCGGCGACGGGGCGACCGTGCGGCCCGCCGGTGTCGCCCTGGCGCTGCTCTCCGCGGTCGGCTACGCCACGATGACCCTGCTCACGCGGTGGCTCGGCCGCGACGGCGGGGCCTGCGATCCGCTCGCCACCAGCGCCTGGGCCTTCGGGGTCGGTGCCCTCGGGCTGCTGCCGATGGCCGCGGCCGAGGGGCTCGTGCCGCAGACCGCCCAGGCGGCACAGGTGCTGGCCCTGCTGGTGTACGTGGCGGCGGTGCCGACCGCGCTCGCCTACGCGCTCTACTTCGCGGGGGCCGCGGCGGTGCGCGCGGCGACCGTGTCCGTGATCATGCTGCTCGAACCGGTCTCCGCGGCGGTCATCGCCGTCGCCCTGTTCCACGAACGGCTCACCCCGGCCACCGTCGTCGGGACGCTGCTCCTCCTGGCGGCCGTGGCCGGGCCGGCCCTGGCCGAGGCGCGCGGCGCCGCGCGGGTCCGTCGCGCGTCCGTTCCGGTCTGACCCCGCTCGTCCGCCCCGGAGCGCCCGCGGCCCGCCGGTCCCGGAGCACCCACCGGGGTCCGCTTCGGTCCGGGCGGCCGGGGTCCGGGCCGGGCGCACGGCCGAGGGCCGTTCCGGTCCTGCGGAAGGGGGCCGACCGCGGCAGGGGCCGATGCGGTCCGGGCGCCGCCCGGCCGTTTCGGCCCGGACACCGCACGCCCCTGGCCCGCCGCCGTCGCCTGGGCGGCCGGTCCCGGCCGCCGACCTCGGGCCCCGGAGCAGGTTCCGCGCCGGAGCACGCTGAACCACGGCTGGGGGAACGGCTCGCGGGCGCGGTCGGCCGCTCCGGCCGGCGGCGCCCTACGGCCGGCGGGCCGCGGACGGTCGGGATTCCGCGGCGGACGTTGTGGTGCGGGCCCTGCTCCGGGTGAGAGCGGCACCCGCGAGGACCACCAGGGCGCCGACCGGAGTGTTCCAGTCCAGTTGTTCGCCGAGCACGACGACTCCGGCCGCGGTGGCGACCACCGGGATGAAGTAGGTCACCATCTGCGCGGTCGTCGGCCCGACCTCCTCCACCAGGCCGAACTGCACCAGCATCGCGAAGCCCGTGCCGAGCGCGCCCAGGGCGGCCACCGCGAGGGTCGGGAGCAGCGGGAACTCCTCGGGGGCGGAGGTGAACAGCGGGGTGACCACGGCGAGTTGCGCCGTCCCGAGGAGCAGCTGAGCACCTGTCAGGGCGAGCGCCGAGTCACCGGTCCCCGACAGCGTCCTGCGGACGTGGATCCAGCCGATCGGATAGCAGAGGGAGGCGAGCAGGGCCATGGCCGTACCGGTGAGGTCCAGCCCGGAAAAGCCCTGCCAGCCGCCCAGCACGGTCAGTACGCCGAGGAATCCGAGCCCGAGCCCCGCCACCCGGCGCCGGGTCGGCCGGTCCTCGGAGAGGGCCACCAGCGACAGCGCCATGCCCCACAGCGGGGACGTCGCGTTGCAGATGCCCGCCAGGGTCGACGGAATGCTCAACTCGGCATAGGCGAAGAGCGAGAACGGCAGCGCGTTCAGGAAGAGCGCGGCGACGGCCAGATGAGCCCAGGTGCGGCCGGAGCGCGGCAGCCGCACCCGCCGCACGGCCATCGCGACGGCCAGCACGGCCGTCCCCGCCAGGAGGCGGCCGAGGGTGACCTGGAACGGGGCGTAGCCGTAGGTGCCGACCTTGATGAGAAGGAAGCTGAAGCCCCAGATGAGCGCGAGAGCACCGAAACGTATCCGCCAGTCCAGCCGTCGTCTCGGCGGGGCGGACGCCGGGGCCGGTGAGGTGCTCCCGGCCGGGACGGCGCGCGTCCTGCGGTCCGGACGCGGATCCGGCACCGCATCGGGACGCGACTGCGCGGCGCGGTTCCCGGTGGTGGGGGCGGTTGCGGTGACCGGAGCGGGACGGACGGCGGTGGCGGATGCGGAGACCGGAGGGGGTTCCGGCGTTGCGGTGGCACTCATACATCAACGATGGCGAGCTCAATCACGTAGAACAAGCGAGACTTCCTGCGGGGATTCTCGTAGTGTTCCTTACATGTTGAATCTGGAGCGCCTGCGCACCCTGGACGCTCTCGCGCGGCATGGTTCGGTGAGCGGCGCCGCCGCCGGGCTGCACGTCACCACCTCGGCCGTCTCCCAGCAGCTGGCGAAGCTGGAACGGGAAGTGGGGCAGCGGCTCCTCGCCAGGAACGGCCGGGGGGTCCGGCTCACGGATGCCGGTCGGCTGCTCGCCGACCACGCGGCGCGCATCCTCTCCCAGGTAGAACTGGCACAGTCCGACATCGAGGCGCAGCGTGGAGAGGTGGTGGGAGAGATCCTGGTCTCCGCCTTTCCCACGGCGGCGCGCGGGCTCTTTCCCGCCGCGCTCCGGGCGATGCACGCCGACCATCCCGAACTCCGTGTGAGAACACGTGAACTGGAGCCCGAGGACGGCATCCTGGGCGTCCTCAGAGGCGACATCGACCTGGCGGTCGCGCTGGACTGGAGCAACAAGCGGCTGCCCGTCCCCGGCGGTCTGACCAGGGTGGAACTCCTCGACGACCTGCCGGACATCGCGATGCCGGCCGGTCATCGCCTCGCCGGCCGGGCCGAGGTGGACCTGGAGGAGTTCGCCGACGACGCATGGGTCTCCTGGCCCGAGGGTGAGTTCTGCCACGACTGGCTGGTGTTCACGCTGCGCTCGAAGGGCTTCGAACCGCGCATCGCGCATCTGGTGGGCGAGCACCACACCCAACTCGCCCTGATCGCCGCGGGAGTGGGGGTCTGTGTCGCCCCTCGGCTGGGGCGCGGCCCGGTGCCCGACGGGGTGCGGCTCGTGCCCGTACGGCAGAGGATGCGACGGCACGTCTACGCGGTGTGGCGCACCGACGCGGACCGGCGCCCGTCGGTCCGGGCGACGGTGGCCGCGCTGAGGGAGGCCGCCCGGGAGGCGGGCGAGGCGTCGGCGTAGGACGCTTCCGCACGCCGGGACCGGGCGCGGTGCGGCGGGGGAGCGCTCAGGCGCGGTGCGGTCCGGCCAGGGGCTGCCCCCTCGTACCCGGTGGAAGCCCGACGACGGCCGCGGCGCCTTCCCGCGTAGTCGGAACGCCCGCGTCCTTCCGGCGTACGGGTGCCCCTCCACCCTGCATCGCGCCACATCCGACGCCGCGCGCCGGTCCACCGCGGACTACGGGACAGCCCCCAGCTTCCGGAAGTCCCAGGAGGTGACGGACTCCGGGGTGAGGCGCAGCCAGGCATGCCGGCCGTCGTGCGGCATGGTGTCCAGCCCGAAGTACTTCTCGGCGAACAGGCACTCCGGTACGTCGAGTTCGGCGCAGGGGCCACCCGTGCGGGGCGCCTCGCCGACCGGCACGGCCCGCCCGCGGAGTTCGACTCCGCGGAGTTCCCCGTATTCCACCCCGTCGTCCACGATCACCGCGATCCTCGGGTCGGTGCGCAGCTGCGACCAGCGGAGACTGCGGGTGATCGAGTACAGCCAGAGCGAGGTGCCGTCCCAGGCGTACCACAGGGCACCGACGTGCGGTCGGCCGTCGGAGGACACCGTGGCGACCCGGCAGGTGCGCTGTCCGGCGAGATAGGCGTGGCGTTCCGACTCGGTCATCATGATCCGGCGGCCCCGTCGTTGTGTGACGGCCATGGGGGCACCCCTCCCATATTCCTGACTAGATGTCAGAAATCATGAGGGGCTCTTCCCCCATCACGCAAGGGCGGCTAGCCTCCGCGCCCGGTCCGTCGGTGAGGGAACGGATACCTCCCGCCGACGGCGCCGTCCTGTCACCGACGGAGCCGATCCTCCAGCGAAAGGGCCTGCCGTGCCGCCGAGGGAGCCAGTGGCCGAACGTCCGGCCGTAGAACGCGTCGAACCGTTCGTCGGGCACCCCGGTCGACTCGTCCGGCAGCTCGATCCGGCCATCTGCGCGCTCATGACGGTCGAATGCCAGGAGGGTGTCGTGGGCCCCGGCAGCGCACTGCCCGAGCTGGCGGAGGAGGCCAGGTCGTCCGGCATGCTCCACCGCGTCGCCCGGCTCGTGGCGGCCGCCCACGAGGCCGGGGTCCAGGTGCTGCACGCGGTGGCCGAGCGCCGACCCGACGGAAGGGGCGCCAACGACAACGCCCGGCTGTTCCGGGCCGCCCGACGACTGCCCGTGCAACAGCACCCGGGCAGCGCGGCGGTCCGGATCGCCGCGCCCGTCGAGGTGGCGGACGAGGATCTCGTCGTGCGCCGGCTGCACGGCCTCTCGCCGATCGCCGGAACGGAAGTCGACGCCCTGCTCCGCAACCTCGGCCGTCGGACGCTCGTCGTCACCGGGGTCTCGGCCAACGTGGCCGTTCCCAACGCCGTGTTCGACGCGGTGAACCTCGGTTACACGGTCGTGGTGCCCTCCGACGCCGTCGCGGGGGTGCCGGCCGACTACACCCCCGCGATGATCCGTCACACGCTCGCCCTCGTCGCCACCGTCACGACCACCGACGCGGTGATCGGCTGCTGGCGGAGCCGTGGACGCGCCGGTCCCTCGTCCGGTGGCGGAACGGGAGCGGGGCCGGGCGCCACCGCTCCCGCCGCCGGTGCGCGTGCCGGTACCGGGGCTCCTGCCGGTGCCGGCGCCGAGCCCGGCACCGGAGTCTCTCCCGGCACCGGCCTCTCGACCGGCGCCGGTCACGGCACTGGTGCTGCTCCCGGCGCCGTTCGCCCCGTCGAGTCGTCCGGCACGCACGCTCGCGGCGCTGGCCAAGAGCCCACGTAGCCCTTCCCCGAGCTCTCGACTTCGTTCGAGCAGGGAGACCCCGGCCGAGCACTTCCGGCCGCCTTGCGGTCGTACGCACCGGACGACGCTCCTGCCGGGCAGACATGGCCGGTCACGGCGCTAGGAACTGAGCGTGATCGAGCCGTTCGCCACCTTGATCGGCCGTGCGGGCAGCGGCTGTGTCGCCGGCCCCGCTGTCGCGTCCCCCGTCGCGACGTCGAACCTGCTGCCATGGCAGGGACAGTGGATGGCGCCGTCCGACACGCTCGACACGGCGCATCCCTGGTGCGTGCATTTCGACGAGAACGCCTTGAACTCACCGGGCTTGGGCTGCGTCACCACCACGCCCCGACCGGCGAAGACCTTGCCCCCGCCCTGCGGGATGTCGGCCGTCTTCGCCAGGACGTCCTCGGTACTGTCCATCGCGGTGGTGCTCCCCGCGGCCTTGGTCGAGCCCGTCGCCGCTTCCACCTCCGCCTCGGGCTCCTCCTTGCCGGCGCATGCGGCGAGTACGGCGGCCACCGATGCCGCCCCGACCGCTGTGACAACGGTCCGACGACCGGGACCGACCCCGTGTTCCTGCGACGTGCTCACGCCGGTTCTCCTTCCGCGACGGCCCCAGCCGCCGGTGCTCGCGACTTCGTGCTGATGAGTGGTGTGCGCGCCCGGGTGCGCGGCGGCGGAGCCGCCTGGTGCGGGGCCCGGGGACCTCGTCGTCATCGGCACGTCCGGGCATCGGCATGAGCGGGTCCTCCGGGCCCATGGCGCCCGAGCGCGGTGAAATGGCGCGTATCGCAACGGAATTACTCCGGGTGGCCGAGGCGGCGTTGCGCCCGATGGGTGACGCGGGATGACCGGCTGTCGTGGGCCGTGCGGGCAGCGTGGCGCCACGAACGCCGGACCCGTGTGCGAGGCTGGGGCCATGACGCTGAGCGGCTTCGACGACATCGAGCGGGCGATCCGTAATGGCTGGGGAGCGGACACGGCGACACCGGATCACCGCCCGCACTGGACCCCCGACAACCCGGCCCGCGACCAGTGCGGGGTCACCGCCCTGGTGGTGCACGATCTGATGGGCGGTGACCTGATACGCGGAGAGGTCCACGTCAACGGCGAGCGGGTGGACTTCCACTGGTGGAACCGGTTCGGGATGGGAATCGAAGTCGACCTCACGCGAGAGCAGTTCGGCCCGGAGGAGAAGGTCGTCGGCGGAGAGGTGATCGAACGGCCCGCGGAGATCGTGCGGCTCCGCGAGGAGTACGAACTCCTCCGCAGCCGGGTCCTCGCGGCGCTGCGTCCGTAGACGCCGCCTGGTACGCCGTCGCTCCACGACGTCCCGTGCGGAGCCGCACGGGATCAGTCGGAACCAGCCGCGGCCTCGCCGTCCGCGGCCCGTCGAGGCTCACGAAACGGGTGCACCTACGACCGCCGCCGCACGGCCGACCGGATCAGACCCCCGGACGGTCCGGCCATCCGGATGTGATCGGATGTCATACTTCGTAGAGCGATATATCGTGATCGGCATGGTGACACGACGGCCGATTCTGACCGAACCGCAGTACTTCATATTGGTCGCACTCATGGACGGGCCACTGCACGGATACGGCATCATCAAGGCCGCCGAGCAGGCCACCGACGGGCGGCTCAGGATCGCCGTCGGAACCCTCTACGGGGCACTGGAGCGGATGGAACGGTCCGGACTGATCGTGACCGACCGCGAGGAGATCGTGGACGGGCGGGCGCGCCGCTACCACCGGCTCACCCACGACGGCGCCGAGGCGCTCGGCCGAGAGGCACAGCGCATGCAGCAGGCGGCCGCCGCCGTCATTGGGCGCTCGGCGAGGCTCGGGGCGGCCGGGACGTGAACCGTCTGCTGCTCACCGTCTGCCCTCGGGTCCTTCCGTTCCCGGCCGGGGCGGGAGAAGTCGGCCTGCCTGGGCGAGGAGTGCCCCGGCCGCTCGTGGCCCCCGCCGAGCGAGGTGGCCGCAGTGGTGCGCGGGTATCGAAGCCGTGTGCGCGCTGCCGCCGCCGGCATGGCACGGCCGTCGGGGTGAAGCGCGCCCGGACCGCCGGAGCCGGGGCGGGGCGACGGCGCTTCCGCGCGGGGCGAGGGAACCGTCCGTACGCCCCGTTGACCTGGTTGCCGCACGCTACGGCCGGGCCGCCCGGCCGACCCGGGCCGGATCTGCATCATGTGAATCATGGACGAGACGCGCACGCTCACCGAGGATGAGATGAACGACCTCCTCAGCGACGAGGACCGGGACGCCGACGGGGAGGACGACGAGTACGAATGGGTCCGGTGACCCCGCCGGACATCCGGGCAGGGCCGACGCGCTCCCCGAGGGGCGCCGTCGAGCGGAACGCCGTCGAGCACCGCACCCCGGGTGTGGCGGGGTGAGTCGTTGCTATCAGGAGCAGTGACGGCCGGTCAGCTCTGCTGAGCAGGTGCCCCCGCGTGTGCATGGGGACGCCGAGCCCCGGGAAGGCCGCAGCGCGTCCGTTCGCCACCGGGGCTCCGAGGCCGGGGCTGCGGGAGACCGTGCGGGGCGGGTGGTCGGGCGCGGTGCGGGACTTCCGGAAACCCGGTCGTGCGTGGTGATGTCGGTGGCCTCCGCTACCTTTCCCACCATGGAACGGGAACACGCCGAGCGCTTCGAGCCCCTGCCCGGACGGGCCGGCCATGTCGGCGGCATCGAATCGCTCACGTTCGACGGGCACCACTACTACTTCGGCTTCGACTACGGCAGCGATATCGTTCTCTCCCCGCTGATCGGCGACCCGGCGGCGATGGCGGCCTTCGCGAGCGCGCACATGCGCCAGACGACCGGGGCGCACGACCGGGACCACTGGGCGGGTCTGGTCGACGCGGCGACCGGGCGCTCGGCCTTGGCGGCGGGCGCCGACCTCGCGTTCACCACCGAGGGCCTGCGCGGTGACCTGCCGGAACCCGGGAGCCACCTGCTCTATCTGCTGGGAGCGGCCACCGGATGGGACGACTGGTTCGGGGAGTCGCCGGAGGCGCGGCGCGCGTGTGAGCGGCTGGGCCTGGACGATGAGGACCCGGAGTTCATCGACCAGTGCCTGACGGAGGTCCGGGACCACGGGGTCGGAGCCAGGCCCGACGACTGGACGGTGGTCCGCCTCCACCTCGGTGCCGCGGTGCGGCACCTGCCCGGCAACTGGGGCATCCTGTTCGCCCCGCTCGCGGAGGGGCTCGCGAACCGGTCGTGAGCCGCACACCCGCGGCGCGGCACGAGGGGCACATCGCTCGGCTCAGGAGTTGTGGATCAACTCCGTGCGTACACCACGGAAAACGCGAGACGGGCCCGCGCCGAAGCGCGGGCCGGCCTCTTGCTCGGGGATGAAGTCGAGGGGGCCGTCAGTAGCGTCCGCCACGCCCGCGGTTACGGCCATGACGACGCCCGTGGTTACGGCCGTGGCCTCGTCCGCGTCCGCGGTCGCGTCCACCGTGGCCCCTGCCCCTGTGGTCGAAGATGCCCTGAATCTTCATCTTCGCCTCCTTCGTAGGATTTTAAGGGTGCCGCTCCTTGCTCCTTCAGCGGCACTACCGACACTACGACGACCCCCTGCGGTCAACAACTCGTGGGAGCCACAATCCGCATCGGGTTTCTTCTTTTTACATGGATAACGCGCGGTCATTTCCCGATTCCCGCTGCTGAAGGGGTCGATGACATTTTCGAAGAAGCCCGGAGGGATCGCGGCATCCGGGTGAATTGCCTTTTCTGGCGACGCGTCGGAAACGTGGCTTCGCCGCCCGTACGGCGATTCGGCGAACGGGCGGCGACGACGTCGCTGTGTTCCTATGTTTGTGTTCCTGTGTTCCTGGGCCGGCCGGGCAGGGAGACGTGATCCGTGCCCCTCCTCATGGGCACAGGACCACGCGGCCCCGAGCGCCCCGTGCGAGGGCGGCATAGGCGTCCTTTCCGTTCTCCAGTCCGTATCGGGCGGTGATGGGGAGCGGCCGGAATGCGCCGCGATCGAAGAACGGCCTGAGCAGGTCGAGGCGCTCACTGCTCCGGGTGACGTCGAGCCGCCGGCTGTCGCAGCCCAGGATCCGGGTCTCGTTGTGGTAGAGGCCGACCAGGTCGATCTCCACGGTCCGTGTGCCGACCGACGAGATCACCACCAGTCGGCCGCCGTGGGCCAGCGAGGCCAGCGCCGCCGGTGTGGTGACGCCTCCGACGGCGTCGTACACCACATCGGCGCCCCGGCCCGCCGTAAGCCGTCCGACCTGGGCTCCGACGTCCTGCGGTTCGCCGCCGAGGGCGACGAACCCGTCGATGACGGACGCGGCGGGCGAGTCGTCGGCGGGCCGGACCCGGTCGACGCCGATGACCCGGGCGCCGAGAGCGCGGCCGATCTGGGCCACGGCACCTCCGACCCCGCCCGAGACACCGAACACCGCGATGGACTCCCACGCGTTCAGCCGCGCGGCCTCGACGGCCCCGAGCCAGCCGACGACGAAGTTGACGCCCACGACCGATGCCTCCTCGAAACTCAGCCGTTCGGGTTTGCGTGCCAGGGCCGTCGTCGGAATCGCGAGCAACTCCGCGTGCGAGCCGTCGCGTGAGAATCCGATGTCCCCTCCCGTCCCCCAGACCTCCGCACCCCGCCAATCGGGTGGTCCGTCGACCACGACACCGGAGAAGTCGCGTCCGGGCGTGCGGGGAAGGGACGTTCCCTCCATCCGGCCGGCGACGTTCTTCAGGTCCGAGGGGTTCACCGAGGCGGCTTTGACGGCGATGACCGCTTCGCAGTGATGCCGCGCCACCGGGTCGGGACGGTCGGTGACATGCAGGACATCGGGGTCTCCGAAACGACTGAAACGCAGAGCACGCATCGTGAGCCTTTCCAGATGTTCACTCAAATGGCCAGTGAGGTGTGGTGTGCTGTAAAGCCGGAATGGATGTTTCCGTCCCATTCCTTGCGGATGTCGGTGCGAGAGCGGTGAAGGCGTGCCGATTTCTTCGAGCTTTTGATTCTTGTGGGCCTTTCCTTTTTCGGTCCTCATGCCCGAGCAACTCGATTCCTGTCGGGGCAGTGCCTATCCCTGTCTGATTTCGCTTCGCATAGGGAGGAGTGCCATCGGTCCATACCTGGCGACCGTGGGCACGGAGAAATTCCGGCCGCGGGAAATCCATGCAACGGCCGGCCCGTCGCTGCCCGTACCAACTCGTATGCGCCGGGCGTCGTCGTACCGTCACGGCGGAAGCGGGGTGCCGTCCGCCCGGGTGCCGCACAGCCGGTGGGTGAGCACGGTCCGGCGGGCGTGCAGGCGGTCCAGGACGAACGCCGCGATCACCGCGCCCACCATGGGTGCCACCAGGTACACCCACAGGAAGGCGAGCTCGCCCGAGACCACCGCCGGGCCGAACTGCCGGGCCGGGTTGACACTGCCCCCGGTGCTGGTCCCGAGCAGGGCGATGGCCGCACCGATCAGGAATCCGACGAGCCATGGAACGGCGGGTGCCAGACGGCGGTTCTGCAGGAAGTAACCGACCAGGTACACGATGACGCCCATGCCGGCCGCCTCGGCCGCGAACAGCCAGCCGTCCGTCCAGCCGGAGGCGGGCCGCAGCGCGGCGTAGACGACCGGGGACCGCGCGACCACCGGACCCCAGACGGCCCGGGCCGCGAGCACGCCCAGGACCGACCCGGCGAGCTGCGCCAGGACGTACGGCACCACGGACACGCCGGGGAAGACGCCGAAGCGCCACATGGCGAGGGAGATCGCCGGATTGATGTGCCCGCCGGAAAGCCGTCCTGGCCGGCTGAGGATCAGCCCGGCGAGGAGCAGTCCGACGGCCGCACCGACGACCAGCAACTTGAGGTGGATCCCGGGAACCGCGTCGGAGAGGGCGGACGGGCCCAGGACCCAGCGCACGATCGTGGTGACGCCGAAGAGCAGGACGAGGGTCAGGAGGAACTCGAGAGCGCTGCGCACCGCGATGGCCGACGGCGTCGCGGTGCGGTTTCCGGGAGCGGCGGGGGGAGCCGGTGCGTTGGACGGAGCGGGTTCGGAGGTCATGGCCGCGAGCACCTCTGGACGTGGTCGGGTCGGGGTGGCGGGGGCGGCATACGCGTCAGGGAGGGGAAGACCGTCGGGCGGGCAGGTAGTGGGTGACCCGGAAGGGGTGGTCGGGGTCCACCAGGGCCCGTGCGCGTTCCTCGGTCTCCCGGTCGAAGCCGGTCAGCCGGCCGCTGTGCTGGCGCAGGTGTTCCTTCCAGGAGGCCACCACGAAGACCTCCAGATAGGTGTCGGGATCGGTGCCGTCCCGGTAGAGGTCCCAGCTCACCGCGCCGGTGCGCAGCCGTGAGCGGCCTTCGGCCCGCATGGCCGCGATGAAGCGGTCGGCGTTGTGCGCGCGTACGACGTACTCGATGGTCACGAGGACCTGTTCGTCGTCCTCCGAGGGTTCCAGCACCATGGTCGGGGCCGCCCAGTGCATCGACACCGACCGGTCCAGAGGCGTGTCGGGCACGGCGAGCATCAGCCCGGCCAGCGACGCGGCCGCGAGGACGGCGGCGGCCACCAGCAGCGTCGGCACCAGGCCGATTCCGTCGGCGACCTTGCCCCAGACGGCGGCGCCGATCGCCATGCCGCCCTGGAAGATGGTGAGGTAGAAGGCCAGGGACCGGGCCCGCACCCAGCCGGGCGACGTCACCTGCATCTGGGCGTTGAGCATGGACAGCACGCCCACCCAGGCGATCCCGGAGAACAAGAGCACCACGCCGACGAGCCAGGAGACGCGCACCACCGCCAGCAGCGCCAGGGTGACCGCGAAGAGGATCCCACCGGCCGCCAGCGCGGTGTTGCTCGACCAGCGTTTGCGTACCTGTGGCAGGAGGGCGGCCCCGCCGACCGCGCCCACGCCGACCGCACCGAGGAGGACGCCGTAGCCCCCGGCACCCATGCCCAGTTGCTTCCGGGCGACGACGGGCAGCAGGGCCCACAGCGCGGCGGCGCAGGGAACGAACAGCAGCGACCGGCCGAGCACCCGGCGCACCCGGGGCGCGTTCCGTACGTAGCGGTTGCCGGCTCTCAGGGCCGGGAGGATCCGTTCGGCCCCCATCGGGTCGGGTCGGGCCTGGCGGTGCCAGGTGGCGAGCGCGCCCAGGGTGACGAGGAACGACGCCGCGTTGACCGCGAAGACCGTGGCGGTGCCGGCCAGTGCGACCACCACGCCGCCCACGGCGGGGCCGATGGCCCGGGCGAGGTTCATGTTCACGCCGCCGAGGGCGGCGGCCGCGGGAATCTGTTCCCGCGGCACCAGTTCGGGCTGGATGGCCTGCCACGCCGGGTTCATCAGGGCGGTGCCGCAGCCGAGGACGAAGGTCAGGGTCAGGACTCCGTAGGCGTCCATCCGTCCCAGCGCGGTCAGCGCGGCGAGCAGCCCGGCGGCCGTGAACATCAGGACCTGCGCGGCGAGCAGCAGCTTGCGGCGGTCGACGATGTCCGCCAGGGCACCGGCCGGGATGCCGAGCAGGAGAACGGGCAGGCTGGCCGCCGTCTGGACCAGAGCGATCAGCCCGGCCGAGCCCGACTCCTGGGTGATCAGCCACTGCGCACCGACCGTCTGCATCCAGCCGCCGACGTTGGAGACGAACTGCGCGATCCACAGCGTCCGGAACACGCGCAGTCGCAGCGGCTGCCACGTCGACACATCGGAGTACGGAACCGGCGGTTGGGCACCGGTCGTCGTTCCCCCGCCCACAGGAGGTGTCATCCGTTGTCGCTCCCTGCATGGTGAGGGGGAATGATTCCGGACGCACGGGCCCGGTGGCCTTCTTCGGGGCCGGGCCCGGGCCCGGGCCCGGACCCGGACCCGGGGCCGTGTCCGGCTCAGTGCCCGGACAGCATGGCGCGGGCGTAGGCCACCCCCACTCCGTACGCGCCGGCGGTTGCCGGTTCGGCCTTCACGTTCTCGGTGTTCACCACGATGCTGAACCTTTCGACCGGCGGTGAGGGGGTCTGCCGCGGCGCTGAGGACCTGAGGCCGTCGGGCGGGAGGGCCCGCCGGTCACAGGACGAAGCAAGCGTCGAAGATCTCGGTGGGGTGGGCGCCGTCCTGGGCGAAGCCCCGGGTGATCCGCCACTGCCGGTGCTCCTCCGATTCGGCCGCGGCCTCGACCAGCGCCTGCGCCTGACGCACCCCGGAGGGCGGGGTGGGGGCCGCCGTCCGGTGGTAGCCGCCGTAGTGGGCGACCGGACTCCAGGACGGCTCCACCTCTGGCAGCGGTGCGGCGAGACCCTCGAACTCCCCGGCGGCGTGGACGACGCGGCCGCCGACGATGGTCAGCAGGGACTCGATGTGAGAGATGTCCTCCTCGGGCACCGAGAAGAAGTCCTCGGAGAGCACCGCCAGATCGGCGTAGCAGCCCTCCTTGAGGATCCCCTTGACGTCGCCCTCACCGGTGAGTTCGGCACCGGCCACGGTGTACATGCGCAGCGCGGTGGCCCGGTCGACCCGGTTCTCCGGGGACGCCAGCAGCCGCCCGCCGATGCTGCGTCCGCGGACCAGCCACTCCAGGGACAGCCAGGGGTTGTAGCTGGAGACCCGGGTGGCGTCGGTGCCGGCGGCGACCGTCAGGCCGGAGTCGAGCATCCGGCGGATCGGCGGAGCGTCGGCGGCGCGCGCTGCTCCGTAGCGTTCGGTGAACGCGCTTCCCTGGAACATCATGCGGTTCTGGATGGACAGGGCGCCGCCCATCTTCGCGATCCGGTCGAGGCCGGCTTCGGACACGGTCTCGGCATGGTCGAAGAACCACGGCACACCACGGGGGAATCCGCCGTCCGCCGCGATCTTCGCGAAGACGTCGAGGTTGGCACGGATCGTCTCGTCGTAGGTGGCGTGCAGCCGGAAGCCCCAGCCGTTGTCGAGCAACAGGCGTACCGCCGCCTCGAGTTCGCGGTCCGCCTGCTCGGGGCGCGTCGGTCGGGGCTCGGTGAAGTTCTCGTAGTCGGCGGGCGACCAGGCGAGGTTCTCGCCCGCGCCGTTCAGCCGCAGCCACGCGTCGCCGTCCCCGGGCCGCACCATACCGATCCACCGTCGCAGATCGTCGAGTTCCTGCCCCGCGGTCTGCGGGAAGAGGTGGTAGGCGATGCGCATGGTCAGCAGGCCCTGCTCGGCCAGCTTCATCACGGCCCCGTAGTTCTCGGGGAAGTTCTGGAAACCGCCGCCGGCGTCGATGGCGCTGGTCAGACCGAACCGGTTCAGTTCGTGCAGGAAATGCCGGGTGGAACCGAGCTGTTCCTCGTCCGACAGCTTCGGCCCCTTGCCGAGCGTGGCGTACAGCAGCCCGGCGGCGGGGGCGGCCAGGAGCATGCCCGTGGGCTCGCCCGAGTGGTCGCGGACGATCTGGCCCCCGGGAGGCGCCACGCTGTCCTTGGTGAAACCGACCGCCTTCACCGCGGCGTGGTTGAGGATGGCCGACTGGTACAGGTGCAGCACGAACACGGGGGTGTCGGGGGCGGCGGCGTTCAGCTCCGACACGGTGGGCAGCCGTCGCTCGGCGAACTGCTCGCCGGTCCAGCCGCCCACCACCCGTACCCACTGGCCCCTGGGGGTGCGCGCCGCCTGCTCGCGGAGCATCCACAAGCCGGTCCGCAGCGAGGGGACGCCGTCCCAGCGCAGCTCCAGCAGGTAGTTCAGACCACCGCGGATCACATGCAGATGGGAGTCGTTGAGTCCGGGGATGATCCGGCGGTTGAGGGCGTCGACCACCCGGGTCCGCGGTCCCACGAAGGGGGCGACGTCCGAGTCGTCCCCCCGGGCGGTGATGCGGCCGCCGCGGATGGCGAGCGCCGATACGGCGGGACGTGCGCGGTCCCCGGTGTACACACGGCCATTGCGGACGACGAGGTCGGCCGGCTCCCGCGCGTCGGGGACGGGGGAGACACCGTCCACCGGCATGACGTTGATCATGTGAACGCTCCATGGCTCCTGGCCGGGAGGTCTGCTCCTGCCCGGCGGCCGGTCGGTACTCGGCTGGGTCAGACACGGCACGTGCCGGCCTGCGGGCCGGTCCTGCCGAAGGGCCGGTCGCTGCGGCGGTTCACTTCAGCGGTGGCCGCCTTCACGGCGGGGCCGATCTTCGACGAGACGTCGGCGAAGTAGGAGGCACCGGCCTCGTAGTACCAGTGCTTCAGCGCGAAACAGGAGTCCAGGCCCTGCTGTTGCAGCCGCAGCTCGGTGTCGTAGCCGCGGATCGCGCCCGCCATGACCCTGGCGCCCACCTGCCCGGTGTCCAGGGTGTCGAAGCTCTGGTCGCGCAGGGTGGGGGCGAACGCCACCGTGGCGGCGCGGAGCCGGACCGCCTCACGGGCGGCGACCGCGCCCACCTGGTCCATCAGGTCCAGCGACGCCTTGCCGGAGTCGCCGAGGCCGATGATGAGCAGCCGCCGGGCGGCGATCGAACCCGGGGGCGGGCTGATCACCAGTGTCTCCAGGGCGTTGGCCCGGAACTGTCCGCTGTCGCGCACCTTGGTGACGAAGCCGCCGAGGCGGCGGTCCAGGTCGACCATAGACCCGGCGAACCGCTGGTTCGACGCCTTGTCGAAGAGGGTGACGACCTGTAGGTCGGCAGCCTCCTCGGAGGGGCCGATCTCCTTGACCGTGACGGGGAGACGGTGCGCCGCCGTGAAGGTCCTCTGCGGCGGCGGGGATGCCTGGCCCGTGGGCGGTTCCGTCGTGGCCTGCCGACTGGTACCGGGTGCCGCCGGAGCAGCCGGCGCGTCGGGGGTGTCGGGCGCGGAAGAAGAGCACCCCGCGGTGACAAGGGCGAGGCAGGCGGCTATCAGTATCGCGCGGCACCGTTCGAGCGGGTAGTCCATGGGATCTCCGACTGAGTCCGGGAGAGGCCGAAGCCGGGGTCTGAGAGAGGCCGAAGCCAGGTTCGAGAGAGGCCGAAGCCAGGTCTGAGAGAGACCCGGGCCACGAAGACGGGCGTGGTTCGTCCCCGTTCGGAGGCTAGTGACGCCCTCCTGCGGCGGCATCTCGATCTCGCCCGGCCCTCGGTCGAGCGAACCCGTCTCCGGGCTTCTGCCCGTACCTGGGCGGCGGGGGCGCGGCCCCGGTGTTGGGCCGGGGGCCGTGCGGGGCGGTCCCGTGCGCGGTGGTGGCCCCGTCGCGGCGTGCGGGAAGACGGTCGCGGGCGGGGGGACGCGCCGACGACGGCTTCGCCCGGCCCGTGGCGCGGGGCGGGTGCGGCGCGGGGTGCGGATGGGCCGTGCGGGCAGGGCCGGTCAGGTGAGAGCCCCGGGTGCCGGGAGAGGCCCGCGCCGTCGCCGGACCGTACGGCGGCGCGTCCGCCGTTCAACGGGGCACGCCCGCCGGGCCACGCGGTGAACGGGTGGGGCAGGGGCCACGGGAGCGGTCGCCCATGCGGTCAAGTCCGGGGCGACGAGGCCCGGTCGGGTGACGGATGTGCCGGGATCACCAACAGGCGTACGGGTGACGGCACTCGACCGGGTGATTGCGGAACTCCGGGCGCGTCGGCGCTCTCGCACACGCGGAGAGCCCGCCGTACCCCGTGGAACGTGCGACGCCGCGCCGTCGACGGATGCGAGAACGCCCCGTGCTCCACGTGTGCGCCGTGGGTCCGATTCCATGCCGCCGGCTGTCGGGAACCGCGGCCTTCGGGGAGACCGGTCCTGCACAATCACTCAATTGGTTACCGGGATAATCAAGTTAATCGTGCTCTCCTATGACGTGGCTGATCACTCCCGTTCACGGCCAGTCATGCGAGCGGATCCGGTCCGCAGGAGTCCCGCATGTCAGCGGCCAGTCGCCCCGATGCCCTCGTCACCCACGCGGAAGTCCTGCCGAATGTACGCTCGCGACCGCCATACCCGCTGCCGCAGATCCCATCTGAGACGTCTCAAGGCCGTCATCGCCGTGCTCATGGGAATCCCCGTGCTGCTGTGCGCCGTCCTGCTCACCCTGCACCGGAGCGGCTTTGTGACGGTGCGGAGCGACGGAATCACCCTGAACAGGCTGACGACCCACCCGAGGGAGACCGCACACCCGGCGCACCGGCCCCACCCCGACGGCCCGGCGGGGCCGGTGCTCGACCCGGGGGAGATGCCGCGTGCCGTCGATCTCATCGAACCGATGGCCCATGCCGGAGCCGCGAGCATCGAACAAGCCGCACCCTCCGGTCCGTCCGGCCCCTCGGATCCTCGGGGGCCGGAAGGTTTCCAGGATGCGCGAGGACCTGTGGGGCCGGAGGGGCCCGACGGTCCGGCGGGGCCTGCGGGACTCGCGGAACCGTTGGGCGAGCCGGCCGCGAAGGGCCCGCGCGGCGAGGTCGGGCGGGACGGAGCGGACGGCAAGGGCGGCGAACCGGGCCTCACCGGCCCCGCCGGCGAAACGGGGCCGTCCGGCCCGCCGGGGTCGGAGGGCCCCTCGGGACCGCCCGGCCCCAGTGGCCCGCCGGGTCCCACCACCCCTCCGTTTCCGCCCAACCCGTATTGGCCGCACGGCTCGTGGCCCGAGGCGCCGCCCATGGGAGCGTCGCGCCCGGGCGACTACTATGGTCGGCAGGACAACGTCGGCCTGTTCGCGATCGTCGCGGTCGCGTTCCTGTCGGGCGGACTCGCGACGTACACGCTCCGCAGGCTCTTCGACTCCTTGCACAGATGCGAGAAGGCCCCGCACCACTGACGCGCTGTACGCGGCGGGGGACCGGGAACCGGAGGGGCCGCGCCGCTCACGACTGCGGTCTCCCCCCGTCCGTTCCGCCGCCGCGTGCGGTGCGTTCTTCGCGGCGGAGGGAGGGAACTCACACGTCCTGACCGGCATCGCCGGAGCGCTGATCGTCGTCGGCGCATGGCCGTCCGTGCCGCGCACCCCGGTCTCCCGCGACCCACTCGTTGCAGCTTCACCCGACTGGTGCACCGGGCGGTGTACCCGCCCTTCCGGTTCGCGGTGGATGGCTGCCGCTCGGATCCGTCTCCACCCGAGTGCCGGGTGGGGTGCCGGTCGGGGGCGTCGGGAGGTGCGTGTCAGCCCGTACCGTGCAGCAGGCGCGACAATGCGGCGTCCACGTCGAGGCCGTCCGTCTCCCGTCCGGCCGGGACCAGCCGGTAGGTGTGGGTGAGCCAGTCCGTCACCGCGCGGAGCGGGGCGGCGAGCCGGGCCCGGCCCGCCGGGGAGGAAAGGGCGAGGTTGAGCACCATGTGGTGTCCGGTGCCGCTCGGCCACAGACGTATGTCCCCGTCACCGGTCGGCCGCAGGACGCTGTCGGCCAGGAGGTCGCGGGCGAAGGTCCATGTCACCGGCTCTTCGGAACCGGTGTGGAAGGCGAAGGTGACGGCGTACGGATCGTCGGATCCGTAACACAGACGAGCGGGCACCGCGACGCGCTCGTGAGGGGCGAGCACGAGCTCCATGTCGAGTGACGTGTCCAAGTGGTAGGCCATGGCTTGATCAGCTCCTGGGCACCGGACGGGCGGCTGCACCGCCGTGCGGCGGTGCAGCCCGTGCCCGGGATCAGCGGAAGACGTGGTGGCCGAAGCCGTTCGGGAGGCTGGTCACCACGATCCACGTGCCGTGGACCGAGTGGTAGAAACGGTGGCCGTCGTAGCGGTAGTGGTGGCCGTGGTCGTAGCTGTACCAGCTGCTGCCGGTGCGGTACCAGGTGCGGTAGCCGTCCCAGCGGTGGTCGCGGTCCAAGCGGTGGTCGTTGCGGTCCCAGCGGTGGTCACGGTCGCCGCGGTAGTCGTGGCCGCGGTGGTCGTTGCGGTCCCGGCGGTGGTCGCGGTCGCCGCGGTGGTCGTCCCACTGGCCGCGGTGGCCGGTGCTCACGGAGTGAGTGGCGTTCGCCGCTCGCTCGGCTGCGGGACGCGGCGCCGCCGAGGCTGCGCCCGTGCTTGCCAGCAGCGCACCGCCGGCAATGGCAGCGGCGACGGCCGTGGCGGCGATCCGCCGTCCGATCATGCGGTTCGACATTGCATTGCTCCTTGCTTCTTCCGTGGCCGCTGGGTCGGCGGTCACGGAACTCATGCCGGGTTGTCCGGGTATATCCGAGACCCTATGCGAGCTCTGGTTGAATATTGAACTTCTTGTTCGTGAGGTATTTCACCTGATCGACAAGGCCGGGCGGGGAACAAACGGAAGGCGTCGAAGGGCGGGGGCGGCCCTTGGAGCAGGTGCCGCGAGGCGGTGGTGGCCGGGGTGTCGGTGATCGCGACCCGCCCGCTCCCGTTGCGGCGCGCGTGGGCGCGCAGAGGGGCGCGCCGCCGGTTCGGCCGGGCCCGGGGGCCTGCGGGGCCGCCCAGGGGAATGCGCGTCTCGGCCGCGCGCGGCTGCGGTGTTCGCGTTCGGGGGCTCGCCCGTCCGGCTGGGCCGTCCGGGCGGCGATCGGAAGCCTGCCGCAGCCGTCCCGCTGGAGAAGATCCCAGGCACCCGCAGCGATCGCGGGGCAGGGGGCGAGGCTCCCCCGGGACACGGAAGGCCGTGGCCGGCCGGGCGAGCATCGTCGCCGACGGCGGGTCACCAGGGGACGGGACCGGTCATCCCGCACCGGAGTGCTCCGGGCGAGGGAACTGCGCACTCTGCGGAGTGGTCGCCACCTGCCGCCGGTCAAGTCGCACATGCCGATGAGAGGAATGCGGGCGATGATCCGCTCATGAACACGTTGCAGAGGGTCGCGATCATCACCGGCGCCTCCCAAGGGATCGGAGCCGCGCTCGTCACGGCCTACCGCGAGCTCGGCTACGCAGTCGTCGCGACGTCCCGCTCCATCGGTGAATCCGGCGATCCCGGTGTGCTGACCGTCCGGGGCGATGTGGCCGTGCCGGGCATGGGAGCCCGTATCGTCGACGCAGCTCTCGCCCGGTTCGGCCGGATCGACACCCTGGTCAACAACGCCGGGGTCTTCGTCGCCAAACCGTTCACCGACTACACCGACGAGGACTACGACCTCGTCGCCGGGGTGAACCTGCGCGGCTTCTTCGAAGTCTCCCGCAGCGCCATCGCGGCGATGCTCTCCCGGGCCGGCGGCGGCCATCTGGTGAACGTATCCACGAGCCTGGTCGACCACGCCAGGTCGGAGTCGCCCTCGGCACTCGCGTCGCTGACCAAAGGCGGCCTGAACGCGGTCACCAAAGCACTGGCGATCGAGTACGCGGCCCATGGCATCCGGGTCAACACCGTCGCGCTCGGCGTCATCAGTACCCCGATGCACCCGCCGGAGACGCACGAGGCCCTTGCCGAGCTCCAGCCGCTCGGCCGGATGGGGGAGACCGACGACGTCGTCCAAGCGATCCTCTACCTCGAGAACGCCTCGTTCGTCACCGGGGAGATCCTGCACGTCGACGGTGGTCAGGCCGCCGGGCACTGAACTACCGGCGTTGCCGGCGGTGGTGACCCGACGGCGGTGATCCGGGAGGGCAGTCGGATGGCGCCGGTGTCGTGCGCGAGATCCTTCGGCTGCGGGCGGTCGCGGCGTCGGTGGCGGGCCGGACTCGCGGGGATGCCGCGGCAGCGTTCCGGCTCACGCACAAGGCCGTGGACGGCTGATGGGCGAGGTGGTTGGCCGGCGGGCGGGCGCGAGACGTGGGAAGCGTCACGCCGAAGGGTTCCCCCGGTCGTGGCCGAGCCTCCGCGGAAGGGCCGGAGCGGGCAGCCCGCGGAGGAAGGTCTCCCTTCTGCGCTCATCACGCGATTCGGTAACGCCGTGGCCGTGGCCGTGGCCGTGAACACGTGGAACGCGCACAGACCGGAAACCGGCTCCGTCAGAAGCCGATGCCGTCCCGCCACGTGCCAAGGGGGCGGGGCCCTGGGCCATCGACGGTGGCGCCGAAGGACGGCTTCCCTGTGCCGCGGCACACCTGCGCCCCGGTCATGCCGGAGGCGGGGGAGTCCGTCGTGACCTCGGTGCGGTGGCTCGGGCCCTCCTCGCCGTCGATCACCCTCGGTTACTATGCTCACTTCACGCCGGAGGCCGGAAGCAAGGGGCGAACGGTCATTGACGGACGGGACAGCCCTTAGCCGGGGAGGCAGGGGAATCCGAATGCCGTTCGAAACTCCCCAGATTCTCCCAGGGCCGTTGGCGGGGTTCTCCCCAGGGCCGTTGGCGGGCGATTCCTGCTGCTGCGTCTCTCCGAGTGCGTTCGTGGATTGCAAGGCTGAAGAGATGGGCTGCCTGGGAACATGCTGAAAGAAGTCACCGCGACTCGCTATGTCACCCCCTTGCGGGAGGGTGGATCACTACCGGGGATCGTCGAGGCCGACGATCTCGGCACGTACGTCATGAAGTTCACCGGCGCCGGACAGGGCCGCAAGACACTGGTCGCGGAGGTCATCTGCGGCCGGCTCGGTCAGCGGCTCGGACTGCGCGTCCCCGAACTCGTGCGGATCCAGCTCGACCCCGTCATCGGGCTCGCCGAACCCGACCAGGAGGTGCAGGAGCTCCTGAAGGCCAGCGGCGGACTCAACCTCGGGATGGACTTCCTGCCCGGATCCATCGGATTCGACGCGCTCGCCTACCAGGTGGACTCCCAGGAAGCCGGACGAGTGGTCTGGTTCGACGCGCTGATCAACAACGTCGACCGGTCCTGGCGCAATCCGAACATGCTGATCTGGCACGGCGACCTGTGGCTCATCGACCACGGCGCCACCATGATCTGGCACCACAACTGGCCCGGCGCCCAGACGTCCGCCGCCAAGCCGTACGACGCCTCGGACCACGCGCTCGCCCCGTTCGCCCCCGACATCGCCGCGGCGGCCGCCGAACTCGCGCCGCTGGTCACCGAGCAACTGCTCACCGAGATCACGGCCGATGTCCCCGACGAGTGGCTGGTGGACGAGCCGGGGTTCGACTCCACCGACGAGCTGCGCCGCGCCTACGTGGCGGCGCTGCTCCCGCGCGCCGCCACCATTCACGAGCGGATCGCGATGGGTGCGCCCACAGCCCCCAGGCCGTCGCAGGCGCCCGGCTGGCTGACCGAGCGTGCCCCGTGGCCGCACCCCACCGGGAAGAACGGCGACGGAACCGAGACGAACGACGAGGACGGCCACCGGTGAGCGAGCGCGATGTCTTCGAGTACGCCCTGCTGCGCGTGGTGCCGCGGGTACAGCGTGGCGAGTGCTTCAACGCCGGCGTGGTCGTCTACTGCCGTGCACGTGGTTTCGTCGCCGCCCGCACCCACCTGGACGAGGCCAAGTTGAGGGTGCTGGACCCCGCTGCCGACGTGGTCGGGACGCGGGCCGCGCTGCACGCCGTCGAGGGCGTCTGCCAGGGCGGCACGTACGCCGGCCAGGCCGCCGGTGACGACCCGGGGCGGCGCTTCCGCTGGCTGATCGCGCCGCGCTCCACCGTGGTCCAGCCGGGGCCGGTGCACAGCGGACTCACCGTCGATCCGGAGGCCGAGGTGGAGCGGCTGTTCCAACTGCTGGTGCGCTGACCGCCGTTTTGCGCCGCCGCCTGTACTGCCGTCCGGACCCCCACCGAGCCCGGCGCGAGCCGTCCAGGGACCGGCGTTCGAGACAGCTCCGCGCCACTGCGCCGTGCCGCCGGGGGCATGTGACATGCGCCCCTGCGGCCGTGTGCCGTTGACACCGGGTGCCAGGGCTTCTAGCGTCTCGTCTGCTGAAGGTACTAAGCGGTCGCTCAGCCAGTGGGGTCCGGTGCGGTACGAGGTTCCGCGCCGGACCGCCCCCATGTTCGCTGAGCGGCGATCCAAGGGCGAGGAGAACCAAGCATGTCCACCACCGAGCAGCGTGTCGCCATCGTGACCGGAGCGGCGCGGGGCATCGGCGCCGCCACCGCGGTACGCCTGGCGGCCGAGGGCCGGGCTGTCGCCGTACTCGACCTGGACGAGGCGGCCTGCAAGGACACGGTCGACGAGATCACCGCCGCCGGGGGCACCGCGCTCGCCGTCGGCTGCGATGTGTCGGACGCCGCCCAGGTCGAAGCCGCGGTCGCGCGCGTCGCCGCCGAACTGGGGGCTCCGACGATCCTCGTCAACAACGCGGGCGTGCTCCGCGACAACCTGCTCTTCAAGATGTCCGAGTCCGACTGGGACATCGTGATGAACGTGCACCTGAAGGGCGCGTTCCTGATGGCCAAGGCCGTTCAGAAGCACATGGTGGACGCCGAGTTCGGCCGGATCGTCTCACTGTCCTCCTCCTCCGCCCTCGGCAACCGTGGCCAGGCCAACTACTCGGCCGTCAAGGCCGGACTGCAGGGCCTCACCAAGACGCTCGCCAAGGAACTCGGCAAGTTCGGCATCACCGCCAACGCCGTCGCCCCCGGTTTCATCGTCACCGAGATGACCGCGCAGACCGCGGCCCGGATCGGCATGGGCTTCGAGGAGTTCCAGGCCGCCGCCGCCGGCCAGATCCCGGTCCAGCGCGTCGGGCGTCCCGAGGACGTCGCGCGGGCCATCGCCTTCTTCGCGGGTGACGACGCCGGCTTCGTCTCCGGTCAGGTCCTGTACGTCGCCGGCGGACCGCTCAACTGACACGGGGGAGGAGGAGAACATGGCTGTGCGGGACAGTGGGAAGGTCGCGCTCATCACGGGCGCGAGCCGAGGCATCGGATACGGCATCGCCGAGGCGTTCGTGGCCCGTGGGGACCGGGTGTGCATCACCGGGCGCGGCGAGGACGCACTGAAGGAGGCCGTGGAGCGGCTCGGCGCGGACCGGGCGATCGCGATGCCGGGCAAGGCGCACGACGAGGCGCACCGGGCCGCGGCCGTTGAACGCACGATGGAGGCGTTCGGCCGGATCGACTTCCTGGTCAACAACGCCGGCACCAACCCGGTGTTCGGCCCCATCGCGGACCTCGACCTCGACGTCGCCCGCAAGGTCTTCGAGACGAACGTGGTCTCGGCGCTCGGCTTCGCCCAGCAGACCTGGAAGGCGTGGCAGAAGGAGAACGGCGGGGCGATCGTGAACATCGCCTCGATCGCCGGGGTGTCCGCGTCGCCGTTCATCGGCGCATACGGAATGAGCAAGGCTGCCATGGTCAATCTGACCCTCCAGATGGCGCACGAGTTCGCCCCTGCCGTCCGGGTGAACGCGATCGCGCCCGCGGTCGTGAAGACGAAGTTCGCACAGGCGCTGTACGAGGGCCGGGAGGCCGAGGCGGCGGCGTCCTATCCGCTCGGGCGTCTCGGGGTACCCGAGGACATCGGCGGTGCCGCCGCATTTCTCACGTCGAGTCAGGCCGACTGGATCACGGGACAGACTCTGGTGGTCGACGGCGGGTTGTTCCTGAATGCCGGTGTGGGCTGAGACGGCCTGAGCGGATATCGCCCGTTTGAATCAAGTGCCCTGTCGGACCTGTGAATTCACCCGACAGGGCACTGCGGTAGGGTCTGCCGTCCCATGGCTGATCGAGGAGCGTTCACGTGTTCTACCGGGCCAGTCTGCAGGCCGCTGCAGTCCTTGTCTCCCTGTCCCTGCTGGCAGGCTGCGGACTTCTTGCCGACAGCGGATCGAAAGTGGAGCAGAAGATAGTCGTCGGTACGACCAGTGAACCCTCCACACTCGATCCTGCGGCGGCGTGGGACAACTCCTGGGAACTGATGCGGAATGTCTTCCAGACCCTGGTGAGTTTCCCCACCGGAAGCACCCGGCCCGTGCCGGACGCCGCGAAGTCGTGCCGGTTTACCGACAGCAGTAGCACGGCCTACCGCTGCGAACTGCGCAAAGGGCTGAAGTTCTCCAACGGTGACGCTCTCGATGCCGAGGCCGTGAAGTACTCCATCGACCGGATTTCGGCCATCAAGGTCAAGGGAGGGCCCGTCGGCATGCTCGGTTCCCTCGACCGGATCGAGACCAAGGGGGACGACACCGTCGTCTTCCACCTCGCCAAGCCGGACGCGACCTTCCCGTTCATCCTCGCCACGCCCGCGATGTCGTTGGTGGCGCCGAGCGAGTACTCGAAGTACAAGATCCGCGACGACGGCAAGGTGATCGGTTCCGGCCCCTACCTGCTGGACTCGTACAAGCCGGGGAAACGTGCCGAGCTGGTCAAGAACCCGGACTACAGAGGGTTCGCCGACCGGAAGAACGACGCCGTGACCATCCGCTACTTCACGGCGTCCGCCCCCGTGGTCGCGGCGCTGAAGAAGAACGAGATCGACGCGATCTACCGCGGTCTGACCGCCGACGACGTCGTCGACCTGGAGGCGCGCAGGGGCCGGAAGGACGAACTGAAGATCGTCGAGACGGTCGGCGCGGACATCCGGTTCCTGGTCTTCAACCCCGAGGATCCGGCCGCCGGAAATGTGGCCGTGCGGCGTGCCATCGCCCAGCTCGTCGATCGCGACGCCCTCGTGGCCAAGGTCTACCGGGGCACCGCCGAGCCCCTGTACTCCATGGTCCCCAAGGGCATCGCCGGACACACCACCAGCTTCTTCGACGCCTATGGGGACCCGGACCCGGCCAAGGCCAAGCGGATCCTGGAGCGCGCGGGCATCACCGAGCCGGTCGCGCTGACACTCTGGTACACCACCGACCGCTACGGCTCCTCCACGGCCGCGGAGTTCACGGAACTGAAGCGACAGCTGGAGACCTCCGGGCTGTTCAGGATCACCTTGAAGAGCAAGCCCTGGAAAGAGTTCCAGGAGGGCTTCACCAAGGGTGAGTACCCCGCCTTCGGCCGCGGCTGGTTCCCGGACTTCCCGGATCCGGACAACTTCATCGCTCCCTTCGTGGGCGAGGACAGCGTCACCGGGACGCCGTACATGAAGAGCGAGATCACCGGCCGGCTGCTGCCCCAGACCCGCAAGCAGAGCGACCGCGGCGCGGTGAGCAAGCAGTTCGAACGGGCTCAGCAGATCCTGGTGGAGGACGTCCGGCTGCTGCCGCTGTGGCAGGGCAAGTTGTACGTGGCATCGGGCGATGACATCGGCGGCGGCGAGCGCGTCCTCGACCCGCAGGTGGTCATGCAGATGTGGGAGTTCTACCGCAAGGCGAGCTGGTAGCCCGGCTCGGGGGCTCGCCCGGCCCGTTGTCAGTGCCCCCCGGTAGGTTCTCGGATGGAGAACGTATTACTTACCGGAGGTTGTTGACATGACCGACACCGACCTGCTGCCCGAGTCCTGGCGCGGCGTCCTCGGCGAGGAGCTGGAGAAGCCGTACTTCAAGGAGCTCACCGAGTTCGTCGAGGAGGAGCGGGCCAAGGGGCCGGTCTACCCGCCGCGTGACCAGGTGTTCGCCGCCCTGGAAGCCACGCCGTACGAGAAGGTGAAGGTTCTGGTCCTCGGCCAGGACCCGTACCACGGCGAGGGACAGGGACATGGTCTGTGCTTCTCCGTGCGGCCGGGAGTGAAGACGCCGCCCTCCCTGCGGAACATCTACAAGGAGATGAAGGAGGAGCTCGGCCTGCCGATCCCGGACAACGGGTATCTGATGCCGTGGGCCGAGCAGGGGGTGCTCCTGCTCAACGCGGTGCTGACGGTGCGCGCGGGCGAGGCCAACTCGCACAAGGGCAAGGGCTGGGAGAAGTTCACCGACGCGGTGATCCGCGCCGTCGTCTCGCGCCCCGACCCGGCGGTCTTCGTGCTGTGGGGCAACTACGCCCAGAAGAAGCTGACGTTGATCGACGAGACCCGTCACGTGGTGGTGAAGGGTGCCCACCCGTCGCCCCTCTCGGCCAAGAAGTTCTTCGGCTCCCGTCCCTTCACCCAGATCAACGAGGCGATCGCGGCGCAGGGGCACGAGGCCATCGACTGGCGCATCCCCGACCTCGGCTGAGTTCCCTGCTCCCGCCCGGGCCGGAGACGGCCGTCCGGTGGACGGGCCGCCGGTGCCCGGCCGTCCCGGAGCCCGTACGCAGTTCGGCGGGGGCGCCCCCCGCGCCCCCGGACGACCCGCCCGGTTCGGCCCCGGAGGGAGCCGGTCCTCGGCAGCGCGGCGGAGGGCCGGGGGCGCACGCGCCGCACGCCGCGCGCGCTGATCCACGGAGATCCGCGAAGATCCGCCGGACAGGCCCTAGCGTCGACGGGGAACGGGTGGACCGGACAAGGAGGCCGCGGTGACCGAGCAGCGGGAGGCGTCGTCGGACGCCGTCATGACCAGGATCGGCCAGGCGATCATGCTGCTGCACGCCGGTGACCGGGAGGAGGCCCGCAACCGCTTCGGCACCCTCTGGTCGGAGATCGGCGAGGGCGGCGACGCGCTGCACCGCTGCACGCTCGCCCACTACATGGCCGACACCCAGGACGATCCCGGCGACGAGCTGGCCTGGGATCTCAGGGCCCTGACCGCGGCCGACAGCCTGACCGGCGAACGCATGGCACAGCACTCCGACGCCCTCGCGGTGCGGGTCCTGTACCCGTCGCTCCACCTCAATCTCGCGGCGGACTATGTGAAGCTCCAGCGGCCCGACGAGGCCCGCACCCATCTGGACCGGGCGCGCGCCGCCTCCGGGGTGCTCGCGGAGGACGGCGCGGACGACGGGTACGGGGGAGGGATCCGTGCGGCGATCGCGCGGCTGGAGCTGAGACTGCGCGAGCTGTGAGCGGGTGGCCCGTCCGGACCGGAGGGGCCACCCGCTCCTCGTTCCCCGTCGAGGTCAGCGGCCGTAGGTCTGGTCGCAGATGCGGGACTGCGGGCTGCCCGCCGGCCAGTGCCCGTACCCCCGACCCAGCGCGCAGACGTCCCGTCCGGTGACGGGCGCCGGCAGGGCCGGTACGGGCGCGGTCACGACGGGCGGGGCCTGCCGCGGGCGAGGAAGCACCGTGCCGGAGTGCTGGTGCCGCCGGGGAGGGCGAGGCACGGCCCGGCGGGTGTCCGGCGGCGAGCCGTGCGCGGGGGCGGACGACGCGGCCGGCGGATCCGCGCCCGGCACGACGTCCAGGCTGTCGTGGACCGGTGGCCGCGCGATCTGGGGCGCCAGGTCCGGCGTGGGCCTGCTGTGCCCGGGCCGGGTCGGGACGTCCGGCTGCGGCGTCACGGACACGCAGCCGGACAGGGTCGCGACCGCCACACCGGCCAGGAGCTTCACGATGGTTCTGGTTCGTTGCACCCGGTCAACTCTGCTGTGCCGACCCGGTGCCGAGTGAGCCCGGAAGCCGGGATTGGCCCGCACGAGTGACTCCGGTCGGCGCAACGACCGGGCACGCACCGGGAAGTCACCCGGTCGGGTCCCGCCCCGTCCGGCGCGTCATGGGGCGGGGGTGCGCGACGCCCCGATGACCGCCGCCTCCCGTGCTCCCGCGCGCACCTTGGACGGCACGGCCGACCGGCGGCCGCCACGGCGCACGTATGCTGCCCGGACGAAGCACGCGCGCCACCGACCGCGGCGGATACCGGCCCGGCGGACGGGGCGTGACGGGCCGTCCGGTCCGCCACGGCCACCGGGTCCGCCGGATTCACCGGGTGCACTCCGCGCGGGTCGGTGCCGGACACTGAGAGGAAGTCCCCCGTGAAGGTCGGATGCATCGGGCTCGGCGACATCGCGCAGAAGGCGTACCTGCCGGTTCTGACCGCTCTTCCGGGAATCGAACTGCACTTGCAGACCCGCACTCCGGCCACCCTGGCCGCGGTCGCCGAGGCCCATCGGATCCCGGAACGGCAGTGCCACACGGACCTCGGTCCGCTACTGGCCCAGGGGCTCGACGCGGCGTTCGTGCACGCGCCCACCGCCGCCCACCCGGAGATCGCCGCCCGCCTGCTGGAGGCGGGCGTCGCCACGTATGTCGACAAGCCGCTGGCGTACGAACTCGCCGATTCCGAAAGGCTGGTGAGCCTCGCCGAGGAGCGCGGGACGAGCCTCGCCGTCGGCTTCAACCGCCGGGTCGCACCCGGTTACGCGCAATGCGCCGAGCACCCGCGCGAACTGATCCTCATGCAGAAGAACCGGGTCGGCCTGCCCGAGGACCCGCGCACCATGGTGCTCGACGACTTCATCCACGTCGTCGACACCCTGCGCTTCCTGGCGCCGGGAACGATCGACCACACCGTCGCGCACGCCCGGATCGTGGACGGCCTGATGCACCATGTCGTGCTGCACCTGTCCGGCGAGGGGTTCACCGCCGTCGGCACGATGAACCGGCTCAGCGGCTCGGCCGAGGAACGCCTGGAGGTCTCGGGCCGGGACGCCAAGCGGGAGGTCCTCAACCTCGCGGAGGTGATCGACCACAAGGGGCAGCCGAGCGTGCGGCGGCGGGGCGACTGGGTCCCCGTGGCCCGGCAGCGCGGCATCGAGCAGTGCGTGCTGGCGTTCCTGGACGCCGTGCGGTCCGGGACGGTGCTCAGCGCCCGGGACGCCCTGCTGACGCACGAGCTGTGCGAGCGGGTCCTGCGCGACCTCGGCTGCGCCTGACGGGCCGGGCCCGGCGGAGCGTCCCCCCACCTCCCCGGCTACGGCCCGGACTCCGGAGCCACCGCGGACGCGCCGCCCCGCCCGTCCCGGTCGCGCCGTCGCACGGCCCGCACGCCCTCGTACGCGCAGAACAGGGCCGACACCACCGCGGCCCCCGCCACCGGCCAGTCGCCCCACCGCAGGTAGAGGGTGCTACCGGAGGCCAGCGGCACGTCGAACACCGCGGCCCCGCTGGTGCCCGTACCCAGCGGCGCACCGATCCGTTCGCCTGCCGGGCCGTACGCCGTGCTGACGCCGGTGAGCGTCGCGTGCACCACCGGGCGGCCGGTCTCGGCGGCCCGCAGCGCCCCCAGCGAGGCGTGCTGTTCCGGCGCCCAGCTGTGCTGGAACGTCGAGGTCGACGACTGGACGACCAGCAGCTGCGCACCGTCCCGGGCCAGTCGTCGGCTCATGTCGGGGAAGGCGGACTCGAAGCAGATCAGCGGCCCGAACCGCAGCCCCTTCCCGCCGACCGCGCCGGGCAGCCGCATCGTCACGGGCCGGGTGCCCCGCAGCCGGTCCTCTCCCGCCGCCCGTCCCACGGACGTGACCCAGCCGAGCAGCGAGCGCGCCGGGACGTACTCGCCGAACGGCACCAGCCGCATCTTGTCGTAACGCCCCCCGGTCAGCCCGTCCGGCCCCACCAGCATCGCGGACTTGAAGATCCCGCTGCGACCCGATCCGTCGTTCTGGCGGGCGTCCGCGTTGATCAGGACATCCGCGCCCACCCGGCGCGACAGCGCCGCGATCCGAGTGGTGACGTCCGGATGCCGCGCCGGATCCACACCGACGCTGCTCTCGCCCCACACCACCAGGTCGAGACCGCGTGCCGCCAGCGATCCGGTCAGCCGTTCACCGGCCGCGAGCCGCCGCTCGACGCTGTGCGGGCCCGCGATCACACCCGGCTGCACCACGGCGACCCTCGCCACGCCCGACCGCTCGGGCCGCGGCGCCCACCTCGACGCCGCCCCCGTCGACAGGACGCACACCACGAGGGCGACGACCCCGGCCGCCCGCACGGTGCCGGCCGCGAACAGCAGCACAACGGCCGTGTTCACCGCGACCACCAGCAGGCTCACCAGCCACACGCCGCCGACCGAGGCCAGACGGAGCGCCGGAGCCACCTCCCACTGGCTCGCCCCGAGCAGCCCCCAGGGGCCCCCGAGCCCCTGCCAGGAGCGGACCGTCTCGATCAGCAGCCAGCCGCACGGCACCACGACGACCGCCGCCGCGCCGGCCGCGGCGGACACCGCCCCGTGCAGCAGCCGGTGGACCAGCAGGCCCCAGGGTGCCCACAGCAGCCCGAGCAGAGCCGCCAGGAGCACGAGGAACACATGCAGGCTCGGCAACAGCCAGTGGTGGACGGCGAGCAGGAACCCCGCGCCGCCGAGCCAGCCGTCGAGCGCGGCCCGGCGCGCGGTGCGGGCCGTCCGGATCAGCGACAGCCACGGCACCAGCGCCACGTAGGCGAACCACCAGAGCGAAGGAGCGGGGAACGCGAGCGCGGGCAGCGCGCCGGCGAGCAGCGCCAGGCACCCGCGCCACGGACCGGACCGCGGCACCGCGCGCCCGTACCGTTCGTGCCGACCGGCCGGACTCCGCATCCCGCGCCTCCTCAGTCCCGCCCGATCAGCAGTGTCGCCCCGGCGCCCCCGTTCCGCAGTTCTTCCCCGGCGCCGGAGCGACGAAGCGCGGTCAGCAGGGCACCACGGCCACCGGGCCGAGCGCGTGGCTGAGCGTGGTCTGGGCGACGGGGGAGAGTCCGAGCCCCAGCGACTCGCCGCCCTTGCGCCGGCCGATCACGGTCAGCTCCGCCGTGGCGGAGGCGGTGACCAGGGCGCGCGAGGCCGACCCACCGACCGCTTCCCTGACGACCTCGACCTGCGGGAACCGCTCCCGCCGGCCCGCGGTGAGTTCGGCGAGGGTCCGCTCGGCCGAGGACGCCGCGGCCTCCCGGTCGAAGACGGGACCGCCGGACAGCATCGACGAGATCATCGTCCAGCCGTGCACGATCCGCAGCCGCGCACCCGGCCGGGCGGCGGCCGCCGCGAAGGCGAAGTCCAGCACCGCCTCACTGCTCTCGTCGGCGGCGACGCCCGCGACGACATCCCGCGCCTCCTCCGGGGCCGCGCCGTGGACGACGACCACGGGGCACCCGGCCATCGACGCGACCGCCATGCTGTCGGACCCGAGCAGCAGCGACCGGAAGCCCCCCAGCCCGCGCGAGCCGACGACGACCAAGGATGCGTCACGGCTGAGCGAGGTGAGAGCCGCCGCCGGGAAGTCCATCGGCGTGAGCGTCGTCGGGTGCAGATCCGGCGCGATCCGGGAGACCCTCCGCGTGCACTGGGTGAGCAACTCCTCCGCCTCGCGGCGCTGCGCCTCCTGGACGGCCTGCGGGGCCGGTGTCCGGACATGGACGACGACGAGCGCGAGCCCCCGCCGCACGGCCTCGCGGGTGGCCCAGTCGAGGGCTTCGAGGCTGTGCGACGAGCCGTCGACGGCTGCGATCACGGGAGGCTCGGTGGCCATGGTGTTTCCCTCCAACATCTGCGGTACCCGTCCATCTGCGGTACCCGTCCCAGGGTGGTACGTGCCCGCACCGTACGGCAGGGACTTCCGGCCCCAACCGGCCGGGCGGAGGACCGGGCCCTGCCGCCCGGACGCCGGACACGGCCTCGCGGAGCCCGGAACGGGCCCTTCGGGACCAAATACCTGAACGGCTTGATACTGGGACCATGACACAGAAAACATCCCCGCCGCACGCCCCGGCGACTCTCACTGTCAAGGGCCGCGACATACGGATGCGCACGCTCGGGATCGTGCTGCTGACGGCCGTCTCGATCTGGTTCATCGCCGTGAACACCGAGACCGTGACCATCCGGCTGTGGATTCCCCTCGTCACCCTGCCGCTCTGGGCGGTGCTGGCGGTGACCCTGCTGGCCGGTCTGGCCCTCGGCGTGTTCCTCACCCGTCGCAGGTCCACGCGCTGACGCCGGACCTGCGGGAAGCAGGATCCCGAACCATCGGGACGCCCGCGCCGGATGCGGGAGGGACCGTGCCCGAGCGGCCCCGAGCGGCCCCGAGCGGCTGAGCCGACGCGGCCGCGGACCGTGGCCGTCCCGGCGCCGGCTACCCCGCGGACTCGCCCGCGTGGGGGCTCAGGACGCCCGTCGCGACCAGGACGATGAGCACCACCCCGAGGAGAACGCGGTAGACGACGAACGGCATGAAGCTCTTGGTCGTGATGAACTTCATGAACCAGGCGATGACCGCGTACCCCACGCCGAACGCGATGACCGTCGCGAAGATCGTCGGCCCCCACGAGACGTGTCCCTCGCCCGCGTCCTTCAGCTCGAAGACGCCCGAGGCGAGCACCGCCGGAATCGCCAGCAGGAACGAGTAACGCGCCGCCGCCTCGCGCGTGTAGCCCATCAGCAGACCGCCGCTGATGGTGGCGCCGGAGCGGGAGACGCCCGGGACCAGGGCCATCGCCTGGCAGAAGCCGAAGATCAGACCGTCCTTGACGCCGAGTTCCCGGAGCGTCTTGCGCTGCTTGCTGGCCCGGTGCCTCCCGCCCACCTCGTCACGGGCGGCGAGACGGTCGGCGAAGCCGAGGACGAGGCCCATCACGATGAGCATGGTGGCGGTCAGCCGCAGATCGCGGAACGGCCCCTCGATCTGGTCCTTGAGCGTCACCCCGAGCACGCCGATGGGGATGGAACCCACGATGACCAGCCAGCCCATCTTGGCGTCGTGATCGCCGCGCATCGACCGGTCGAACAGTGAACGGGACCAGGCCGAGATGATCCGGGCGATGTCCTTGCGGAAGTAGATGAGGACCGCCGCCTCCGTGCCGATCTGGGTGATCGCGGTGAACGCCGCACCCGGATCGTGCCACCCGGCGAACGCCGCGGTGAGCCGCAGATGCGCGCTGGAGGAGATCGGCAGGAACTCGGTCAGTCCCTGAACGAGGCCCAGGACGAAGGATTCGAACCAGCTCATGGGGCTTTGGCCATCCCGGAAGTGATCGTGCATCCGCCGACAGACGTGATGGCCGTCGGAAACATGCGGATTCGAGGTCAGATGCGGGCAGGGTCGTACCAGGCCCGGATGAATGCGGTCGGTTGCGGGCAGGGTATCGCCCCTGGATGAACAGGATGACGTGTACCCCTGCCGCGGCTGCGGACCGGGGCCCGGCACGGCACCGTCGCGCCGGGCCCCGGTCCACCCGGTGGAAACGGGCCCGGACCGCCTGTCGCGAGGCGCCCGGACTCACTCGTCGGAGAGACGGTGCCGCCTGCGCCAGGCGACGACGGCCGCGCCCAGCCCCGTCAGCACGATGAAGCCCGTCGCCGCCAGGAAGGCGGGCGACGCCGGTGAGGCGGCCTCGCTGCCCGCGATGACGTACGCGGCGGTGTTCGGCACCGAACCCAGTCCGGTCGCCGCCAGGAACGCCGGGTACCCCATCCGGGAGACCGCCGCGCAGTAGTTCGCCGCCGCGAACGGCACACCGGGGAACAGCCGCAGCGCCAGCATCGAGCGGAAACCGTACCGGCTCAGCTGACCGTCCGCCGCCCTCAGCCAGCGCCCCCGCAGCAGCCTGCGCAGCGCGTCCTGCCCGAGCACCCGGCCCAGCGCGAACGAGACGCCCGCGCCCAGCACCGTGCCCGCCAGCGCGGCGGCCAGCCCCGCCTGCGCACCGAACAGCGCCCCGGCGGCGACATTGAGCAAGGGGCGCGGGACGAAGGCCACCGTGCAGGCCCCGTAACCGACACCGAACAGCACCACCGCGGTGCCGCCCGCGCCCGCTCGGCCCGGCCACCCGGTGGTGAGCAGCCGCTGGGGCTCGAACAGCAGCATCGTCATCGCGGCCGCCAGCAGCACCATCACGAGAAGCGAGAACCGGGTCCACGGCGAGAGCAGCGCCCTCGTGCAGCGCACGGCGAGGCCGTCGGCGGGCCGGACGTCGGTGGCGGGGTCGAGCATGCGGGGAGACTAGCCGACCTCCGTGCGCGACGGCGGGCCGAACTCCCGTGAAAGCACCGGGCGCGCGAAGGCGGGTGGACCCGGACCAGCGAACGGGCATCTCAGCCCTGAACACCCGGTGTCCGGTCATGGACCCGGGCCCGCGCACGCACGGTGCGCGGATGCGCGCGACGATCCTGCCCCGGACACGCGGTGACGATCCTGCGTACGGATCGCCCCCGGCACGGACCGCCCCTGCATGGACCGTGCCGCGCACCGACCGCGTGCGGACCGGAGGGACCAGCGCGCCCCCGGACCGCCGCCCCGCCGGAACGACCACCGGACGGACCGCCGGGAAAACCGGTCGACGCCGCCGCACCATCCCCGCCATCATCGGGGCCATGGTCCGGTACGCCTTCCTCGCAGCGTCGTCCGCCGTCGCGGACGCGCCGAAGGCTGCCGTGAACGCCCTCATCGCAGCGGCAGTCGTCGCAGCGGCAGTCGTCGCGGCGGCGTTCGTCGACGGCGCCCGAAGCTGACCCTCCCCCCACAGTCCGGCGGGCCCCGCAAGGGGAGGGTCGGCAGGACTCCGGGGTCTTCTCCCAGCTTCGCATCCCACAGGAATGAGCCATGTCCAAGACGGCATTCGTCCGCACCAAGCCGCACCTCAACATCGGCACCATGGGCCACGTCGACCACGGCAAGACCACGCTGACCGCCGCGATCACCAAGGTCCTCAGCGACCGCGGCACCGGCACGTTCGTCCCGTTCGACCGGATCGACCGGGCGCCGGAGGAGAGCCGGCGGGGCATCACCATCAACATCGCGCACGTCGAGTACGAGACCGACACCCGCCACTACGCCCACGTCGACATGCCCGGACACGCCGACTACATCAAGAACATGGTCACCGGAGCCGCCCAGCTCGACGGCGCGATCCTCGTCGTCTCCGCGCTCGACGGGATCATGCCGCAGACCGCCGAGCACGTCCTGCTGGCCCGTCAGGTGGGCGTCGACCACATCGTGGTCGCCCTCAACAAGGCGGACGCGGGCGACCCCGAACTGACCGACCTGGTCGAGCTGGAGGTCCGCGAGCTGCTCACCGCGCACGGCTACGCAGGCGACTCCGTCCCCGTCGTACGGGTGTCGGGCCTGAAGGCCCTGGAGGGCGACCCGCGGTGGACCTCGGCCGTCGAGGCGCTGCTGGACGCGGTCGACACCTACGTCCCGATGCCGGTGCGCTACACGGACGCGCCGTTCCTGCTGCCGGTGGAGAACGTCCTGACCATCACCGGCCGGGGCACCGTCGTCACCGGAGCCGTCGAGCGCGGCACCGTACGGATCGGCGACCGGGTCACGGTGCTCGGGCCGGACGTCGAAACGGTCGTCACCGGCCTGGAGACCTTCGGCAAGCCGATGGAGTCCGCCCAGGCCGGTGACAACGTGGCCCTGCTGCTGCGCGGGGTGGAGCGCGACCGGGTCCGTCGGGGACATGTCGTCGCGGCCCCCGGCAGTGTGACGCCCCGTCGCCACTTCAGGGCGCAGGTGTATGTCCTGACGGCGCGTGAAGGCGGCCGGAACACCCCGGTCGGCACCGGCTACCGGCCGCAGTTCTACATCCGCACCGCGGACGTCGTCGGAGACGTCGACCTCGGCCCGGTGGCGGTGGCCCGTCCCGGGGACACGGTCGACGTGACCGTCGAACTGGGCCGTGACGTGCCCCTGGAGACCGGGCTCGGCTTCGCGATCCGCGAGGGCGGCCGCACCGTCGGCGCCGGGACCGTCACCGCGGTGCTCTGACGCCCGGCGTTCGGCCGGGGCCCGCCCCCCACCCGGGAGGGGGCGGGCCCCGTGCCGTGGGCAAGACTGGCGCCATGGCAGACACAGCACTGGTACTCGGAGCCGGCGGCGTCACCGGCAGCGCCTGGGAGACCGGAATTCTGCACGGGCTGGCACAGACGGGAATCGACCTGACCACCGCCGACCTGATCGTCGGCAGTTCGGCGGGCGCGATGGTCGGCGCGCAACTGGCCTCCGGGGCACTCGCCCTGGCGGAACTCCACGAACTCCAGCTCACCGATCCGCACGGCATGTCCGGCGGACGGCTCGGCGCGGCGGCCCTGCTGCGCTATGCGGGAGCCCTGCTGTCCGCGCGCACGCCCGAGGCTTACGGCCGCAAACTGGCGGGGATCGCCCGCCGGGCCCGGACCGGCGTCACGCCGCAGGAGCGACGCGCCGCGATCGCCGACCGCCTTCCTTCCTCCGACTGGCCCGAACGCCCGCTGCTCATCACCGCCGTCGACGCGGCCACCGGCGAGCTCCACGCCTTCGACGGGAGCGGCGGGGTGCCGCTCGTGGACGCCGTCACCGCGAGCTGCGCCGTCCCGGCCGTCTGGCCCGTCGCCACCGCAGGCGGACGGTCCTGGATCGACGGCGGAGTGCACTCCCCGGCCAACGCCCATCTCGCCGAGGGCTGCCGACGCGTCGTCGTCATCGCCCCGACGGCGAGCGGCAGCAAGGTCATCGCCTCGCCGCGCGCGCAGGCGGCCCGGCTCGCCGCGCGGGGCTCCCGCGTCCAGGTCATCACCCCGGACCCGGCGGCACGGCGCGCCTTCGGCCGCAACCCCCTCGACCCGAGCCGCAGGGCCGCGGCGGCCCGCGCCGGACTGGTCCAGGCGGCGGCACACGCCGACGCCGTCGCCGCGGTCGTGAGCGGTTGATCCGGCACCGCACAATGGAAGGGTGAACGAGCCGATACCCGTCGTCCGGGACGTGGACCAGGGCACCGCCAGACTCCTCCCCGACGTGGACCGGGACAGGGCCTGGCTGCTCACCGTCGACGGCGCACCCCAGTCGTACGTCGACCTCGACGCGCCGGAACACCTCGAGTTCGAGTACGCGCAGCGGCTCGCCCATGTCGCGGACCGCGCCGCGGCACCGGGCGCGCCGCTCGACGTGCTCCACCTCGGTGGCGGCGCCCTCACCCTGCCCCGCTACCTCGCCGCGACCAGGCCCGGCTCCCGCCAGGACGTCGCCGAGGCCGACCTCGGTCTCCTCGCCCTGGTCGCCGAACACCTCCCGGTCCCCGACGACGCCGGGATCACCGTGCACGGCACCGACGCCCGCGGCCTGGTGGAGCGGGTCCCGCCCGGCTCCGTCGACCTCCTGATCGCGGATGTCTTCGGCGGCACCCGGGTGCCTGCCCATCTCACCACCGTCGAGTACGCGCGGGCCGCCCGACGGGCACTGCGCGAGCGCGGAACCTACGCGGCCAACCTGGCGGACGGTGCCCCCTTCGACTTCCTCCGCTCCCAACTGGCCACTTTCGGGGCGGTGTTCGAGGAACTCGCGCTCATCGCCGAGCCCGCGGTGCTGCGCGGCAGGCGCTTCGGCAACGCCGTGCTCGTGGCCTCCCGGTACCCGATCGACACCGCGGCGCTGACCCGGCTCTGCGCCGCCGACGCCTTTCCCGCCCGGGTCGAGCACGGACAGGCGCTCGCCCGGTTCACCGGGGCCGCCCGGCCGGTCGGGGACGGCGAGGCGGCCGACTCACCCGAGCCGCCCGACGGAGCCTTCGGGATCGGCTGAGACCCGCTCCTGCGGCTCCAGCGCCACCTTTGTCCCGTCGGTGGCCCGGGTCAGACGGCGTACGTCGGGTACGAAGAGCACGGCCGCGGTGACCAGCACGATCAGCGCTGCACAGCCCCACAGTGCCTGGCTTCGCCCGACCAGCGTCTCCACCGGACCGGCGAGCGCGGTGGCCAGTGGCATCATCGCCACTGAACCGAACCAGTCGTACGCCGAGACCCGTGACAGCTTCTCCTCCGGGATCTCCTGGTGCATGGCCGTCATCCACGCGACCCCGAACACCTCGATGGCGACGCCACTGAGGAGCATCACCAAGCAGAGGCCGGTCACCGGCAGCGGTACCGCGAGCGCCGCCGGGGGAAGGGCCAGCGGGAAGACGCAGAGCGTTCCGGCCAGCAGCATCCGCCGGGGCTTCCAGCGCGTCATCAGGAGCCCTCCGCCCAGCGTGCCCGCCCCGAACGCGGCGAGCGCGAACCCCCAGGGCCGGGCGCCGCCCAGTTCGTCGCGGGCGACCAGCGGACCGTACACCGACTCGGCCGCCCCCACGGCGGCGACCACCACCGAGAACTGCGCCACGATGCTCCACAGCCACGGTCGGCCGATGAACTCCCGCCAGCCGTCCCGCAGATCGGAGAGCAGCCCGCCACCGGGTTCGCGCTCCGGGATGTGGCTGACGTCCAGGAAGGCGCGCAGCGCGCCGGCCACCGCGAAGGCCGCGGCGTCGACTGCCAGCACCCATCCCGGGTCCATCGCCGCGATCATGGCGCCGCCGAGCGCGGCGCCGCCGATCGTCGCCCCCTGCATGGCCATCCGGAAGAGGGCGAAGGCGCGGCTCGCCTGCTCCCGGTCGACGCTCGACATCAGCATGCCCTCGGCCGCCGGGCTGAAGAACGCCTGCCCGGTTCCGCAGAGGGCGGTGAGCAGCATCATCTGCCACAGTTCCGCCTCGCCGGACAGGACGAGCCAGGCGAACGCGGCCTGGGAGACGCAGTTCAGGGCGTTCGCCGCCACCATCACCCGGTGGCGCGGCAACCGGTCCGCGACCGCCCCGCCGACCAGCAGGAACAGCAGCAGCGGGGCGGCCCTGGCGGCGGCCACCAGGCCGACGTCGCCTCCGTCCCCGCCGGACTGCAGAACGGCGAACGCCGCCGCGATCAGCGCGCCATGGGTGCCCAGGCCCGTGATGATCGCGGCGGCGGTCAGCAGACGGTAGTTGCGGCCGGAACGGCGCGCGGGAAGTGCGGGGGCGTCAGGGAGGGAATCGGTCGTCACCCCGGGACTATGGTGGCCGCTCTCCCGCCGCGCAACGGATTAACCGGGGCCGGTCGGCGGAGTCGGGCCGGCCGGCGGACGCACGCGCCGGCCCCGGGGAAGGCCGGCGGGTCAGGTGGACGGCGTGACGTCCACGAGCCGTACGGTGCTCAGGATCTTCTCGATCGTGGCGTCCGGGAGTTCGTCAGGGACGTCGGCGGCCGCGTACAGCACCCAGGACGCGAACTCGCCCTTCTTGTTCTTGAAGGTGAAGGCGATCGACTTGCCGTCGCTGTCGCACTTCTTCTTCTTCGTGACACCGGGGGCGGTGGCGGTGACGACCTGGCCGGTGAGTCCCGACTTGGTGGTGAACTGCCGGGCCGGGGTGAACTTGATGGTGCTTTGCGGCATGTGCTGCGCAAACGCGCCCCACACCCAGGTGCCGGCTTCGCTGTGGGCGTTCTTGGCGGCGTCGGTGGCGCCCTGGGCGCCCCTGGTACCGGCGCTGGCCAGGCTGGAGGTCTCCTCGTTGCCGTCCTTGTCGGAGTCGTCCACGCACCACCGCTTCTTGAAGTACGAGGGAGCGGAGAACCCGATCAAGGGCGAGTGGTCGCCCTTCTTCTCGTCCTCGAAGTACGAGGACGTGCCGGGAGCGCCGACCTCCCAGTCCCCGGGCACGTCGAACTGCGTGCCCCACTTGGGGTTGGTGACCACCTTCCAGCCCGCGACGAGGGGCTTGTCGTCCTCGCCGTCCGCGCGCGGGTTCGCCTCCGGCGAGGCCGCGGACTCGGACGGTTCGGCCGGGGCCGAGGACTTCTTGTCGTCGGCGACGTTCTCCCCCTTGTCCCCGTCCTTGTTCATCACGACGACGCCGGTGACGACGGCCGCCACCACGACCGCGGTGGCCGCGACGATCGCCACGGCCACCGTCTTCTTCTTGTCGTCACCGGGCTTCGGCGCGCCGGGCGGACCGGAGACCGCGTACTGCGGAACGGTCGGCTGCTGGTACGGGTTCGGCTGCGGGTAGCCGGGCTGCTGCCCGTGCTGCGGATGACCCGGGTGCTGTCCAGGTTGTCCCTGCTGCTGGTACCCCGGCTGCTGATAGGGGTTCTGCTGCTGGTACCCCGGCTGCTGATACGGGTTCTGGTTCTGGTCCTGCGGGTTCTGCTCGCCCCCGGGCGGCTGCTGTCCTGGCCACATGCCGAGTAACGATAAGGGGGCGTCCTCCGGTCAGCTACGCCCGCCCCCGTGAGCGGATGGTGAAAGAAGCGGAGGGGAGGGCTGTGGGGCCGGGAGGAACGGGGCGGAACGGGGGCGAGGTGCCGGGGATGGCCAAGCGGTCCTACCCGTGAGTAACATCTGGTCATGAGCGCTGAACAGACGACCGTCGGCGAGATGCTCGCCGCCACGGTCCCCATGGCCCGCACCCTGCGCCTGGAGTTCCTGGAGACGACCGCCGAACGTGCGGTGGTGCGACTGCCGGACCAGGCCGAATACCACAACCACATCGGCGGCCCCCACGCCGGAGCGATGTTCACGCTGGCGGAGTCGGCGAGCGGCGCGATCGTCCTTGCCGCCTTCGGCGACCAGTTGTCGCGTGCCGTACCGCTGGCCGTGCGGGCGGAGATCGGCTACAAGAAGCTGGCCATGGGCGAGGTCACGGCGACGGCGACGCTGGGCCGTCCGGTGGCCGACGTGGTTGCGGAACTGGACCGCGGGGAGCGGCCCGAATTCCCCGTGGCCATCGAGATCCGGCGCGCGGACGGCGCGGTGACCGGTGAGATGACCGTCATCTGGACGCTCCGCCCCAACGCCTGATCCCAGGACCGCCTGCACCGGGCTGCCGCACCCCCGGCCCACAGGGGAGCGGCAGCTCTTCGCGTCGTCCGCCCGGAGGCCGGAACCTGGCGCATCCCCGCTGTGCGACCGCAGTGCCGGATGCCGCACAGCCCGGCCTCCGGGCGGACGACGCCGGTTCGAAGAAGCGGTCCGGGAGAGCGGGCCGAGGGGAGGGACCGAGGCCGCTCCGTCCTCCCGCTCAGCCCTCCTGGCGGTCCTCGTGCGCCCGGCGGTGCGCCTTGGCCAGTTCGATGTAGCCCGCCGCGTTGAACCGGATGCCTTCGCGCTCCTCCTCGGTCACGTGCCGCTTGACCTTGGCGGGCACTCCCGCGACCAGGGAACCAGGCGGTACCCGCATGCCCTGCGGTACCAGCGCCTGCGCCGCGATCAGTGAACCGGCCCCGATGTGGGCGCCGTTGAGGACGGTGGCTCCCATGCCGACCAGGACGTCGTCCTCGACGGTGCAGCCGTGGAGCACCGCGTTGTGCCCGACCGAGACGCGCTCGCCGACGGTGACCGGGAAACCGGGGTCGGTGTGGACGCTGCAGTTGTCCTGGATGTTGCTGTCCGAGCCGATCACGATGGGGCCGCAGTCGGCGCGCAGTACGGCGTGGTACCAGACACTGGACCCCGCCTCCAACGTGACCTCGCCGACCACGACGGAGGTCGGCGCGGTGAAGGCGTCCGCGTCGACCTCCGGCCGCTTGCCGCCGACTTCCGTCACCCATGCCCGTTCTGTCATCGCCCGCTCCCGTGTGCTCGGCCGGTGCGCGCTCGGGGATCTCCGACCGCGTCCAAGGAACGGTATGCGACCGGCGGTCGGCCGCCGAGTGGGGTGAACATCACAGGCGGTCGCGCTCATCGGGCCGGACGACGCGGATTACCGTGAGCGGGTGCCGAAGAACAGGAACGCGTTCTCCTCCCTCGCCGCCTGGCGGCGGCGCGTCCTCTCCCACGCCGTCCACCACGGCTGGCGCCGGGTACGGCAGTGGGGGGCGATCACCGCGGAGCACCCCGGCGGACTGCGGTTCGGCCGGATCGGCGCCGGTACCCGGCTCGCCTTCCCGCAGGGCACCGTCTTCGGCGAGCCGTGGATCGAACTCGGCGCCCACTGCGTGATAGCGGAACAGGTCACGCTGACCGCCGGGCTCATGCCCGATCTGGACCTCGGGCCCGAACCGATCCTGACCCTCGGCGACGGTGTGGTGCTCGGCCGGGGCAGCCATGTCGTCGCCGACACCAGCGTCACCATCGGCTCCGACACCTACTGCGGGCCCTACGTCTACATCACGTCCACCAACCACAGTTACGACGATCCGCACGAGCCGATCGGCCGGCAGTGGCCCCGCATGGAGCCGGTCGCCATAGGTCCCGGCTGCTGGATCGGCACCGGATCGGTGATCCTCCCGGGGGCCACCCTCGGACGCAACGTGGTGGTGGCCGCGGGCGCCGTGGTGCGGGGCCACGTGCCCGACCACGCGGTGGTGGCAGGTGCCCCCGCCCGCGTCGTGCGCAGCTGGGACCCGGAGAAGGGCTGGCAGCCGCCGCTGCGCACTCCCGCCCCGGTGCCGATCCCCTCGGACGTCACGCCCGAGCAACTGCTGGCGTTGGCGGAATCCGGCGAGGCGTCCCACCCGTCCGGCGACTGAGGCCGCACACCCCCGTACACGGCCGTCCGACGGCGGCGGTACGGCGGTGGCACCACCCCTGCCGGAGCGAACGCGGCCCGCACCGGTCAGGGCGCCGGTGCGGCGGTGAAGCGGGCCGGTACGCCGAAGACCCGTGTCACCGGGTTCCTCCGCCGGGCACGGGGCCCGGCGCACGGGCACCGGTCCGGTGCGAGGGCAGCCAGTGGGCGGCGAAATCGACGGCGGCGTCCAGGCGGAAGAGCCGGCCGGCCGACGAACCGACCGGGCCGCTCCGCACCGCCGCACCACCGTCCGCACGCGCGAAGTCCGCTCCCAGAGCGGCGAAATCGCCGTCGTCCAGCGCGACGTCCTCGTATCCCCACCACCGGCGCCCGCCACCGGCCCCTACCACACAGCGGTAGCGACGGCGGGGCGGCGACGGCATCCGGTACTCGCCGAGATGGAACGCCGTACACGTGTCGAACCCGGTGCCCAACAGCAGTACCTGGGCCCGCAGTTCGTAGAGACGCGCCAGCGGGGAGTCCTCGCCGAGATGGCAATCGGGGCGGTGACCGGCCATCAGCTCACCGGCCAGGGGACCGATCGCCGCGAAGGACGTCTGCGGGTGGCCGCTGCGCCGCGCCCCCTCGGTCAGCCGCACGGTCTCCGAGAGCCGGCCCATCGACGGCGCGGCCGTCTTCGCCGGGTCGAAGGGGGGCATCCGCGCCCGCACGTCCGCCCGCTCCCGGTCGGTCAGACCGCGTACCCGGTCGAGGTATTGCGGAGAGGTGTCCGAGTTCTCCGGGGTGAAGGACGGGACGACGAGCGTGCCGCCCTCGCCGAGGGCGTCCCGCAACGCTCCCACCACCGACCGGGCCCCGCCGTCCACCCGGCCCACCGCCCGCATCGAGGCATGGACCAGCAGGGCCCCGTCCCGTTCCACACCCAGCCCGGAGAGCTGCGCCGCGAGCTCCGCCCGGCCGTGGTGGACGCCCGGCGACGGCGTCGTGGTCATCATGGCCCGCCATTCTCCCAGCCGCCCGCCGATGTGACACCCCGCGCAGCCGGACAGAAGGCGCGACACCGCGAGGGTGCCGCGCGGCAGTCACGCCGTACGGCCGCCGCACCGCGCGCGGACACCGCGCAGCCGGGCCCGAGACCGGACGACGCTCCTGCAGGGCGGAGGGCGCAGGTCACGGAACTAGCCGTCCAACACGGGTATCTCGATCGCGGCAGACATCGAGATCCCTATCGGCCGTGTCGTGTGCTGGGAGTGCCACGGCACGGGGCGGACGAAGAGCCCCTCCGCGCACGAGTGCGACGGCCCCCTGCGTCAGGGTGAGCCGGATGTGATCGAGTGCACTACGTGCGACGGGAAGGGGCACACGGCTGCCGACTGGTAGCACGTCAGCACGCCTCCGCCACGTCCCGCGCGGTGGCCGCCAGCCACGGCGGGGCATCCCGCTCGACGACCCGGAGGGTCTGCGCCAGACGCGTGCGGCTGCGAGTGGACGCCACGACATCGAGCAGCGGCGCCAGGCTGGTAAGGAGCGTGTCACAGTCCCGCCACGCCTCCGCCGCAGTGAGCGCGGACAGTTCGGCAACGCTGCAATCCAGCCACCTGCGCCCACCAGGCGGGGTGGCTTCTCGGGCGTGCTGGAAGTGGGGAACTGCCGCAGCGTAGTCGCCGAGTGACATCAGCACCTCGCCGAGATGCCCGACCACCTCCGCTTCGGTGATCCACCAAACCCACGCCGGATCCCGGGGGCTGACGGACTCCTGAAGGTCTCCGCGGGCACGGTTCATCTCGGCCAGGCTCCGGGACCGCTCTCCTGCCTGTGCCAGTGCGCGCGAACGGCGGACGCGGGTGATCAGAGCGACCCGGGGAGGCAGCCCGTAGGCCGAATCCAGCTCGTCAGAGATGCGCAGCACCTCCCTGGGGCGGTCCTCTTGCACGCCGTGCATGGAAAGCATGTCCAGGGAGAACCACAGCCGTGGGCCGTCGCCGGCCTGGCGCGCAAGCATCTGCGCTTCCACGAACGCGCGTCGCGCCTCGTCGGTCCGGTGGGCATCGATGAGGATCCACCCGGCAATCTGCGCGATCTCGCTGACGGCGCCCACAAGCTGTGTCGACGCCTCTGCAAGCCGGTCCAGCTTGCGCTGCTCAGCCCGCCACACCTGGACGACAGCATCGGCCACATGTGCGCCGCCAAACCGGCTGGTGTGCTGTAGCAGATGAGCTACGGCGGATCGCACGTAGCCGTCGTCGTCCAGCTCCTGATCGACCAACGCCAGTGGCCGCGCATCATCCCTCACAAGGGCGCGGAGTCCATCGGCGAGGTGTAGGGACGGCTCCTGCTTCCCCGACAACACGCGCGATAAGTAGGCGTGGTCGTAGCTCAGTTCGCGTGCGGCAGCACGGATCGACATCCCGCGGCGGCTCAGCACCTCGCGGACACTGCCGATGAAGTCCTCCCCGTCCATGACGCCAGAATAGACCTGTCACCACGCAGTCACCATCGAGTCACCACCCGGCTCGCATTGGTTTCCCTAGAGTCCTCACAACGGAATTCGCACGGGCAGGGGTGGAGACAATGTGGGTGCCACGTCCGGTGGAGTTGGGCGGCAGAGCGCCGACACCGCCCCGGCGGGCGACAGGGTGCGATATCTGCGGGGTACTCATAAAGCAGTGGCGCCAGGCAACTACGCCTGGCCCCGCGTTCGATCCGTCGCACGCTACGGAACTCGCCGTGGAAATCCGGCGCCATCCCCACCCGTACACCAAGCGGCAGAGGACCCGATGAAATCTGTACTGAGATACGTCATGCACAAAATCACGACGGCGCCCCAGAGCGAAGTATCGCTGACCGCACGATGCCTATCACCTGACTGCGGGTGGTCGATTGACCCGTCGGCCGACATTGATGCTGTCAATGAGGCGTGCATGACGCACACGGGCCGTCTGCATGACCACGCCCACTTCGCTCGCGAGTGGTCCGACGTGGCGATGGTGAGCCGCCTGGAGGGCGCGTGAGCGCCCGTACGACGGCCGCGTCGTCGCGTTCGCTGCCGTGGGTCGCAGTCGTCGCGTTCCTCGTCGGACGGGCGGCGCACACGCCGTAGATTCATGCACTAACGGGGCCACCATTTTGCCAGGGGAGTAGACGGGTAGGTGTAGTAGGTGATCTGTCCTCGGTGCAGCGTCCCCATGGCCGCGGATGTATACGCCGGCCGGGAGGTCTGCCCGGCGTGCCCCCGTTTCGCTGTTGTCGGCGACACGGCCGCTGATGTCGAGCAGCGGGAGGCTGAGCGGGTGGGCGCGATAGCGCTCCTGGACGACGAGTTGGACAAGCTCGACCCACGCCGAATCAATGATCGCGCGGCCATTGCCGAGATGGAGGCCAGGATGGGACAGGGGATAGAGACGCAAGGCTGCCCGCAGTGCGGCGGCACGATGTACCGCACCGTGGAGACGGATGACAACGGTAACCCGACGAGTATGTCCCAATTCGTATGCCAGAGCTGCGGCCACGTGACCTGACCAGCGACTGAGCCCCGTCCTCCGCCGCACCCGGAGGACGGGGCTCTGTCGATCTCCCCGCAGGGTGCGCTAACGAAGGGAATCAAGCTCGATCGCCGGGCAGCGGTCCATGACCATGTCCAGCCCGGCCCCACGCGTCCGCTCGTACGCGTCCGCGTCGACCACCCCGAGCTGGAACCAGACCGCCTTCGCGCCCACCGCCACCGCCTCGTCGGCCACGGCGCCGGCCAGGGAGCTGTTGACGAAGACGTCCACCACATCCACCGGGAACGGTATGTCGGTCAGTGAGGCGTACCCCTGTTCGCCATGGACCGGCTCCGCCTTCGGATGCACCGGCACCACCCGCTTGCCGAAGCGCTGGAGCACCTCGGCGACGTGATGGGCCGCGCGCGACGGGTTGTCGGACAGGCCGACCACGGCCCAGGTGTCGCCGGTGTCCAGAAGAATCCTGCGGATCGTCTCCGAGTCTGCGTACATGATCGGGCCAACGGACGGCGACCTCCGGCTGTTCCCGGACGGGGCATAGGCTGGCCGGATGCAGGAGCAGTACCGGACCGTCGCCCGAGCGGGCGTGCACGAGACCGAGATCAACCGGTCGCGTTTCATCTGCGCGCTCGCCCCCGCCGCCAGCGAACAGGAGGCGCAGGACTTCATCGCACGCGTACGTGCCGAACACCCCACCGCCACCCACAACTGCTTCGCCTATGTGATCGGTGCCGACGCCTCCGTGCAGAAGGCCAGCGACGACGGGGAACCGGGCGGCACCGCCGGCGTTCCGATGCTGCAGATGCTGACCCGCCGGGACATGCGATACGTGGTCGCCGTCGTCACCCGCTACTACGGCGGGGTGAAGCTCGGAGCCGGGGGTCTGATCCGGGCGTACGGGGGAGTGGTCGGCGAGGCCATCGACGCCCTCGGCACCATCACCCGGCAGCGGTTCCGCCTCGCCACGATCACCATCGGCCACCAGCGGGCGGGCAAGCTGGAAAACGATCTGCGGGCCACCGGCCGGTCGGTGCGCGGCGTCAGCTACACCGAATCCGTCGTCATCGAGATCGGGCTGCCGGACGCCGACGTCGAGTCGTTCCGCGGCTGGCTCGCCGACGCGACGGCGGGCGAGGCCCGGCTGGAACTCGGCGGAGAGGCGTACGGGGACGCCTGACCGCGGCGCCGGCCGGGACGCCAACGACCCACGCGCGTACTGGGGCACTCGGCCGGGGCACGGCGCACGGCGCGTGCGCGGGGACGAGGGGCGGTGCGGGACCGCGGCGGGCGCAGCGGACAATGGGGTCATGACCCGGCTCCTGACCCGCAGCGATCTCCTGTCCGTCCTCGAACCGGAATCCTGCCTGGAGGCCCTGCGCGAGGGGTTTCGCCGGGCCGGTGCCGCCACCGTTCCCGGGCAGCGCATCCGCACCGGACTTCCGTTCCCGGGCACGGCAACGGCCCTGATGCCCGGGCTGCTGCCCGGCGTGGACGCCTACACCGTCAAGGTCAACGCCAAGTTCCCGGGCGCCCGGCCCGCGCTGCGCGGTGTGATCTGCCTGCACAGCGGCCGGGACGGCGAACTCCTCGCCCTGCTCGACTCCGCCACCGTGACGGCATGGCGGACCGGCCTGGCCGCGGCCCTGGGCACCCACGTCCTCGCTGCCCCCGACCCGGCGGGCGAAGCGGTGCTCGGCGTCATCGGAGCGGGTGCCCAGGCCGAGATCACGGTGCGTGGCCTGCGAGCTCTGCGCGACTTCCGCGAGCTGGTGGTGCACGACACCGACCCGGAGCGCGCCGCGGACTTCGCCCGGCGTCACCACGGCCGTGTCCTCGGTTCGGCGGCCGGGGTCGCCGCGGTGGCGGACACTGTCCTGCTCGCCACCTGGTCGCGGACCCCGCTGCTGAGCCTCGCCGACACCCGTCCTGGACAGCACCTCACCACGCTCGGCGCCGACGAGCCCGGCAAGCGGGAACTCGCCGCCGAGCTGCTCGAATCCGCACTGCTGGTCGTCGACGACCGCGAACTGGCCGCGGCCACGGGCGCCCTGGCCGCGGTGGGGCTGCCTCCCGGGGCCGCGCACGCCACCCTCGGCGAACTGCTCGCAGGGACCCGTCCCGGCCGCGTCGCGGATACGGACCGCACCGTCTACGCGCCCGTCGGGCTCCCCTGGCAGGACCTGGCCCTTGCCTGGGACGCCCACCAGCGGGCGGAACGGCTCTCCGTCGGCACGCCGGTCGATCTTCTCGGCTGAAGGCGCCGAGCACCGCCAGGTCCGATGGAACACTGGGGGCGGCGAGAATGGTGTGCCCACCGGTACCGGAGCGGCCGAAGGAAGTGGCCGGAACGGGACCGGTGGTGCGGTCACGGCGCGGGGACGGAAGCGGCAGCGGGGGCGGAGGAAGACAATGACGCGGGGCGGAGCCGGCACGTGAGAATTCTGCACACCTCGGACTGGCACCTGGGCCGGTCCTTCCACCGGGTCTCCCTGCTCGACGCCCAGGCCGCCTACCTCGACCACCTGGTGGCGACGGTGCGCGAGCACGAGGTCGACGCGGTCGTCGTGGCGGGCGACGTGTACGACAGGGCCGTGCCCCCGCTGCCCGCCGTCGAACTCTTCGACGACGCGCTGCACCGGCTCGCCGCCGCCGGTGTGCCCACCGTGATGATCTCCGGGAACCACGACTCGGCGCGTCGGCTCGGCGTCGGCGCCGGGCTGATCGGACGGGCCGGGATCCACCTGCGCACCGACCCCGCCCACTGCGCCACCCCCGTCGTCCTGCCGGACGCCCACGGCGACGTGGCGTTCTACGGGCTGCCCTATTTGGAGCCCGCTCTGGTCAAGGACGTCCTCGGCGCGGAGCGGACGGGACACGAGGCGGTGCTGGGCGCGGCCATGGACCGGGTGCGCGCCGACCTCGCCGCCCGCCCGGCGGGCACCAGATCCGTCGTGATCGCCCACGCCTTCGTCGCAGGCGGAGAGCCCAGCGACAGCGAACGCGACATCACCGTCGGCGGGGTCGCCGCCGTGCCCGCCGGGGTCTTCGACGGCGTCGACTACGTGGCCCTCGGCCACCTCCACGGCAGCCAGACCGTCACCGAGCGGATCCGCTACTCGGGCTCCCCGCTCGCCTACTCCTTCTCCGAGGCCACCCACCGCAAGACCATGTGGCTCGTCGACCTCGACGCCTCGGGCACCGTCACCGCCGAACGCGTCGACTGCCCGGTGCCCCGCCCGCTGGCCAGGATCCACGGCCGGCTCGACGCCCTGCTCGACGACCCCGCGCTCGAACGCCACCAGGATTCCTGGGTCGAGGCCACGCTCACCGATCCGGCACGCCCCACCGAACCGATGGCCCGCCTCGCCGAGCGGTTCCCGCACACGCTCAGCCTCGTGTTCGACCCCGACCGGGCCCCCGAGGACCCGCTCGCCTCGTACGCACAGCGCCTCAAAGGGCGCGACGACCAGCAGATCGCGGAGGACTTCGTGGCACACGTGCGCGGCGGCGCGGCGGCGGACGAACGGGAACGCGCGGTGCTGCGCGGAGCCTTCGACCACGTTCGGGTGGACGACGCGGCGCGCGAGGTGAACCGGTGAGGCTGCACGGACTCACGCTCACGGCCTTCGGGCCGTTCGGCGGCACCCAGCACATCGACTTCGACGCGCTCTCGTCGGCCGGGCTCTTCCTGCTGCACGGGCCGACCGGAGCCGGGAAGACCTCGGTCCTCGACGCCGTCTGCTACGCCCTGTACGGCTCGGTGCCCGGTGCCCGCCAGACCCCCGGTGCCTCCCTGCGCAGCGACCACGCCCCGGCGGACGTGCCCACCGAGGTCACCCTCGAACTGACCGTCGGCGGCCGGCGCCTGGAGGTCGCCCGGCGCCCGGCGCAGCCGCGTCCCAAGAAGAAGGGCGACGGCTTCACGACGGAGAAGGCCCAGAGCAGGCTGCGCGAGTACGCTCCGGAGCGCGGCTGGCGGTCGCTGAGCCGCTCGCACCAGGAGATCGGCGAGGAGATCACCCGGCTCATCGGGATGAGCCGGGACCAGTTCTGCCAGGTGGTGCTGCTGCCGCAGGGTGACTTCGCCCGCTTTCTGCGGGCCGACGCCGAGGTGCGCGGCAGACTGCTCGGCAGGCTCTTCGACACCCGCCGCTTCGCCGCCGTGGAGGACCGGCTCGCCGAGCTCCGCCGTACGGCCGAGGCACAGGTCAGGGCCGGGGACGAACGCGTCCTCGCGACCGCCCAGCGGATCGCCCAGGCGGCCGGCCCGGCCGCCCGCGAATCCGCGCTCCCCGCCCTCCAGCCCGGAGATCCCGGACTCGCCGACAGCGTGCTGGAATGGGCCGCGCAGGCCCGCAGCGGCGCCCGGGAACGGCTCGACGGCGCCGCCTCCGCCCTGGCCCTGGCCGAGGAGCGGCAGGCCGCCTCCCGTCTGGCCCTCGACGCCGAGCGGGAACGCGCCGCCCTCCGGCAGCGGTACGAGGAGACCCGGCGCCGCGCCGCCGCCCTCGAATCCGGCCGCCCCGACCACGACCGGCGCCACGAACGCCTCGCCCGCGCCCGCAAGGCCGACCAGGTCGCCCCCGCCCTGGACCTGCGCGAGGACGCCGAACGTGCCCACCGCGAGGCCCATGAGGCACGGAACCTCGCCTGTGCGCTGCTGCCCGCCTCCCTCGCCGATGCCGGCGCCGAACAACTGGCCGGACTGGAACGGACGCTGCGCCAGGAACTCGGCGGTCTGGACGCCGCGCAGCGCGCCGAGCGGCGCAGCGCGGAGATCGACGACGAACGGGCCGGCCTGGAGCGCCAGGCCCGGGCCGACGACGAACTGATCCAGGAGACGAAGGGCTGGCTGGCCGACTGGGAAGCCACCCGGCACGAGCTGCGGGCCCGCATCGAGGACGCCCAGGAGGCGGCGACCCTCGCGGAACAGCTCGCGGGACGACTGGAACCCGCCCGGACCCGGTTGGCGGCGGCCCGGCGACGCGACGAGCTCGCCCAGGAGGTGTCGGCCGCCGCCGAGCGGCTGGCGCTGGCCCGTGAACGCGCCGCCGGGGACCACGAGGCATGGCTGGAGCTGCGCGAACGGCGCCTGCGCGACATCGCCGCGGAACTGGCCTCCGAGCTGGTGGACGGCGAGCACTGCAAGGTGTGCGGATCGCCCGACCACCCCGCCCCCGCCCGCCCCACCGACGGCCATGTCGACCGGACCGCCGAGGAACGGGCCCTCGACACGCACCGGCGGGCAGAGGAGGCGCGCACCCTGGCCGACCGGGAACTGGGGATCCTGCGGGAGAAGCACCGGACGGCCCGGGAGGCCGCACGGTCGGCCGTGCCGCAGCCGAGGGCCGCTGAGGACGCCGAACGGGCCGGGGCCGCTCACGCCGCCCGGTCCGCGGAGACCGGGGCGACCGCTTCCGGGGCCGCACCGCCCCCCGCCGAGCCCCCTGTGGAAGCCGCCGCCGACCCCACCGTCGTCGAACTGGACGAATGCGTCGGGGAGCTGACGCGTCGGCACGCCGAGGCGCACCGCGCCGCCGCCGGGACCCACGCGGCGCGCGAGGCACTGGCGGTCGCCGAGCGGGAACAGGCCGAGCGGCTGGAAGGGCTGCGGCTGGCCGAGCGCCGGGTCGCGGCCCGCACCTCCCTGCGGGAGGGCCTGGACCGGGAACAGGCGTCGCTCGAAGCCATACTGGCCGCCGCCCGGGGCGATCGCGCCAGCGTCGCCGAGCACGCCGAGCTGCTGGAGCGGAGGGCGGGGCTGCTGGCCGCGGCCGCCGCGGCGGTACGCGAGGAGGAGACGGCCGCGCAACGCCGCAAGGAGGCCGACGGCCGACTCGCCGACGCCGCGTTCCGGGCCGGGTTCGACACCCCGCAGGACGCCGCCACGAGCCTGCTGACCGACACCGAACAGCGCGAACTCCAGCGGCTGACCGATGCCTGGCAGTCGGAGTCCGCCGCCGTCGCCGACCGGCTCGCCGAGACCGCGGCCCGCACCGCCGCCGACGGGCCGCCGGTCTCGGTGGACGCCGCGCAGGCCGCCTGCGACACGGCCGAGCGGCTGCTGCGGGAGACCGCCGCGGCACTGTCCGCCGCACAGGAGCGCTGTGCCGAACTGGCCCGGCTGTCGCGTGCCGCCACGAACGAGGTGCGCCGGCTCGGCCCGCTGCGCGAGGAGTACGACCGGGTGGCCCGGTTGGCCGCGCTCACCGCCGGCACCTCCGCGGACAACGAGCGCAAGATGCGGCTGGAGTCCTATGTGCTGGCCGCACGGCTCGAACAGGTCGCCGCCGCGGCCACCGCGAGGCTGGAACGCATGTCGTCCGGCCGGTACACACTGGTCCACTCCGACGCCCGGTCCGGAGGCCGCAGATCCGGTCTCGGCCTCCATGTGGTCGACGCCTGGACCGGCCGCGAACGCGACACGGCGACGCTCTCGGGCGGCGAGACGTTCTTCGCCTCGCTGGCCCTCGCGCTCGGCCTCGCCGACGTCGTCACCGATGAGGCGGGCGGCGTGCGGCTGGACACCCTCTTCATCGACGAGGGCTTCGGCAGCCTGGACGACCAGACGCTCGACGAGGTGCTCGACGTGCTGGACTCGCTGCGGGAACGGGACCGCAGCGTCGGCATCGTCAGCCACGTCGCCGATCTGCGCCGCCGTATCCCGGCACAGCTCGAAGTGGTGAAGGAGCGCGACGGATCGGCGGTACGGCACCGCGTGACGGGCACGGCCGACGGCTGAGGCCGGTGGAGCCCGGCTCCGTCCCGCCGGACCCGAACCGCGGCCGGTCGTGCCGGGGCGGTCCGCCGCCCGCGTCGGCCGGCCCCGTGCCCCAGAGGCCGGCCGGTTCCGGGAGAGCTGGATGCCGGCCGGGCGGGCAGTGGGCCTGCGACCGCCTTCTCCTCGCTCCGGCGCGAGCGTTCGGCAAACGGGGAGGAGAAGGGCGTCAGCCGGCAGGGTCAGAGCTTGGACAGCTCGTCCACCAGATCGTCGAGTCCAAGCGGCCCCTGGGACAGGGCCGCCATGTGCCACGCCTTGGCGTCGAACGCGTCGCCGTGCGCCGTGCGGGCGTTCTCCCGGCCGAGCAGCCACGCGCGTTCGCCCAGCTTGTAGCCGATGGCCTGACCGGGCATCGAGAGGTAGCGGGTGAGTTCGCTCTCCACGAAGTCGGCGGGCCGGCCGCTGTGATTGCCGAAGAACTCCTGGGCCAGGTCCGGGGTCCACCGCTCACCGGGGTGGAACGGGGAGTCCGCGGGGATCTCCATCTCCGCGTGCATGCCGATGTCCACGATCACCCGGCAGGCGCGCATCATCTGCGCGTCCAGGTAGCCGAGGCGGCGCTCGGCATCGGGCAGGAAGCCCAGTTCGTCCATGAGCCGCTCGGCGTACAGCGCCCAGCCCTCGCAGTTGGCGCTCACCATGCCGATGGACGCCTGGTAGCGGGAGAGGCTGTCGGCGACGTGCGTCCACTGGGCGAGCTGCAGGTGGTGGCCGGGCACGCCCTCGTGGTACCAGGTCGAGACCAGGTCGTAGACGGGGAATCGGGTCTCGCCCATGGTGGGGAGCCAGGTACGGCCGGGGCGCGAGAAGTCCTCGGACGGGCCCGTGTAGTACGGGGCCGCGGCGCCGCCGGGCGGGGCGATGCGGGACTCCACCTTCCGCACCCGCTCGGCGAGTTCGAAGTGCGTCCCGTCGAGCGCCTCGATGGCCTCGTCCATCAGGTTCTGGAGCCAGGCCCGGACCTCCTCGACGCCCTCGATGTGCTTGCCGTGCACGTCGAGGTGGGCCAGCGCCTCCCACGGACCGGCGCCCGGCAGGATCTTCTCGGCCTCCGTCCTCATCTCGGCGAGCAACCGGTGGTACTCGGACCAGCCGTACGCGTACGCCTCGTCGAGGTCCAGGTCCGTGCCGTTGAAGTAGCGCGACCAGCGCGCGTACCGCTCGCGGCCCACGATGTCCGGCGCTCCCTCGACCGCGGGGGCGTACACGTCGCGCATCCAGTCCCGCAGCTCGGCGACCGACTTCGCCGCCAGCCCGGCGGCCTCGTCGAGATCGGCGCGCAGGGACGCCGGACCGGCGGCGGCGAACTCCTCGAAGAAGCCCGTCCCGCCGTTGCCCGCCCACTCGTCGAGCTGATCGATGAACGTCGCGGTGGCGCGCGGACCTCCGTACAGCTCGCGCTCCAGACCGAGCGCCAGCGACGCGCGGTACCCCTCCAGCGCGGCGGGCACCGCGCGCAGCCGGTCCACGACCGCCGCCCAGTCCTCGTCCGTCTCGGTCGGCGTCACCGTGAACACCTCGCGGACGCTGTGCGCCGGGGAGTGGATGTTGGAGACCGTGCGCAGCCGCTCGTCGGCCTCGTGAACGGCAAGTTCCGCCGTGAGGCGCTCGCGGAGCAGACGGGCGCAGCGGCGTTCGGCGTCGGTGTCCGCGCCGGGCAGCCGTTCGGCGGCGTCAAGCTGCGCGAGGGTGGTGCGGGCGAGTTCCGCGAGGGCCTCCTGCCCGGCGGGGGAGAAGTCGGGGAGGTGCCGCGAACTCGCCGCGACACCCAGGTAGGTGCCGGCGACCGGGTCGAGTTCGATGTATGCGTCGACGTAGGCGTCGGCGACCTGGCGGGGCAGTGCGCTGCCGGAGATTTCTGACATGCGGACATCCTCGTACGGCGGGGACCTCCGCGTCATCAGCATTCGGTCTCAGGGGCCTGTTCCCGTCGCACCGGCCGCCGGTGGCAGCAGCGGTCCGCACTCCCACTGCTGGAAGATCAGCCGGGTCTCGACCCGGGCCACCTCGCGCCGCGACGTGAACTCGTCGAGCACCAGGCGCTGAAGATCCGCGGTGTCGGCGACCGCGACATGGACCAGGTAGTCGTCGGGCCCGGTGAGATGGAACAGCGCGCGGGACTCCGGCAGCGCCCTGATCCGCTCGACGAACGGGCCGATCAGCTCCCTGCGATGGGGACGTACCTGTACGGAGAGCAGGGCCTCCAGGCCCCGGCCGATCCGTGCCGGGTCCAGGCGCAGCCGGTGGCCGAGAATGACTCCGGAACGACGCAATCTGGCTACCCGGTCCAGACAGGTCGACGGGGCGACCCCGACCTCGGCGGCCAGTTCGCGGTAGGTGGTCCGGGCATCGTTCTGCAGCAGCCGCAGAATGTGCAGATCCACCGGGTCGAGAGCGACGGATTCGGACATCTGTCGAACGTAGCACGGGATATGCGCGGAAGCGCCCGGGTGATGTTCAGAGTACTGTCATGGACACCGACTCCTCCATGGCGCCCCCGGCGGCCCCCCGCTCCCGCGCGCTCGCCACCGAAGCCGTGCACGCGGGCCGCGACGATCTTGCGGCCCTCGGACTGCACACCCCGCCGATCGACCTGTCCACCACCTACCCCTCCTACGACTCCAGGGGCGAGGCCGGGCGGATCGACGCCTTCGCCGCGACCGGTGCCCGGCCCGACGGCCCGCCCGTCTACGCACGCCTGGACAATCCGACGACGGCCCGGTTCGAGGACGCGCTCGCCCGGCTCGAAGGGACCCAGAGCGCCGTGTCGTTCGCCAGCGGAATGGCGGCGCTCACCGCCGTGCTGCTGGTCCGGGCGGGCGCGGGGCTGCGTCACGTGGTCGCGGTCCGCCCGCTCTACGGGTGCAGCGACCACCTCCTCGGCACCGGCCTGCTGGGCACCGAGGTGACCTGGACCGACCCGGCGGGCATCGCCGAGGCGATCCGGCCGGACACCGGTCTGGTGATATTGGAGACGCCCGCCAACCCCACGCTCGCCGAGATCGACATCCGGGCGGTCGCGCACTCCTGCGGGTCGGTGCCCCTGCTCGTCGACAACACCTTCGCCACGCCCGTCCTCCAGCGGCCGGTGGAGCACGGTGCCCGGATCGTGCTGCACAGCGCCACCAAGTACCTCGGTGGACACGGCGATGTGATGGGCGGCGTCGTCGCCTGCGACGAGGAGTTCGCCGCCGGTCTGCGGCAGGTGCGCTTCGCCACCGGCGGCGTGCTGCACCCGATGGCCGGATACCTGCTGCTGCGCGGGCTCGCCACGCTCCCGGTGCGGGTACGGGCGGCCTCCGCGACCGCCGCGGAACTGGCCCGCAGACTGGCGGACGACCCCCGCGTCGCCCGGGTCCACTACCCCGAGATCGGCGGGGCGATGGTCTCGTTCGAGGTGCAGGGGGATCCGCACCGGGTGATCTCGGCCGTACGGCTCATCACGCCGGCGGTGAGCCTGGGCAGCGTCGACACCCTGATCCAGCACCCGGCCTCCATCAGCCACCGCATCGTGGAGGAGGGCGACCGGCAGGCGTCCGGTGTCGGGGACCGGCTGCTGCGCATGTCCGTCGGGCTGGAGGACGTCGAGGACCTGTGGGCCGATCTCTCGCAGGCGCTGGGCTCCGACGACGCGGGACCGGCGTCCGAGGCGGACGGAGTGTCCGAAGCGATGCCGGTGCCGGTGACGGCGCTTCCCGAGGCACGTCCCGTATAGGGCGCGGATCTGTGCGACGGCCCGGGCTCCCCGGCGGGCCGGCGCGCGGCGGGCGGGGGCCTCGCGGACGACCTTCCGCGCGGCCCCGGCCGCCGTGCGACGGCCGGTGGCCGGGGGTGTCCGGGCGCCGGATGTCCGGTGGCCCGGGTGTCCCCCGGGGCGGGGCGCTTTGACCGGTCGGGTGCCGGGAACACCCCTGCCCACCGGGGGAGTCCATGCGCTCCGCCCGGGTCGGCCGTCTCCTCCCGGCCCCTGCCGCGTTCCGTGTGCGACGAATGCGGGTGTGTCACACGGTGGTGCCGTGGTCGGTCACGCGGGTCCCGCCCCCTGATCCCAGGCGGTCTTCAGACGCACCGCCTGACGTACCAGCTGGGAGGAGCCGCCACGGGCCGCCGTCTCGGCCAGCCCGGGTATCGGCTCGGCCCGCACCGCTCCGCAGTGTTCCGCGCATTCGGCGGCCACCGTGAGCAGATCACTCAGTCCGCGGGGGGCCTTCTGGCGGGCCAGCAGCCCGGGCAGGACCGCGGCCAGCACGCGGAGCACCGTTCGGTACGCGCCGGTGGCGGCGGCGGTACGGGCGGATTCCGCGATCCGGTTCGGCTTCGCCAGACCGTGATCGAGGAGAGCCGTCAGCTGCTCTCCCAGCAGTGCCGCGTCCAGTTGGTGGCGCGCGGCGAGCATCAGCAGGGCGTCCACCGCCAGAAGGCGGTCTTCCTGGTGGCGACAGGCCAGGCAGTAGGCGACCGCCAGATGGACCGCCTGGCCCGCGGGCGCGTCGAGCTCGGCGAGCGACGGCAGCGGCCGGGGGGTACCCCGTATCTCCTCGACCGCGCCGATCGAGATGTTCGGCAGCAGCCAGGCGGCCAGCGTCTCCGCGTCCTGAGGCAGGGAGGAGGTCCAGCCCTCCGGCCGGTCACCCCAGTGGTAGCAGAGGTCGTGCGTGGGCGTGTGCGGCTGCCCCAGCCAGTGGAACGGACGAGGGAACTCCCGCTGGATCAACGGGCGTTCCTCGGTGGCCATCAGCACACGGTGCGTCCAGACGCCCGGCGTCGACACCAGGCGGCCGGTCTTGTGGGTCTGCTTCGGCAGGTCGAAGCGGTGCGCCTGGGCGAGCGGTTCGGCGATCCGCAGCCATGCCGCGAGACGGTCCCCCTCCGGGGTGCCGAGAGCCGCGGCCGCCGCCGCGGCCTCGTGCCGGTTCTCGCCGCGCGGCACACGGAGCAGGGCCTGACCGAAATCGATCTCGCCCGGCCGGACCCCCAGCCGCTGATAGGTGCACAGCCGGTCCACCAGCACGGCCGGATCGAGCGAGCCGGCGCGCGCTGTGGGTACGGCCAGGAGAAACGGCAGCCGGCCGTCCTGCACGGCGTCGGCCGCCTCCCACAGACGGGCCTTGCGGATCCCGTCCAGTGCCGCGTGGACGCAGCCCCACCGGGACTTCCCCGACGGACGGCCGACTTCCATGTCCCGCCCCGTCTCCCGGCCGAGGAGCGCGGCGACGACGATCTCGATACCCGCGTTCGAGATGAGCCACCGCTTGTGATGCGGGCTGTACTCGCCGTCGATCCACCAGTGACCGGTCAGCGCCCCACGCAGCGCGTCGACCAGGCCCGCCCGGTCGGCATGGGCGTGCCGCACCAGTCCGTCCAGTGTCCGTTCGAACGCGGACATGTCGAGGGGCGCACCGGAGGAGGCGAATCCGGACCGCAGATCACGAGTCAGCAGCGCCACCTCCTCGACGAGTTCGACCAGCGTTGCCGGGGCCGGCGCGAGGGGGAGCGGTACCGGAGGCAGCGGCAGCATCTCCTCGTACGCCTCCGTCGTCGGCCGGTCGCCCAGCAGGCCGCCGAACACCTCGGCCGCGGCCGCGTGATGCACCGGGTTCAAATGCTCCGCCGAGAGGGCCAGTTCCTCCCGCGCCGCGTCACCGGCGGAGGAGAGGTACCGCGTCACGAGCTTCAGCGCCCGCTCCTGAAGTCCGATGTCCTCGTGCCCGAAGACCTCGGCGACGACGGGCAGCAACTCGCCGGCCGTCGACGGATCGCGTCGCAACACCTTGCCGATCAGCACGAGCTGGGACCGGACCAGCTTCTTCTCCGCGCGGAACAACACCGCACCCGAGACCTCCGCCAGTGACCGAACCGGCAGCTCGCCGCGCTCGTCCATCCGACCGAGCACCGCCTGGGCGTGACCGGCCACGGCGGAGAGCCCGTCCGCCGCCATGGCGATCCAGTCGGCGAGATGACCGGTCTCCTCCTGCTCGGTCATCTCCAGCCGTCGCACCATCGCCAGGCAGAAGCGCTGTTCCGTGGGCTTTCCGCCCCGGAGCAGCCGCGCCAGGCACATCTCCAGGAGCGCCGTCCGCTCGACCAGGCCCTCGTCGACCAACTGGGCAAGCGCCACCAGCCACTGGCACGGATTCTGCGACGTCTCCTCGATCCAGGTCATCTGCGGCGGCAGCTCGGGCAACTCGAAGACACGCGGGAGGAGGACCGGCAGGTACGGATCGTCCCGGAGGATGTCGGTCAGAGGGCGTGTCCTCCGTGTCTGCCAGGGCTCGCTGGAGACGGACTCCGCCCAGCCGCGGACGAAGGCGTCCGTGGTGGGGACGGGGCACTGTGCGAGCTGCATCAGGCCGTTGATGAGGTCGAACGCGGACTCCACCGCCGCGGGCCGTGACGCGAGCCGGTTCACCACATCGGCGATCCAGGCGGGGTCGCGATCCGCCAGCACCTCGACGACCCGCCGGAACGGGGGCCGCCGCCACCCCACCAGATCCCGGCCACCGAGCCAGGTGGCGCAGGCCGCCGCCCCGGTGTGACAGCCGGCCCCGGCCACGAACAGGGCATCGCGGGACCGATCCCGCTCATTCCAGTGCCAGCCCCGCGCCTCCTTGCGCAGGGACTTCAACTCCTCCAGCGCCGCCCGGCGTTCGGTCCGGTCCAGCCCGGCCACCAGAGCCGGGACCTCCTTCACCCGCCCCTTCCGGACGGCGGTGAGCAGTTCCTTCATCGCACACCCCCGGCGACCGGCGCGCCCCGACGGACCATCCGTACGGCCAGGGCGTGCTTGCACGGGCCCCGGCGGCCGCGGTAGTCGATCCACCACTGGCAGGTACAGCTGAGCATTCCGTCCTTCTCTCTCACCTGGTAACGGCGCTCGCCCGAGGACACGGCCGCCGCGTCCCCGTCGAGCACGACCGCGCCCGATGCGGCCAGTCGCCGGGCCGCGACCAGACGCGGGTTGTGCCGCTCGGCGCGGTCCGCGTCGTAGGGCAGCTCGCGGTGGAAGTAGGCCGCGTCCGCGAGGTCGTAACCGACCCGGCCGGCCGTCCCCAGCCGGGTCAGCGCGGCCCGTACCCGTTCCACCGTCAGGCCCGACCGCTCCGCCAGATCGGCGGGCTCGATACGCGGCTCCCAGGACAGCAGCAGCGACACCAGCTCGGCGTCGGCCGCGGCGTCCTCGGTGGCCAGCGCTTCGAGGACCCCTCCCTCACCGGAGAAGCCGCGCGAGGCCTCGGGCGACAGCGTCAGCGTGAGCCGCATGCCCGGCAGCACCACCTCCCAGGCGCTCGCGGTGGCCTCCCCGTCCGTCACCGGCCCGTACACCCGCAGGGACGTCGCATGACGCAGCACCCGCTGGAGCGCCGCCAGCCGTTCGGGGCCCGGCAGACACACCGCTCCCGCACCCGGACGCGTCGTCGGCCGCAACGACCTGCCTGCCGAAACCATCCAGCGCGCACCGCGCGAGGCGTTCCCCGACGTGCGCGGCAGCGACCGCAGGAACCGCACGGCCTCGGCGGCGGGCAACTCGGCCCGCAGGTCGAAGCCCGCCGACACCACCTGCGCCTCGGCGAAGCCGCGCAGCCAGCGATCGGGCAGCGGCACCTTCTTCTCCACGACCGGCCCGTCCAGCGTGGTCACGGCCATCTCGTCCGGGCCCACCCGCAGGTGCAGCGGATCATCCCCCATCAGGCGCGAGAGTGCTTCCCGCAGGGGGTTGTTGACGTCCACGTTCGTCGTGCCGTGCCCCGTCTCGGCGCCGTCCAGCCCTTCCCGCAGCACGTCGAGGCGCGCGTACACCCCGCAGCAGCCGGAGAACGACTCGAAACGCAGCCGGTCGCCGTTGCCCGTCACCACGGGGTCGAGCGACGCGGGCAGGGTCCGTTGGTAGTAGCGCGCGGACGCCACGTCCGCCACGGCCAGCAAGCCGCGGGCGGCGACACCCGGAGAGGTGAGGAAGCCGGAGAAGAACCGCGGATGGGGTTCGGCGCCCCGGGGCGTGAGCCCACCTGACGTCTCCAGGCCGAGGAGCCGGCCGGACCGCGAGGTCTCCACGGCAGAAGGGCGTGCGTAGGCCAAGGCCTGAACGGATCGGGTCATGGAAGAAACCGTAGAACCCACCACTGACATTGATCATGGTACGCGGTTCCGGTGGTCGTGACTCCGCCACCGGCTGACGCCCTCTGGCCGCCTCCTGCGGGGGTCGCCCAGGTGCGGATCCAGGACGGCGATGTGCGGGCGGTGGAAATCGACGGCGGGTCGGCGCTGCCCGCGCTCCCGGCTGGGGACCCGGACTCCGTCGTCCGGGTGGTGCCGCGAACGGGATCATCCGTGCGGGCACATCGTGCGTAACCCTGACAAGCTCGGTGATTTGGTCGACCGGCGGCCGGTAGGGCAGCCCTCCGACGGCCGATCCGCGGACTCTTCGACGGCCGACTCCACGATGCTGGGGCGCCCGTTCATCGTGGCGTGACGGTCGGTGACCGCTCCGGTGCTGCCGCCCCTGCCCTCCGGGACTCCGCGACCCACCCGGCCACGGGTGGTCTTTCCACTGCGGGCGGTTCACGGCACCGCGAACGTCCTGTGAACGCTCTGCGGCAAGGTGTCCTTTCTCTGCGTGACCGCAGGAGGATTGGTCTTGACCAAGGTGGTATCCCGTCCTATGGTCTCACCGTTAGGCAGGAACCTTTAATAAACAACGTCGCGGAAAGCCCGCTGGGGATTGCGGAGGACAGGGTGGGGACCACACAGCTGGAATCGGTGCAAGAGCCGAAGTACTGGCATCTCAAGACCGTGCTCAGTGAGGCACTCGACTCGGACTTCGCCGTGGGTGAGATCCTGCCCAACGAGCGTGACCTCGCTGCTCGGTTCGGTGTCGCCCGAGCCACGCTCCGGCAGGCTCTGGAGCAGCTCGAACTGGAGGGCAGGCTCCAGCGGCGCCGCGGCGTCGGGACCACGGTCGCCCCGCCGCGCGTCGGGGTCGCCGTCTCCACGGGGCAGCGCGACTGGTCCGGCGGCGCGGCCGGCGAAGCGTGGCAGCCGGTCGGCTGCTCGACCGCGGTCGCGCCCGCGTCGGTGGCCACCGAGCTCGGTGTGGACGGCGACGAGCCGGTCCACATCGTCCGGCGCATCCGCGTCGCCCAGGCGCAGACCATCGCGGCGGAGCAGCTCTACGTCCCGTCGTCGTCCGTGCCCGGACTGTCCTCCATCGACGCGTCGTCCGGCCCCGTCCGGGCCCGCAGCGTCCTGCGCGAACTGCACCGCCTCGGCCTCGACGGACAGGACCGGTCGGTGGAGCTCGGCTCGGCGCGCGCGGACGACGCCAAGGAACTCGACCGGCTCCCCGGCGCCCCCGTGCTCGTCGTCACCACCCGCTACCTGGCGGCGGGCGGTACCGTGGCGCTCTCCGTCGCCACCTACCGCGCCGACACCTGCCGGCTCACCTTCGGCGACTCGGGCGACCTGGAGATCAGCCACCACGGTCAGGAGCGGCAGGCTTCCTGAACACGGCCGGGACGGAGGGCTCCGGTACCTGAGGGCGCTCCCTGATCCCTGGCGGGCGCCCGTCGGCAGCTGGGGCGCCTCGCCGTATTGTCGAAACGCCCGCATACATCCGGTATGCGGGCGCTCCTGCGTCGTGCGACGCACCGCACCGGACGCCGCGAGCCATCCGTTAGCGCTTCCCGGCCACGGCACCGGCTCCGCCCCTGAAGCGCATCAGACGTGAACGCGAGCGCCGGGTGCCGGTGGACGTGTCACGGTCCCCGTGACCGGCCCGTCGAGCTCAGTGGCGGGCCGTCACCGTTCCCTCCACCGCGAAGAGCTGCTCCTCGACATGATCGAGAGCCAGCCGCAGCGCACCTGTGGCCACCGCCGCCTCGCCGAGCATCGACAGTGCCACACGCGGTGGCCGCAGGCAGTAGCGGGCCAGCTCACGGCGGAGTGGGTCCAGCACACCGTCCAGTCCCGCGGCCCACCCGCCGACGACCACCAGCTCCGGGTCCAGGGCCAGCACCAGCGCCGCGACATCGTGCACCAGACGCCGGATGAACCGTTCGACCGCCGCCTGTGCCCGGGTGTCGCCGCGCCGCGCCTCGGCGAACACGGAGGCGACCGCGGCCTCGTCCAACGGCTCCAGCGGCGTGTCCGTCGTCGAGAGCAGCCGCTCCGGCGTGGCCTCCCGGCCCAGCAGGTGCAGGGCGCCGATCTCACCCGCCGCACCACCGAATCCGCGGTGCAGCCGCCCGCCGATCAGCGAGCCGGCCCCCGGGCTCAGCCCGGCCAGGACGAACACGATGTCGTCGGACCCGGCGCCGGCACCCTTCCAGTGCTCCGCGACCGCCGCGGCGTTGGCATCGTTCTCCACGAGGACGGGACAGCGGAACGAACGCCTCAGCCGCTCGCCCAGCGCCAGCCCCGTCCAGTCCGGCAGCGCGGTGCCCAGCCGTACGGTCCCGTCTGCCTCCACGATGCCCGGGCTGCCGACGCCGACGGCGCGCAGACTGCTCCGGGCCACACCCGTCCGCCGCAGAACGTCGGCCACCACCATGCGGACCTTGTCGAGCCGTTCATCGGCGCATGCCGTCACGGACACCTCACGCGAGCTCGACCCGATGATCCGGCCGTCCAACTCGGCGAGCAGGGTGGAGACCCGGTGCGGGCCGATCTCGATACCGAGCAGATGACCGGCCTCGGCGCGGAACCTGAACCGCCGGGCCGGGCGCCCCTGACGCCGGGCCTCGCCCTCGTCGGGCACCGACTCGACGACCAGCCCGGCCTCGAAGAGCCCTTCCATGACGCCCTCGACCGTCGGCCTGGACAGGCCCGTGATCCGGGTCAGGTCCGTGAGCGTGGGCGAGTGGGCGCCCCGGAGGGCGTGCAATACCACTGCGGAATTGATCCGCCGCAGCAGTGAAGGATCACCACCGGTCAGCCGCCCCACGGTCTGTCCTCCCAGCTCGTGCGCATGTCAGGCGGATGGTACTCGCTGACCGAGTGCCGGGCGACCGTGGACCGGAACGGACATCCGGGGCCGGCGGACCCGGCTCGGGGCGACGAACCCGGACTCGTGCGCGGCGATCAGCGGCTCGGTGCGGTCCCGGGCCTCCAACTCGGCGAACAGGACGGCGACATGGGGTCCACGCCTCCGCATCGACCACGGGATTCACGGTGCTCTCCGCGCTCGACGGATCCCGATTCATCGGCCGGGGAACCGCCGACTCGCGTCGCGCGGTATCCGGCCGACCGTGCCCAGCAGCTGGTGTTCCACCAGGATCCCGGGAGCGGCCCCGAACCGCGGGGCGGGCCGGGGAGGGGGAGGGCCGGGAGAAGGAGTTGAGTGCCTTTCAAAGGCCGCAGCGCGCAGGCGAATGTCAGTGCCGGGGGGTTTACTGACGGCATGACCACCGCACATCACCTCCGCCTCATCGACGGGATGCGCACCCGTGCCTTTCCCGCGGAGCGCGACCGGTCGGGTTCGGGAGTCAGCGGGCCCGGCTATCACACGGCGTCCTTGCACGCGGACATCGACCACGGGGACGGGGACGAGGCGGTACGGCTGGAACACCGGACCCAGTGCCTCGCGGAACACGACGCGCTGCTGACGCTGCTCATCAGCCGTTGGGGCGAGCCGCAGACGATCAGCCTGTGGAGCGCGCAGGCCCGGATGACGGCCGGTGAGGAGATACCGGAGGCGTGGGCCGACACGGTCGCGGGCTGCGAGTACCTCCAGCTGTGGCGGATCGAGGACCGCTGGATCGCCATGGGCCTCTACCTGGAGGAGGACGGTCCGGGCTGCGAGCTGAACGTCGTGGTGACGGAGGTCGATCCACCGTGACGGGGCCGGGCGGGCCGTGCGGTGACACGACGGGCTACGGGCTCCTCACGCGTCCGTCGGGCCTTCCTGCTCGACAACGGCGCGCAGGCGCGCGTACTCCTCGGCCATCGTCCGGATCGTCCAGTGGGCGTTCAGACCGCTGGGGTTGGGGAGGACCCAGACCCGGGCGCCGCCGATCGTGTGGTCCTGCGGGCCGATCCGGGCGGTCCGCCTGCCGAACGCCGTGCGGTAGGCGGTGACGCCGACGACCGCCAGCCACCGGGGTCTCAGCCATTCGGCCTTGGCCGCGAGTATCCGCCCGCCCTCGCGGAACTCCTCGGCGGACAGTTCGTCCGCGCGTGCGGTGGCCCGCGCGACCACGTTCGTGATGCCCAGGCCGTAGCGCAGCAGTTCCGACTGCTCCGCCGGATTCAGCAGCCGAGGGGTGAAACCCGACCGATGGAGCACGGGCCAGAAACGATTGCCGGGATGGGCGAAATGATGACCGGTCGCCCCGGTCATCAGGCTCGGATTGATCCCGCACAACAGCACGCTCAGGCCGTCCGCGACCACATCGGGAACAGTGCGGTCGCGGGCGGCCAGGAGCTCGTCGGGCGTCATCGGCTGCGGTGGGGGAGACCGTCAGAGGATGGAGCCCGGCCGGTACGCGGCGGCCTCGGGGTGCTGTTCGACGATCTCCCCGATCCGGGAGACCAGCACGGCGACCTGGTCGCCCGCCGCCCCCGTGAAAGAGAGCTTGTCGGCCATCAGGGCGTCCAGCTGCGCCCGGTCCAGCGGGATGCGTTCGTCGGCGGCCAGCTTGTCGAGCAACTCGTTGCGTTCGGCACCCTGTTCGCGCATGGCCAGGGCCGAGGCGACGGCGTGCTCCTTGATCGCCTCATGGGCGACCTCACGGCCGACACCGGCACGCACCGCCCCCATCAGGACCTTGGTGGTGGCGAGGAACGGCAGATAGCGGTCCAGTTCGCGGGCGACGACGGCCGGGAACGCCCCGAACTCGTCGAGCACCGTCAGGAACGTCTCCAGCAGCCCGTCGAACGCGAAGAACGCGTCGGGGAGCGCCACCCGGCGGACCACCGAGCAGGACACGTCGCCCTCGTTCCACTGGTCGCCCGCCAGTTCGCCGGTCATCGACGCGTAGCCGCGCAGGATCACCATCAGGCCGTTGACGCGCTCGCAGGAGCGGGTGTTCATCTTGTGCGGCATCGCGGACGAGCCGACCTGGCCCGGCTTGAAGCCCTCGGTCACGAGCTCGTGCCCGGCCATCAGACGGATCGTCTTGGCGAGGGACGACGGCGCCGCGGCCAGCTGCACCAGCGCGGTGACCGCGTCGTAGTCGAGCGACCGGGGGTAGACCTGTCCGACGGAGGTGAAGGCGTGGGCGAAGCCGAGGTGCTCGGCGATCCGCCGCTCCAGCGCGGCGAGCTTCTCGGCATCGCCGCCCAGCAGGTCGAGCATGTCCTGGGCCGTGCCCACCGGGCCCTTGATGCCGCGCAGCGGATAGCGGGCCAGCAGGTCCTCCAGCCGTCCGTAGGCCACCAGGAGTTCGTCCGCGGCGGTCGCGAACCGCTTGCCGAGGGTGGTCGCCTGCGCGGCGACATTGTGGGAGCGGCCGGCCATGACCAGCTCGCCGTATTCGGCGGCCAGCTTGCCCAGCCGGGCCAGCACCGCCACCGTGCGCTCGCGCATGAGTTCCAACGAGAGCCGGATCTGGAGCTGCTCGACGTTCTCGGTGAGGTCCCGGGACGTCATGCCCTTGTGGATCTGCTCGTGCCCGGCGAGGTCGTTGAACTCCTCGATGCGGGCCTTGACGTCGTGCCGGGTGACCTTCTCCCGCTCGGCGATCGAGGCGAGGTCGACCTGTTCCAGGACGCGCTCGTAGTCGGCGAGGGCGGTGTCCGGCACCTCGATCCCGAGGTCCTGCTGCGCGCGCAGCACCGCCAGCCACAGCCGGCGCTCCAGCTTCACCTTCTGCTCGGGGGACCAGAGGACGGCCAGCTCCGTGGAGGAGTAGCGGCCGGCCAGGACATTGGGGATGCGAGGCTTCGCAGACACAGCAGTCACATGGCCAGATTCTACTGGCGGTTCGTGCAGGCCGGCGCCGTGGCCGGGTTTGTGGGTTGCTATGAGAGAGGGGTCACGTCCACCCTGTGCCACGAGGCCACCGGGCCGGGGTCGCCGTCGTGCTCCGGGGTGATCCAGAACGCTCGTCCCAGTTCGGTGCTGTACTGGGCGCCGGTACGCCCGTCCCCGGAGGAACGGCCGGTCAGCCGGCGGCCTATCCACGGCAGCAGGTGCTGACGGGCGAAATGGAGATCCGCGACGCGCCGTGCCGCCCACTTCGGAGCGGCGGCGGGCGGGAGCGGGGTCCGCCACTCGCTCTCGGGCGGCAGTCCCAGCGTCTGCCAGACCGCCTCCGCCACCCTGCGGTGCCCGTCGGCCGTCAGGTGCAGCCGGTCGACGTCCCACAGGCGGGGGTCGCCCAGGGCCGGCGCTCCGTACAGGTCGACGACGGAGGCGCCGTGGCGGGCGGCCACTTCGTCGACCAGGGAGAACAGCTCCTCCATGCGCGGCCGGAAGCGCTCCATCACCGGACCGCGCCGCCCGGGACTGCGCATCAGCACGAGCGTTCCGCACGAGGGCGCAAGGCGTTCGACGGCCTCTTCGAACCGTGCGCGGACCATGCCCATGTCGCACTTGGGCCGGAGCGCGTCGTTGAGCCCGCCGACGAGCGTGACGACGTCCGCCCGCAGGGCGGCGGCGGCATCGATCTGTTCGTCGACGATCTGGCCGATCAGCTTGCCCCGTACCGCCAGGTTCGCGTAACGGAACCGCGGCGTGCGGGCCGCGAGCCGGCCGGCGAGAACATCGGCCCAGCCCCGGTATGTGCCGTCGGGCAGCAGGTCCGACATGCCCTCGGTGAACGAGTCGCCGACCGCGACCAGACTGCTGTACGAGGCATTCATCTCCATGGCGACGCGATCGTATCGCGGTGCGGTCCGGTCCCTTCGGGGCAGGGGGAACCCACCGCACGTCTCATCGGCCAGCGGCCCCTCGCGCCGTGCGAACGCCCCGTCGGCACAGGGGCCCGGCCGTCCGGAGGGCGGCACCCGCCACCCGTCTCCCGGGCAGCGGGCCCCGCCGCCCGGGAGACCGGCCGCGCAGTCGCGCGGGCGACCCGTCCCACCGGGCCGCGGACCGGCGCCGCCTCACTGGGCCTGCGAGCGTCCCATCAGCTCCCGCAGGACGTCCTCCATGGTGACCATCCCCGCCAGCTTGCCGTGCTCGTCGAGCACCGCCGCCAGATGGGTGCGGCTGCGCCGCAGCGCGGTCAGCACGTCGTCGAGCGGGGTTTCGGCCCGCACTCTGGCGATCGGCCGCATCGCCGTCACGGGGAACGGCAGGTCGCGCGGGGTGGCGTCCAGGGCGTCCTTCACATGGAGATAGCCCAGGATGCGGCCCTCGCCGTCCACCACCGGGAAGCGGGAGAAGCCCGTCTCGTGCGAGAGCCGCTCCAACTGCTCCGGCGTCGTCCCGATCCGGGTATGCGTCACCCTCTCCACCGGGAGCGCCACCTCCCGCACCGGCCGACGGCCGAGTTCGAGCGCGTAGCGCAGCCGCTCGGCCGAACGGTCGTCGACGAGCCCGGCGTCCCCGGCGTCCTTCACCAACCGGGCCATCTCGTCGTCGGAGAACGTGGCGACCACCTCGTCCCTCGCCTCGACCCGCAGGAGCTTGAGCAGCACGTTGGCGAAGGCGTTGATGGTGAAGATCACCGGGCGCAGCGCCCTGGCGAGGGCCACCAGCGGGGGCCCGAGCAGCAGGGCGGCCCGTACGGGCTCGGCCAGGGCGATGTTCTTCGGCACCATCTCGCCCAGCAGCATGTGCAGGTAGGTGGCGACGGAGAGCGCGATCACGAACGAGATCGGGTGGACCAGCCCGTCGGGCACCCCCACCGCGTCGAAGACGGGCTCCAGAAGGTGGGCGATGGCCGGTTCGGCGACGACACCGAGGACCAGGGTGCACAGGGTGATGCCCAGCTGTGCCGCCGCGAGCAGCGCCGACACGTGCTCCAGGCCCCAGATGACACTCCGGGCCCGCCGGTCCCCGGCCTCGGCCTGCGGCTCGACCTGGCTGCGGCGCACGGAGATCAGCGCGAACTCCGCGCCGACGAAGAAGGCGTTGACGACCAGGGTCGCCAGTCCGATGAAGAGCTGGACGGCGGTCATCGGGCGTCCTCCGTCCGTTCGTCGTCCTCGCCGGGCAGCGGCGCGTGCAGGAGGGCCCGCGCGGCACGGCGCCCGGAGGCGTCCACGACATCGATCCGCCAGCCGGCCAGTTCGACGGTGTCGCCCACGACCGGGATGCGCCCGACCTCGGTGGCGACGAGCCCGGCGAGCGTCTCGTACGGGCCGTCCGGCACCCGCAGCCCGATTCGCTGCAGCTGGTCGAGGCGGGCGGCGCCGTCGGCGGACCACAGGGTCCGTCCGTCGGCGTCCTCACCGGCCGGTGACAGGTCCGGCGTCTCGTGCGGATCGTGTTCGTCGCGCACCTCGCCGACGACCTCCTCGACGATGTCCTCCAGGGTCACGACCCCGGCCGTACCCCCGTACTCGTCGATGACGACCGCCATCGCGAGCTTCCCGGACAGCTGGTCGAGGAGCCGGTCCACAGTGAGGGTCTCCGGCACGAGCAGGGGTTCGTGCAGCATCTGCGAGACGCGCGTACGGGGCCGCTGCTCGGCGGGGATGGCCAGGACGTCCTTGATGTGCGCCACGCCGACGACCGTGTCGAGATTGCCCCGGTAGACGGGGAACCGGGACAGGCCGGTGGCACGGGTGGCGTTCGCGACGTCCTCGGCGGTCGCCTGCACGTCCAGGGCGGTGACCTGCACCCGAGGCGTCATGACGTGCTGGGCCGTGAGTTCCGACAGGTGGAGGGTGCGGACGAACAGTTCGGCGGTGTCCGCCTCCAGGGCGCCCTCCTTGGCGGAGTGCCGGGCCAGGGCCACCAGCTCCTGCGGGCCGCGGGCGGAGGCCAGCTCCTCGGCGGGCTCCAGCCCGAAGCGGCGCACGATCCGGTTCGCGGTGTTGTTGAGGTGGCCGATGAACGGCCGGAACACGGCGGTGAAGGCCCGCTGCGGGGTCGCCACGGCCTTCGCCACCGCGAGCGGTGACGAGATCGCCCAGTTCTTCGGGACGAGTTCGCCGACGACCATCAGGAACACCGTGGACAGGGCGGTTCCCAGCACGAGGGCCACGGACGACGCCACGCCGGGGGGCAGGCCCACGGCCTCCACGGGCCCCCGGATCAGCTTCGCGATGGACGGCTCGGAGAGCATGCCGACCACCAGGTTGGTGACGGTGATGCCGAGCTGGGCGCCGGACAACTGGAAGGTGAGGCTGCGCACGGCCTTCAGCGCGCTCGCCGCGCCGCGCTCGCCCTGCTCGATGGCGCGTTCGAGTTGGCCGCGCTCGACCGTCGTCAACGAGAACTCGGCGGCGACGAACGCCCCGCATGCGAGGGAGAGCAGTACCGCGACGAGCAGCAGAAGCACTTCGGTCATCGGTTCACCTCCGTCCCATGATCGGACAGGGGCGGGGGGACCGCTCGATGTCGGTCGTGACTGCTTCGGCTGTGTCTATGGCTGTGTCTATGACTAGGGGGCTCGCCCATGGGCGGACGTACACACCTTTCGGAGGGATCGGGTCAGAGCACATCCATGGTAAAGGATCAGCAAAGTCGCTCGCTTTCCTATGGAACCCTTTCCTGCCCGCCAGGGATTTCACCGCGTCGTGTGACGCCGCTCCGGCCCGCTCACCGGCGTCCACGGGCTGTGCCCGCGGTCTTCGCCCCGGTCCTCGCCGCCGGTCACAGCGGCTTGACCCAGCGCCGCCAGTGGTCCTCGCGGTGGTAGCCGGTCGAGGCCCAGGTGTGGTGCGCCCGCTCGTTGGCTTCCAGGACCATGGCGTCGACCCGTCGCCCGCCCAGGCCGGCGAAGCGTTCCTCCGCGGCCGCCAGCAGGGCGGTGGCGATTCCCTGACGGCGGTGGTCGGGGTGGACGGCCAGCCGGTAGGCGGAGCACCGCCAGCCGTCGAAGCCGGCGATCACGGTGCCCACGAGGGCGTCGTCGCGCTCCGCGAGGAGCAGCGCCTCGGGATCCCGTGCGATGAGCCTGGCCACGCCGGCACGGTCGTCGGTGATGCTCGTGCCTTCCGCGGCCGTGTGCCAGAACCGCAGTACGGCTTCGATGTCCGACGGGCTGGCGCGGCGTATGTGCAGATCGTTCACGGGACGAGCCAACCAGACCGCCGACCCCCTCCGCGAGCGCTTTCCACGCCGCTCGGAGGTCCGGCCGGTCGACGGGAGGCGGGAGAACGCCGCTCCCGGCCGCCCGCGCCCCCTTCGCGCCGGCGCCGTCCCGCCGGCCCCGGCGCCGCTTCCGGAACTAGTGCCGCGACCGGAGAGGTTCACCGGCTCGCGGCTTCCGATGCGGCGCCGCCGACCGGGTCCCTCCGAGTTCCGCCGCCAGCCAACTCCTGGCCCCCGCACGGAAGTCCGCAGGCGCCAGCGCCCCCGCCCCGGCCGGAACCGCCCCCAGCAGCGGGGCGCCGGCCGCCACCGGAAGGTCCGCCACATTGCAGCGCGCGGCCAGGTCCGGTTGGGCGGGCATGCTGCCCACCACCACGCCGAGGCACTCCAGTTCCCGGACCCGGAGGGCCTCGGAGGTCAGCGCGGTGGCGTTGAGCGTGCCCAGCCCGGCCCGCGCCACGACCAGCACGGGGGCGGACAGCAGCCGGGCCGCGTCGGCGAGGGTCGAGCCCTCGTCGTCGAAGCGCACGAGCAGACCGCCCGCGCCCTCGATCAGCACCACGTCGTGCTCGGTCGCCAGCTTCTGGGCGGCCTCGGCGATCTCGTACGGGCGCACCGGCGGCAGGCCGGACCTCCGGGCCGCCGTGGCGGGCGCCAACGGCTCGGGGAATCGGGCCAGTTCGACCGCCGTGACATGGGCGCCCGCCAGCCGTGCCGCCTCCTCGGCGTCCCCTGGCTCGCCGGGCGCCAGGCCCGTCTGCGCGGGCTTGAGGACCGCGACCCGCCGGTCCCGCCACGCCGCGGCAACCGCCGCGGTCACGACGGTCTTGCCGATCTCCGTGTCCGTCCCCGTCACCACCAGAACGCCCATCTCAGCCTTCCCGCGCCGCCGCGCACACGGCCCGGCAGATCCGCGCCACGTCGTCGTCGTCCGTCACATACGGCGGCATGGTGTAGACGAGGTCGCGGAACGGCCGCAGCCACACCCCTTCCCGCACCGCCGCACGGGTCGCGGCGGCCATGTCCACCTCGTGGTCGAGCTGTACGACACCGATCGCGCCCAGTGTCCGCACATCCCGTACCCCGGGCAGCTCCGCCGCCGTGGCGAGACCGTTCCGCAGCCCCGCCCCGATCCGCTCGACGTCCCCCTCCCAGTCCCCGCCCAGCAGCAGGTCCAGGGACGCGCACGCCACCGCCGAGGCCAGGGGATTGCCCATGAACGTCGGACCGTGCGCCAGCACCGGCACCTCGCCCCGCGAGATGCCCTCGGCGACCCGTGAGGTGCACAGCGTCGCCGCCATCGTCAGATAGCCGCCGGTCAACGCCTTGCCGACACACATGACGTCCGGGGACGCCCCCGCGTGCCCGGACGCGAACAGCTTCCCCGTACGGCCGAAGCCCGTGGCGATCTCGTCGAACACCAGCAGGACGTCGTGGGCGTCGCACGCCTCGCGCAGCACCCTCAGATAGGCGGGGGAGTGGAACCGCATCCCGCCCGCGCCCTGCACCACCGGTTCCACGATCACCGCCGCCAGCCGGTCCGCGTGTTCCGCGATCAGTTCCCGCAGGTGGCGTACGTACTCCGGGTCCGGATCCGCGTCGAAACCGGCCGGCGGGGCGCCCGCGAAGACCTGCCGGGGCAGAACACCCGACCACAGCTCGTGCATGCCCCCCTCGGGGTCGCACACCGACATCGGCTGCCAGGTGTCGCCGTGATAGCCGCCGCGCCAGGTCAGCAGCCGCTGCTTGGCGGGCCGTCCCACCGAGCGCCAGTACTGCAGGCACATCTTCACCGCGACCTCGACCGACACCGAACCGGAGTCGGCGAGGAAGACATGCCGCAGTGGCTCCGGGGTGATCTCGACCAGCCGGGCGGTCAGCCGTACCGCCGGCTCATGGGTGAGCCCCCCGAACATCACATGGCTCATCCGGTCCAGCTGACCGCGTGCCGCCGCGTTGAGCACCGGGTGGTTGTAGCCGTGCACCGCCGACCACCACGACGCCATCCCGTCGACCAACTCGTGCTGCCCGTGGGCCGGTTCGGCGAGCCGGAGCCGCACCCCGGACGCGGACTCCACGACCAGCGGCTCCTGGCGTCCCGGCATCGGGCCGTACGGGTGCCAGACGTGGTTCCGGTCCAGGGCCCGCAACTCGGCGAGGGAGAGGGACTCAGGCATTGGGGGCGAGATCCGTACCAGCGCCGCGACGCCGCACCGCCACCAGGTCCGGGCGCGCGGACCCGGCGTCACCGGAGCCCGCGGTCTCCTCCTCGGGCGCGGCGTCGCCGCACGGCGCGCACCCGCCGTCGTGACCGCCGCAGCCGCCGCCCGCCGGAGCGCGGTGCGCGGGAAGCGTCGTCGTGTCCGCTTCCTCCACCACGAAACCGGCGTCCGTGATCATGTCCAGATCCGCCTGCCCGGCCTGCCCCTCGCTGGTGAGGTAGTCACCGAGGAAGATCGAGTTGACCAGGTGCAGGGCCAGCGGCTGCATCGAGCGCAGATGCACCTCGCGCCCTCCCGCCAGCCGCACCTCCACGTCCGGACAGACGAACCGGACCATCGCCAGGATGCGCAGGCACCGCTGGGGGGTGAGGTTCCACTCCTTCGCCAGCGGGGTCCCCTCGAACGGGATCAGGAAGTTCACCGGAACCGAGTCCGGGTCCAGCTCGCGCAGTGAGAAGACCACGTCGACCAGATCGGCGTCGCTCTCGCCCATCCCCGCGATCAGACCGGAGCACGCCGACAGCCCGGCGCCCTGGGCCTGCCGCACGGTCTCCACCCGGTCCGCGTAGGTGTGCGTGGTGGTGATGTCCCCGTACGTCCCCTCGGACGTGTTGAGGTTGTGGTTGTACGCGTCGGCGCCCGCCGCCCGCAGCCGCTCGGCCTGACCATCCGTCAGCAGGCCGAGGCAGGCGCACACCTCGACGCCCTCGTGCTGCTCCTTGATCGCCTCGATGGTCCGGGACACCCGGTCGACGTCGCGGTCCGTCGGCCCGCGCCCGCTCGCCACCAGGCACACCCTCTTGGCGCCCCCCGCCACCCCGGCCGCGGCGGCCTTGGACGCCTCGTCCGGCTTCAGCCAGGTGTACTTGAGGATCTCCGCCTTCGAGCCCAGCCGCTGCGAGCAGTACGAGCAGTCCTCGGGGCAGAGACCGGACTTGAGATTGACCAGATAGTTCAGCTTCACCCGCCGCCCGAACCACTGACGGCGCACCTTTCCGGCCGCGGCCACCACGTCGAGCAGATCGTCGTCCGAGCTCGCCAGAACGGCGAGGGCTTCTTCACGGGTCGGCGGCTCGCGCCGCAGACCCTTGTCCACCAGCGTGTTCAGGAGGTCCATGGCGCTGATCCTGTCCCATGGCACACCCCGTAGCCAAGGAGGAACCGGACAACAGACCCCGCGAAGGGTGTGTGTATTGCCACACCATGACCTGGTGGCGCCACGGTTAGGGTCTGTGAACTGCCTACAAAAGGGACCGCTCATGTCCTTCGCCCCGTTCGACTGGATCGACGACGCGGCGCGCCGCCGCGCGGAGGCCGGACTCGTCCGTGCGCTCCGCCCGAGGACCGCCGAGACGCAGTCCCTGGATCTCGCGAGCAACGACTATCTGGGACTCGCCCGGCACCCCGAGGTCACCGGCGCGGCGGCCGAGGCCGCGCGCCGCTGGGGCGCCGGCGCGACCGGTTCACGACTCGTCACCGGCTCCACCGCCCTGCACGCCGAACTCGAACGCGAACTGGCCGCATTCTGCGGGTTCGAGGCGGCTCTGGTGCTGTCGTCCGGGTACGCGGCCAACCTCGCCGCCCTCACCGCCCTGACCGGTCGCGACGCACTGATCGTCTCCGACGCGGGCAACCACGCCTCGATCGTCGACGGCTGCCGGCTGTCCCGGGCCGAGACCGTCGTCGTCCCGCACGCCGACCCCGACGCGGTGCGCAAGGCCCTGCGGACGCGTGACGGCCGCGGGCTGGCGGTCACCGACTCGGTGTTCTCGGTCGACGGCGACGCCGCGCCGCTGCCGTCGCTCGCCGAGGCGTGCCGGGCGGAGGGCGCCGCTCTGCTCGTCGACGACGCGCACGGCCTGGGAGTGCTGGGGGAGGGCGGCCGGGGCGCCCTGGCCGCCGCGGGGCTCGCGGGCGGCGACGGAATCGTCGCCACGCTCACCCTCTCCAAGGCCCTGGGCAGCCAGGGCGGAGCGGTCCTCGGCCCCGCCCGGGTGATCGAGCACCTCGTCAACACGGCCCGGACGTTCATCTTCGACACGGGTCTGGCACCGGCCGCCGCGGGCGCCGCGCTCGGCAGCCTCCTCCTGCTCCGCCGCGAGCCGGACCGCGCCGCGCGGGTCCGTGAGGTCGCCGCGGGGCTCCACGAGCGGCTGACCGGGGCCGGACTGGCGGCCGTGCGTCCCGACGCCGCCGTGGTCTCCGTACGGGCCCCGTCGGCGGACGCGGCGGTGCGCTGGGCGGCCGACTGCCGTGAGGCGGGCGTCACGGTCGGATGCTTCCGGCCGCCGTCGGTGCCCGACGGCGTCTCGCGACTGCGGCTCACCGCGCGGGCCGACCTGACCGAGGCGCAGATCGCCGAGGCGGTGGACACCGTGCGGCGCACCGCCCCCGCCGGCTGACCGGAACCCGGCGCGGACCGCGAAGGGCCGCCTGGCCGGCCGGTCCCCGGAGCACGGTGCGCCGTCCTGGGCTCCGCCGGTACACGCGAGGGGGCGGCGCGGGGCCGGGCCACCCGGATGCGCGGCCCCGCCCCCTTGCACAGGCGGCTCGCCCCCGGCGGGCACTGGCGCGCACGTACGGTTTTCCTGGACGGATTTCACCGCATCGGGCGACAGTGGTCCACCTATCTTGGCGGAACCCCGTCACAACGGGCGGGAGCGGTGGCAGTCTGGCGCGAAGCGCAACCAGGACCGAGCGTGCGTACCGGTCCGGGTGGGAGAGGGGTGGCCGGCCATGGCAGATCGTCGGGAAGCAAGCATCACTCTGCCGAGCGAGCCGGTATCGGTCCCGGCGGCCCGTGGACATGTGTCCCAGGTGCTCACCGAATGGGGCCTGGCCGCGGATGCCGAGTTCGCCGACGCCGTCCGACTCGTCGTCTCGGAACTGGCGACCAACGCCATTCAGCACACCCTCGGGCAATCGCCCACCTTCACCGTCGATCTGCGGCTGGAGCGGGAGGAACGGCTGTTTCTCGGAGTGACGGACAGCCACCCGCGTCGGCCCCGCCGACTGCCCGCCGCCGTTCAGCAGGACAACGGCCGGGGGATGGCGATCATCCGCATGCTGGCCGTGGAGTGCGGCGGGCGGCTGTCCGTCACGCCCACCGCGGACGGCGGCAAGACGGTCTGGATCGAACTCCCGTGGAAGGCCTCCGCGCCGCACTGAGCGGCAGGCCCCGTCCGCCGAGGGCCCGGAGCGGTGCGCCGGCGGGCACCGGTCGCGGTGGATGGGCCGGGCCTGCCCGGCGGACCGGAGTCTGCGACGGCTCCGGTCCGCCGGACGGGACGTCAGCGGACGCGTCCGTAGTAGACGCTCTTCGACCAGATCTTCTCCAGCCGGACCACGGCGCCGGTCCTCGGTGAGTGCCAGATCTTGTTGTTCCCGGCGTAGATCCCCACGTGGTAGACGTTGCGACCGTAGTGGAAGAAGACCAGGTCTCCACGCTGGCGGCGGGAGGACGAGACGTGGCGGGTCTTGTTGTACTGCTGCTGGGCCGTGCGGGGGAGCTTCTTGCCCGCCTTCTTGAACGAGTAGACCGTCAGCCCCGAGCAGTCGAAGCGGGAGGGGCCGGTGGCCCCCCACCGGTACGGCGCCCCCTTCTTGGAGGCCGCGACGTTGAGCGCCTTCAGCGACGGAGCCGCCGCCTGGGCCTCGGTGGCGCCGCCCGGCGCGAGCATGGTGCCCCCGACGGCGGCCAGTGTCAGCACCGAGGCGGTACCGGCCCGGGCGAGCAGAGACGGGACATGAACCTGCGCAGTCATGCGCAACCCTTCGTCAGCCGCCTGTGAAGGATGACCTGTCGGGTTCGGGCTGGCGAAGTTGCCCGGCCGCGCTCGGCGGCTTCACCCCGAGGGTCGGCCGGTGTTCCCGGTCGACCCGTTGTGCTTGGGTCCTCCACTCCTGCCGATCCACTTCTGTCGACCAGTCATCCGGGCGGCGGCAGGACTCGGCGTCCGCACGGACCGCCCCGCCTCGGTGGCGGGGGCTTGTCGTCCCAGGGATCTTGTCTCACCGATAGTCAGATTTCCGAACTGAAACGATGATATGTGAGACTCCTCACGACTGATCTGTTCGAGTGGAGTTGACGCTTTCGGGAACTGTGGCGGCCTGGTGAGCTCGGTCGCGCACCAGGGGCGGAAGACGCGTTCTCGATCAGCGATCGCCCGGAATCCGCAAGTTGGGATTTCTGCGAAAACGGCACTCTCTACGCTGAAGAGCGTAGGGAAAGCGGCTTGCCCATCGGGCGTGTCGCGCGGAGGGACCGGCCGGGAATCCCTCCCGCCCATCGAGCGGACGACCCGTCAATTCGATGAGTCCGACGGCAAGGTGACGCGGCCGGACCGCCGTTCCCCGTCCAGGGCGCGCAGTGCCCGCGCCAGGGTCCCGGCATGGATCCGCGCCTCGCCGCGCTCGTGCATGAGCGCCAGGGCGTTCCGCAGCGCCCTCGCGTGCGAGGCCAAGGCCTGCGCGGCGCGCAGGGCCGCGTAGGTGTCGCCGCCGCGGGCCGGATTGATCCGCCCCACCTGGTCGACGACGTCGAGATAGCGGTCGATGAACTCCCCTTCCGCGCGGGTCAGGGCCGGCAGCGGGGGCCATTCGGGCGGACGCATCGTGGCCTCACCTGGAACCGTGCGACGGGAACGACGTCTTCCGGTTCTCCAGGACGTGGTCCACCAGGCCGTAGGCGCGGGCTCCCGGGGCGTTGAGAACGAGGGTGCGTTCGATGTCCTCGGCGATCCGTCCGGAGCTGCGGCCCGTGTGGCGGGCCAGGAGGGTGACGAGCGTCTCATGGAGCCGTGCCAGTTCCCGTGCCTCGATCTCCAGGTCGGACGGCTGGCCGTGGACGGGCTCGGCGAGTGCGGGCTGCCGCATCACGACCCTCGCTCCGGGCAGTGCGTGCCGGCGCCCCGGGGCGCCGGCGGCGAGCAGCAAGGCGGCGCAGTCGCCCGCCTGCCCCAGGCAGTACGTCTCCACCTCGCAGGTGAGGTACTCCATCGTGTCGTGGACTGCGGTCATGGCCGCGAACGACCCTCCCGGGGAGTTGATGTAAAGGGAAATGGGCCTGTCCGGAGCGGCGTGCTCCAGATACATGAGCTGCGCGATCAGGTCGCTGGCCGCGGTGTCGTCGATCTCGGTGCCGAGGAAGATGATCCGCTCGGCCAGGAGTTTGGAGTACGGGTCGAGGGTGCGGGTCCCGTGGGCCGTGCGCTCGGTGAACTCGGGCAGGACGTAGCGGGCGGTGGGGCGGAACAGCATGGCGTCGCCTCTCCTCGGTGCGCTCTGCGCGGACCCGTGCCGGGCCCGCATCTGTAAAAAATGTACAGGACGTACAGATGTTTATGCAGGGACGCATCCTGGTGATCCATCAAAATGACCAGGTCAGAGGTAATTTGTGCGGTTCGCTGAGGGTGAAGATCTCGCAATCTGTCATGACAGCCTTGGTTGTCAGGCCACTTCCCGGGACTGAGCGCGAGCCGGGCGCAGTCGGTCCGGTGCGCGTTCGTCGACGGCGGTCGGCAGCCGCCGGGCGGTCGGCGTCGAGGCGACCGGGCCGAACACCTTGCCCTGGTCTCGTGGCGCGGCCGGATCCTGTCCCGGCGTCCGTGGTTCCCGCGTTCCGCGCAAACCGGGAGTTCTGGTGGCGTTCGGTCCGAGCCTGATCGGCAGGTCGCTGACGGCGGCGTGCCTGCATCTGCCGGGGTCTGTGAAGGCATCGGTGCGCCTGGGCGTGAGTCCGGCGGCCGTCGCGCGCGGCGCGGTCGGCCCGTGGCGATTGCTTCGTGTGCTGTTCAGGTCGGTGCGATTCGGGGCGACCGGAAAACTCTTCGTCCCACCTCGTCTCGCACATCTCTCGCAAACGAGAGCGCACGGGACACGACGAGCCTCTGACCTGGATATTCGCTGTCGCTACGGACCAGGACGGACCCGGTGGACATTACATAGGCTAGGGGGCATGGCCTATGAGATTCCGGTGACGCAAGCCCGAGCCGAGCTAGCCGAACTGATCAACCGCGTCGTCTACGGCGGCGAGCGAGTGGTCGTGACGCGGCACGGCAAGCCGCTCGTCGCGCTCGTATCGGCCGCTGACCTGGAGCGGCTGGAAAGCGGTGCGGAGGCGGCCGAGGAGCGGGTGATCAGCTCGGTCTCCTCGATCGGCTCCTCCTCGTCCGCTCCCGGCGAACGGCGACGGTTCGGCATCGCGGCCGAGCACACGGGGCGCACGGGACACGACGAGCCGGGCCGCTGAGAGCCCTGTCACAGGCGCGCGTGCGGGAGCCGTGCTGACGCAGGCAGTTCCAGACGCCCCGTGCGTGTCACAAGCCCGCGCCTGCGGGAGCCGTGCGCCCAGGGCCCTTGAGTTCCCGGACGCGCCCTGCCCCGCGATCACGAGCGGGCGCCGACGGTGTCGGGCCGTCACCGAACCGTGCGTGACCGCGCCTCGGCCGATCCGAACGGCTCTCCTCGTGTGTCCGGGCCGGAAGAGCGCGCCCGCGCAGCTCCGCGGGCGGCGCACGCCCGGCGCGTGCGGCTGCGGCACCGCCTGCCGAAGAAGTGAGAGACGGCCTGAGAGCCGTGCACCGCTCAGCGGGACACGGGTGTCCGGCTATCGATTCGGTAAAGAGTGGGTACGCAGCCTGTCCTCAGGATCCTCCCAGCCGACAGGATCCGCGAAAGGTCCTGGATGAACCACGCCGTCACCGGCGGCACTTCAGGCCTGGGGGAGGTTCCACGTGAGACGCACAGCAGCTCTCGGCTCGGCCGGAGCCCTGGTGGCGGGCGTGCTCGTATCGGGCGCGGCGACCGCGCCGACGGCCGCCGCCGAGGGCCGTCACCACCACGTGTCCGAGGCGCGCGGTGTCGAACTGGCGGCGGCCCGCGCTGCCCGGGCCGGCATCGACTGGAAGGACTGTCCGGCCGACTGGGGGCTGGTCACGCCGATCCAGTGCGGCTGGGTGACCGTGCCGCTCGACTACACCCGGCCCGGCGGCAAGCAGATCCGCATAGCCGTCGACCGGCACGTCAGCACCGGCACGAAGGACGAGCGACAGGGCGCCCTGCTGTACAACCCGGGTGGCCCCGGCGGTTCGGGGCTGCGGTTCCCGACCCGGATCACCAACAACAACGCGCTCTGGGCGAACACGGCCAAGGCGTACGACTTCGTGGGCTTCGACCCGCGCGGTGTCGGACACTCGGCGCCGATCTCCTGCGTGGACCCCCAGGAGTTCGTCAAGGCCCCCAAGGCCGACCCCGTGCCCGACTCCGAGGCCGACAAGCTGGCCCGGCGCAAGCTCGCCGCCGAGTACGCGGACGGCTGTGCCGAACGCAGCGGCGACATGCTGCCGCACATGACCACGCCGAACACCGCACGCGACCTGGACGTCATCCGTGCCGCCCTCGGTGAGAAGCAGCTCAACTTCCTCGGTGTCTCCTACGGCACCTACCTGGGCGCCGTCTACGGAACGCTCTTCCCGGACCACGTCCGCCGCATGGTCGTCGACAGCGTCGTCAACCCGGCCCGGGACAACATCTGGTACCAGGCCAACCTCAACCAGAACGTCGCCTTCCAGAAGCGCTGGGACGACTGGAAGGCATGGGTCGCGAAGAACGACTCCACCTTCCACATCGGCGACACCCCCGAGAAGGTCGAGCAGGCGTGGCTGAAGCTCCGCGCCGCCGCCAAGAAGAACCCGATCGGCGGCGTCGTCGGCCCCGCCGAACTCATCGACTTCTTCCAGAGCGCCCCCTACTACGACTCCACCTGGGCGCCCGTCGCCCGGACCTGGAGCGCCTACCTGAAGGGCAACACCAAGGCCCTGATCGACGCCGCCGCCCCGAACATGTTGGACATCGCGGGGAACATCGCTTCGGAGAACGGCAACGCCGTCTACACGGCCGTCGAGTGCACGGACGCCAAGTGGCCCACGAACTGGCGGAAGTGGGACCGCGACAACACCCGGCTGCACGAGAGCCACCCGTTCATGACCTGGGCCAACGCCTGGATGAACCTGCCCTGTGCGACCTGGTCGGCCAAGCAGCAGACCCCGTTGAACGTGAAGACCGGCAAGGGCCTTCCGCCGGTGCTGATCGTGCAGGCCGAGCGCGACGCCGCCACCCCGTACGAGGGCGCCGTCGAGCTCCACAAGCGCTTCAAGGGATCGCGCCTCATCACCGAGCGGGACGCCGGTTCGCACGGCGTGACCGGCCAGGCCAACCCCTGCATCAACGAGCGGGTGGACACCTACCTGCTCACGGGCAGGACCGACCGCGCCGACGTGACGTGCGCCCCGCACGCCACTCCGAAGCCCTGACGACACGAGCACGGCCGCGACGAGCGTGAGCGGCGGCCACGGGCGGCCGGTGGTTCCGAACCACCGGCCGCCCTTCCGTGCGCGGTGCACCCGTCTCATGCCCCGCGGTCGTACGACTCCAGCCAGGCGTCCTCCGCCGCGTAGTCGAACAGCCGCTTCCCGTACAGCCGCAGCAGGACGGGGAACGCCTCCGTCCAGTCCCGGCCCTCCAGCTGGCCGGCGAGCCATGCGACGGTCTCCGGAAGCGACTCCACGTACCCGGTCACCGGCCGGTACCCGAGTTCGCGCTCCGCGGCGGCCAGGTCGTAGACGATGGGATGGGCGCCGCTCCACGGGGTGGCGCCGACCCCGTCCTCCCCGGGCGCGCCCGCCATCAGCACGTTCTCGGTCCGCCGCCCGAGCACCGCGTCGACGGCCTCGCCGATCTCCGCGACCGTCGGCGCCTGCGGATCACCGGCGTTGAGCACCCGCGAACCGGGCCGCCGCGCGGACAGCCGGATCAGCTCGGCCAGGTTGGAGACATGGACCGGATGGAAACGGGACGTGCCCCCGAAGGCGAGCACCCGCCGCGCCCGGCCGTCCAGGACCCGCTTCACGAAGTACAGCTCGCGGGGCGAGCGGCAGTGCGGGCCGTGGATCGCCCCCGCCCGCAGCAGTGTCACCGGCAGCGCCTCGCCCGCCGCCAGCAGATCCTGCTCCAGTCGGACCTTCCGCGTCGCGTACGTGGTGTCGCCCGCCGGTACGGTGCGTTGCGTCTCCGGGATCGGCACGGGGTAGCGCGGGGCCCCGTCGGGTTCGTCGTGCGTGTCGAAGCCGCGCCCCTGATCGTCCGCGTACACCGCGCCGCTGGAGATGACCACCGCGGAACCGATGCGGTCCGCGAGTCCGGTCAACTGCCGGGCGTGGTCCGCCCCGTACGCCACCAGATCGACCAGGACGTCGCAGCCGTCGCCCAGTGCCGCCGCGAGCGCCCCGTCCTCGTTCCGGTCGAGGGCCATCGTGCGCACCGCGCCGTCCCACCGCTCGTCCCTGCCACCGCCGTGCGAAGCGGCCGTCACCTCCCAGCCGTCCTCGACGAGTGCCCGCACGGCCACCCGCCCGATCTGTCCCGTCGCTCCCAGTACCCATGCGCGTCCGATGCTCATGGGGCGACGCTAGGCCGGAATCGTCGTCCACGGCAGCGGAGTTCACCGAGCGCGGATTCGCTGTCGGCGTGAGCGTTGCGGGAACTCTCCCGGTCCGGCGCAGGCCGTCCCGGTGTGCCATGCGTGCCCCTCAGCCCTTGAGACCGCCCGCGAAGCCCTTGATCACATAGCGCTGGAGGAGTGCGAACACCACCAGGACCGGCAGCGCGGCCAGCACGAGTCCGGCGAAGACGAGTCCGTGGTCGGAGACGTACTGGCCGACGAAGGCGAACACGCCCACCGGCACGGTCTCCTTGTCGGATCCGCCGAGGTACAGCAGCGGGGTGAAGAAGTCGTTCCAGACGAACACCGCGTTGAGGATGATCACGGTGCCGGTGACGGGGCGCAGCAGCGGGAAGACGACCCGGGTGAACGCCTGGCGGTGGTCGCAGCCGTCGATGAGCGCCGCCTGCGCGTAGTCCGGCGGCAGGGCCCGGACGAAACCGGTGTACAGGAAGACGGTGAACGGAAGCTGGATGCCCGTGTAGAAGAGCACCATGCCCTGGTACGTGCCGAGCCAGCCCAGGCCGTCGACGAGTTCGTAGAGGGGGATCATGCCGAGCTGGAACGGCAGCACGATGCCGAGCAGGAAGAGGACGTACAGCCCGTAGCCGACGCCGCGGGCGCGGTGGGCGAGGAAGCGGGCCGCGGTGGAGCCCAGCACGACGAGGAGCAGCAGGCTGGTGGCGGTGATGACCGTGCTGTTGGCCAGGGCCGGGCCGAGCTTCGCGGAGGACCAGGCATCCCCGAAGTTGGCGAGGGTGGGCGGCGCGGGCGGGGCCAGCGGCGATTCGGCGATCTGCCGGGGGTCCTTCAGCGCCAGGGTGACCAGCGCGTACACCGGGAACAGGAACACGACGGCGACGGCCACCAGGGCGAGTTCCAGCACATAGGGCCCGTATCCCCGCCGGAAGGCGGATCCGCCCCGGTGCCCGCTCCGTCCGCGTCCGGGGCGCCTCCTCACGGGCGACGCGGTCGTCGTGGAACTCACAAGGTGACCTCCCTCGCGCGCAGGGCGCGGAGCTGGACCAGCGAGACCGCGGCGACGAACAGGGCCAGCACGAGGGCCACCGCGGTGCTGTAGCCGAACTTCCCGTAGACGAACGCCTGCTTGTACAGCACGGTCGACAGGGTCTCGCTGGCCGTGCCCGGACCGCCGTTGGTGGCGGCGTAGACCTGGTCGAAGAGCTTGAGGCCGCCGATGGTCGACAGCATCACGTTGATCGTCAGGGCCGGGGCCAGCAGCGGCCAGGTGACGTGGCGGAAGCGCTGCCAGGTCCCGGCGCCGTCGATGCGCGCGGCCTCGTGGAGTTCGACGGGCACGCCCTGGAGCCCGGCGAGGAACACGACCATCGAGTAGCCGGCGTACTGCCACACGACCATGGCCGCGACGGACCACAGGACGAGCGAGGGGTCGCCCAGCCAGTCCCGGCGCAGAGCGCCGAGCCCCACCGCGCCCAGGAGACCGTTGAGCCCGGCGCCGTTCTCCGGGTTGTAGACGTACTTCCACAGGGTCGCGACCATCACGGGACTGACGACGGCCGGGGCGAAGAAGACCAGCCGCAGCACGGCCCGGGATCTGATGCGGGCATGGACGCCCAGCGCGAGCAGCAGCCCGACGCCGTTCTGGACGACGACCACGGCTACGGTGAGCAGCAGGGTGTTGCCGACGGAAGCCAGGGCGCGCTCGTCGTCGAGCAGGATGCGGAAGTTGCCGAGGCCGGTGAACGAGAAGCCGCCGATGCCGGACCAGTCGGTGAAGGCGTACAGCACCCCGGCCAGGCTCGGGTACAGCACGACGACGCCGTACACCACGAGCGCGGGCACCACGAACGGCCACGGCGGCATGGTGTGGTCGCGGCGTCGGACCCGGCGGGCGGCGGGCCGGGGGCCGCCGCCCGCCCCGCGCCCGGAGCGGCCCGCGGCGGCGGGGGCGGGCCGCTCGGACGTGCCCGTCACGGCGTCTTCCCGTACGCCTCGTCCATCCGCCGCAGGGCGCCGTCGACGTCCGTCTTCCCCGCCAGCAGGTCCTGCACGGCGGCGAAGTGGGCGGGCTGCACCTCGGCGTTGGGCCATCCCTGGTCCATGAACGGGACGGCCCGGCCGCCGTCCATGAGGGGCAGGAAGTCCTTGAGCACGGGATCGACGCGGGTGGACGGGCCGCGGGTGAACGGGATCGCGGCCACGGACCGCGCCCAGCGGTCGACGTTCTCCTGCCTGCCCAGGAACTCGACGAACGCCTTCGCCGATGAAGCTCTGCGGGAGTGCGCGGAGATGCCGAGGCCGACGACGATCCCTGCCGGAATCCACTGGTCCGCGGCATCGTCACCGCCGGGGAACGGGAACATGCCGAGGTCGTCCGGTTCCCTCGCGGCCCGGCGGAAGGCGCCGAGCACGGCGGAGACCTGGACGGCCATCGCCGCGCGCCCGCTCGCGACCATCGCCGTCTGCTGTTCGTAGGTCGTGCCGTTGGGATCGGCGTTGAAGAAGCCGCGGCGCTGCAACTCCCGGTACCGGCCCAGTGCGTCGGCCCAGCCGGAGCCGCGGAAGCGCGCCCGCCCCGCGGCCATGTCGGCGTCGAAACGGGGGTTCTTCGCGTGGACGGCGTTGGGCACCAGGGCGTACGTGATCAGCTGGGTGACCCAGGGAGTCTGCGCGCCGAGTGCGATCGGCACCACGCCCCTCGCCTTCAGCCTGGCGCACACGTCGAGGAGTTCGCTCCAGGTCCGGGGAGGTTCGACGCCCGCCCCGGCGAAGACCCTCTTGTTGTGGACGGCGCCGATGACGCTGCTTCCCGCCGAGTACAGATAGGTCCTGCCCTCGTGCCGGTACGCCGCACGGAAGCTCTCCGGCACCTCGTCGGTCCAGGGCTGGGTACTGAGGTCGGTCAGCAGCCCGGCGCGGGCCAGCTCGGCCATCGACATGGCGCTGCCGCTGCCGGGGTAGAGCACGTGGACGTCGGGGGCGTTGCCTCCGGCGAGCCGGGTGCGCACCAGCGTCTGCACCTGGTCGGTGGGCGCGAAGGAGGTCGAGAACCGGGCGTCCGGGCGGGACGCGCGGTACCGTCCGATCAGCTCCTCCAGCGGCCGCTGCTGATCGGCGACGCCGACGACGCGCAGCGCTCCGGAGCCGCTCTTCGAGGAGCAGGCCGTCAGCGCGGGCGGGAGCGCGGCGAGCGCCGCGAGCGAGCCACCGGTCCGGAGGAATCCGCGGCGGTCGAACGCACCCCGGCCGGGCCGGTCGGGGAAGCCCTTCGTCATGGTGGGTCCTCCTCGGGCGGGCGGGCGGACGGAGGCGTCGCCACCGGTGGTGGCACCGGGCGGGCCGGGACGGAAGCCGACTGGGTGGGGCCGTCCTGCGCACCCGGCGGCGGGAAGGCGGCGGTGAAGCGGTAGGTGCCCGAGGCCACCCGGTACAGGACGTGGTCGGCGGCGGACCCGAGCAGGGTGAGGTGGCCGCCGCCGGTGTCCGGGACCGTTCCCGACTCGCGGACCGAGCGGGGGTCCGTGGTGGGCACGTACACGTCGGCGGTGGCGCCCGGAGGCACCCGTACGCGCAGGATGATCCGGCCGCCTTCGCGCTCCCAGCCCGCCTCGACCGTGCCGCGGACGGATTCGTACCGGGCCCGTGCGTGCCGCAGGCCACCGGGGCGCGGTCTGATCCGCAGGTGCCGGTACCCGGTCGAGTCCGGCGCCTGGTCGAGCCCGGCGACACCGCGGTACAGCCACTCGCCGATCGAGCCGAGCGCGTAGTGGTTGAAGGAGTTCATCGACGGCGCCCTGAAGCCCGTTTGGGGGGTCCACCCGTCCCAGCGCTCCCAGACGGTGGTGGCGCCGTGCCGCAGCGGGAACCGCCACGACGGGACCTCGTCGCGGAGCAGGAGCGCGTGGGCGAGATCGGCCCGTCCGTGGGCGTCCAGGACGGGCGCGGCGAGCGCCACCCCGAGGAACCCGGTCCGCAGGGCGGGGCCCGCGTCCTCCACGAGTTCGGCCAGACGGCGCGCGACCGCGTCGGCCAGCTCCGGGGACAGCAGGTCGAAGGCGAGCGCGAGGAGGCAGCCCGTTTGGGTGTCCCCGGCGACACGCACCTCCGGCCGGCCGCCGGCGGAGCGCTCGACGGTGACGAAGTGCTCCGTGAACGCGGCGCGGACGGCGTCGGCCAGCCGGTGGTGACGGACCGCGACGTCCTCGCGGCCCAGGACGCCGGCGGCCCTCGCGGTGAGGCGGGCACTGTGCGCGAAGTACGCCGTGGCGACGACCTCACGGGGGGTGGGCGGCCCGGGGGCGAGCCAGTCGGCGAAGTGCGGACCCACCCGTCTGCGCCAGACCAGGTCCGGATTGTGACGACGGATCAGCTCCACCCAGGCGCACATGCCGTCCAGGGCGCGGGCCAGGAACCGGTCGTCGTCGTAGACCCGGTGGAGGTGCCACGGGACGATCACCCCGGCGTCGCCCCAGCCGGGCGCGCCCTCGTCCGCGACGCCCACCATGCGCGGGGCCACGTTGCCGAACCCGCCGTCGGGGGTGCGGGCGTCGTCGACGTCGCGCAGCCACTTGGTGAAGAACGCGGCCACGTCCGCGTTGAGCGCGGCCGTCGGCAGGAAGACCTGGGCGTCGGCCATCCAGCCGAGCCGCTCGTCGCGCTGCGGACAGTCCGTGGGCACACTGACGAAGTTCGAGCGCTGCCCCCATGCCACGCACGCGTGGAGCCGCCGCAGTTCGGCGTCCGAGCAGTCGAACTCCCCGGCCCACGGTGTGTCGCTGTGCAGCGCCACCGCGACGACGTCGGAGGCGGCGAGGTCCGGGAGCCCGCTGATCTCGGCGTAGCGGAACCCGTGATACGTGAAGCGCGGCTCGAACACGATGTCCCGGCGGCCGTCCCCGACGAGCACATCGGTCGCGGCGGCGGTGCGCAGATTCGCCGTGTAGAGACGGCCCGACTCGTCCAGTACCTCGGCGTGCCGGATCACCACCCGTGCCCCGGCGGCGAGTTCACCGATCCGCAGCCGCACGCGGCCGGCCAGGTTCTGCCCGAAGTCGACCATGTGCGCATCGGGGGAGAGGCGGGTCACCGCACGCGGACGCAGTCGGGCCATCGCCCGGACGGGCTCGTCGACGGAGGCCACGAGCAGCCGGTGGCCGGCGTCCGTGACCAGGGCCGGCGACCAGCCGGAGTCGTCGAAGCCGGGCAGGTCCCAGCCCTCGGTCCCGTACCGCAGGTCGTGGCACTCGCCCATCAGCAGATCCGCGTGGCGGACGGCGCCCGTGCCGGTGCGCCAGGCGCCGTCGGTGGCGACGACGCTGCCCGGACCGTCCGGGCCGGCGAGGTGGAGTTCGGCCAGGAACCAGGGGAACGCGCCGTAGTGGGCCCCGGCCCTGCGCGGCTCGAAGCCGACGAATCCGCTCCACCAGCCGTCGGCGAGGGTCGCGGCCAGCACGTTCTCGCCGTCCCGCAGCAGGGCGGTGAGGTCGTACGTCTGGTACTGGACGCGGCGGCGGTAGTCGGTCCAGCCGGGCGCGAGTTCGGCGTCCCCGACGCGCACGCCGTTGAGCCGGACCTCGTACAGGCCGCGGGCGCTCACATGGAGCCGGGCGCGCGTGACGGCCGGGGTGGCGAAGGCGCGCCGCAGCAGCGGGCACGGCGCGAGCCCGTGGCTGTCGAGCGCGAGGGAGCCTTCGGTGGGGGCGTCCATCACGTCGACCGGGCGCGGGTCGTGGGCGATCCAGGAGGCCCGCCACGACGCGGCGCCGACGAAGGCGGTCTCGAACCAGGAGGTGGCGTCGACGGGCCGCTGCGCGCGAGCCGTCCAGACGGAGACCCGCCAGTGGTAGCGGGTGTGCTCGCGCAGGGCGGGCCCCGCGTACACCACGGCGATCGCGCCGCCGTCCGCCACCCGGCCGGTGTCCCAGAGGAGTCCCTCGCCCCCGTCCAGGTCCGCGAGGCGTTCGGCGACCCGGACCCGGTAGGCCACGGGGTCGTCGCCGCGCAGGTCGGACGCCGACCGCCAGGAGAGCCGCGGTGACGGTTCGTCGATGCCCAGTGGGGTGGTGCGGTGCTCGCACCGCAGGCCCGAGAGCCCGAGCGGCCGTGCACCGGGCCGTTCCTCGGGGCTCCCACCGGCTGAGCGGGTCGCGTCCACTGCCGAGGAACCGGACACGAGCACGTCCTTCCGTCGCCCGAGTTTCCCGTTGTGAAATCTAACGGCCATTCTGTGGCGTGGAGACTAGAAGCCCCTCAAAGGGGTGTCAAGGCTATGGTGCGGCTCGGTCCCGCACCTCCCGTCACCTGGTCGAATCCCGCTCAACTGCCCCTGTTCAAAAGGAATTAAGGACCCGGCGTGCGGTCTTGTGGCGTCTGATCCCCTGTGATATTCACCGTGTGATCAACACAGGTGCGGACGTGAAATCACGCGCCGATCCCATCTCGTACCGGACGGGATTCCGCCCGACGAAGGGACGAGTCGCATGCGAATGAACAGCGGTGCGGGCGACACCAGGGGGTTCGGAAGACGGGCGATGCTCGGCGGAGCGGTCGGCATGGCCCTCGCCACGGCCGGGCTGACCGCGTCCGACGCCTGGGGGGACGCACCCCTGCGGGACGACCCGTTCGCCCTGGGAGTGGCGTCCGGCGATCCGTGGCCGGACGGGGTGGTGCTGTGGACGCGGCTCGCGCCGTGGCCCCTGACCCCGGACGGGACCGGCGGCATGCCCCCGTACGCCGTCGACGTCCAATGGGAGGTCGCCCACGACGAACGCTTCCGGTCCGTCGTCCGGCGGGGGAAGACGCGGGCGGTGCCGGAACTCGCCCACTCCGTCCACGTCGAGGTCACCGGCCTGCGACCCGGACGGCACTACTACTACCGCTTCCGCGCCGGCGGTGTGCACAGCCCCGTCGGCCGCACCCGCACCGCGCCCCCGCCGGACGGCCGTCCCAGGGAACTCGGCTTCGCCTTCGTCTCCTGCCAGGCGTGGTTCGAGGGCTTCTACACCGCCTACCGGCACCTCGCCGAGGAGGACGTCGACCTGGTCCTGCACCTCGGCGACTACATCTACGAGAATCCCATCGACGCCATGGGCGGCGTGCGCGGCGTCCCCGTCGCCGCCGAACTGCGTCCCGAGCCGACGACCCTCGTGCAGTACCGCAACCGCCACGCCCTGCACCGCTTCGACCCCGACCTCATCGCCGCCCACCGGGCCCATCCGTTCGCCGTCGTCTGGGACGACCACGAGGTCGAGGACAACTGGGCGCGCGACCGGTCCAAGGCCGACGACGAACCCGACCAGGACCCGGCGGCCTTCCGGCAGCGGGCGGCGGCGGCCTTCCAGGCGTACTACGAGCATCTGCCACTGCGGCTGGGAAACAGACCGAAGGGCTTCGAGGCCCGGATGTACCGCCGCCTGCGCTACGGCCGGATGGCCACCTTCCATATCCTCGACACCAGGCTCTTCCGCGACGACCAGCCCTGCGGCGACGGCATCAGGAGCGGCTGCGAGGAACGGCTCGCACCCGGCCGGACCATCCTCGGCCCGGAGCAGGAGCAGTGGCTGTACCGGGGCCTCGGGCGCTCCGGCACCACCTGGAACATGATCTCCCAGCAGATCCCGGTCTCGCAGGTCGACACCGAGCCCGGCCCCGGCCAGTCCTTCGTGATGGACTTCTGGGACGGCTACGTCGACGCGCGCAGGCGGTTGTTCAAGGAGATCACCGACCGTTCCGTGAACAACCCCGTCGTGCTCACCGGAGACATGCACCGCCACCTCGCCGCCGACCTCAAGCGCGACTTCGGCGACCCGGATTCCCCCACGCTCGGCGTCGAGTTCGTCGGCTCGTCCATCTCCACCTCGAAGGACGGCATGGACCTCGACCCGTCCGGCGCCCGGATCCTCGCCGCGAACGAGCACATCAAGTTCACCAACTTCCAGCGAGGGTACGTGCGCTGCTCGCTCACCCGGGAGCGGTGCCGGGCCGACTTCCGGGTGCTCCCGTACGTCACGGCCCCCGGCGCCCCCGTCTCGACCCGCCTCTCGCTCGTGACCGAGGCGGGCCGCCCCGGGGTCCGGCCCGCCTGAGCGGTGCGGGGCCATGCCGGGGGAGAAGCGGGCCGGGGCGGGGCCCGGACCCGGCCGCACCGGGAGAAGCCGTGGTCCGGGCGGTGCCGGGGCGCGTGGTCCGCACGGGTGGACGCGGGGCGCGCGGCTCCACGGGCGGGGCTCCCGCCGGTGTCCGTTGCTCCGCAGGGGTGCACGGGCCGCCCCCGGACGGGGGAGTAGCGGCGCGGCGCCTTGGACCGTGCGAACCCCCGCGAGCACCATGCGGGGTTCCCCGACGGCCGGGCGTCCCGATCACCCCGGGGACACGCCCGGCCGGCCGGGAGACACCCCGTGCCCCAGCCAGAGGAGAACCCGGATGCGCCTGCACGCCGTACTCGCCACCACCGCCCTGCTCGCCCTCACCGCCGCGGCACCCGCGACGGCCGCCCCGTCCGTGGGCCCGGCGCCCGAGGGCGACCTCTTCCTCACCGTCTCGGGCGGCGGGCACACCTGGATCCGAGGCGTCGGACTGGTCTGTCCGCCCCGGCCGGGCGGACACCACCCGCACACGGCCGCAGCCTGCGCGGACATCGCGGCGGCCGGCGGCGATCTCGACGCCCTGCCCGGTGACCCGCACCTGTGCACCAAGGAGTTCGACCCGGTGACGGCCGAGGCCACCGGTATCTGGGACGGGCGCCGCGTCTCCTGGCGCAGGACGTTTTCCAACGCCTGCGAACTGGACGTCGCCACCGGACCGGTCTTCCGCTTCTGAACCGGCCCCGGGACCGCAACGCGCCTCCTTCCGGGCCACCCGCCCGGAAGGAGGCGGCTCAGGACCGGTGCATCGCGGCCATCCCCAGAGTGATCAGCCCGAGCACCACCCAGCCGAACCAGAGCCAGCCACTGCTTCCCAGCGCCACGGTGTACGCGGTGACCGCCACCAGGGCGACCGTCGTGAGCACTCCCATGGACTTCGTGGACCCGGACATGTCCGCACCCTCCTCACCGGCCCCGCGGCCGTGGGTGCCATCCTCGCCCGGAGGCGGGCCCGCCGCTACCGTCCGCGCGCCTGCAGGGAGGCGAGATAGGCGTTGTACGCCTGAAGCTCCTGGTCGCCGTCCCGATCCGCCGCACGGTCGGAGCGCCTCGCCGCCCGCTGCTCGGAGCGGTACCACTGGAAGACCAGGGCGATCAGCACCAGCACCGAGGGGATCTCGCTGAACGCCCAGGCGATGCCGCCCGCCGCGCTCTGGTCGCTCAGCGCGTCGATGCCGAGCGAGGCCGGGGGATGCTGGTACGTCTCGACCATCGGCGTCGTGGCCATCATCAGCGCGATGCCGAAGAAGGCGTGGAACGGCATCCCCGCGAACAGCTCCAGCATCCGCATCACATAGCCCGGCCGGTGCGGGCCCGGGTCGACGCCCATGATCGGCCAGAAGAACACCAGGCCGACCGCGAGGAAGTGCACCATCATCGCGACATGCCCGGTCTTCGACCCCATCAGGAAGTCGAACAGCGGCGTGAAGTACAGCGCGTACAGGCTGGCGATGAACATCGGGATCGTGAAGACCGGATGCGTGATGACCCGCATGTACCGGCTGTGCAGCAGCTTGAGCAGCAGCTCGCGCGGTCCGGTGCGGCCGCGGCCCGCGACCGGAAGCGCGCGCAGCGCCAGGGTCACCGGAGCGCCCAGCAGCACCAGGATCGGCGACAGCATGCTGATCACCATGTGCTGCACCATGTGCACGCTAAACATGACCATGCCGTAGTCGTTGAGCTTGGTGCACATCACCAGGGCGATGCTCAGCACGCCGGTGACGAAGAAGAAGGTCCGGCCGACCGGCCACGCATCCCCGCGTCCCCGCAGCCGCAGCACGCCGTACCCGTACAGGACGAGTGCGAGGAGGCAGCCGATGAGGAAGAACGCGTCGGGGGAGAACTCGAGCCCCCGTTCCAGCGTGAACGGCGGCAGGTCCATGTTCATGCCGTGCCCGCTGTGATCCATCTGTTCACTCCCGCTGGGGACGTCCCCGATACGCGCCGGTTGTCCCGACCAGGGTAGAACCGCCCCCGGTCACGGTTGCGACCGGGGGCGGCTATGCGTGGCGGAGATCGTCAGAGCACGCACTCGGCCTCGGAGTACCGCTCGGCCGGCACCGTCTTCAGGGTCTCGACGGCCCGCGCCAGCGGCACCATCGTGATGTCCGTGCCGCGCAGCGCCGTCATCATCCCGAACTCGCCGCGGTGCGCCGCCTCCACCGCGTGCCAGCCGAAACGGGTGGCGAGGACGCGGTCGTACGCCGTCGGGGTGCCGCCACGCTGCACATGGCCGAGGATCACCGGGCGGGCCTCCTTGCCCAGGCGCTGCTCCAGCTCGGTGGAGAGCTGCGTCGCCACTCCGGCGAACCGCTCGTGCCCGTAGACATCCGTGGCGCCCTGCTCGAACTGCATGGAGCCCTCGCGCGGCTTGGCACCCTCCGCGACGACGACGATCGCGAACTTCTTCCCGGCCGAGAAGCGCTTGCCGACCAGCTCGGTCAGCTCGTCGATGTCGAAGGGCCGCTCCGGCACGACAATGGCGTGCGCCCCGGCCGCCATGCCCGAGTGCAGGGCGATCCAGCCGGTGTGGCGGCCCATGACCTCGACGATCAGCACCCGCTGGTGCGATTCCGCGGTGGTCTTGAGCCGGTCGAGTGCCTCCGTGGCGACCCCGACGGCGGTGTCGAAGCCGAAGGTCACGTCGGTGGCGGCGATGTCGTTGTCGATGGTCTTCGGCACGCCGACGATCGGCAGGCCCGCCTCGGACAGCAGATGGGCCGCCTTCAGCGTCCCCTCTCCGCCGATCGGGATGATCACGTCGAGACCGAGGTCCGCGACGTGCCCCCTGGCCTGCTCGACGCCGCCGCGCAGATGGGCGGGCTGGACCCGGGAGGAACCGAGGATCGTGCCGCCGCGCGCGAGGATGCCGGCGACCGAGTCGAGGTCGAGCTTGCGGTAGTCGCACTCCAGGAGCCCCTTCCACCCGTCGTGGAAGCCGATGACCTCGTCGCCGTGGTCGACCACCGCGCGGTGCACGACGGACCGGATGACGGCGTTCAGGCCGGGGCAGTCGCCGCCGGAGGTGAGCACACCAATTCGCATTGCCCGGGAAACCTTTGCAACGTGGGCCGACGGCCGGACCCCGTCGTCCGGCTGGATCCCCGCCACCCTACCGGCGTGCGGTGGCGGGGCCGAACCGGGCGTCCGCCTGCTGGACGCTGCTCAGCTGAGCGGAAAACGCCTCATGAGGCGGGCTGGGTCGCCGCGGCGATGCGCTCGGCGCGCAGCGCCTCGTACCAGCGGTCGTCCGCCGGGGGCAGGGCGTTGACGTCCAGCGCCAGTTTCAGCAGCAGGTCCGCGATCAGCGGGTTGCGCGCCATCACGGGCCCGTGCATGTACGTGCCGAAGACGGTGTCGTTGTACGCGCCCTCCGTGCCGTCCCCGGTGCCGTTGCCCCGGCCGAACTGCACCCGGGCGAACGGCCGCGCCGCCGGCCCGAGGTGGGTGACGCCCTGGTGGTTCTCGAACCCGGTCAGCGGCGGCAGACCGAGCCGCGGGTCGATGTCGGCGAGCACGTCGCCGACGCACCGTTCCCCCTCGCCGCGGGTGGAGACCACGTCGAGCAGCCCGAGGCCGGGCTCGCGCTCGCCGAGGTCGTTGATGAACTCGTGGCCGAGGATCTGGTACCCCGCGCAGACCGAGAAGATGATGGCGCCGTTGGAGGCGGCCCGGTTCAGCCCGCCGTCCCGGCGCAGCCGCTCGGCGGCGAGGCGCTGCGGCCGGTCCTCACCGCCCCCGACCAGATAGATGTCGCCGGACGTCGGGATCGGCTGGTCGCTGCGCACGTCGACGCGCTGGACCTCCAGGCCGCGCTGCCGGGCCCGGCGCTCGACCACCAGCACGTTGCCCTGGTCGCCGTAGGTGCTGAGGAGGTCCGGGTAGACCCAGACCACGCGCAGACCGTTGTTGCTCATGCTTCGTCCTCTCCGGAGGTGGCCGGGACCGGGGTCAGTTGCCGACACGGCGGCGCAAGTCCTGGAAGGCGGTGTAGTTGGCGATGACCTCGATCCGGCCGGGCGGGGCCTGTTGCACGGCCTCGTCGAGGCTCTCGCAGACCCGGAAGTCGACACCGGCCACCTCGAGCCGCACCGCGAGGTCCAGCTTGCGGTCGCCGAGCACGAAGATCGGGTGGCCGGCGAGCTGGGTGTAGTCCACGTCCCACAGCCAGGAGGTGTCCGTGCCGTCCGCCCCGCGGGCGTTGACGGACAGGACCACCGGGCTGGGCGGCGGGTCGATCAGGGAGAACGTCTCCAGCCAGCCCGCCGGGTTCTTCGCCAGCAGCAGCCGCAGCTCGCGGCCCTGGAAGGTCACCACGTCGTAGCGGCCGGCGACGGCCTGTACCTGGTACATGCGCTCCAGCGCGACCTGCGGCGGCACACCGAAGACGGCGGCCACGGCGGCGGACGTGGCGGCGTTGGCCTTGTTGGCGCGGCCGGGCAGCTGGAGGCGGATGGGCCAGGCGGAACCGTGCGGGTCCAGGACGTAGTCGCCGTGCAGCACCCAGCTGGGGGCCGGGCGGCGGAATCCGCACTCGCCGCAGAACCAGTCGTCACCGGGGCGCTGCATCACACCGCCGCAGGACGGGCAGGACCAGGCGTCGTCCTTCCATGCCTGGCCGGCCGCCACCCACACCACGTTGGGGGACGAGGACGCCGCCCAGACGATCAGGGGGTCGTCGGCGTTGGCGACGATCACGGACTTCGAGCCGGACAGACCCTCGCGCCATTTCTCCGCGAGCATCCGGGTCTCCCCGGCGCGGTCCAGCTGGTCGCGGGAGAGGTTGAGCAGGGCGATCACCTTGGGCGTCGTGTCCCGCGCGACTCCGGCGAGGTACTTCTCGTCGACCTCTATCACGCCGTACTGCGCGTCCGAGCCGCCCGCCAGCGCCGAGGTGATGCCCGCGGGCATGTTCGCGCCGAGCGCGTTGGACACGACCGGGCCCGCGGCCCGGAGGGCCTCGGCGATCAGCCGGGTCGTCGTCGTCTTGCCGTTCGTCGCCGACACGAGGATCACGTCCAGGTGCTGCGCCAGCCGCCCCAGCAGGTCGGGGTCGAGTTTGAGCGCCACCCGGCCGCCGATCACCGATCCGCTGCCGCGCCCCGCGGCACGCGACACCGCCGCCGCGGCCCTACCCGCCGTCACGGCCAGCTTCGCCCGCGGCGACAGCGGCTCCGTGTTGCCTGCCATCGTCCTAGATCCTCCTTGCATCGGTCCGCGCACCAGCCTATCGATGTCCGGTGCGAGGACCGCACCTCGGCACCGTGGGGAAGGGCGCGGGCCCGGCGGAACGTACGATGGCCGCCATGCGAAAACGCCCGATCCCCGGCAGTTCCGGACTGGTTCGCGCCATGAGTCTGTTCGGAGATCCGGTGCTGCACGGCGTCTGCGAACCCGTCACGGACTTCGGCCCGTCGCTCGCCCGCCTCGTCGAGGACATGTACGCCACCATGTACGCGGCCCGCGGTGTGGGGCTCGCGGCCAATCAGATCGGTGTCCCGTTGAGGGTGTTCGTCTACGACTGCCCGGACGACGAGGACGTCCGGCACCTCGGACACGTCGTCAACCCGCGACTGGTCGAGGCGGACGGCGTCACCGTGCGCGGCCCGGAGGGCTGTCTCTCGCTGCCCGGAGTCGAGGCAGGCACCCAGCGCTTCGACCGGGCCGTCGTCGAGGGCGTGACCATCGGGGGCGAGCCGGTCCGGGTCACCGGGACCGGCTTCTTCGCCCGCTGCCTCCAGCACGAGTGCGACCACCTCGAAGGCAGGGTCTACACGGACCGGCTCACCGGGCTGCGCCGGTCCAGGGCGCTGCGCGCGGCCCGCCGGGCACCCTGGGCGCGGGACGGCTGACCGGGGCGCGGGGAGTCCGGAGGGTCCCTTTCCTCAGAAACCCGGGCCCTCGGGCCGGTCGTCCACGGCGGCCAGCCTGCCCCACAGCAGATCCGCCAGGCTCCAGACCAGCTGCTCGCGGGAGCAGGGGCGCTCGCCCAGCCACCAGTCACCCGCGGCGTGCATCATGCCGACGATGCCGTGCCCCCAGATGCGGGCCGTCGCCTCGCCGTCCGGGCCCAGGTCCACCCGTTCGACGATCACCTTGGCGAGTTCCTCGCCGAGCCTGCGCAGCAGCGGGGCGGAGTGCCGCCCCACGTCGAAGCCCCGCTCGACCGAGACCGCCGAGTCGTCGGACGGGTGCATCAGGAAGCGGTACACCTGCGGCCGGGCCTCGATCGCCGCGAGGTAGGTGTCGAGCGTCGACTCCACGCGCCGACGGCGCTCGGCGGGCGCGTCGAGCGCCGCCCGCAGGGCGATCAGCAGGGCGTCGGTGTGGCGCTTGGCGAGGGCGCGGTAGAGGCCGCCCTTGTCGCCGAAGTGGCGGTAGAGGATGGGCTTGGTGATCCCGGCCTCCGCCGCGATGGCGTTCATCGAGGCGCCCGGTCCGTCCCTGAGTACCACGCGGTCGGCGGCCTCCAGCAGCTCGCGGCGGCGGTTCTCGGCCGCTGTCCGCTGCCGCTCGGCCCGTGGTGTGGTTTCCATGTCGCCCTCTCCCCGCCCCTGCCGTGCCATTGCGTCCTGCCTGCGCAAAGTAACACCCTGCTCCGGGGCCGCGTGGATCGGCACCCGAGTGGTTGACAGAGGCTACTTGGCGGTAACAGACTGCTGTTACCGTCGGTAATGGCGGATTTCCAGTGCAGTACCCGGAGGGGACGATGGCCGATTTCACGCTCGAACTCAACGACGACCAGAAGCAGGTCCGCGACTGGCTGCACGGCTTCGCCGCCGACGTGATCCGCCCGGCGGCTTCGGAGTGGGACGAGCGTGAGGAGACGCCCTGGCCCGTCATCCAGGAGGCGGCCAAGGTCGGCATCTACTCCCTCGACTTCTACGCCCAGCAGTTCTTCGACCCCACCGGGCTCGGCATCCCGATGGTGATGGAGGAGTTGTTCTGGGGCGACGCGGGCATCGCCCTGTCGATCGTCGGTACGGGCCTGGCGGCCGTGGGCGTCCTCGCCAACGGCACCGAGGAGCAGATCGGCACCTGGATCCCGCAGATGTACGGGGACGCCGACGACGTCAAGGTCGCGGCCTTCTGCTCCTCCGAACCGGACGCGGGCTCCGACGTCGCCTCGATGCGTACCCGAGCGGTGTACGACGAGGCGAAGGACGAGTGGGTGCTGAACGGCACCAAGACCTGGGTGACCAACGGAGGCATAGCCAACGTCCACGTCGTCGTCGCGGTGGTCGATCCCGGGCTCGGCTCCAAGGGGCACGCCTCGTTCATCGTGCCGCCGAACACCCCCGGCCTCTCCCAGGGCCAGAAGTTCAAGAAGCACGGCATCCGGGCCTCGCACACCGCCGAGGTCGTCCTGGAGGACGTGCGGGTCCCCGGGCACTGCCTGCTCGGCGGCAAGGAGAAGCTCGACCAGCGGCTGGCCAGGGCCCGGGAGCGCGCCGCGTCCGGCGGCGAGCGGGTGAAGAACGCGGCGATGGCCACCTTCGAGGCGTCCCGGCCCGCGGTCGGCGCCATGGCCGTCGGCACCGCCCGCGCCGCCTACGAGGTGGCGCTGGACTACGCGAAGACCCGCACCCAGTTCGGCCGGCCGATCATCGACAACCAGGGCGTGGCCTTCCAGCTCGCGGACATGCGCACGCAGATCGACGCGGCCCGGCTGCTGGTCTGGCGGGCGTCCTGGATGGCCACCACCGGAAAACCGTTCACCTCGGCCGAGGGCTCCATGTCCAAGCTCTACGCGAGCGAGACGGCCAAGAAGGTCACCGCGCAGGCCGTGCAGATCCTCGGCGGCAACGGCTTCACCCGCGAGTACCCGGTCGAGCGGATGCACCGGGACGCGGCGATCTACACCATCTTCGAGGGCACGAGCGAGATTCAGCGCCTGGTGATCGCCCGCAGCCTCTCGGGCATGCAGATCCGCTGACGCGGCGCGCGGGCCCGCACCGCCCGCGGGCCCGCGCGGAGCAGGCCGTCAGGCGGGCAGCTGGGCCTCGATGGCGGCGACGAGCTCCGGGGACTCCGGATCCGTTCCCGGACGCAGCCGCGCGACGGGTTCGCCCGTCGGCGAGACGAGGAACTTCTCGAAGTTCCACTGGACGTCACCGGCCTCGCCGTCCGCGTCCGCCAGCGCGGTCAGTTCGGCGTAGAGCGGATGGCGGCCCTCGCCGTTCACCTCGGTCTTCTCCAGCAGCGGGAAGGTGACCCCGTACGTCGTCGAGCAGAAGGTCCGGATCTCCTCCGCACTCCCCGGCTCCTGACCGGCGAACTGGTTGCACGGCACGCCGAGCACGGTGAAGCCGCGGTCCGCGTACGTCTTCTGGAGCCGTTCCAGACCCGCGTACTGCGGGGTGAGACCGCACTGGGACGCGACGTTCACCAACAGGACCGCCCGGCCGCGGTACTCGGCCAGGGAGGTGGGTGCGCCGGCGAGGGTGCGCAGGGGGATGTCGTACAGCGTCATGGGCGCTCCTTGTGAGGGTGGTTTCCAACCGCCATTGTCCTGCCCGAGAGTTGACCGGCACGAACTCGAACGCGGCATGGGCCAGGGGGGAGACCCGGCGCCCACCGGCACCGGACCTGCCGGAAAGCGCCCGGCCGGCCATCGGATCTCCGCACCGCCGCAGGGCAGCGGGCCGGGTGAATTTGCTGCTCGGGGCCGTCCCACGCGCGCCGCCCAGAACTCGCGCAGGGGACGGGCGGGCTGAGAGGATCCTGCCGTGGACCCCGCGGAACCCCTCTTCGAACCAGGTGCCGAGCCCGCGTCCGAGGACGGCGCATCCGGCCGCCCGGACCTCCGACGGGTGGTGCGCTGCCGCCTGTGCGGCCGCCCTCTGACCGGCACGGAATCACGGCGCACCGGCCTTGGCCCCTCCTGCGACGCCAAACTGCACCCAGTGCCACCGGACATCCGCACCCGCCGCCACGAGGTCGAGCAGGACCCGCTGCCCGGCGTCTGAGCTCCGCCCCGGGTGGGGCGGAGCTCAGCCGTCCAGGGCGCGGAAGAGTCCCTCCTGCACCACGGACACCAGCAGATTGCCCGCACGGTCGTAGATCCGGCCCCGCGCCAGCCCACGACCGCCCGTCGCGATCGGCGACTCCTGGTCGTAGAGGAACCACTCGTCCGCCCGGAACGGCCGGTGGAACCACATCGCGTGGTCCAGGGACGCCATGTCGAAGCCGCGCGGACCCCACAGCGGTTCCACCGGGATCCGGACCGCGTCGAGCAGCGTCATGTCGCTGGCGTACGTCAACGCGCAGGTGTGCACCAGCGGATCGTCGCCCAGCGGCCCGACCGCGCGCATCCACACCGCGCTGCGCGGATCGGCCCCTCTCACCTCGTCCCGCGTCCAGCGCAGCCGGTCGACGTAGCGGATGTCGAACGGCTGGCGGCGGGCCATCCGCTCCAGCGCCTCCGGCAGTGCCCCCAGATGCGCGCGCACCTCCTCCGCGACGGTCGGCAGCTCCTCCGGGCCGGGGACCTCCCGGGCGGGTGGCAGCTGATGCTCGAAACCGGCCTCCTCCGGCCGGTGGAACGACGCCGTCAGGCTGAAGATCGTCCGGCCCTGCTGCACGGCCGTCACCCTGCGGGTGGTGAACGACCGCCCGTCCCGGATGCGTTCCACCTGATAGACGATCGGCACCCCCGGACACCCCGGGCGCAGGAAGTACGCGTGCAGCGAATGCACCGGCCGGTCCCCGTCGGTGGTCCGGCCGGCCGCGACCAGCGCCTGCCCGGCGACCTGGCCGCCGAACACCCGCTGCAACGACTCGTGGGGGCTGCGCCCCCGGAAGATGTCGACCTCGATCCGCTCCAGGTCGAGCAGGTCGACCAGACGCTCGGCGGGGTTCGTCATGCGGTTCGTCTCCACATCTCGCGGCGCGGTCTCCACGGTGTACGCCCTCACAGCTGACCGACGGAGGTGACCCGGACGACGGCCCGGCCCTCCTCGTCGGAGGCGGCCAGATCGATCTCCGCGCCGATGCCCCAGTCGTGGTCGCCGTTCGGGTCCGCGAAGGTCTGCCGGACCCGCCACAGGCCGTGCGCGGGGTCCTCCTCGATCTTCAGCAGCTTCGGCCCGCGCGCGTCCGGACCGGTGCCCAGGTCGTCGTACTCGTCCCAGTACGCGTCCATCGCCTCGCCCCAGGCGTCCTCGTCCCAGCCGGACTCGCCGTCGAGCTCGCCCAGCTCGGCGACCTTGTCCAGCGCGGCCAGTTCGACCCGGCGGAACATCGCGTTGCGTACCAGCACCCGGAACGCGCGGGCGTTGGCCGTGACCGGCTTCACCTCGTCGGCCTTCTCCTGCGCCTCCTCCGCGGTCTCCAGCTCCGGGTTGGCGAGCTGCTCCCACTCGTCGAGCAGGCTGGAGTCCACCTGGCGGACCATCTCGCCGAGCCAGGCGATCAGGTCCTGGAGGTCCTCGGACTTGAGGTCGTCCGGGATGGTGTGCTCCAGAGCCTTGTACGCGCTCGCGAGGTAGCGCAGCACGATGCCCTCGGTGCGGGCCAGCTCGTAGTGGGAGGTGAACTCCGTGAACGTCATGGCCCGTTCGTACATGTCGCGGATCACGGACTTCGGCGACACCGGGTGGTCGCCCACCCAGGGGTGGCTCCTGCGGTACACGTCGTACGCGTGCCACAGCAGCTCGCTCAGCGGCTTCGGGTACGTGACCTCCTGGAGCAGCTCCATCCGTTGCTCGTACTCGACGCCGTCCGCCTTCATCTGCCCGACCGCCTCGCCGCGCGCCTTGTTCTGCTGCGCGGCGAGGATCTGCCGGGGGTCGTCGAGCGTCGACTCGACGACGGACACCATGTCCAGGGCGTACGAGGGGGAACCGGGGTCCAGCAGGTCGAACGCGGCGAGCGCGAAGGTGGACAGCGGCTGGTTGAGCGCGAAGTCCTGCTGGAGGTCGACGGTGAGCCGCACGATCCGGCCCTCCGCGTCCGGCTCGTCCAGCCGCTCCACCACACCGCCGTCCAGCAGCGAGCGGTAGATCGCGATGGCCCGGCGGATGTGGCGCAGCTGCGCTTTGCGCGGCTCGTGGTTGTCCTCCAGGAGGCGCCGCATCGCCTCGAAGGCGTTGCCGGGGCGCGCGATCACGGACAGCAGCATGGCGTGCGTCACCCGGAAACGGGAGGTCAGCGGTTCGGGCTCGGACTGGATCAGTTTGTCGAAGGTGGTCTCCGACCAGGCGACGAAGCCCTCGGGGGCCTTCTTGCGGACGACCTTGCGCTTCTTCTTCGGGTCGTCGCCCGCCTTCTTGACCGCCTTCTCGTTCTCGATGACGTGCTCGGGCGCCTGCGCCACGACGAAGCCCGCCGTGTCGAACCCGGCCCGACCGGCACGGCCCGCGATCTGGTGGAACTCACGGGCGCGCAGCGTGCGCACACGGGTGCCGTCGTACTTGGTGAGGGCCGTGAACAGGACCGTGCGGATGGGGACGTTGACGCCGACGCCGAGTGTGTCCGTACCGCAGATCACCTTGAGCAGACCGGCCTGGGCGAGCTTCTCCACCAGGCGCCGGTACTTCGGCAGCATGCCCGCGTGGTGCACCCCGATGCCGTGCCGCACGTAGCGCGAGAGGTTCCGGCCGAACTTGGTGGTGAAGCGGAAGTTGCCGATCAGATCGGCGATCTTCTCCTTCTCCTCCTTCGTGCACATGTTGATGCTCATCAGCGACTGCGCCCGCTCGACGGCCGCGGCCTGGGTGAAGTGCACGATGTAGACGGGCGCCTGCCGGGTGTCCAGGAGCTCGGTGAGGGTCTCGGTGATCGGGGTCAGCCGGTACTCGTAACTGAGCGGGACCGGTCGGGTCGCCGAGCGGATCACGGAGGTGGGGCGGCCGGTGCGGCGGGTCAGGTCCTCCTCGAACATCCTGACGTCGCCCAGCGTGGCCGACATCAGGACGAACTGGGCCTGAGGCAGCTCCAGCAGCGGGATCTGCCAGGCCCAGCCGCGGTCCGCCTCGGCGTAGAAGTGGAACTCGTCCATCACGACCTGGCCGATGTCCGCGTACCTGCCGTCGCGCAGCGCGATGGAGGCCAGCACCTCGGCCGTGCAGCAGATCACCGGGGCGTCGGCGTTGACCGAGGCGTCGCCGGTGAGCATGCCGACGTTCTCCGTGCCGAACAGCTTGCACAGGTCGAAGAACTTCTCCGAGACCAGCGCCTTGATCGGCGCGGTGTAGAAGGTGACCTTGTCCTGGGCCAGCGCCGTGAAGTGGGCACCCGCCGCGACCAGGCTCTTTCCGGAGCCGGTCGGCGTGGAGAGGATCACGTTCGCACCGGAGACCACCTCGATCAGTGCCTCCTCCTGAGCGGGATAGAGGGTGATGCCCCGGGTCTCGGTCCATGAGGAGAATGCCTCGAAGAGGGCGTCGGGGTCGTCGGTCGGGGGCAGCTGATCGATAAGGGTCACGCCCCCCATCTTGCCTGCCTTCCGCCCGGATGAGGGAACCGGACGACCGTATGAAGATCACGGACGATACGCTTCCCACTCAACTCGGCCGCGCCGCGGCGGCCATGGCGGTGGAACGAAAATGGGGGCGGGAATCACCATGATGGGACCGGCACACTCGCTGTCCGGGGCGGCTGCCTGGCTGGGGGTGGGTGCGGCGGTCTCGGCGACGGACCACCCGATGCCCTGGCCGGTGCTCGTGGTCGGGGCGCTGATCACCGCCGGAGCCGCCCTCGCCCCGGACCTCGACCACAAGTCGGCGACGATCTCCCGCTCGTTCGGACCGGTCTCGCGGTGGCTCTGCGAGGTGGTCGACACGCTCTCGCACGCCGTGTACAAGGCGACCCGGGGCTCCGGCGACCCGCGCAGGAACGGCGGCCACCGGACCCTGACCCACACCTGGCTGTGGGCGGTCCTGGTCGGCGCGGGGGCCTCCGCCGCGGCGATCACCGGCGGCCGGTGGGCGGTCCTGGGGATCCTCTTCGTCCATCTGGTGCTGGCCGTCGAGGGACTGCTGTGGCGGGCCGCCCGGATGTCCAGCGACGTACTGGTGTGGCTGCTCGGCGCGACCAGCGCCTGGCTCCTGGCGGACGTCCTGGACCAGCCGGGGAACGGATCGGACTGGCTGTTCACCGCCCCCGGTCAGGAGTACCTGTGGCTGGGACTGCCGATCGTGCTCGGTGCCCTCGTCCACGACATCGGTGACGCGCTGACGGTCTCGGGCTGCCCGATCCTGTGGCCGATACCGGTGGGCCGCAAGCGCTGGTATCCGATCGGACCGCCGAAGGCCATGCGCTTCCGGGCCGGCAGCTGGGTGGAGCTGAAGGTGCTGATGCCGGCGTTCATGGTGCTCGGCGGGCTGGGCGGGGCGGCGGCGCTGAACGTCATCTGACCGCCGCGACGGCATGTGGCCGTCGTACCGGACGGCTCCCCGGCCGACGTGAGCCGCCGGGACGGCCGGGCCGGACCGAGGGAGGGACGGGCGGCGGGCCGTGCGGCCGGGCCGCGAGGGACGGTAGGGGGCCGGGGCTCGCGGGCCGCAGGCGGCGTGGGCGGAGGCGCCGACCGCGGGAGCGGCCGGCACCTGGTCGCCCCCGTCAGCCGTGCCGGCCCGCGAGGCCCCGGCCCCTCGGCAGACCCTCAGCCGTGCCAGGACCGCCACAGTGCCGCGTACGCGCCGTCGGCCGCCACCAGCGCGTCGTGGCTGCCCAGCTCGCTGATCCGGCCGTTCTCCACCACCGCGATCACGTCCGCGTCGTGTGCGGTGTGCAGCCGGTGGGCGATCGCCACGACCGTGCGGCCCTCCAGCACCCCGGCCAGCGACCGTTCCAGATGCCGGGCGGCGCGCGGGTCCAGCAACGACGTGGCCTCGTCCAGCACCAGCGTGTGCGGGTCGGCCAGGACCAGCCGGGCCAGAGCGATCTGCTGGGCCTGGGCCGGGGTCAGCGCCAGACCGCCGGAACCGACCCCGGTGTCCAGCCCCTCGTCGAGGGCTCGCGCCCAGCCGTCGGCGTCGACCGCCGCGAGCGACGCCCACAGCTCGGCGTCCTCGGCCTCCGTGCGCGCCAGCAGCAGATTGTCCCGCAGCGACCCGACGAACACATGGTGCTCCTGGTTGACCAGCGCCACGTGCGTCCGCACGTCCTCCGCCCGCATCCGCGACAACTGCGCGCCGCCGAGGGTGATCCGCCCCGTGCGCGGGGAGTAGATCCCGGCCAGCAGCCGGCCCAGAGTGGACTTGCCCGCCCCGGACGGGCCGACCAGCGCGAGACGCGTGCCGGGCGCCACGTCCAGGGACACCCGGTGCAGGACGTCCAGCCCGGCGCGGTATCCGAAGCGCACCTCGTCGGCCCGCACGTCCCGGCCGTCCGGGACGACCTCGGCATCGCCCGCGTCCGGCTCGATGTCCCGCACGCCGACCAGCCGCGCCAGCGACACCTGAGCCACCTGCAACTCGTCGTACCAGCGCAGGATCAGCCCGATCGGGTCGACCATCATCTGCGCCAGCAGAGCGCCCGTCGTCAGCTGCCCGACGGTGAGCAGCCCCTCGAGCACGAGCCAGCCGCCCAGCATCAGCACCGCACCGAGGATCAGCACATAGGTGACGTTGACGACGGGGAACAGCACGGAGCGCAGGAAGAGCGTGTACCTCTCCCACGCGGTCCACTGCCGGATGCGCGTGTCCGACCGGGCCACCCGGAGCGCACCCAGACGGTGGGCCTCCACGGTCCGCCCGGCGTCCACCGTCTCCGCGAGCGCCCCCGCGACCGCCGCGTATCCGGCGGCCTCCGAACGGTACGCGGAGGGCGCCCGCCGGAAGTACCAGCGACAGCCCAGGACCAGCAGCGGCAGGGCGACCAGGACGGAGAGGGCCAGCGGAGGAGCCGTCACCGTGAGCGCGGCGATCAGCAGCCCGGCCCACACCACGCCGATCGCCAGCTGCGGCACGGCCTCGCGCATCGCCTCGGCCAGCCGGTCGATGTCCGTGGTGATCCTGGAGAGGAGATCGCCCGTCCCGGCGCGCTCCAGCACACCCGGTGGCAACCGCACCGACCGGACGAGGAAGTCCTCGCGCAGATCGGCCAGCATCTCCTCACCGAGCATCGCGCTGCGCAGCCGCATCAACCGCGTGAACACGGTCTGCACGACCAACGCCAGCGCGAACACCCCGATCGTGCGCTCCAGACGCAGGTCCTCGACGCCGTCGGCGAGGTCCTGGACCAGTCCGCCCAGCAGGTACGGGCCGACGACCGAGGCGATCACCGCGACGGCGTTGAACACGATGAGCAGCGCGAACGGCCCACGATGGCGCCGCAGCAGCTCCCTTACATAGCTCCGTACCGTGGCGGGGGTGCCCACCGGCAGGGTCGTCGCCGACTCCGGCGCCGCCGGGTCGTACGCGGGTCTCGCGACGCCGATCATGCCCGTTCCTCGATTTCCTCGGTCGTCCTGTGCGGGCCCCGGGCGGCCCGGTCCGCGATCTCCTCGTCCGTCTCACGCGTGACCACCGCCCGGTAGCGCGGCTCCGCGTGCAGCAGTTCACGGTGCGCTCCGACCGCGACGACCGTGCCCCGGTGCACCAGCGCCACCCGGTCCGCCAGGTCGAGCAGCAGCGGCGAGGAGGCGAACACCACGGTGGTGCGTCCCCGGCGCACCTCCTTGATCCCGGTGGCGACCCGGGCCTCCGTGTGGGAGTCGACCGCCGAGGTCGGCTCGTCGAGGACCAGCACCTCGGGGTCCGTCACCAGGGAACGCGCCAGGGCGAGCCGCTGGCGCTGCCCGCCCGAGAGCGAACGGCCGCGCTCGGTGACGCGTGCCGTCATCGGGTCGCCGTCCGAGGCGGTGGACGTCTGTGCCAGCGCGTCCAGCACATCACCGCACCGGGCGGCCGACAGCGCCTCCTCGGCGGACACCCGGCCGGACGAGGGGACGTCCAGCAGTTCGCGCAGCGTGCCGGAGAGCAGCACCGGGTCCTTGTCCTGGACCAGTACGGCGGTACGGGCCGAGTTCAGCGGGAGTTCGTCCAGGGCCACGCATCCGAGGAGGACGGACGGCGTCGCCGGTCCCGTCGCCGCGCCGGCCGTCGCACGTTCCGTCACACGCTCGGCCGGGCCCCCGTCAGGGCCGGTGCCGGTCGCCGCGGTGTCCGCGCTCGTGCCCGTTCCCGCGTGGGCGTGGCCGCCGAGCCGTTCGGCCAGGCGGCCCGCCTCGTCCGGATCGCCGCAGACCACCGCGGTGAGCAGGCCGGCCGGCGCCAGCAGCCCGGTGACCGGGTCGTACAGATCGCCGGAGGGTGCGGCGGCGCCTGTGCCGGTGGGCGCGGGCAGGTCGGTGCGGTGCAGCGACAGCACCCGCACCGCGCGGCGGGCGGAGGGCCGGGAGAACGAGTACGCCATCGCGATCTCCTCGACGCGGCGCAGAGGGAACAGCATCAGTGTCGCCGCGCTGTACACCGTGACGAGCTGGCCGACCTCGATCCGGCCGTCGCGGGCCAGCGCCGCCCCGTACCCGACCAGGCAGATCAGCAGTACCCCCGGAAGCAGGACCTGGACCGCCGAGATCAGCGACCACATCCGTGCGCTGTGCACCGCCGCCCGGCGGACCTCCTGCGAGGCACGGCGGTAGCGTCCGAGGAACAGTTCTTCGCCGCCGATCCCGCGCAGCACCCGTAGCCCGGCGACGGTGTCCGAGGCCAGTTCGGTCGCCCGTCCCGCCTTCTCGCGCTGGACATCGGCACGCCGGGTGGCCCGGGGGAGCAGCGGCAGCACGGCCAGGGCCAGCAGCGGCACGGCGAGCGTCACCAGGACCCCCAGCGAGGGCAGATAGACGACGAGCGCCGTGCAGATCAGCACGATGGCGGCGACGGCCGCGATGAAACGGGAGAGCGCTTCGACGAACCAGCCGATCTTCTCGACGTCACCGGTGGACACGGCGACGACCTCGCCCGCGGCGACGCGGCGGGTCAGTGCCGAACCCAGCTCCGCGGTCTTGCGCGCCAACAGCTGCTGTACGCGTGCGGCCGCGGTGATCCAGTTGGTGACGGCGGTCCGGTGGAGCATGGTGTCGCCCAGTGCGAGCAGCACACCCAGGGCGGCGACCAGCCCGCCCGCCCAGGCGAGCCGGGCGCCTGAACGGTCGACGGCCGCCTGCACCGCGAAACCGACCGCGGGCGAGAAACCGGCCAGCGCGCACTGGTGGAGCAGCCCCCACCCCATCGCCTTGAGCTGGCCGCGGAGTTGACCGCGCCCCAGCCAGAGCAGGAATCGCGGGCCCGAGCGGACGTCGGGGACGCCGGGATCCGAGTACGGAAGATCGCGAATCTTCATGACGTCCCAGGGGTCGGTGCCGGACAGTTCGGAGAAAGCCGCAAACCGCCCCAGGGTCACCCCGGCATGTCGGCCGGAGCAATCGAATTTCCCCGGAACCGCCGCCGGAGCCGCCGCCGGACGTGCCTCCGCCGCGCTGCCGGCGGGGGAGAAGGGCTGCGGGGCCCGGCCCGCGCGGGCCGGGCCCCGCAGCCCGCGTACCACCCGTCAGGTCTCCTCCGGCTTCTCCGAGTCCATGCCGGAACGGGCCTTCTTCCACTCGCCGCGGGTGAAGTCCGGGATCTGCTGGGGCGTGCCCTTCGCCTTGATGGACAGATGGCTGAGCGGGACCGGCGCCGTCCAGGTCGCCGCGTCGTACACGTCGAAGTCCGGGACGAGCCCGAGCCGCATGCACTGCATCAGCCGGAAGACCAGCAGGTAGTCCATCCCGCCGTGCCCGCCCGGCGGATTGGCGTGCTCCTTCCAGAGCCAGTGGTCCCACTCGGCGTAGCGGGAGAAGTCGCCCCAGGCATCGTTCGTGTGGTCGGGCTCGATGTAGATGCGCGCCGGATAGTCCTCGAAGACGCCCTTCGTCCCGCCGAGACTGTTGATCCGCGAGTACGGGTGCGGAGTCGACACATCGTGCTCCAGCCGGACGACCCGGCCCTTGGCGGTCTGGACGAGGCTGATCGTCCGGTCGGACTCGATGTAGGTCTCCTTCCAACTCGGGTCGCCCGGCGGCATGTTGTTCCTGCGGTATTCGGCGAGCCCCATCGAGGGGGAGCCGACGCTGGTGATGCTGACCGCGCGGTCGCCGCGGTTGATGTCCATGTAGTTGGCGACGGGACCGAAGCCGTGGTTGGGGTAGAGGTCCCCGCGCAACCGGGTGTGCCACAGCCTGCGCCACGGGCCCTCGTAGTACGTCGGATCGAACATCAGGCCACGCAGGTCGTGGTTGTACGCGCCGGCGCCGTGCAGCAGATCGCCGAAGAGCCCGGCGTGCGCCATGTGCAGCACCCGCATCTCATTGCGCCCGTAACAGCAGTTCTCCAACTGCATGCAGTGGCGCCTGGTGCGTTCGGAGAGGTCGACCAACTCCCAGAGCTCGTCCAGCCGGAGCGCGATCGGGCACTCCACGCCGACGTGCTTGCCGTTGAGCAGAGCGGTCTTCGCCATCTCGAAGTGGAAGTCCCAGGGCGTCGCCACATAGACGAAGTCGATGTCGCCGCGCCGGCACAGGTTCTCGTAGTCGTCCTCGCCGTTGGCGTAGACGGCGGGTGACGGCTGACCCGCGGCGGTGACCTTCGCCGCCGCCCGTTCGGCCTTGTTCCTGACCGGGTCGCAGACGGCGACCACCCGCACGCCCTCCATGGCGAGAAAGAGGTCGATCATGCCGCTGCCGCGGTTGCCGAGCCCGACCAGCCCGACCCGGACGGTGGAGCGCCGCTCGAACGGCACCCCCACCATGGTGCGCCCCTGGCGCCGCGGCGAGGACGCCTGTTCCGTGCCGGGCGCCTCCGGGCTTCGGGCGGGGGAGGCGGACGCGGCCCCGGCGCCGAGACCACCGAGCGCGAGCCCGGCACCGGCAACCGAGGCGGTCGACCACAGGACGGAGCGGCGGCTCATCGAGCCCGGATCGCCGCTCGCCGCACCGTGGGGCCCGGCGCCCCCGGGCCGTGTACCGTCGTGCTGCGTGCCGTCGTCATGCTGTGCTGCGTCGTTCATCGATCCTCCAGAAGGGGGGTCTGACGTGCGCGGCCGATGTACGAACCTCGTGGAGGACCTTGGACGTCGAGCCCGCTGACGCGCAAGGGGCGCGACTGGACTCCTGATTTCAAACCATGGACTTTCGCGCCATGCGAAAGCCGGGTGGGTCCGTCCAGACCGGACCCACCCGGCGGGTGAGGACTTCGACGGGGCCGCCTGACGACCGGACGCGAGCTCTCGTCCGGGGGCCCTCGCCGTCACCGCACGACCGCTCCCGGACGCGTCGCGCGCTCCAGCTCCATCAGCACGGAGTAGTACGAGTGGCCCGTGGCCCGGTCCATGCCGATCTCGCACATGCGGTTGGCGGAGAGGTACGCGTCGTACTCCCGGGTGTTCACCTCGGCCGCCTCCTTGACCGTGGCGGACGCCGTCAACTCCTTGTGCAGCATTCCGCGGTCGCCGGCGAAGGCACAGCACCCGGCGTCGTCGGGAATCACGACCTCCTCCGCGCACGCCTCCGCGACCGAGCGCAACTGCTCCACGTCGCCCAGGTGCTGCATGGAACACGTCGGGTGCAGCACCGCCGAACCGACCTTCCGGAGCACCGTCAGCTCGGGGAGCAGTTCGTCGGCCGCCCAGACCAGGGAGTCGACGATGGTCAGCTCCCGGTGCAACTCCCTGTTGTCGTCGGTGAGATAGGGCACCACCTCGTCCGCGATGCCCAGGGTGCAGGACGAGGCGTCGACGACCAGGGGAAGCCTGCCGCCCGCGGTCCAGCCCCAGGCCGCTTCCACGATGCGGTTGGCCATCACGGTGTTGCCCTCGTCGTACCCCTTCGAGTGCCAGATCGTCGCGCAGCAGGTGCCCGCGACGTCGTCCGGGATCCACACCGGCTTCCCGGCACGGGCGGAGACGGCGACGACGGCCTGCGGCAGCGACGGACCGCGGTGGCCCTCGGGGCCGCCGAAGATGCGGTTCACGCACGCCGGGTAGTAGACGGCCTTCGCCCCGGCGCGGGAGGTGCGGGGCAGCTTCCGGGCGGCGGCGCCGGGGGTCTCGGGCAGCCACTCCGGCATCAGGTCGGGGCGTACGGCCTTGCGGGCGAGCCCGGTGATGGTCTCCAGAGGTCCGTCGCCGAGCCGGTCGCCGATCCGGTCGGCCGCGGCGATCGCGAGCCGGGCCGCCGCCTCCACCGCCTTGAAGTTCTTCGCGGTGAGCGCCGCGACCCGCTCCTCGCGCGGCGAGTGCCGGCGGTGGCGGAAGTCCTTCATCATGGCGCCGGTGTCGATGCCGACCGGGCAGGCGAGCTTGCAGGTCGAGTCGCCCGCGCAGGTGTCGACGGCGTCGTAGCCGTAGGCGTCCAGCAGGCGCGACTCCACGGGGGAGCCGTCCGGCTGCCGCAGCATCTCGCGGCGCAGCACGATGCGCTGGCGCGGGGACGTGGTCAGGTCGTGGCTGGGGCAGGTGGGCTCGCAGAAACCGCACTCGATACAGGGGTCGGCGATCGCCTCCACCGTGGGGATGGTCTTCAGCCCGCGCAGATGGGCCTTCGGATCGCGGTCGAGGACGATGCGCGGGGCCAGCACCCCGTCGGGGTCGATGATCTGCTTCGTGCGCCACATCAGCTCGGTCGCCTTCGGGCCCCACTCCAGCTCCAGGAACGGGGCGATGTTGCGCCCGGTGGCGTGCTCCGCCTTCAGGGAGCCGTCGAAACGCTCTACCGTCAGCCGGCAGAAGTCGTCCATGAAAGCGGCATAGCGGTCGACGTCGGACGGCTGCGCCGCGTCGAAGGCGAGCAGGAAGTGGAGGTTGCCGTGCGCCGCGTGTCCGGCGACGGCGGCGTCGAAACCGTGCTCCGCCTGGAGCGCGAGCAGGGCCTCGCAGGCGTCGGCCAGTCGGGAGGGCGGCACCGCGAAGTCCTCGGTGATCAGCGTCGTCCCCGAGGGGCGTGAGCCGCCGACCGCGGTGACGAACGCCTTGCGCGCCTTCCAGTAGCCCGAGATGACCTTCGGGTCGCGGGTGAACTCGTTGGTCACCGAGGCCACCGGCGCGATCAGGTCGAGCTTCTCGACGACGGCCGCGGCGGCCCGCTCGTACGCCTCCTGGCCCGTTTCGTCCGGCGCCCGGAACTCCACCAGCAGTGCCGTGGTCTCCTTCGGCAGCTCGGCCCAGTCCGCGGGCACGCCCTGGACGCTGATCGACGCGCGCAGGGTGTTGCCGTCCATCAGCTCGACGGCCATCGCCCCCGCCTCGTTGAACCGCGGCACGGCCGCCGCGGCGGCGGTCAGGGAGGGGAAGAACAGCAGGGCGGTGGAGACGCGGCGGTCCAGCGGAAGCGTGTCGAAGACGACCTCGGAGATGAAGCCGAAGGTCCCCTCGGAACCGACCATCAGCCCGCGCAGGATCTCCACGGGCGTCGCCCCGTCCAGGAAGGCGTCGAGGCGGTAGCCGTTGGTGTTCTTGATCTCGTACTTGGCGCGGATGCGAGCGGTCAGCTCGGCGTCCGCCTCGATCTGCGCCTTCAGCGCGAGCAGTTCCTCGCAGAGCCCGGGCTCGGCCCGGGCCAGGTCCTCGTCCGCCGAGGGGGCGCCCGTGTCGACGACCGTGCCGCTCGGCAGCACGAACGTGAGGGAGGAGACGGTGCGGTACGAGTTGCGCGTCGTGCCCGCGGTCATGCCCGAGGCGTTGTTGGCGACGACTCCGCCGACCGTGCAGGCGATGGCGCTGGCCGGGTCGGGGCCGAGCAGCCGGCCGTACCGGGCGAGCGTGGCGTTCGCCCGCATGATCGTCGTGCCGGGGCGGACACGGGCCCGCGCACCGTCGTCCAGCACCTCGATGCCCGCCCAGTGGCGGCGTACGTCGACGAGGATGTCCTCGCCCTGGGACTGGCCGTTCAGGCTGGTGCCCGCCGCCCGGAAGACCACCTCGCGGCCGTTGTCGCGGGCGTACGACAGGATCGCCGAGACGTCGTCGGCGTCCTCCGGGACCACGACGACCTGGGGGACGAACCGGTAGGGGCTGGCGTCGGAGGCGTACTTCACCAGGTCGGAGACCTTCCACAGCACCTTCTCCGGGCCCAGCAGGCCGATCAGCGCACTGCGCAGCGGTTCGGGCGTGCCCGAGGACCGCCGGTCGGGGACCCGGTCCGGAGACGGCGTACGCACCGCACCGGGACGGAGTGCTTCGGGCTTCGGCTCCAGCAGCGGCATGTCGGACTCTCCTCGGCGGTTCTGTTCTGTTCGGTCCGGCACGTCCGACCGGTGGGTATCGGGCACCCCTCGGACGTACATGCGTGCCCCCAGGTTTAGCAGTGGCGCTGTGGCATGCCGTTGACCAGGGCGGACAACAGCCCGCCGAACATCTCGCGCTGATCGGTGGTCAAGGGGGCCAGGATCTCCTCCGCGGCGGCGCGGCGCGCGTCGCGCAGCGACCGGAGGGTGGCGAGGCCCTCCTCGGTGATCTCGATCCGGACCACCCGGCGGTTGTCCGGGTCGGGCGCGCGCCGCACCCGGCCGCTCGCCTCCAGGCCGTCGACCAGGCTCGTCACCGCGCGCGGCACGACGTCCAGCCGCTGGGCCAGGTCCGCCATCCGGGGCGGCCCGTCGTAGTGGGCCACGGTGCGCAGCAACCGGAACTGCGCGGGAGTGATGCCGATCGGCTCCAGCTGGCGGCTCTGGATGCGCTGGAGTCTGCGGGTCACCCGCAACAACTGCTCGGCGAGCACGCCGTCTGCGTCGGAGGAATCCATGGGGGAATAATATCAGGATCAGGTTCATTGTGAGGGAAGGTAACAATGAGCTATGCTCTCGAAACGCCGGGACTCCGGACCTGATCCGGCCCGCGTCCGTCCGGCCCGGTCCGACCCGGATCCGGCCGGTGCCGACCCGGCCCCGCGGCTCGTAAGGTCCCGGGCGCCGGCCCGGGCCCCGGTCCCGATTCTCCGCACCCCGTCGAAGGAGCCCATGAAACCCCACGAAATCAGCTGGACGCCGCCGCCCCGGGACGGGAACCGCCCGCCCGCCGAGGTGCGCCGCATCCTGCGCCTGTTCCATCCGTACCGCGGCCGTCTCGCCCTGGTGGGGCTGCTCGTCGGAGCCGCGTCCCTGGTGTCGGTCGCCTCGCCCTTCCTGCTGCGCGAGATCCTGGACACCGCCCTCCCGCAAGGGCGTACGGGGCTGCTGTCGCTGCTCGCCCTCGGGATGGTCCTGGCCGCCGTGATGAACGGCGTCTTCGGAGTCCTGCAGACGCTGATCTCCACCACGGTCGGCCAGCGTGTCATGCACGACCTGCGCACCGCCGTCTACGCCCAGCTGCAGCGGATGCCGCTCGCGTTCTTCACCCGGACGCGGACCGGCGAGGTGCAGTCCCGCATCGCCAACGACATCGGCGGCATGCAGGCTACCGTCACCTCCACCGCGACCTCGCTCGTCTCCAACCTCACCGCGGTCGTCGCCACGGTCGTCGCCATGCTGGCGCTCGACTGGCGGCTCACCGCGGTCTCGCTCCTCCTGCTGCCGGTCTTCGTGTGGATCAGCCGCAAGGTCGGCAAGGAGCGCAAGAAGATCACCACCCACCGTCAGAGGCAGATGGCCGCCATGGCCGCGACGGTCACCGAGTCGCTCTCCGTCAGCGGCATCCTCCTCGGCCGGACCATGGGCCGGGCGGACTCCCTCACCAAGGACTTCGCCGAGGAGTCCGAGAAGCTGGTCGATCTCGAAGTCCGCTCCAGCATGGCCGGACGATGGCGGATGTCGACGATAGGCGTCGTCATGGCCGCCATGCCCGCCGTCATCTACTGGGCGGCGGGGTTGGCCCTGGAAGCGGGCGGTCCGACCGTGTCCATCGGCACGCTCGTCGCCTTCGTCTCACTGCAGCAGGCGCTGTTCCGGCCCGCCGTGAGCCTGCTCTCCACCGGTGTGCAGATGCAGACCTCGCTCGCGCTCTTCCAGCGGATCTTCGAGTACCTCGACCTCCGGGTGGACATCACCGAGCCCGAGAACCCCGTCAGGCTGGAGAAGATCCGCGGAGAGGTCCGCTTCGAGCGCGTCGACTTCAGTTACGACGAGAGGAGCGGTCCGACCCTCCGCGACATCGACCTGACCGTACCGGCCGGCGGCAGTCTGGCGATCGTGGGACCGACCGGGTCGGGCAAGTCCACCCTCAGCTATCTGGTGCCCCGGCTCTACGACGTCACCGGAGGCCGGGTCACGATCGACGGTGCGGACGTACGCGACCTGGACTTCGACACCCTGGCGCGGGCCGTGGGCGTGGTCTCCCAGGAGACCTACCTCTTTCACGCCTCGATCGCCGACAACCTGCGCTTCGCCAAACCGGACGCGACCGTCGCCGAGATCGAGGCGGCCGCTCGCGCGGCGCAGATCCACGACCACATCGCCGCGCTGCCCGACGGCTACGACACCCTGGTCGGGGAGCGGGGTTATCGCTTCTCGGGGGGCGAGAAGCAGCGCTTGGCCATCGCCCGGACGATCCTGCGCGACCCGCCCGTACTGGTGCTCGACGAGGCGACGAGCGCCCTCGACACCCGCACGGAATTCGCCGTACAGGAAGCGATCGACGCGCTCTCCGCGGGCCGTACCACCATCACCATCGCCCACCGGCTCTCCACCGTTCGCGATGCCGACCAGATCGTGGTCCTGGACGGTGGTCGGACGGCCGAACGCGGCACCCATGACGAGCTTCTGCGGCTGGACGGCCGCTATGCCGCGCTCGTTCGGCGGGACGGTCGGCTGGCCCCCGCGGGGAGCTGATCGGCAAGGCCGGTTGTGCGGGGCGGAGCCCGGACACACGGCGGCGCCGCCGCTCCCGTGGGACGGGGAGCGACGGCGCCGGGCGGAGCAATGCTCAGACGAGCCAACCCACGAAGTGGACGATGCCGGCGAGCAGGTTGGTGAGGATGTTCATGAGGTATTTCTCCTTGTGCATGTGCATATGTGGGACAGCGCCAGTCGCGGTCTGCAGCCCGTTGCTTGCGCCCTGTAATCATCATCCGGTGCGGGGGAGTTGAGCAACGAAATCCGAAACGATCACGCGTTCAAGCGAACATCCGAGCCCTTGTTCGTTTGTTCTATGGGTCGGGCTTCCTGTGGGTTGAGCTGTCTCTCCTACCCGCCGACGGGCCGGTGGCGCCGGGGCACGCCACCGGCACGGGTCGGACGGCATGCCGCGGGTTGCGTACGCACCCTCAGGTCGCGGCAGGTGCCGGCACGCCGTCGCCGCCGTCCCGCATGCCCCTCCACGTGTCCGGGGCCGCTTCCACGGCCGGGTCCCCGTCCGCCTTCGTGCCCGCGGCGACGGCTGCTTCCGGAGCCGCGAGCAGCCGCGTGATCTCGTGCACCGCGGCGCGCCCCGCCCGGTTGGCGCCGATGGTGCTGGCCGACGGTCCGTACCCGACAAGGTGGACGCGTGCGTCCCGGACCGCCCGCGTGCCGTCGAGTCTGATGCCGCCGCCGGGCTCGCGCAGCCTCAGCGGTGCGAGGTGATCGATGGCGGCCCGGAACCCGGTCGCCCAGAGGATGACGTCGGCGTCGATGGTCCGGCCGTCGTCCCAGGCGGCCCCGGTCGGCGTGATCCGGTCGAACATCGGCAGCCGGTCCAGCACTCCCTCCGCACGGGCCCGTCGCACGGCGTCGTTCAACGGCAGTCCGGTCACGCTCACCACGCTCCGCGGCGGCAGCCCGCGCCGCACCCGCTCCTCCACCAGCGCCACGGCGGCCCGCCCCCGGTCCTCGTCGAACGGGCCCTCCCGGAAGACCGGCGGCCGACGCGTCACCCAGTACGTCTCGGCCGCCACCTCGGCGATCTCCATCAGGTGCTGGGTGCCGGAGGCGCCGCCTCCGACCACCACCACCCGCTTCCCGGCGAAGGCGTCGGGTCCGGGATAGTCCGCGGTGTGCAACTGCCGTCCCCGGAAGCTCTCCTGACCCGGATAGCGCGGCCAGAAGGGCCGGTCCCAGGTGCCGGTGGCGCTGATCAGGGCTCGGGTCGCGTACGTTCCCTCCGAGGTCTCGACGAGCAGCCGGCCGCCGTCGCCCTCGCGCACGGCGCTCACGTCCACCGGCCGATGGACCCGCAGGTCGAAGGTGCGCTCGTAGGTGTCGAAGTACGCGCCGATCACCTCGGAGGAAGGACGGTCGTCGTCGGCTCCGGTCAGCTCCATGCCGGGCAGCGCGTGCATGCCGTGCACCTTGCCGTACGTCAGGGACGGCCAGCGGAACTGCCAGGCGCCGCCGGGACGCGGGGAACGGTCCAGTACGACGAAGTCGCGGTCGGGTTCCAGGCCCACGCGCCGCAGATGGTGGGCGCCGGACAGTCCCGCCTGTCCGGCGCCCACCACGACGACATCGACGATGCGGGCTGCGGCGCCCTCAGTATTGTTCACACTTCTACTAACCCGGGTGAGGGTGGAGATCTTCCTCCACCGCCGCGGAGTGCCGCGCCGCCGTCGGCCCGCCGAAGCGCTCGCCGCCGGACGTGGTGCGACCGTGCCCGGAAGGGGCGACCGGACCACGGGGCGGGAAGATGGACGGTATGCCACCTTCCTTCAGCACCAGCGTCCTGCACGTCACGACCGGCACGACGGAGACCGTCACCGACCTGACACGCGACTGCGAGCAGTTCCTCGCCCGGGCCGCCGCCGGCCGGGACGGCCTGCTCAACGTCTTCGTGCCGCACGCGACCGCCGGGATCGCCGTGCTCGAAACCGGTTCCGGCAGCGACGAGGACCTGCTCGCGGCCCTGCACACCCTGTTGCCCGCCGACGACCGCTGGCAGCACCGCCACGGTTCGCCGGGTCACGGCCGCGACCACGTCCTGCCGGCCCTCGTCCCTCCGCACGCGACGCTGCCCGTGATCGGCGGACGTCTGGAACTCGGGACGTGGCAGTCGGTGTGCCTGGTCGACACGAACGTTTCGAATCAGAACCGTCAAGTCCGGCTGTCGTTCCTCGGGTAGTTCTGCGGCAGCGGTAACGGCAGGAGCGATTTCCGGCCCTACCGCGTGGAGAGGGTCGGCCCAGCTCCCCGAGGACCGCGCGAGCCGCCCCGTACGGCGTGCACCGTGCCCTGAAGGGCGGGGAGCCGGCCTCCGGCACCCTGGTGGGGACCTGCCGGCGCTGAGCTCGTCACGGCTGGTCGTAGCCATGGGCGCCGTACAGCCGGACGAACCGGGCCGCGGTGACCGTCCTGCTTCGCACCAGGCCGCGGGCCCGCCGCTCGTACAGCTCGACGCGCTCCTGCCCGCCCCGCCCGATCGGCTGGACGAGCCGGCCACCGGGGCGGAGCTGATCCACGAGCGGCTCCGGCACGCGCGGGAAGGCCGCGCAGACGATGACGGCGTCGTACGGGGCACGGGCCGGCAGCCCGAGGGTCCCGTCGCCGAGCACGACCTCGGCATTGCCGACGCCCTGCCGGGCCAGCCGCAGGCAGGCCTCCTCGACCAGGTCGGGCCAGCGCTCGACGCTGATGACGTACGCGGCCAAGCGGGCCAGCAGCGCGGTCTGCCAGCCGTATCCGGTCCCGATCTCCAGGACCTGTTCGTCTCCGGTGAGACCGAGAGCGGAGACCATCATGGCGATCAGCGAGGGCTGGGTGGTCACCTGCCCGTGGGGGAGCGGGACGGGCGTGTCCCGGTACGCGGATGCCACCTCGTCCGCGGGAACGAATTCCGCCCGGGAGACGCTCTGCAGGGCCGCCAGGAGACGGTCGTCGCTCACGCCCGCGGCGCGGGCCGCGCGGACCAGGTCCTCGGGGGTCCCTTTATGGGCCATCGGACCGGGGGGGCCGTGGCGGTAGCGGTGGTGGCCCCGGTCGGGGCGTGCTCCGGTCCGACCACGGTCTCGCTCGATGTCGGCGTGTCGCTGGTCTCGGCCGCACTTTCCAGTGACACCTGACTCTCCAGTGGCACCTGGACGGCGGTCCCCGGGTCGGCGTAGCGCAGCAGGGCGCCCACGCCCTCGTACAGCCTCAGCTCGCTCTCCGCTACGACGACCAGCTCGGCACCGGTGCCGACGAGGGCCCGGACGAGGGCCTCGTCGGCGCGTTCCTCGCGCGGGGCCCGCACGCCGAAGGACATCAGTTCCGCCTCGTCCAGGGCGAGCTGAGTGGGCTGGGAGCCCGCCCAGAGCCGCAGCGAAGACCCTGGCGGCCGGTTCAGCAGCAGTGCCGCGACCTGGCCCCGCTGGAGGGCGGCGACGGTCTCGGCCAGCCCCTCCGCCACGGGGCCGTCCAGGGCGCGCCGGCCGATGAAGACGTCCACGATTTCCCGGTCGTGCCCGGCCATGCGGCCGCGGAGGACGCCGTCGAGCTGCGGCTCCAACAGGGCGCGTCCGGTGTCCGTGGGGGTCCGGCCGCCCACGCGTACGACCTTGTCCCGCAGCGTGTGCGGCAGGCGGCGGATCAGTACGTTGCACGCCCATGTGTCCCCGCCCACGACGACGGCGTCGGCATGGGCGCGCCGCGCCCATTCGTCCAGCCGGTGGCCGAGCCGGAGGGAGGCGCGGTGCCAGGTCGCCACCGCGACCCTGTGGTGCAGCCGCTCACCCGGGGTGACGGTGGACGCGGGCCAGGTGCCGGTCTCCGCCTCGAGCGTGACCCAGCCGTGGGTCTCGGCGGTCGGAAGACCGCTGTAGTGGATGACTACGGCCAGGTAGGGAATCTCCGGAACATGCTGGGTGACCAGGGGCATCGCGTCCGGCAGGGTGCTGTATCGCGCGGAGTCGTGCTCGGGCGGCCTGGGCAGCTCCCGGTCCAGGACGAGCATGCCGTGGGCGGCGAAGAGGGCCTGACCGTGCACCCCCGGCACCTCTGTGTCGGCGCCGACCACCTCCTCCAGTACGTTCAGCAGCGCCCCTTCCGAGCCCTGACGGGACAGGCTCTCGCGCAGCCGCCGCCAGCGCAGCGCGATCGCCCGCTCGGGATGTTCGACGTCTCGGGAGGTGTCCAGGTATACGGAGGCGAACGGGCCCGGCTCCGCGTAGAGAGGTTCAAGGAACGACAACCTCATCGCCACTCCTCGTCGATGGTTTCCCCTTCTTTGATGATGCGCGCTCCGGGGGCGATGGAGTGCGACGAGTTGGTCGACCGCTTCGGTGGGACTGCGGAGGGGAGGTCCGGACGCACCATGCGGTGTTCCACGACATGACGGAGCCCTGCCATGCTCTTGGCTGGGCTCCGTCGTGTGCGGCAGGGGAGCAGCCTGGGCTCCCTGTTCGTCACCCGCTTTGCTCTGCCGTACTGACCTGCGGCTAGTTTGTGTGCAGCACAGGTACGCAGGCCCGTGGTGACGGAGCTGCACGGGGGACGGGAGGTCGGGCAGAGTGTCGCTGCGCGGAGGTGATCCAGCCGAGATCGGCGGCTATCCGCTCGAGGCGCGGCTCGGCTCGGGTGGCATGGGCACGGTCTTCCTGGCCCGTACGAGTTCGGGGCGACCTGTCGCGATCAAACTGATCCATCAGCAGTTCGCGGGGGACGACGAGTTCCGCATCCGTTTCCGGCAGGAGGTGGCGGCGGCGAGGCGGGTGAGCGGCGCGTTCACCGCCGCCGTGGTCGACGCTGCTCCTGAGGCCGAGCAGCCGTGGATGGCGACGACCTATATCGAGGGGCACACACTCGCCCAGCGCATCGCCACGAAGGGCCCGCTGAACGGAGCGGAGCTGAGGAGGCTCGCCATCGGGCTGGCGGAGGCACTGCGCGACATCCACCGGGTGGGGGTCGTCCACCGTGACCTGAAGCCCTCGAACGTCGTGCTCTCGCCGGAGGGACCGCGCGTCATCGACTTCGGCATTTCGCGCGCCGTGGACCAGCAGACGCTGACGATGACCGGACGGATCATCGGTACGCCGCCCTTCATGTCGCCGGAGCAGTTGCAGGCGCCGCGTGATGTCGGCCCGCGGTCCGATGTCTTCTCGCTGGGGACGCTGCTGGTGTACTCGGCGACGGGTCGCGGGCCCTTCGACGCGGACAGTCCGTACATGACGGCGTATCAGGTATTGCACGAGGAGCCGTCGCTGGGTGCGGTGCCGGCGGCTTTGCGCGCGGTCGTCGAGTCGTGCCTGGACAAGGACCCCGAGGGGCGCCCCTCGGCGGACGAACTCCTCGTGCTGCTGCGGGACCTGCCGGCAGACCTCGGTGGGACCGACGCGAACGGGGCCGGCGCGGGCTGCACCCGCGACGTGATCACCCAGCATCACCTCGCGACGCGGGCCACTTCGGCGCCGACTGCCCCGACCACCGCCCCGGCCGGGTCCGATACGGGGAGCACCGGCACCCCCACCGGCCGTCGGTTGCGTCGCCGATGGCGTCCTGTGCTCGCGGCCGCGGTCGCGGTGGCAGCGATCGGCGGGGGAGTCGCCGCGCTGAAGGCGGGCGGCTTCGGGGGGAACAGCGGCGGCGACAAGGCCAACAGCGCCGCGGTGCCGGGTGCCGCACTTCCGGACGGCTTCGAGCCGTGGCGCAAGACCGTCCAGGGTGGTCGCGAGGACATCCCCGGCGAACTGCGGTGCGTCGCGCATGGCGATGCGCTGTTCTGCGGGGGCGGCGGAGTCGTCGCGACCCGTATCAGGGCCCTGGACGGCTCGCGGGTGTGGACGGCGAAGAGCCCGGGTGTCCCCGTCCAGGGCATGCACATGGTGGGTGCCACCGACGACACGGTGCTCGGATACCGCTTCGCCGCCGAGGACGCCCCGCAGAATCCTCCGAGCGAGGTGGTGGCCATCGACGCGAACAACGGCCGGGAGCTGTGGTCCGTGCCGTCCGGTGCCCAGTCGGTGGCCGTCACGGGCCGGTCTCAGGACGCCCTCGTGGTCGGCTCCGCCGTCGTGACGGTCGACGCTTCCAACTCCCGCTTCGAGGCCAGGGACGCGCACAGCGGTGAGGTCGCCTGGACGACGCCGTTCCCCGCGGGTACGCAGTGCGCTCCCGTTCCGATGGGCCCACAGCTCCTCGCGATGTGCGCGAGGGACACGGAGGTGGATGCCCCAATGGTGCGCCACCCCACCCTCTATACGGTCGACCGCGCCTCGGGGACCCTGGGCAGGCCCATCGCGGTTGACGGCCCCGCCGTGCCGATGGGCGTCGCCGACGGCAGGCTCGTACTCCTCAAGAGACACCTGGAGGGAGCGGTGCTGGATGGCTACGACGGGGTGGCGCGGGTCGACCCGGCCTCGCGGAAGGTCACGTACTCCCGGCTGGCCAGGACATACACGGGGACGCCCGGCATGGTGGACGGCACCGTCTACGTGAGCGGGCAGACCGGTCTCATCACAGCGCTCGATCCCGCGACCGGCCGGAAGAAGTGGTCGCGGCAGACCGGTGTGGAGGGCGCGTCGGGCCCTGTCGCGGGGGTCGACGCGCTGTATTTCAGCTCGGCCACCGGCCGGGTGGTCGCCCTGTCGCCGTACGATGGCAAACCCCTGTGGACAACAGACCCGCAGGCCGATGGTTTGACGGGCGAGCAGGGCGCAAGCCCGCGCGCGACCGTTGCGGGGCGTGTGCTGATCGTGGCCGCGGCCAAGAACACTCTCTTCGCCTTCGACGCGCAGCAGCCGCCGAGGTCGGGCTGACCCGGGCGGCACCGGACGCCAGCCGCCTTCCTGGCCGTGCGGACACCTCTGCGGCTCGCTCGGTCGCCGTCACGCCGCGCCGATGCCCTCCGCCGTGGTGTCGAGGATGTGGCGCAGGCTGTTGTTGATGTGCAGGGCCATCGCCGCGGCGGCCCCGTTCTCGTCGCCCTCGGTGACGGCGCGGCACACCGTCGCGTGCTCCGCGGCTGAGCACAGGACCCTGTCCGGGCTCCGCCGCGCGATCCGGCGCAGCCTGCGGAGCTGGTCCCGGGTCGGCGCCATCGCGCCGGTCAGGTACGGGTTTCCGACGACCTGGTCGATCCTCTGGTCCATGCGCTCGGTCAAGGCGTAGTAGTCGTCGAGCTGTAACGGCCCCACGCCGTGGGCCAGAACCGCGTACTGGCCGGTGAACTCGCGCTCGAGATCGACGAAGTCGGCACGGCGCGCGGACCGGGCGCACAGCCGTGCCGCGTGCGTCTCCAGCGCCTCCCGGAGCTGGAAGAGGTGCCGGATGTCGTACAGGGAGAGCTCGCTGACGAACGCTCCCCGCCCGGGGACGACCTTCACCAGGTTCTCCCGGTGGAGGCGGTGCAGGGCTTCGCGCAGGGGCGTGCGGGAGACGCCGAGGCGCTCCGAGATGCGGATCTCGTTGAGGTGGGTGCCGGGGGCCAGGTCCCAGTCGATGATCTCTGTCCGCAGGCGTTCGTAGGCGCGGGCGCTCTGGTTCATCGCTTCGTCCTCCCGGGCCGGCCCGCTTGGAGGCGCGGCCGTATCCGTGAGTGTGCGGCCTTCCAGAAAACTGCCGGCCGGTTTCCCTGGACCCAGCCTGCATACAGTCTGTATACAAGGTACCGGCCAAGTCGTTGCAGACCCCGAGGCGATGAGGCCCGCGGCTTGCGCACCCGGCAGCCCAGATTCGAGGAGTCACCGTGCCGATGCGATCGACCACCCGTCTCCGTCAGATGATCGAGAGCGACGGCATCCACGTCGCCCCCGGAGCGTTCGACGGGCTGACCGCGCGTCTGGTGGAGGAGAGCGGCAGTGAGCTCCTGTACGCCAGTGGTGGAGCCATCGCGCGCAGTTGCGGTGTACCGGACATCGGCTTGCTGAGTCTCACCGAGGTCGCGGCGCGGATCGAGCAGATGGTCGACGTGACGAGGCTGCCGGTCATCGCGGACGCCGACACCGGCTTCGGCAACGCGGTGAACGCCGTGCGCACGCTCGCGCTCTTCGAGCGCATCGGGGCGGCCGGCATGCACATCGAGGACCAGACCTTTCCCAAGCGCTGCGGCCACCTCGACGACAAGTCCCTGGTGAGCACCGACGAGATGGTGCAGAAGATCCAGGCCGTCAGCAGGGCCCGTACGGACCCGGACTTCGTGCTGATCGCCCGCACGGACGCCATCGCGACCGAGGGGCTGGACGCGGCGATCGAGCGTTCGAACGCCTATGTCGAGGCCGGGGCGGACGTGATCTTCGTCGAAGCGCCGGAAACCGTCGAGCAGATCGAGCAGATCGCCGAGCGGATTCCGCAGCCGAAGCTGATCAACATGTTCCACAGTGGCAAGACGCCGCTGGTTCCCAAGGAGCGTCTCCGCGAGCTGGGTTACCGGTTGATCATCGTTCCCTCGGACCTCCAGCGCGCCGTGATCACCGCGGTCCGGCGGACGCTGGAGGCGATCAACCGCGACGGCGACAGCGGTGCCGTGCGCGACGAGTTGGCGTCCTTCGCCGAGCGCGAGCGCATCGTGCGCACGACCGACTATCTCGCCATCGGGTCATAGGGATTCGCTCCGCCCCGTGCTCACGGGGCGGAGCGGGGTCGCACGCCGTCGTCAGCGCGCGGCTGTGCGGCCACATGGCACGGGCCACTTGCTCACGGGGGGAAGCACAGTGCTGTTAGGCGACGCCGTCATGTCCGCGGCCCGAACCCAACGATTCAGCGCCTACGGGCTCAGCCGGTTGCGCCGGTCCGAATGGTTCGACCGTCTGCCCGAGGAGCGGCGCTTCGACATCGAGGTGGTCTCGCGGGTCCTGCCGTTCCGGGTCAACGAGTTCGTCCTGCGTGAACTGATCGACTGGGACGCTCCACTGGACGACCCGGTCTTCCGGCTCACCTTTCCGCACCGCGAGATGCTCAGGCCCGAGGCCTACGAGGCGATGGCCGGACTCCTGCGCTCCGGGGCGCCGCGCCAGGAGACGGAACGGCTGGCCCGGTCACTGCGTGCCGCTCTGAACCCGCACCCCGCGGGACAGCAGACCCTCAACGTGCCGGAACTCGACGGCAGAGCGGTCCCCGGTGTGCAGCACAAGTACGCCGACACCGTGCTGTTCTTCCCCTCCGCCGGCCAGACCTGTCACTCCTACTGCACCTTCTGCTTCAGGTGGCCGCAGTTCGTGGGAGCCGAGGACCGCTTCTCCGCGAAGGACAGTGCCGGGCTCGCCGCGTACCTCAAGGCCCACCCCGAGGTGACGGACATCCTGATCACCGGCGGCGACCCAATGGTCATGCGCACCCACCGGCTGGCCGGATACCTGGAGCCGCTGCTCTCCGATCCCGACCTGGCACACATCCGCACCATCCGTATCGGCACGAAGTCGCTGACCTTCTGGCCGCACCGCTATGTGCACGACGAGGACGCCGAGGACCTCCTGGCGCTGTTCCGGCGGATCGTCGCCGGCGGTCGCCATCTGGCCTTGATGGCGCACGTCAACCACTGGCGCGAGATGCGGTCGCCGCTGTTCGGGGAAGCCGTCCGGCGCATCAGGTCGACGGGCGCGGTCATCCGTACCCAGGCACCGCTGCTCGCCCACATCAACGACGACCCCGACGTCTGGTCGGCCCTCTGGCAGCAGCAGGTGGCCCTGGGAATGATCCCGTACTACCTGTTCGTGGAGCGGGACACCGGCGCCGACCACTACTTCCAGGTCCCGCTGGAGCGCGCCTGGCGGATCTACGCGGAGTCCGTGCGCCGGGTGAGCGGTCTGGCCCGCACGGTCCGCGGTCCCAGCATGAGCTGCGGGCCCGGCAAGGTCGAGGTGCAGGGCGTCGCGGAGATCCGGGGCGAGCGTGTCTTCGTGCTCCGCTTCCTGCAGGGGCGCAACGCCGCGTGGACGCACCAGCCCTTCTTCGCCGCTCACGACCCCGCGGCGACCTGGTTCGACGAACTGCGGCCCGCTTTCGGGCAGTCCAGGTTCTTCTTCTCCGACGAGTACGACGCGATGACACGCGGGGCACGGCCGGTGCCCGGCACAGGAGGGTGACATGAACGAGTCGTCCGGGAACCCGGCCGGGGTGCCGCTGTCCCGCGGGCAGCACCTGCTGTGGAATGTCGGCCGGCTGCCGGGAGGCGGCACCGCCTACAACATCCACGTCGCCTACGAGCTGCGCGGGGCGCTCGACGCCGACCTGCTGTGCGCGAGCGTGCAGCGGGTCTACCGGGCCAACCCGGCCCTGTACACCCGGATCGTGGACAGCGGTGGCGAGCTGCTGCAGGTGGCCGCTCCCGACCCCTACTGGGAGGTCGAGCGCCGACAGACCACCGAGACCGAGCTGACGGAGTGTCTGCGCAGCGAGGGGGAGAGGGAGTTCGACCTGGCCGGCGGACAGGTGTTCGTCGCCAGGCTGCACCGTCTCGGCGACGCGCACCACGTGCTGGAGTTCAACCTGCCGCATCTGCTGGCGGACGGCTGGTCGTTGGGGTTGGTCTGGGACGCGGTGCGCGCGCACTACCTGGGCCAGGAGGTCCCCGCTCCCGACGTCTGCCACCCCGCCGACTGGGAGAGCGACGCCGACACCGGTGACTGGGCCGAGCGGCTCGGCGCGGCCGAGCTGCCCCGGCTCCCCACCCGGCTTCTGGGCAGCGGCACCGGCCGGCCGTCCGCGACGAGCTGTGGTGGAGACCTGCCGGGCGACACTGTCGCAGCCGTGCGCCGGATCGCCCGCGAGAGCGGAACGACGCAGTTCTCCGTGCTGCTGGCGGCGTACGCGGTGGCGCTCGGGCGGTTCACCGGACAGCACGACATCATCGTGAGCACGCCCTACGCCAACCGGCGCCAAGCCGGTGTCCAGCGCGTCGTGGGCTATTTCGTCAGTATGCTCCCGCTCTCCTTCCGGGTGGACGAGAAGCTCACCTTCGTCGAACTGGTGTCCGAGGTGTTCGACGAGAGCCGCTGGGCCATGGAACACCCGCGCCTCGACATGGACCGCCTGCTACGGGAACTCGACGGCGACGGCGGACGGGCGCACAACCCGCTGCAGCACTTCGTCGTCGTCTGGCAGCACGGCATCGGCGGCAGCGACCTGGGGGATGTCCGGGTCGAACACCTTCCCCAACCGCCCGCCCGGGCCAAGTTCCCGCTCTCCCTGCTGATCACCCCCCGGGGCGAGGGCCTGACCTACCACTGGGAGCACGACCCCGAACTGATCGCGCCGTATGCGGTGGAGGCTCTGGACCGGTCGTTTCGTGAACTGCTCGGCAGGCTCGCCGCCGAGCCCGACACCCCGGTCGGCTCTGTCGTCCTGACCACCGCGCACCGGGGAACGGACCAGCCCGGCCCCGAGCCGGAGTACACCGACCTGCAAACGCGCTGGGACGACACCGTCGCCGCGTTCGGACAGCGGACCGCACTGCGTGAGGGGGAGCGCTCCGTGACCTACCGCGAACTGGACACGCGGTCGGACGCGGTGGCGTCGGCGCTCCAGAGTGCGCAGGTCGGGACGGGCGCATACGTCGGGCTGGCGACGGCCGGTGGCATCGACCGCGCGACAGCCGTCCTGGGCATCCTCAAAGCGGGGGCCGCCTATGTGCCGTTGAGCGCCGACTGGCCCGCCGAACGACTGGCCGCCCTGTGCACCGCGCTGCGGGTGACGCTCGCGGTCACCGACCGGGACCGCTCACCGATCCCCGGTGTCACCGCCGTGCCGGTCGTCCAGCCGGACGGCTCGCGGCCCGAGCGGGTACGGCGGAGCGAGGAGAGCGCCGCCTACGTCAACTTCACGTCCGGAACCACCGGTGAGCCCAAGGCGATCGTGTGCACCGACCGGGGCGTCGTCCGCCTGGTGACCGACCAGGACTTCGCCCCCCTCGACGAAGACCTGGTGATGCTTCAGGCAGCTCCGGCCGACTTCGACGCCTACACCCTGGAACTGTGGGCACCGCTGCTCAACGGCGGTACCTGCGTGATCCCCGAGGGCACGGGACCGCTCACCGCGGCCGGGCTGCGCGACGCCGTGGCCGAGCACGGCGTCCACACCGCATGGCTGACCTCGGCGCTGTTCAACACGCTCGCCGACCTGGACATCGAGTGCTTCACCGGGTTGCGGCACCTGCTGGTGGGCGGCGACGTCGTGTCGCCCCGGCATGTTGCCCGGGTGCAGCGGCGCCACCCCGGCCTGCGCATCGTCAACGGCTACGGTCCGACGGAGAACACCACCTTCACCGCCTGTTTTCCCCTCCCCGCGAAGTGGCCCGCGGACCGGCCGGTGCCCATCGGCACGCCGATCCGAGGCGGCGGCGTGCAGGTGTGGGACGCGTACCGCCGCCCGCTGCCGCCGGGATTCGTCGGAGAACTGGTGGCGACCGGTGCGGGGGTGGCGCAGGGCTACCACGGCGACCGGGCCAACAACCGGTTCACCAGTGTTCTCCAGAACGGCCGGTGGGTCCGCGTCTATCTCACCGGCGACCTCGGCTATGCCGACGCGGACGGTTGCCTGCACTTCCTGGGACGGCGGGACGGCCAGGTGAAGGTCAACGGCCGGCGGATAGAACTGTCCGGCCTGGAAGCAGCGCTGCGCACCCACCCCCGTGTCGACGACGCCGCCGCGTTCGTCGCCACGAGTCGCCACGGTCAGAGCCTGGTGGGGGTCGTCACCTGCGAGGACGACGACCGCGGCCCGGAGCTGCTGGACTGGCTGCGCGACCGCGTGCCCTCCTTCCAACTGCCCGACCGTGTCGTCACGGTGGACCGGCTGCCGCTCACCGCCAACGGCAAGGTGGACCGGCGGGCGCTGGCCGACCTCTTGGCAGGGCCGCAGGAACTCCGTCCCGTACGGCCCCTCACTCCGCATGAGCGGACCCTCGCCGACATCTGGTCCGCACTGCTCGGTACCCCCGTCGGTTCGCCGGCGGCCCACTTCTTCCAGCTCGGCGGCAACTCCCTGCTGGCCATGTCCGTTCAGGCCGAGGTCGAGCAGCGCACCGGTGCCCACCTTCCCGTCTCCGCGGTGCTGGGCACCCCGGTGCTCGCCGACCTCGCCGCGGTCCTCGCCGAGGCGGGCCGGGTCGCACCGCTGGAGGAGAGCCGACCGGAGCCGCAAGACGCGGCCGGACCACTGCCGCTGACCCGTGAGCAACAGCGCCTCTGGTTCCTGCACCGGGTCGCCCCCACGGCCGCCTACAACGTCCCGCTGCTGTTCGAGCTGCCCTCGGACATCCCGGAGAGCCGGGTGGAGAGCGCCCTGAAGCAGGTGATGCGCCGTCATCGCGTCCTGAACTCGGTGGTGGAGGAAACGGACGACCGGCCGGTGGCGCACGCCCGGGAACTCACCGACTGGTCCCCGCGACGGGTACGGGTGACCGACCTGGAGGAGGCCGCCCAGCAGGAGGCCGACCACCTGTTCGACCTCGAAGGGGAGATCCCGCTGCGCGCGGCGGTGCTGGAGGGTCCCAGCACGGAACGGCACCTCATGCTGACCGTGCATCACATCGCCTTCGACGGGCAGTCGCTGGGGCCGTTCCTCAACGAGTTCGCCGCGCTCTGTACCGGCACCACCCTGCCCGACCTCACCTGCGACTTCACGGACGTGGTGCGTCGGCAGGACACGGCCGAGGACGCCGATGAGGTCACCGCCGCACTGGACCACTTCGAGCGGCGCCTCGCCGGAGCGCCGCTCGCCACGGTTCTGCCGGGGGAGGGGGAGGGCGCCGGAGCCGGTGTCGTGAGGGTGCGTCTGGACGGACTGCCGCGGCACGTGGCCGAGTTCGCCCGGACGGAGGGAGTCAGCGCCTTCACCGTCTGGCTCAGTGTGCTCGGGGTCGTCCTCGCCCGGCTGAGCGGTGAGAACGACCAGATCATCGCGACGCCGGTGGCGAACAGGCAGCGCAGCGAGTTCCGTTCCGTGATCGGACTGCTGACCAACACTGTGCCGCTGCGTGTCACGGTCGCCGAGCGCGACACGTTCGGCGAACTGCTGAGCACCGTGTCCGGCCGGCTGGCGGAGGACCTCGCCCACCAGGCCTGTCCGCTCGACGAGCTGGCCTCCCGGCTCGGAGTCACCCCCGGCAACCGCCGCCCACCGCTCAGTCAGGTGCTGTTCACCATGACGGAGTACGAGGCGCACGAGGCGGGCGGTCACGCCTGGGTGCCGCGTCCGGTCGCCCCCGGGGCCGCCAAGTACCCTCTGTCGGTCGCCGTCTCGGCAGGTGGGGGCGAGGACGAACTCGTCCTGGAATACGACCGGGAACTGTACAGCCGCCCGCAGGTGGCCGCGGTGGCCGCAGCCGTCGAACGGGCGGTCGAGCAGTTCCTCGCAGACTCCGGGCGCCCCGTGTCCGCGCTGGAACTCGCCGAGCCCGCGGCCCGACCCTTGCCGGAGGCCGACCCGGGGCCGTACGCGCCCCTCACCGAGCACATCGCGCGACAGGCCGAGCGGCAGCCGCGCGCCGTCGCCGTGCACGGTGCCGACCTGGACTACGCCACGATGTGGCGCCTGGCCGAGGAGTACGGTGCCGCGCTGACGGAACGCGGCGTGACCGCGGGCAGCCGGGTCGCGGTGCTGATGCGGCGCACCGAGGCACTTCCCGTGGTGCTGCTCGGAGTGCTCCTGTCGGGCGCCGCCTACGTGCCACTGGATCCGGCGTACCCGGCCGACCGTCTCGCCTTCGTTCTGGAGGACGCCGCCCCCGATCTGGTGCTCACCGACCTGCCGGCCGTGCCGGACGGGCTGAGCGCACATGCTCCCGTCGTCCCGGTGGGGAGCCTCACGGGGGACCGGAGCCGGTGGGCCCGCGCGGTCCCCGGACCCGACGACCCGGCGTACGTCATCTACACGTCGGGGACCACCGGTCGCCCCAAGGGGGTGGTCATCCGGCACGAGGCGCTGCACTGGTTCCGGCACTGGGCGGCGGCGACCTACGACGCCGAGGATCTGCGGCAGGTGTTCGCCGGCACCTCGGTCTGCTTCGACCTGTCCGTCTTCGAGATCTTCGTGAACTGGTCCCTGGGCGGCGGCCTCCGGCTGGCGCAGAATGCGCTCGACCTGATGACCGGGGGAGAGGGCGTCACACTCGTCAACACGGTTCCCTCGGTCTGGGAGGAGGTCCTCGAACACGTCACCCCGCCCGCCTCGCTGCGGGTCCTCAACCTCGCCGGAGAACCGCTGCGGCGCACGCTGGTCGAGCGCACCGGAGCGGCCGTCCCGGGGCTGCGGCTGCTCAACCTGTACGGCCCCACCGAGGACACCACCTACTCCACCGCCGCCGAGATCCCGCTGACCGGGACCGGCTCGGTGCCGATCGGTTCGCCGCTGCCGGGTACGGCCGCGTACGTCCTGGACTCCGCAGGCCGCCCGGTGCCCGACGGCTTCCCCGGCGAACTGCACCTGGCCGGGGCCAAACTGGCCGCCGGATACCTGAACCGGCCCGGCCTCACCGCGGAGAAGTTCCTCACGGACCCCTTCCACGGGGGGCGCATGTACCGCACCGGCGACCGGGTGCGCCGTGAGCCGGACGGAACCCTGGTGCACCTGGGCCGGCTCGACGACCAGTGCAAGATCCGCGGATTCCGCGTCGAGCCCGGCGAAGTGGAACGCGTCCTCGACGCGTATCCGCACATCGCCGAGGTCTGTGTGGTCCCACGAGATCCCGGCACCCCCCGGGCGCGGCTGGTCGCCTTCGTCACCGGGGCCCAACCGCAGTTTGAGGCGGACGAGTTGACCGCCTGGACCGCGCACCGGCTGCCCGCCCACATGGTTCCGTCCGCATGCGTCGTGCTGGAGCAACTGCCCAGGACCCCTTCGGGCAAGGTCGACCGGGCGGCGCTCGCCGCTCATCCGCTGTCCGTCGCGAACGAGCCGGTGGCACCGGTCGGCCCCTTGGAGAGCTGGCTGGTGGAACGGTTCGCCGCCCTGGCCGGCGCCGACGAGGCCGGGGCCACCACGCACTTCGCCGCAGTCGGCGGCGACACCGAGGCGGCAGAGGCCCTGGCCGAGGCCTCGCTGCACGCCCACGGCGTGGCGCTCACCCTCCGGGACGTCCTGGACCACTCCACCCCGCGTGCGCTGGCCGCACTGATGCAGCGGCGCATCGACGAGCCAGGAGGCGGCCCCGGCACCCTCCTGATCTGACCGCTTTCCACCCGCGCAAGGCATCCGGCGGCGGCCTGATCCCGTCCGCCCCTGTCCACCGAACCCCCGCGCTGAGAAGAGACCCGCAGATGCTCGACCGCAACCGACCGCACGCCGACCGGTGTCTGCTCTACCTCGACACCCGAGAACTGCCGAACGAACGCGAGGCCGAACTGCGCGCCGCCCTGGACCAGGGCTACCGGCTCGCGGTCGCCACACCGACCCCGGGTGCCTACCGCGGCTACCCGGTGACCCACCTCATCGAGGCACCGGTCGGCGACTACGACAAGGCGGAGGAGGTGATCACCGGATACCTCGGTGAACACTCCCTCACCGTCCACGGGATCGTGGCCTGGAAGGACCGCGAGGTCGAACTGGCCGCCCGGCTCGGAGCCCGGCTGGGTCTTCCCGCGACCGACCCCGACGCCGCCCTCAACGTCCGGGACAAGGTCCGCACCCGCAGGCTGCTGGACGCGATACCGCGCGCCAATCCCCGCTACGCCGTGGTCCGGAGCGAGGAGGAACTCGACGCCGCCGTGGCCGAGGTCGGGATGCCCTGCCTGCTCAAGCCCGCGGGGAACTCCGGCGGCCGGGGCATCCGGCGGATCACGGACCCGGCGGAGGCGGCCGCGGCGTACCGGGAGTTCGTCGCCCACAACGCGGCCCAGCCGGGCGAGATGTTCCACTACTACGCGGACACCGTGCTGGTCGAGGAGGACCTGAGCGGCAGCGAGCACTCGGTCGCCGGGCTCGTCAGCAACGGTCGCGTGATCACCCTGGCCGTCGCCGACAAGAGCTTCGACCGCTCCCTGCCCCTGCAATACCAGAACATCGTCCCCTCCCGCCTGACCCGGGCGGTCCAGGACGAGATCGTCGGACTGGCCCGCCGCGCCGTCGCCGCCACGGGCATCGACCACTGCGGGTTCCACGTCGACATCATGGTCACCGAGAACGGCGTGCGCGTGCTGGAGGTGGGCGGACGCCTGGGCGGCGAGCTGATCAACTCCCACTTGGTGCCGCTCGCCCAGCCGGGACTGAACCCGTACCACGCCCTCCTCGACGTGGTGCAGGGGCACTGTCCACTCGCCCTCGACGACTACACCCGTTCCTTCCACGGTTTCGCGGCTTCACGGGTGCTCATGCCCCCGGCGTTCGGGGTCCTCGACCGGATCACGGGCATCCAGGACGTCCGCCGTGATCCGCGCTGCCGCGGTGTCATGCAGCTCTTCGGTCCGGGACAGGCCATGGTGTCCCCGGACGTGCGCTTCAAGGGGTTCGAGATCGGCTACCTCCTCGCCCAGTGCGGCCCGGAGGAGGACATCGAGGCCACGGTCACCGAGCTCGTGGACCGGATCGGTATCACCGTCACCCCCGTGGATGACACGACCGCGGAGCAGCCCCATGAAACCCGATGAGCAGGTGGTCCACGACCTCGTGAGTGCGCTCCGGCGGCACGCGGTCACCGCACGGGCGGAAGGCGGCAACCTGCGCCTGGACGGCGCCGTCGGGCAGCTCCCACAGGAGATCCTGGGGCGACTGCGCATCCACAAGACGGCCGTTCTCGACCTGCTCGGCCGCACGAGCGGCCAGATGGAACGCACCGGTGGCCACGTTCCGCTCGGCCCGCTGTCAGTGGCCCAGCAGGCCGCCGTGGCCGCCGAACACGACCCGGGATCCGCCCGCGCGGTCCTCAGCCGGAGCGCACGCTGTGCCGGACGACTGGATGCCGCGAGCCTGCACGCCGCGTTCACCCGCCTGTGCGCCCGCCACGAGAATCTGCTCGCCGTGCTCACGGCCGACGGCACCGGGCTCCGGCCACCGGGCGAGGAACCGGTGCGGCGGACCCGGCAGACCGACCCCGCCGCCTTCGACCTGCGCACCGGCCCCGCCTTCCTCCTCAAGGTTCACGAGGAACGGGACGGCACCCGTGTCGAGCTGATCGCCCACCCCCTGGTCGCGGACGAGCGGACCCTCGCCCTCGCCCTCGACGAACTCGCCGCACTGTACGGCGGCCGGGAGCAGACCACCGCCCCGGTGAGCCACGCCGAGTTCACCGCGGCGCAGGCGAGGTACCTCGCCCACCCGGCCACCGCGGCCCGGCGCCACGCCCTGCCGACCGCCGGGCACGCGCTGCGGACACCGGCGCGCGCCACAGCACGGCACATCGCGCCCGAACCCGGCACCGCCGTGACCGCGTTCGCCCCGGAGCTGGGCGTCACCGTCCCGATCCTGCGCCTGGGCGCCTTCCTGCTGGCGGTGCGACGGCTGCGGCTGGCGGACACCGTGGCCGTGGAGCAGCCCAACCGGTCGCCCGGACCGTTCGCCGAGGTGCTCGGGCCGGTAGCCACCACGGCTTTGATCGCCGTGCCGGAGGCCCGGACGGTGAGGGAGTTCCTCGCGGCGGTCCGCGACCGGGTGCTGGACGCCCACGAGGCCCGGGACCTGCCCGCCGACGTCCCGGCGGGGCAGGTGCCGCGCGTTCGTTTCGCCCACCGTTCCGGACCGGTCGACGGACCCGACTTCGCCGGCACCCCGAGCACGCTGCTGCCGGGCGAGACGGACCTGCCCTGCGGCGACCTGTCCTTCGTCCACGCGGAGAGCGTCGGCCTGATCGCCGACCACGACCGGACGGCAGAGGCCGCCGAGGCGGCCGTGGCGGTGACCCGCCTGCACCGCTTCCTGCTGAACCGCCTCGACCGGTGCCTGGACCTCCCCGTGGACGAACTGCCCTGCGAGGAGAGGGCGATCGAGGAAGCCGAGCAGCGGTGGGCGCACGACGCGGCCGTCGTGCACGCGGTGCGGGAGATCTTCGCCGAGGTCCTCGGCGTGGAAGCGGTGGGGGAGAGGGACAGCTTCTTCGAGCTCGGCGGGACCTCGCTGACGGTCGCCAAGGTCGTCTCCCGCGCCCGGCAGCGCCTGGGAACCGCTCCCAGCTTCGCCGACGTCCTGGAGCACCCGACACCGGCCGCCCTGGCCCGCGCGCTGCGGGATTCCGGCCCCCCGTCCCGGCCCGTGCTGGAGCGACGCCCGCCCGTCACGGAACTGCGCGCCTCACCGCAGCAGGTCCGGTACTTCCTCAGCTACAACATCGACCCGGACCGGTCGGGCCGGATCACCGTCCTGCTGGACGAGTGGGAGGACGCCGAGGCGTTCCGCACCGCGGTGGCGAGCGTGGTGAGACGGCACGAGCTGCTGCGAACCGGGTTCTTCACGGACGACGCGGGCCGGCTGCACCAGCGCATCCTGCCTTCGGCGGAACCCGACATCACCGACGTGCGGCTGGACGCCGAGGACCCGGCAGAGAGGCGCGCGGAACTCGACGCCCTGATGCGGACCCACACGTTCGACCTGGCGTCCCCGCCCCTCCTCAAGGTGTTCGTCGATCCGCGTCCCGACGGGGGCGCGACGGCCGCGGTCGGGGTGTTCAGCGGCATCCTGGACGCCTACTCCCAGGGCACTCTGGCCAGGGAGCTGCGAACCTCCTACGAGGCCGTGCGGCAGGGACGCCCGGCGGAACTGCCCTCGCCGAAGCTGCAGTACCAGGACTTCTGCCGGTGGCAGCAGGAGCGGGCGGACAGCCCGGAGTTCGCCACGGCGCGGTCCTTCTGGGAAGAGCGGTATCCGGCCGGCCACCCAGGGTTCCACCTCCCGGCCACCGGCGGGGAGCGGGCGGGCGCGATGCGGATGTTCCTGCTCGGCGAGGACCTCAGCGAGCAGGCCCGCAAGGCCGCCGCCTCGTGCGGGTCCAGTCTGTTCGGCTTTCTGCTGGCCAACTTCTTCGAGAGGGCCGCGGACCTCTACGGCCGCGACGACGTGTCGGTCGGAGTGCTCTACCACGGCCGGGAGAGCGAGGAACTGGCCGACCTCGTCGGTTACTTCGTCGACCTGTTCTGCCTGCGTTGCGACATCCGGCGCCCGGAGGGTTTCTGGGAACTGGTCCGCCGGGTCAACCAGGAGCTGTTCCAGGCCGTGGACGCCCGGGTGTACCAGTACCAGGACCTGTCCGCCCACCTCGGCGGCTCACCGACCGACCCCGTGTTTCCGGTGACCGGCTTCCACGTCAACAACGTCATAGTCCCCGGCAGGACCGAGCATGTGGGCCCCGACTTCGCGACGCGGGTACTCGATCTGCCGTACCGGCCGAAGTTCGACTTCAACATCTACGTGCACGAATCCGACCGCGGCATCCTGATCAGGATGGCGTACGCCACCACCGTCGTGTCCCACGAGCGTGCCGCCGCCCTGGCGGAGGACTTCGTCCGGGAGGTCCGGCGCAACGTCGAGGCCGTCGTCGGAGGTGCGTCATGAGGGACACCTATGGGCTGATCGGCGTGGGCATCGGGGTCTTCAACCTCTCCCTCGCCGCTCTGCTGGAGGAGAACGGCTACCGCGACGCGATCTTCTTCGACCGGCAGCCGGAGATGACCTGGCACGGCGGACTGCTGCTGGAGTCCTCGGAGCTCCAGGTGCACTACCTGAAGGACCTGGTCACCCCGGTCGACCCCACCAGTCGCTTCAGCTTCCTGAACTACCTCAGCCGGCGCGGAGTGCTCTACCAATTCCTCAACCGCCGCGGCGGCGCCGTGAGCCGCACACAGTTCCAGCACTACTTCCGCTGGGTCGCGGACTCCCTTCCGAGCACCCGCTTCGGTTCCACCGTGGAGGAGACCCGGTTCGACGGGGAGATGTTCCGGGTCCGGGTCGACGGAGAGGAGTACCGGTCCCGGCACCTGGCCGTCGCCACCGGGCCGCGACCCGCCGTGCCCGACTGCGCCCGGCCGCACCTGGGCGACCGGGTCTTCCACGCCCACGACTACCGGCACCACCGTGAGAACCTGCGCGACGCGCGCATCGCGGTGATCGGCGGCGGCCAGTCCGGGGCCGAGGTGGTGCTCGACATCATGGAGAGCCTGCCGCACCGACGGCTGGCCTGGTACGGCAGACGGCCGGCCTTCTCCCAGTTGGAGGACAACTCCTTCATCAACGACCTCTACGCACCCAGCTTCGTCCAGGGATTCCGGGAGGCCCCCGAAGCCAGGCGCCGCGAACTGCTGCACCGGCTCGCGATGTCCTCGGACGGCATCACCCAGCACCTCGTCGACGACATCTACCGGCTGGCCTTCGAGCGCACCTTCTTCTCCGCGCACCAGCACGACTACGACTTCCGCGCGGGACAGGAACTCGTGGCCCTGCGCCCCGCCGACGGCGGCGGGTACGAGCTGACGGTGCGTTCCTGGATGGACGACCGGCTGCGCACCGAGACCGCCGACGCCGTCGTCCTCGCCACCGGCTTCGAGCCCTCCACCTGGGAGCACCTGCACGCCGTCCTCGGCAAGGAGGCCCTGTACGAGAAGGAGGGGAACCTGCCCGTGGGCCCGGATTTCCAGGTCCAGTGGCGGCATCAGGACACCAACAGCATCTTCGTCCAGAACGGCAGTCGGCTGTGCGTGGGTCTCGCCGACCCCAACCTCAGCATCGCCGCGTGGCGTGCCGCCATGATCGCCAACAGCGTGCTGGGGCGGGAGGTCTACAACCCGAACCCCGATACCCCGCTCGTCCGTTTCGCCTAGCCCTGGGGAAGTGATGGTCAAGCTCGCCCTCGATGGATCCGACCGGTACCTGTTCATCTCGGCCAAACCCGCCCCCAACGGCGGTGTGCACCTGGGCCATCTGGCGGGCCCCTATCTGCGCCAGGACATGCTGCGCCGCCACTACCGGTCCAGGGGCGCCGCGGTCACCGTCGTCTGCGGCACCGACCCCGTCGACTCGTTCATCGCGCTGCGTGCGGTGCAGGACGGCCGGGATCCGGACCAGGTGGCGCACGGCTACTTCGCACAGATCCAATCCGACTTCGCCGCGCACGACATCGTCTTCGACGCGTTCATCGATCCGCTGTCCGACGACTGGCGCGAGCGGTACGTGGCTTCGTTCGCCGAGGTGCTCGCCCACGCGAAGACCGCTGGCCGCCTGCGGGTGGACACCGTGCCCTTCCCGTTCCGCGGCAAGGACGGACCGGGCGCCTCGGGCGCCTGGCTGTGCGGCGGATGCCCCGACTGCGGGGCAGGGGTCTCCGGGTACTTCTGCGAGGACTGCGGGGCGCACTTCGATCCGTCGGAGGTCCGGGCCCCCCGGCTCCGTTTCCCCGGCGAGGACCTCGTGTTCGAGCCCTCGGCCGACTCCTTCTTCGACATCGCCGACCCGGACGCCCGTCTCGCCTCGCTGGCGCGTATCGGGGTCCCCGAGCAACTGCGCGCGGTGGTGGCCCGGCAGTTCGGCGCGGGGCGTACGCGCATCCGGCTGACCGAGCCGTCCGAATGGGGCATTCCGGTGGAACCGGGTGCCCGGAGCCGCTACTTCGGCCATGGGCTGCTGTACGGATACTGCCGTCTGCTCGGCGACCTCTACCGTGAGGTCACCGGCGACCGTGTCCACCCCTTCGACGCGGAGTCCTCGGTCACCAGTGTCAATCTCTTCGGTATCGACAACACCGTCTCGCACATGGTCAACATCCAGGCCGTGGGTGAGGAAGTGGCCGGTTGGAAGGGCTTCGACGGTTTCGTCGTCAACCGGTTCCTCCGCCTGGAGGGCCGCAAGATCTCCACGAGCGCGCGCCATCTGATCCAGGCCGCCGATCTGACCGGATCGTGCGGTCTGGAGAGCGACGGCATCCGGTTCACCCTGGCGGCGACCAGCCCGACCCACACCGAGGTCGACCTGCACGTCGAAGACTTCGTACGCACCTACAACGAGGTCTTCGTCGACTCCGTGTGTCGCGCCGTGGTCGCGGAGGCCGAGGAACTGCGCGGGGAACCCGCCATCGCACCATCCGAGGAGATCACCCGCCGATTCGAAGAGGTGTTCACCCGCGTGTGCGACGGGCACCGCTTTCCCGTGTACGACCCGGCCGAGCAGGTGCGTACCGTCCTCGACTGGATGGCCACGCGCTCCGGTGCCGGCCCCACGGACCGGTACGGCCGGCTGAAGGGGCTGGCGCTGCTGCTCTACCCCATCAGCCCACGCCTGGCCACCTGGGCCTGGCGTTCTCTCGGCGCGGACGGGGAACCGGCATACGCCGCGTATGCGCGGCCGACCGTCCCCCGTCCCGTCGACTCGCCGCCGGTCCCCCCGTACGCGAACCCGCAGCGGCTGCGCGCCGCGATCCCCACCGCGGGCGCCCTCCGCTGACCTGCCCACCCCCACCCCGAGGAGTACCGTGCTGAACCGTTTCCCCTTCGGCCCGCCGTCGTCCAGCCGTCCAGGCGTGGAGCTCCGCGAGGCTGACTTCACTGCCTTCGGTGCCGATCGCGTCCCCTTCGAGGGCGGCCGTTTCACCCTGGAGCCGGGGGCGGTCTCCAAGCCCGACACCCACCAGGTCTCGGAGTGCTGGATGATCGCCCAGGGCTCCGGGCTGCTGACGTACGACGGCGCCGACTACCCGGTCACCACCGGTGAGTACCTCTTCTTCGAACCTCAGAAGACGCATTTCATCCACAACGACGGCTCGACTCCGCTGGTGATCCACACGGTGTGGTGGCTGGAGCAGGAATGAGCCTCGCCACCCTCCCCGGCTACGACACCGTGCTCGTGGGCGCGGGCGTCCTCGGCTGCGCACTCAGCCACCGGCTTGCCGCAACCGGCCGCCGCGTCGCACTGCTGGACCGGCGGACCGTCGGCTCGGGATGCAGCACGCATGCCGGCGCCATAGCCTCCCCGCTGGCCCGGGGCGACCGGCTGCGCGCGATGTCGGCCCGGAGCCGCCGGTGGTACGACGAGTACCGCCGCGTCCACCCTCAGGCCCCCATCCGCACCCTGCCGACGCTCTTCCTGTGCGCCGCGGGCCGCGAGGCGGAGCTGCGCGAGCGCAGCACGGAGCCATTGACCCCATGCCCGGAAACCGCGCTCCCGGAATGGGTCGCCAGACCTCCGCACACCTCGGTCCTCGGCGGTCCGCGGGCTCTCCACGGGCAGGTTCTGGAGCTGTGCAGGTCATGGAGCACGGATCCCGCCGTCGACGTGTACGAGTGCGCTCCGGTGCGCGGTTGGGCGCACCGGTCGAGCGGGTTCACCGTGGACCTTGCGGACGGACGGAGTCTGCGTACGGGGGAACTGGTGCTGGCCAAGGGCGCCTGGCTCGACGCCGCGGACCTGCCACCGGGTGCGCCGCCGCCGCGGACCAAGAAGATCGTGTCCTACACACTCGCGCTGCCCGCCTCGCCTGCCGACCCGCTGGTCTATCTCGCCGACCACGACGCGTTTCTGCTGCCCCGTCCCGAGCGGGCGCAGTGGTGGCTGAGCATCACCTCACCGGAGTGGGACCGCCGGCCCGAGGACGAGCCGGCGGCCTCCGCCGAGGACCTGCGCATCGCGCACGACGTCCTCGGGCGCTACGCCCCCCGAGCCCTGCCCGCCCTGCGCGGTGCCAGCGTGCACTGCGACTCCTACACCCCCGACGGCGGCCCGATGGTCACCGCCGCTCCGGGCCACCCGCTGGTCGCGCACGGCGGATCGGGCAGCGGCTTCCGCTACGCGCCCGCCGTCGCCGAAGCGGCACTTCACGCACTCGCCGCCGGAACGGGAGAGACACCATGAGCCTGCGACCGCGGGCACCGCTCACCGAAGCGCCCGTCATGCGCAGCATCGCCGGCGCCGGCCTCGCAAACCTGCTCACCTCGGTGATCCTGGTGGCGCGCAACCTGCTCGACGGCTACTACGCCGCACGGGTCTCCACCGACGCACTCGCCTCCTTCGCCCTGGTGATCCCCGTCATCATGCTGCTCATCGGGCTGAGTCACGGCGTGAGCGTCGCCGCCGGCAACGTGCTGACCACCCGCAGCGGCAAAGGCACTCCGCCGACGCCCGCCTTCGTGTGCCACGCGGTCGTCACCGCCCTCGGCACCGGACTCGTGCTGGCGGCACTGCTCGGCGCGGCAGCCCCGGTGGCGATCGACCTGTACGGTGCGGCGCCGGAGATCCGGGAGCACGCGCTGACCCTGGCGATGTGGCTGATCATGGGCATGCCCGTGCTCTTCCTGTACGGGGTCCTCACCGCGCTGCTGCGCGCACTGGGCGACGCGGCCGGCGCGGCGAGGGCGGCGACCGCCGGGCTGCTGATCGGCGTGGCGGTCACCCCCCTACTGGTCTTCCTCGTCCCGCCCTTCCCCGACGCCCCCCTGGTCGGCATCGCTCTCGGCCTGCAGGTGGGCTACGCGCTCACCTCCGTCCTGGTGGCCGTGCGCCTCAAGCGGCACGGCCTGCTCGGCGGACGTCCGGACAAGGCCACGTTCCGCAGCGACCTGACCGAGTTCGCCCGGCGTGGCCTGCCGGTTGCGATGACCAACCTCGTCACCCTGGGGGCCGCCTTCGGCGTGACGGGGGTGATGGCGCAGGCAGGCCGCGAGGCCACGGCCGCCTTCGGCGTGGTGTCCCGGCTCGACCTGTTCCCGCTGACCGTCGTCAACGCCATCGTCCTCGCGGTGGTGCCGTTCGTCGGGCACAACTTCGGCGCGGGCAACAAGGACCGGGTGCGACGCGGGATCACCGCCGCGCTGACGCTGATGCTGTGCTCCTGGGCGGTGCTCGGCACGATCCTTGCGGTGGCGGCGCCGACCGTCGCCCGACTGTTCGGTCTCACCGGCGGGACGGCCGCCATGGCCACCGACTGGCTGCGGCTCTCCGCCCTGGCCTTCTTCTTCCAGGGCGTGACCATGACCTCCATCGCCCTGCTCCAGGTCATGGAGCGACCGCGTACCGCGCTCCTCGCCAACATCGCCTACCTGTACGCGCTGCAACTGCCCTGGCTGGTGTTCCTCGCGGACGGCGGGACCGAGGGGCTGTACCGGGCCGTCGCGGGCTCGCAGATCGTCGCCGGTTCGGCGTTCCTGCTGGTCGGAGCCTGGCTGCTCCTCCGGCGGTCCCGGATGGCACACATGTCCACAGAAGGAGGGAATGGGAATGTCCCCGAAGTACAGTCCGCCGGGTGACGCCGACGACCGGCCGCTGTCCGGGATCACCGTCGTCGATCTGACCCGGGTACTGGCGGGCCCGTACTGCACGATGATCCTCGCCGACCACGGTGCCAGGGTGATCAAGGTCGAACGCCCCCAGGGGGGCGACGACGCCCGGGGATACGGCCCGCACGCGGGTGGCCACTCCGCCTACTTCGAGTCGGTGAACCGCAACAAGGAGAGCATCGCGCTCGACCTGCGGTCCGCGGCGGACCGCCGGATCTTCGAGCAGATCGTGGGCGAGGCCGATGTGCTGACCGAGAACTTCCGGCCCGGGACCATGGAACGGCTGGGCTACGGATGGCCCGAACTGCACGAGCGGTTCCCCTCCCTCATCTACGGCAGCGTCTCCGGGTTCGGCCAGAGCGGCAGCCCGCACCGGGACCGCCCCGCCTACGACATGGTCGTGCAGGGCATGTCGGGGATGATGTCGGTGACCGGCCGGCCCGGTGGAGAGCCGACCAGGGTCGGGGTGAGCATCGGCGACCTCGCCGCCGGGCTGTTCCTCACCGTCGGCATCACGATGGCGCTGCTGCGCCGGGCCCGCACCGGAAAGGGAAGCCAGGTCGACATCGCCATGCTGGACTGCCAGTTGGCGCTGCTCGAGTACTCGATCGGCCGTCATCTGGTGACCGGGGAGGTCCCCGGGCCCGTGGGCACCTACCGCCCGGGCCTGCCGCCCCCGTTCGGTCAGTTCCGCACCGCGGACGGACATATGGTCATCGCCGCGGGCAACGACAAGCTGTTCGCCGGCCTCTGCACGGCGCTGGGCCGCCCCGGGCTGAGCCAGGATCCCAGGTTCGCCGACGGCGAGTCCCGCAAGGACAACGAGGCGGGACTGACCAAGGAGATCGAGACGGTGCTCGCAGGCGGGAGCACCGAGCACTGGTGCGAGGTGCTGGGCGCCGGGGGTGTGCCGTGCGGCCCCATCAACACGGTCGACCGGATGCTCGCCGACCCGCATGTCGCGGGCCGGTCGATGCTGGTGGACGCCGTCGGCGGCGGCGCCCTCACGAAGGTGGTGGGAACCCCGCTCAAGTTCTCCGACGTCCCCGACCTGACGCGGGTCACCGCCGCACCGGCACTCGACCAGCACCGCACGGGGATCCTCGGCGACCTGGGCGTCCGCACGGAGGACGGGCCGGAGGCGCGCACCGGACACGGAAACGGACCGGCGTCGTGACGGGCACCGCACTGTGGGCGCTGCGGCCGTGGACGCCCCGAGCCGACGACCCGCCCCAGTGCTCCGACACACTCGTCGTGGGAGGCGGACTCACCGGCCTGATCGCGGCCCTGGAACTCCAGAGCCGTGGAGCGTCCGTCACGGTACTGGAAGCCGGGCAGGCCGGTGCGGGAGCCTCCGGACGGGCCTTCGGCTCGCTGGCGCTGGGCTGCACCGCGAGCCCGGGAGCCCTCACGAAGAGGTACGGCCCCGAGCAGGCGGTCCGGATCTGGCGCGAGTCCTCGAACGCGGTGCACGTATGCCTCCAATACCTGTCCGAGTGGGGCGTCCGCGCCGACCTCCACCGCGCAGGCCACGTCAGGGTGGCCGTGCGCCGCGGCCAGGAGGACGAGATACGCGCGCAGTTCGAGCAGTGGAGGCGCCTGCTGCCGCACGAGGAGCTGAGCCTGGCCACCGGTGACGAGCTGGCCGCCGAGTTCCCGGGTGCGGGATTCCGCCTCGGGCTGGTGGACCGGGCCTCGGCGTCGCTCGATCCGTACCGTCTGCTCGGCGAGTTGGTGACCCGTTTCCAGGACCGGGGCGGTCGCTTCGTCGAGCACACCCCGGTCACGCGCATCACCCGGGCCGGCGACCGGTTCACCGTGCTGCACCGGCGAGGCAGGACCGCGGCCGACAAGGTGCTCGTGGCGACGGACGGGCACACCGGCGATCTCCTGCCGTGGCTGGGGCGGCGGGTGTACCCCGTGGGCAGCTACATGATCGCCACCGCACCGCTGCCGCCCGGGCTGCGCGACGCGTTCAGCCGGCGGACCGTCACCACCGCGGATGTGCGCAAGAACTACTTCCGGGTGACGGGCGAGGGGCGGCTGGTCTTCGGCGGACGGCTCGACCTGGCCGTCGACGTCCCACCCGCCCGGATCGAGGCCCGGCTGCGCCGCGCCATGCTGAGCCGGTTCCCCGCCCTGCGGGACATCGGGGTCACCCACGCCTGGGGCGGCCGGCTGGGCTTCACGTTCGACCAGGTTCCGCACGTGGGTACGCGCGACGGCGTGCACTACGCGGTGGGGTACTGCGGCCGAGGGCTGCCGATGTCGGTCGTCCTCGGGCGGCTGATGGCCCACCGGGCCCTGGACGAGAAGACCGCGTCCGCGTTCGGTGACGGACCGTTCCCCGCACGCTGGTACTTCCGGAGCACTCCGTGGTTCGTGCCCCTGGTCGCGGGGGCGCATCGGGTGCGGGACCTCGCACACCGCCGACGCGGCTGGGAGCGGGCGTAGGCAAGGAGCGTGGGGGGTTGCCCCGACGGAGGTCGGCGGACCCGAACAGGGACAACCCCCGAGCGGCGGGTCCGCGGGGCGCGGCGAAGGATGCGCCGATTCGTCCACCTGGATCCGTTCGTTTTCCGGTCGAACCGGGTGATTCAGTGAATAATCACGGCGATTTCGTCTGAGGTGTCCGATAACTGAACATAGAGGGAATCCCCCGGAGATGGTCGTGGTGGGTGTGTGTCCGCACACCGGGCCGCCACCGCAGCGCGGGCCGGGGCCGCGACGCCGCCCCCGCGCAACCGGGGACGGCCCCCAGAAGGATGAAAGGCTCACCACCCATGGACGACCCCGGAACCGTTCCGCCATCGGCTCCGGCCCCGGCCGGAGGCCGTGCCCTCGCCCGGACGGGGGGCCCGTCGTCCCCGGGGGACCCGCGGCATCCGGAGTCCTCGGGAGCCCCGTCGCAGTCCCCGGACCCGGCGCACCGCCTGAAGGCCCCGACGCGCGAGGGCGGCAGCAGGCACGCCCGGCGCTTCGGGCTCCCGGTGGCCACCGCCCTCGTCATGGGCAACATCATCGGCGGCGGGATCTTCCTGCTCCCGGCGTCCGTCGCCCCGTACGGCACCATCAGCCTCGTCGCCTTCGCAGTGCTCACGGCCGGTGCCATCGCACTCGCGCTCGTCTTCGGGCGGCTCGCGCACCGCGACCCGCGCACCGGGGGGCCGTACGTCTATGTGCGCGAGGCGTTCGGCGACTTCGCGGGCTTCCTGGCCGCCTGGTCGTACTGGATCACGACCTGGGTGAGCAACGCGGCGCTGGCCGTCGCCGCCGTGGGCTACTTCGACGTGCTGCTGCCCCTGCACGGTTCGCCGTGGCTGATGATGACCACCGCGCTCGTGGTGCAGTGGCTTCCGGCGCTGGCCAACCTCGCCGGAACGCGCTACGTGGGCGCGGTGCAGCTCGTCTCGACCGTGCTGAAGTTCGTCCCGCTGCTGCTCGTCGCGATCGGCGGGCTGTTCTTCTTCGACGCGGACAACCTCGGCCCCTTCCGGGCCACGGGCGGCGGCGCCCTCGGCGCGGTCTCCGCTTCCGCCGCGATCCTGCTCTTCAGCTACCTCGGCGTCGAATCGGCGGCGGTCAGCGCGGGGGAGGTGCGCGACCCGCGGCGCAATGTCGCAAGGGCGACCGTTCTCGGCACGCTCGGCGCGGCGCTGGTGTACCTGCTGGGCACCCTCGCCGTCTTCGGCACCGTCGCGCACGACAGACTGCTCACCTCGCACGCCCCCTTCACCGATGCCGTCAACGCCATGTTCGGCGGCACCTGGGGCGGCGCGGCGGTCGCCTGCGCGGCCCTGGTGTCGATCGTGGGCGCGCTCAACGGCTGGACGCTGCTCAGTGCCCAGACGGCGTACGCCACCGCCCGCGACGGGCTGTTCCCCGCGCGGTTCGCGGTGAAGCGGCGGGGTGTGCCCACCTTCGGCGTGGTCGTCACGGTCCTGCTCGCCTCGCTGCTGACCGTCTACGACTACATGGCCGGGACGACCCGGGTGTTCGAGATCCTGGTGCTGGTCACGACCTTCACCGCGACCGTTCCGTACCTCCTGGCGACGGCCGCCCAGCTGTACTTCCTCGCCTCGGGACGGCGCGACCGGGTCCGCCCGGCCCGCCTGGCCTGTGACGCCGTGCTCGCCCTGGCGGCCTTCGGCTTCTCCATGTGGCTCCTGGCGGGCTCCGGCTACGCCGCCGTCTACCAGGGCGTGCTGTTCCTCTTCGCGGGAGTCCTCGTCTACGCCTGGATGTCGGCCCGCAAGGTACGCGCCTGACCCGACCGCCGCCCGGCCCTCACCCCGCCGTGCGGCGCCCCGGGCGCGCGGCCGGGCGCACCGAGGCGGCGGGCGGGCGCTCGCGCAGGGCACCGTAGGCGAAGAAGTACGCCGGCAGGCGGTTCAGCCACCGCGAGGCGGTGGCCAACTCGCTCAGCCGCCGGGCGCGCCTCTGATCGCCGAACGCCGGACGGCCGGACAGGACCGGTTCGATGAGATTGCGGTGGGCGAAGCGCTGCAGGGCCTGCGTCGTGGCGGTCGTCGGCAGGCGGCGGTGCTGGACACGGCGTACGGTGCGCAGGCCGACCGTCCCCTCGCGCAGCGGGCCGACGAGATACCGTGCGGCAGCCACCGCGTCCTCGACGGCGAGGTTGATGCCGATGCCGAAGACCGGCGACATCGCGTGCGCGGCGTCGCCGATGCACAGCAGCCCCGGGCGATGCCAGCGCCGCAGGCGGTCCAGCCGTACGTCGAGCAGCTTCACCTCGTCCCACGAACCGAGTGCGTGCACGCGGTCCGCGAGCCAGGGGACGGCGGCCGCGAACGCGTCCATGAACCGGTCGAGACCGGCGGCGCGGCGCCGGGCGTCGGTCCCCTTGGGGATGAGCGTGGCGCACTGCCAGTAGTCCCCGCGGTCGATCATGGCGCTGACGAACCGGTCGCCGACGCCTCCCACGAGCCCGTGCGGGTCGCCTTCCCGCCGCGGCAGCCTGAACCACCAGGCGTCCATCGGGCAGGCGAAGTTCCGCAGCCCCAGTTCGGGCAGCGACCGGGCCAGCGAGAACCGGCCGTCGCACGCCACGGTGAGGGCGGCATGCAACTCTCCGGTGCGGCCGTCGGACGTGCGGTACCGCACTCCGGTGACCCTCCCCCGGACGTCCGGCCTCGCCCGGCCGGCGGTGACGCCCACGCGTTCCGTCAGGAACCCGGTGGCCTCGGTGTTCATCCGGAGGGAGAACGACGACTCCCGCCGGGCCTCGTCCACGAGCAGGTTCAGCAGGTCCCACTGGGGCACCATCGCGATGTAGTTGTACGGGCCCCGCAGCACGCCGATGTCCCCGACGGTGACGAGCGAGCGGTCCGGGCCGAGGGGCACCTGCACCTGCGTCACCCGCCGCTGCGGCAGCCGGCCGAACCTCGCGGCCAGCCCTAGGTCCTCCAGCAGCCCCAGGGTGGACGGATGCACGGTGTCACCGCGGAAGTCGCGCAGGAAGTCGCCGTGCTTCTCCAGGACCGTGACGGCCACCCCCGCACGGGCCAGCAGCAGCGCGAGGACCATTCCGGCAGGGCCGCCGCCCACCACGCAGCAGGTGGTTCGCTCCATGGCCACCACTCCCTCCGGTGCGCATCCCGTGCCGGTGACGACAGGGGATGTATACCCCCCGGTGCCGCCCGGGGCGCGCGGTGCGGGGCCGGGATCCGGGACCGCGGACGCTAATGGATGAACCGGGGCAGCCATTTCGCCCGGTAGTCGGGATGGCCGGCGTGCTCCGCGGCCAGCTGCCGTACGGCGAAACCGAGACCGACCGCGCGACCGGACGAGAAGTCGTGCTCGGGACGGTCGGTGTCCTGGTCGGCGACCTCCGCGTACTCGTTGAGGAGCACTCGGCTCGTCTCGATGCGGCGCTGCGTGCGCGCGGGGTCCTGGAGGGCGATGTGCCGATCGAAACCGTGACCCCGCAGGCTGAAGGTGATGGCGCCGGTCCGGTCGTGGACCTCGCCGGACACATCGGTCGGGCAGCGCCAGCTGTCCCCGCCCGCCGCCTGCGCGATCTGCTCCTCCTCGGCGAGACGTGCCCGAACGAATTCGATCATCTCGGAGTTGTCTGTCATCGGGGTTGTGAATCCTTCACCGTCCTGGTCCCCTGCCGGAAACCGCACCTGCTGTCCGCCCGAGTACTGTTCATCGACCGAGGCTGCCGCACGACGATACCGAGTCGGGGGACCGGAACAGTGTTCATGACATGGCCGGAGCCGCCCGCGCGCCCCGCCGACCGGCCGGCCGCCTCCGCCCCCGGCGATCCCCGCGCGCCGGACGGCCGCGGAAAGCGGGGGAGAACCGTCGCGAGCGGGAGGAACCGCCGTGAGCGGGACGTCAGAAGAACCGCCGCACGCGAGACGCGAGAGGAACGACTGCCCATGACCGCTGTGCTCGGGACATCCGTGGACATCCCCACACCGGACGGCGTCGCCGACGCCTACCTGGCCCATCCCGACGACGCGGGACCGCATCCCGTGGTCCTGCTCTACATGGATGCCTTCGGGCTCCGTCCCCGGCTGAGGGCGATGGCCGACCGGCTCGCCGGAGCCGGCTACACCGTCCTGGTCCCCAACGTGTTCTACCGCCACGGCCGGGCCCCCGTGGTCGAACTGCCCGACTTCATCGACCCCGCCGCCCGTCCGGAGCTCTTCGAGCGCCTCGGGCCGATCATGCAGTCGCTCACCCCCGACCTGGCGATGCGCGACGCCGACGCCTACCTGACCTGGCTGTCGCACTGCCCCGTGGCCGCCGACGGGCCGGTCGCCGTCACGGGCTACTGCATGGGCGCCGGACTCGCCCTGCGCACCGCGGGGACGCACCCGGACCGGATCGCGGCGGCGGCCTGTTTCCACGGCGGAAGGCTGGCCACCGACGCCGCCGACAGCCCCCATCGGCTCGCCGACCGGATCAGTGCGGAGCTGTACTTCGGCCACGCCGACCAGGACCCCGCGCTGCCGCCCGAGCAGATCGCGCTTCTGGACAAGGTCCTCACCGCGGCGGGCGTGAGCCACCGCAGTGAGGTCTACGCCGGAGCACGGCATGGATTCACCCAGGCGGACACCGCCGCGTACGACCACGATGCGGAAGAACGTCACTGGACGGCCCTGCTGGCCCTGCTGGACCGCACCGTCGGATCGGCCCGCGCCTGAATCGCGGCCCGCGCGCCCGGGACATACGGTCGGCAGGGGGCGCGGCGCCGTGCCCGGCTCCGCGCCGTACCGCTCCCGGGCGCCCCGCATCCGCGCGCCGACGCTGCCCGGAAGCGCGGAACGGGACGGTCCGGCGCGCGGGGCGGGAAGCGGAGGACAGCGGACAGGAAGCGGGGGACGGACGAGAGGAGGCCGTGATGGCGGCCGAGAACACCCGCACCGCCCTGGGACCCGGCAGCGGCTTGGACGAGGTCTTCGAGCTGGCCCAGCAACTGCGCGTGGACTCCGTCCGCGCCAGCACCTCCGCCGGTTCCGGGCACCCGACCTCCAGCCTGTCCGCCGCCGATCTGATGGCGGTCCTCATGACGCGCCATCTGCGCTACGACTGGCAGGACCCGCGCAACCCCGCCAACGACCACCTGATCTTCTCCAAGGGGCATGCCTCGCCCCTGCTGTACGCGATGTTCCTCGCCGCCGGCGCGATCGACGAGGAGGAGCTGATGACCACGTACCGCCGCGCCGGAGCCCGCCTCCAGGGCCACCCCACCCCGGCGCTGCCCTGGGTGGACGCGGCCACCGGCTCGCTGGGCCAGGGCATCGCCTACGGCGTCGGCATCGCGCTCGCCGGTCGGGACCTGGAGCACGAGCCGTACCACGTGTGGGTGCTGTGCGGTGACAGCGAGATGACCGAGGGCTCGGTGTGGGAGGCCCTGGACAAGGCGGGCCGCCACCGCCTGGCCAACTTTGCCGCGATCGTCGACGTCAATCGTCTCGGCCAGCGCGGCCCCACGGAGCTGGGCTGGGACACCGGTGCCTACGCCCGCCGCGCCGAGGCGTTCGGCTGCCGCGCCCTCGTCGTCGACGGCCACGACCTCGCGGCCGTCGACGAGGCCCTGGCCACCGCCCGCGACGGGCAGGCCCCCACCGTCGTCGTCGCCCGGACCGTCAAGGGCCAGGGTGTCTTCGAGGTCGCGGACGCCGAGGGCTGGCACGGCAAGGCGCTGCCCGACGACCTCGCCGCACGCGCCGTCGCCGAACTCGGGGGCGTACGCCACCTCACCGTGCGCGGCCAACGGCCACCCGAGGCCCCCGTGGTCGCCCCGCCCGCCCCGGTGCCGGTCGCCCTGCCGAAGTTCCGGACGGGCGAATCCGTCGCCACCCGCGTCGCCTTCGGCAAGGCGCTCGCCGCGATCGGCGCCCGGCCCGACATCGTGGCCCTGGACGCGGAGGTGGGGAACTCCACGCACGCGGAGGACTTCGGCAAGGCCCATCCCGAGCGGTACTTCCAGACCTACATCGCCGAACAGCAGATGATCGCCTCCGCGGTCGGCATGGCCGCACGCGGCTACCGCCCCTACGCCACCACCTTCGCCGCTTTTTTCACCCGGGCGCACGACTTCATCCGCATGGCGGCCGTCTCCGGGATCTCCATGAGCCTGTGCGGAACCCACTGCGGCGTCGAGATCGGTGCCGACGGACCCTCCCAGATGGGCCTGGAGGACCTCGCCATGATGCGTGCCGTCCACGGCTCCACCGTGCTCTACCCCTGCGACGCCACGTCCACCGCCGCCCTGACCGCCGCCACGGCGTACCTGGACGGCATCACCTACCTGCGCACCACCCGGGGCGCCTACCCCGTCCTCTACGCCTCCGACGACACCTTCCCCGTCGGCGGTTCCAAGACCGTGCGTTCCGGTCGCGACGACCGGGTCACCCTCCTGGGCGCGGGCGTCACCCTCCACGAATGCCTCGCCGCGGCGGACCTGCTGGCCGCCGACGGCGTTCCCGCGCGCGTCGTCGACCTGTACTCCGTCAAGCCGCTGGACCACGACACGCTGGCCCGCGCCGCCCAGGAGACCGGCGCTCTGGTCGTCGCGGAGGACCACCACCCCGAAGGCGGCATCGGGGAAGCGGTGCTGTCGGCGCTCGCCGCGCATCGACTCAATCCGGCATTCGCCCATCTCGCCGTGCGCAATCTGCCGGGTTCCGGAACCAGCGCCGAACTGCTCGACGCCGCGGGCATCTCCCGCACCCACATCGCACGGACCGCGCGGGAGCTCGTCGGGCGGTGAGCGCGGCGCGCGGGGGCCGGGCGGACCGTGCGTCGCGGACGGTTCCCTCCGGCCCGGACACCGCGGCCGGTGACCGCAACGCCGTGCGGCGGGCCGGCCGGGGCGCCCTCGAAGCCCCCGGACGGTACGCCGCGGGCGGTGCGGGTCAGGACTACGGTTCCCCGTGGGAGCGCGGCCCGGGGCGTCCGCCATGGTGCGCGCCAGGACGGCGGTTCTCACTAAAACCACCCGGCGCGTCCGTCTCAAGTCGCCTATCGTCGGGGGCGGTTCCCGGCGCGAGCCACCCCACGGCCGGGACGAGGGCGATGACGAGGACGAGGAGGACGACTGTGCGCTTGCGCGCGCTGGGACGCAGTGGGTTGTCGGTTTCCGAGATCGGATACGGTGCCTGGGGCATCGGGGAGTCCAGCTGGGTAGGGGCCACGGAGAGCGAGTCCGTGCGAGCCCTGCACCGTGCGGTCGACCTCGGGGTCAACTTCGTGGACACCGCCCGTGGTTACGGCGAGAGCGAACGGATCGTGGGCAGGGTCGTCCGCGAACGGTCCGGCGACGAGGTGCTCGTCGCCACCAAGGTGCCGCCCAGGAACGGGGTGTGGCCGGCGCCCGAGGGCATCGACCCGGCGGAGGTGTTCCCGGGTGAGCACATCCGCGAGAGCCTGGAGACCAGTCTGCGCGTCTCCGGCCTGGACCACTTCGACGTCCTGCAGTTCCACGTCTGGAGCGACGACTGGGTCGGCCGCGGCGACTGGCTGGAGACGGTCACCGCACTCAAACAGGAGGGCAAGATCCGCCTGTTCGGCGTCTCCGTCAACGACCACCGGCCCGACAGCGCGCTCGCGCTCGTGTGCAGCGGCGCCGTGGACAGCGTGCAGGTCATCTACAACATCTTCGATCAGGCGCCGGCCGACGAGCTGCTGCCGGCCTGTACGGAGCACGGCGTCGGCGTGATCGTCCGGGTGCCGCTGGACGAAGGCGGTCTGACCGGTCACATCACCGCGGGTACGACGTTCCCCGAAGGCGACTGGCGCGCACGGTACTTCCGGGACGACCGCCCGGCGCAGGTCGAACGGCACGTGGACGCGATCGTTTCCGACCTCGGCATCGGACCTGACGAGATCGCGGAGTACGCCCTGCGGTTCGTACTGAGCGCGCCGGCCGTCTCCACCGTCATCCCCGGCATGCGCAGCGTGCGCAACGTCGAGCGCAACACGGCCGTGAGCGACGGGCGTCCGCTCACCGCGGAGCGGCTCGCCGTACTCGCCCGGCACCGGTGGCAGCGCAACTTCTACTCCTGAGCCCCGAGTTCCGCACCGGGTGCCGCACGCGAGCCCGCATCCGCGCGGAAGCGGGCCGCATCGGCCGGGCGCGGAGAGCGACGACGGACCGGACGGAGGAGCATGAACCGGCAGGAGGCCGAACGGACCGGCGTCCGGGCCCATTCGGCACGGGTGTACGACTGCGTCCTGGGCGGCAAGGACCACTACGAGGTGGACCGCCGGGCGGCCGAGGCCGCGTTGCGGGCCTGGCCCGGTCTGCGGACGAGCATGCTGGCGAACCGGGCGGCGATGCGGCGCATGGCGCACTGGCTGGCGGCACAGGCCGGGATGCGCCAGTTCCTCGACATCGGAACCGGCATCCCCACCGAGCCCAATCTGCACCAGATCGCGCAGGGCGTGGCCCCCGGGGCCAGGGTCGTCTACGTCGACAACGACCCGGTCGTGCTCGCGCACGCCGATGCCCTGATGCGCAGCACCCCCGAGGGCCGGACCGCTTACATCCAGCGCGACATGAACGCCCCCGGCACGCTTCTGGCCGACCCCGTCCTCCACCGCACCCTCGATCCGACGAAGCCCGTCGCGGTGATGGTCATCGCGATGCTGCAGTTCGTCGCGGACGCGCAGGGCCTGGTCGAGACACTGATGGAACCGCTCGCATCCAGAAGCCATCTGGCGGTGACGCTCGCCACCGCCGACCTCGCGCCGGGATCGGAGGCCCTCGCCCGCGAGTACACCGAGCGCGGCATCCCCATGCGTCTGCGCGACCGGGCGGAGGTCGAACGACTGTTCACCGGCCTGGAGCTGGTGGACCCGGGCGTCGTGCCGATGACCTCCTGGCGGCCCGAGCCGGGCGAGGAACCGCCCGCGACCACGACGAACATGTACGCCGGGGTGGCGCGCAAACCCTGACCCCGTTCGGCCACCGGCCGAGAACCCCCGAGGGAGGGGCAAGGACGCCGCCTCGACGAGACGGATCCCGGCCCCTCCCGGCCGGATTCGTACCCGGCCGTGTGCACGTGGTCACACGGGGAGTCAGACCAGCAACTCGCCGTCCCTGACGACCACACGACCGCCGGAGATCACGAGCCGGCGGCGCGGTGTGCGGACGAGGGCGTCCTGGACGTTCTCGGCGTCCAGCAGAACGATGTCCGCGCGCGCTCCCGCGACGAGGTCGTGGACCCGGCGGTGGACGAAGCCCGCCGCGCGCGAGGAGGACAGCTCCACCGCGTGGGCGAGGTCCTCGTCGGTGCGCAGACCGTTGAGGCGTGCGAAACCGAGCGCGATGCCCAGCACGTCGCCGTCGCCGAAGGGCGACCAGAGGTCCCGGATTCCGTCGGTGCCCAGGCCGAGCGGGATGGAACGGTCCCGCATCCCGGCCCAGGGGAGCGGCGCGGTACGGGGCAGGGCCACGGTCGACCAGGCGATGCCGGTCTCCGCGCAGCCGTCGAGAAGCTCCTGCTGTCGGCTCGCCGGGAGCTCCCCGAGGGCGAAGCCGTGGGAGATCGTCACTCTGCCGTGCAGGCCGGAGCGCCGGACACGGTCGATGATGAGCTCGAACTGGAAGGCGCCGAGCTCCCCGCCGTCGTGCAGATGGATGTCGAGCCCCACCCCGCGCCGCTCCGCGATGTCGAACAGCCCGTCGAGCTGCGCCACGGGGTCGCGGTCGATGGACGCGGGGTCGAGGCCGCCGATGCTCGTCGCCCCCGCCGACGCCGCCCGGTCGAGCAGCTCCAGCACGCCGGGGCGGCGGATCACGCCGTCCTGCGGGAACGCGACGATCTCCACCTCGATCGCGCCGCCCAGCGCGTCCACCGCCTCGCGCACGGTCTCGATCCCACGCAGCCCGACGCCGAGGTCGACGTCCACATGGCTGCGCACCGCCGTCGTGCCGTGCCGCAGGAACTCGCGGAGCACCGCCGCGGTCGAGTCGGAATTCGGGATACCAAGACGATCGCGCACGGCGCGTTCATGGGCGATGCGTCCCTGCGTGGTGGGCTCGCCGCCGTACGCGACCCACGGCTGCCCCCACCAGCTCTTGTCCACGTGGGCGTGTGCGTTGATGAAGCCGGGGAGGGCGAGGAGGCCGCCACCGTCCAGGCGTTCGCCACCCCCGATGGCGCTGCCGACGGGCACGACGGCGTCGATCCCGGCCCCGGACATCACGATGTCCACAGGCTCCGCACCCCAGGGGCGGACGTTCGTCAAAGTCGCATGGGTCATGCGGGGATGGTATGCCAAAACCCCTCCCGTGGAGCATTGGGCTCCGCGGGAGGGGGACATGAGGGGGACATGGGGACGCCGCGGCGCGGCGCGGGTCAGCCGCGTGGTCAGGCGCTCCGTTCGGCGCGCGCCGCGTGCTGCTCCTTCTGCGCCTTCTTCTCCTTGACGCGTGCCGCTTCCTTGCGGACCTCCGCCTGGGTGGCGCGTTCCCGCTGGAGCCAGTCCGGGTTCTCCTGCTTCAGCTCCTCGATCTGCTCCGTGGTGAGGGCCTCCGTGATCCCGCCGCGGGCGAGACCCGAGATGGAGACGCCCAGCTTCGCCGCGACCACGGGGCGCGGGTGCGGGCCCGTGCGCCGCAGTTCGCGCAGCCACTCGGGCGGATCGGACTGCAATGCGTTCAGCTCGGTGCGCGAGACGGCTCCCTCCCGGAACGCGGCGGGGGTGGCCTCGAGGTACACACCCAGCTTCTTCGCCGCGGTCGCGGGCTTCATCGTCTGGGCGGTCTTGTGCGACGTCATGGTGTCCAGGGTATCGAGCACCTGCACCACCGCTGACCAGGGCCGGTACCCTTGCGGGGTGACCAGCTCGGAAGAAACCCCCTCGTTCCGGCTCGCGTACGTCCCGGGGGTGACGCCCGCCAAATGGGTGCGGATCTGGAACGAGCGGCTGCCCGACGTCCCGCTGACCCTCATCGGGGTGCCGGCCGCCGAGGCGTCCGGCCTGCTGAGGGACGGCGGCGCCGACGCGGGCCTGCTGCGGCTGCCGACCGACCGGACGGGCCTCAGCGCGATCCCCCTCTACACCGAGACGACGGTCGTGGTGGTGCCGAAGGACCATGTCGTCGCGGCGGTCGACGAGGTCCTCGTGCAGGACCTCGCCGACGACGTCGTGCTGCACCCGCTCGACGACACCCTCGAATGGGAGGACCTGCCGGGGCGGCCCGCGATCGAACGGCCCGCCACGACGCGGGACGCAGTCGAACTGGTGGCGGCGGGAGTGGGGCTCCTCGTCGTCCCGCAGTCACTCGCCCGCCTGCACCACCGGAAGGACCTCACCTACCGGACGGTGACCGACGCCCCCCACTCACGCGTCGCGCTGTCGTGGCCGGAGGACGAGACGACAGACCTGGTGGAGGACTTCATCGGTATCGTCCGCGGGCGGACCGTCAACAGCACCCGGGGCCGTCCCAAGCCCCCGCCGGAGCCGAAGGGCAAGCGCCCCGACACGGGCGGCGCGCGTCGCGGGCCCGCCGCCGGCGGAACCGGGGGCAAGGCGGCCGGAAGGGGACGCCAGGGCGGGACCGGCGGCTCCAAAGGTGCCAAGGGCGGCAAGCGCGGAAGGCCCCGCCGCCGGTCCTGAGGACCGCCCCGCCGTCCCCGGCGGGCACCCGACGCGAGCCCGCCGCGGCCGGGCTCAGCGCCCGCTTCGCGTCCTCGGTTCCGGTACGACGCGTACGACGCCGTTCAGCAGATGGTCGGTCAGATCGCGCGACGGCCGGTCCGTGAGGTTGGTCAGCAGCCGGGCCAGGGCGTTCAGCAGGAACGGCGACCCCATCACGTACCGGTTCAGGACCGGCTGGAACCCCGAACGGCTGAAGACGAGGTCGGCGGCCGCGTTGCCCAGCCGGTAGTAGCGCCCCCAACGGCGGTTCATCTCGACCGGGTAGCCGCGCAGGACCCGTTCCCGCCCGGGTCCCGGGGGAAGGGCCAGCGCGAGCGCGGCGGTCTCGGCCGCGACTTCCCCCGCCTCCAGCGCCTGCCCGATGCCCTCGCCGTTCCAGGGGCTGATCATGCCTCCGGAGTCGCCGACGAGGAGAAGACCGCGGGTGTAGAGGGGATGGCGGTTGAACCCCAGCGGAAGGGCCGCGCTCCGCACGGGGCCCTCGGCGTTCTCCTCGCGCAGCCCCCATGCGTGCGGGGTGCGGGCCAGCCACCGGTCCAGCGCCGCGCGCAGATCGGCGGCGCCGTGCCGGCGGTGCGGCAGCGCGCCGAGACCGACGTTGACCCGGCCGTCGCCCATGGGGAAGATCCACCCGTAGCCCGGCAGATAGTGGTCGCCGTCCGGGAACCGCAGGTCGGCCCACAGCTCCAGGTACTCCTCCCGGGAGCGCTCCGGGCTGCGGTAGTAGCGGCGGGCGGCCGTGGCGATCTGCCTGCGGGGGTCCCGCCGCAGGCCCATGGCGAGCGCCAGGCGGGCCGAAGCGCCGTCGGCGGCGACCACGATCGGCGCGCGGTACGACAGGGGCTCCTTCGTCCCGGTCGTGGCGGCGGTGACGCCGGTGATCCGCCCGGCCCGGTCGGTCGACGGTCCGGTCACCTTCACCCCGGTGCGCAGCCGGGCTCCGGCGGCGGCGGCGTGCCGGGCGAGGATGTCGTCGAAGTCGTGCCGGCTGCGGGTCAGTCCGAAGTCCGGGTAGCGCCCGAGCGCCGGCCAGTCGATGTGCACCCGGTGGTCCCCGGCGACCCAGCGCATTCCCCGTGAACGCGTCCATCCCGGGGCTTTGATGTCGACGCCCATCCGGATGAGCTGGTGCACCGCGCGCGGCGTCAGGCCGTCCCCGCACACCTTCTCCCGGGGAAAGCGGGACTTCTCCAGGAGCAGGACGTCGATCCCCGCCCGGGCGAGATGGAAGGCCGCGGCCGAGCCCGCGGGCCCCGCCCCGACCACGATGACCTGGGCCTCCTCGTCGGGCCCGGGAACGGATGCCTTGCCCGACGCAGAGCTGTCCGGTGTCGTTTCGCGCATAAGACCCCTCTTCCTCCTGTTTCCGCGCCACCGGTGCCGTACCGGGGGCGGCGGCCGAGGGTCTCATCTTCGAGCAGGGAAAGCCGGGGCGGAACCAGGCGTGGCGCCCGGCACTCTTCCGTTCGCAGCACTGGGCCGCGCCGTCGAACGGATGATGCGCGTGGTGATCACGCCCATGCCGTGTCCGGAGCCACCGCGGTCGCGCTCAGTACGGCAATGGGCGGCCGGACGGGGTACGGAGATCGAGGGGGCGCGGCCTCGACGGCGACTGCGGACGTCGGACGATCCTGATGCGGCCCACGGCCACCACCTCCACTTGGATTACCGGTCGTATGCCCATTGGGCCGCTCCTTCATGCGGTCCCGCCCGGATCGGCCGACCCGGACCGGCCGGCCGCGCGGACCGTTCAACCGGCGGAGCGGTCAAGGGGGTTGCGTACGAGGGCCGGGGAGCCGGACGGCGGTCGGGAAGGACCCGTCCCCCGGACGCACCGGGGACAGCACGCGCACGGGCTCGCTATTCTCCCGCCATGAGTCATGAGCATGGCACGGGAGGAGCGTCGCGCACGGCTCCGCGGGGCACCGGGTGACCGAGCACCCGGGCTCCTTCCCGGATGCCCGTACCGCCGAGGCGTGGAGGGCGTTCGGAATCCGGTTGCGCCGGTGGCGCAGGAGGGCCGGACTCACCCAGGCCCAGGTCGGCGCCCGCGTCGGATACGACCACACCGCCATCAGCAAACTGGAGCACGGCACCCGGAAGACACCGCTGCCGCTCGCGCGCAGACTGGACGATCTGCTGACGGCGGGCGGAGATCTCCTCGGTGCCTGCGAGGCCGCGGCGGCGGAGGGGCCGGGGACCGCCCCCGAGGACGGCGCCTTGGCGCGCCGGGCGGCGACCGGCGCGCGCACGCGGCCGCTGCCCGGCGAACCGGCGGGTGGCGACCTGCCGTCGATGCTGCCCCCGGACACCGTGCTGCCCGCGCGGCTGCCCGCCTACGGGCTGGTGTGCCCGGTGCACGGCCGTGACGGCTGCGCCGTGCCCGGGCTCGCCGACACCGTCGCACTGTGCTCGGCCTTCTGCGACCCGGGCCCGGCCGCCGCCGCGTACCCGCCGCTGGACACCGACACCGTGCACGCCCTGACGGCCCTGCTCGCCGTCTGCCTGCGCGCCGACGAGGAACGGGCCTGGTCCGGGGCGACCGCCGTGGTCGAACGCACCCTGCACGCCATGCTCCGCTGGATGGCGCTGCCCGACGCGCCGTACCAGCGTCAACTGGCCCCGCTGGCCGCCGAATACGCCCAGTCCGCCGGGTGCCTGCGGCTGCTGCGGGGGCGCAACGCGACGGCGATGGCCTGGCTGGACCGGTCGCTGGTCTGGGCGGACCTGGCCGGTCACGTCGGAACGGAGGTGGCCGCGCTCAGCGACATGAGCACCCTGGCACGGCTGGAGGGCGACGCGTCCTCCGCGCTCTCCTACGGGGGCGCCATCCGCCAGGCCGCCGCCGGCCGGGACTGGGCCGCCGCGATGAGCGATCTCTACCTGGCTCGCGGGCATGCCATGCGCGCCGATCCACGGCAGACGATCCGTCATATCAACCGGTCCCGCCGGTGTCTGGAGCGGATCGGGGAGCGGGACGAGGGGGAGGCGCCCTGGCTGTCCGTCGCCTCCGTGCGCCTGCGGGTGGAGAGCGGCGCCGCCGGCGCGCTGCGGGACCTCGCCGCCGCGACCGGGGACCGGCGGCTGGCGCTGCGTGCCGTCGAGGCCGGCCGCGACGCCCTGAGCCTGCTCCCGTCGGGCATGCGGTCGGCGCGGGCCCTGCTCCTGGTGCGGTTGGCCGATGCCCACGCCTGCGCCCACGACCCACAGACGGCGCTCGCCATCGCCCGCCCCGTGCTGGACACCGCCGAGGCCGCGGCGTCGGCGCTGATCGGCCGGGAACTGCGCGGTCTGCTCGACCGGTTGGAAGCCGGGAGGGACGGCGGCCCGGAGAACGACGAGTTCGCTCGGAGGCTGGCGGCCGTCGTCCGCTGAACGGCGAGGGCGGGGCGCGTCCCCGCGCCCCGCCCGGTGTGGTGCGCGGGCCTCGTCAGCTCGCGTTCAGTGTCACGTCGTCGATGACGAAACTGGTCTGCAGATAGGCGTCCTCACTGCTGGTGAAGCCGAGGGTGACCGTCTGGCCGGCGAACGCGCCGACGTCGAAGGTCCTCTGGACGTAGGAGTTCGTGGCGTCCCTGTTGGAGTACGTGGCGAGCGTCCTGGTGCCCAGCTTGACGGTGAGCGTGTCGTAGGCAGGGGAGCCCGCCGACTCGGCGGTGTCGATGCGCAGATGGAACGAGAGTTGGTACGTCGAGCAGCCGGACGGCACCGTCAGCGACTGGGCGAGGGTGTCGGTGTGGGTGGAGCCCCAGCCGCCGAGCCAGGCCATGTACGAGCCGCTGCGCGCGGGCCTCTCCGAGGTACGGTTGTTGATCACTCCGTCCGTCTGGCTCCACGGCGTGACACCGCCCTCGAAGCCGCCGTTGGCGACGGCCTGGGTCGTCTGGCAGTTGCCGCTGCCACTGCCGACGACCAGCGAGTAGGTGGTGGTGTGGGTGGCCGTGCCGGTACCGGTCACGGTGAGGGTGTAGGTCCCGGGCGCGGTCTGGGACCCGGCCGAGACGGTCATCTTCGAGGACGAACCCGATCGCACGGAGGCCGGATCGAACGAGACGGTGACCCCGCTCGGAGCCCCCGAGGCGGTCAGCCCCACCGTCTGGGCGGCGCCGCCGGTGGTCGTGGTCGAGACGGTCGCGGCGACCGATCCGCCCGGCTGGACGCTGCCGGAGACCGGCTGCACCGCGACGGAGAAGTCGTCGGCGGGCGCGGTGGCGCCGACGGAGGTCTTCCACACCGTGTACGCGATTCCGTCGGCGCTGCGGTCGAGCGCGGTCGCGTCGACGTTGGCGGTGGTGTCGCAGGACTGGTGGTAGCAGGGGTCGTAGGAACGTCCCGCCGTGCCGCCCCACTTGGCGGCCTGCGCCGAGGTCTTGGTGGCGCTCGCGCCGGTCGCGTAGCCCGAGGTGGGGATGCCGCCCTGCTGGAACGGATAGTCGTCGGACCGGCCCCGGCCCTCGACGTTCTCCTCCGGGGCGAGGTTCAGCGAGTCCCAGTACTCCTTCATCGGGGCCGAGGCGGCGGAGTTGAGGTTGTTGATGAAGTAGCCGCCGTTGGTCGAGGCGACCATGTCGAAGTTGTAGTACGCCTTGATGGCGGCGCGCTGGGCGGTGGTGAGCTGCCCGACGTAGTACTTCGAACCCTGCAGCCCCTGTTCCTCGCCGTTCCACCAGGCGAAGCGGACGTGCTTGGTCATCGTCGGGTTGGCCTCGGCCAGCGCCAGCGCGTTCTCCAGCAGGGCGGCGGAACCCGAACCGTTGTCGTTGATGCCGGGGCCGGCCGAGATGCCGTCCAGGTGGGCGCCGAACATGACGGTCTGGTCGGACGGGCCGCCCGGCCAGTCGGCGATCAGGTTGTTGCCCCGGTACGTGCAACTGGTGCAGGTCTGCTCGGTGACGGTGTAACCGGCCGCCTCCAGCTTGCCCTTCACATAGGCCACCGACGCGGTGTGACCGGCGCTGCCCGCCCGGCGGTTGCCGCCGTTCTGGGCGGCGATGGTGTTCAGCTGCGTGAGGTGCGCCTGCACGGCGGCGACGCTGATGTCGGGTGCGCCGCCGCCCGGGGCGCCGCCGTTGTTCACCGTGAGGGTGTACTGCGCGGTGTGGCTCTGGGCGCCATCACCCTTCACCGTGAACGTGTACGTGCCCGGCGCGGCGGACGCCGACGCGTTCACGGTCACCGTGGAGGACGCCCCGGACTGCACCGAGGACGGGCTGAAGGAGGCGGTGACCCCGCCCGGAAGCCCGCTCGCCGACAGCTGCACCGTCTGCGCGTTGCCCGAGCTGACAGCGGTCCGTACCGCGGCCGTCACCGAACCGCCCGGCTTCACCGAGCCGGACGAGGGGTCCAGGGACAGCGTGAAGTCGTTGCCGCCGTTGGACGCGCAAGTCGGGTCGCCGCTCGGCGCGGGCACGCTGACCGCGTCCCACGCCGCCTTGGCACGGTCGAACAGCACACAGCTCGCGTCGAGGTTCTTCGCGGCGGTGAGGGTGGCCGTGCGGTAGCGCTTGTAGGTCATCCCGCTCGTCTTCAGCAGCATGCCGCCGTAGAAGACCTTGCCCGCGCTCTGGATGCCGACCCCGGTGACCGAGGAGCCGTTGCACGTGGGGCTGGCGGGTTTGCCGCCGCCCGGGCTGGAACCCTCGGCCAGCAGGTAGAACCAATGGTTGAGCGGACCGGCCGCCTTGTGCTCCTCGGTGTTGGGTATCGAGGAGCTGTAGCAGTTCGGGTCGCCGGTCTGCGACGGGTTGTACATGACCCGGATCGGACCGTTGCCGACCAGATTGATCTTCTCGCCGACCGTGTAGTCCGGGTCGTCGTAGGGCGCCGGCTCGTTGGCGTACGCCTCGGTCAGGGCGCCCATGATGTCGCCGGTGGCCTCGCCCAGCCCCGACTCGTTGTTGGCGCCGCCGGGCGTGTACTGGTCGATGCCGTGGCCGAACTCGTGGCCCACGACGTCCATCGCGCCGATCCACTGGTTGGCGTTGTTGTGACCGATGGAGACCGACGAGCCGTCCCAGTAGGCGTTGACGGCGTTCAGGCCGACCCTGACCGGCCAGCTGCGGCCGTTGCCGTCGTGTCCGTTGCGGCCGAGCCAGTCCCGCAGCATGTCCCACTCGTGCTGCGCCGCCCACATGACGTCGACGCAGCCGGTCTCCTTGCTGGAGGCGTTGCCGGTGCCCCAGGAGTCGGTCGACTTGGTGAAGACACCGCCGGTGCCGTGGTCGGCGCAGCTCAGACCGGTCCGGTTCGGGTCGCGCAGCGAGTAGCTTCCGCCCGACGCGGTGGTGTCGATGGTGAGCGGGTTGGGGCCGTTCCACTGGCTGTTGCCGGTGCCGGCCTTGACGTCGTCGTAGCTGTCGAGCACCTTGCCGGTGCCCGCGTCGACGAAGACGTGGAGGCGGCTCGGCGCCTTCGCGGTGCGCCCGGTGAGCACCGTTTCCCAGGCCAGGCGCGATGACCTGCCCGCGGCACGTACCACCAGGCGGTGCGAGTCCACCCGGTCCACGGCGGTGAGCCGCTTGCGGGAGACCTTCTCGGCGGTGGCGGCCGAGACGGTCGGGGTGGTCGGTACGTTGATCCGCTCGGGCAGCGCCGACTGCGTGCCGCGCACCCGGCCCTCGGAGTCGGCCATGACGACGGCGTCCCCGCCGACGACCGGCAGGCCGCGGTAGGTGCGCTGGTACGCGACGGAGTACATGCCCTTGACCCAGGGGGTCACCATCTGGCGCTCGTACCGCTCGTCCGGCCCCTTGGCCAGCGTGTCGAGACCGCTGGCGGCGGCCCGGTCGGCCGCCGACACCGCGGCCTGGAGCGCGGCCCGGGCGGTGGGCGCGGGCGGGGACGGTTCGGCGGAGGCCGACTGGCCGCCGGTGACGACCAGCATTCCGGCGAGCACGGCCAGGGTGGTCCCGGCCGTCAACGGTCTGCGTTTCATCGAGGCTCCTCGAGTCCGTGGGGGCCCCGATCACGGGCAGCGGCGCGCGATGACGCATCCGGTTCGGCCGCTCGCGTCGCCGTCGTCCGTGATCGAGCGACCGAACACTCACATGTCGTCATGGTCGCGTCAATGAAGTGCGGAGATCGTCGGGAGACTTGGCAAGTTTGGTCAAGCCGCTGAGCGGGGGCTCCCAACGCGCCGAGGGGCGCCGGGAGTTCGGTCCGAGCCGGAGGGCGGGGGCATCATCTGCGCGGTCCGGCCGCCGACGCGGTCGGCCCACCCCCGCGGCGTCCTCGCCCCGCAGCGCGGTGTGTCCCGTCGCTCGCTCCCGACACGCGCCGCCGCGCGGCCGGTGCCACCGGGCCGGGTGGGCGACGAGCGCCCGGGGCCGGGCCGGACGCGGTGGTCCTCGGCGTCGCCGACGGCCTTGGACGCTCAGTCCTGCTCGTCGCCCTCGTCGTCCCCGCCGCCGTCGGCCGGCGGAGCCGGGTTCTCGGGCCCGGTGTTCGCGGGGGGACCGCTCTCCGGCGTGTCCGCCGTGCCGGAGTCGGGGGAGAACAGGTTCATGCCGAGGTAGACGGCCGCGATGAAGGCGACCGTACCGGCGACGGCACTGGCCACCCTGGGCCGGCGCCGGATCGCCGCCCGGGCGCCGGAGAGCCGCTGGGCGGGCACGGGCGGAGCCGCCCGGCGGCGCCCCCCGGACTGGGGCAGGCGGTACGTCGTCGGACCCACGGCATCCGGTGCGCCGCCGGTCACCGGGGCGGGGTCGAAGGCCGGGGCCGGCGCCGGGGCGTACGGGAGGCCGACCGGTGCCGGGGTCGGCGGCGGGGCGTACATCGGCATGGGCTCCGGCTGCCCTCGCCAGGCGTCGCTGTGGAACCAGTCGGCGACCTGCTGGGCGGTGGGCCGCTCCTCGGGCTGCTTGGCGAGCAGCCCCAGCAGATAGGAGTCGAAGGCGGGGGACACGTCGACGCCCCGCTGTCTGAGCGGTACGGGCGCCGCGTCGACATGCTGATAGAGCGTGGCGGTCGCCGTGTCCGAGCGGAACGGCGGTTCGCCCAGCAGCAGTTGGTAGATCACGCAGCCGAGGGAGTACATGTCGGACGCCGCTTCGGCGGTCCGGCCCAGGGCCCGCTCGGGGGCGAGATAGAGGCTGGTGCCGACGATCTGCCCCGTGGTGGTCAGCGCGGCCGACGGGTCGTCGACGAACTGGGCGATGCCGAAGTCCCCGATCTTGACGGAGCCTTCGGCGTCCAGCATCAGGTTTCCGGGCTTGATGTCGCGGTGCACGATGCCCTGCCGGTGGGCCGCGGCCAGCCCCGCGGCCGCCTGGCCCGAGATCCGGGCCACCTGCTCGGTGCCGAGGTGTTCCCCGGCCGCGAGCAGACCGCCCAGGCTCCGCCCCTCGACGAGTTCCATCACGAGGAAGAAGCGCCCCTCCCAGGCCCCGAAGTCGAACACGGCCACGAGATGGGGGTGGCTCAGCCGGGCGGCCGTCTGCGCCTCCAGCCGGAACCGGGCGGTCGCGGACTCGTCCGCGTGATCGCCCAGCAGCAGCTTCACGGCCACCGCGCGGCCGAGCACTTCGTCTTCGGCACGCCACACCTCACCCATGCCGCCACGGCCGATGGGGGACGTCAAGCGGTACCGACCAGCTACCAGCACCTGTGCACCATTCTCGAATTGTGGGCCGCTTCGACTGCCACGGCGCGCCCCGACCGGGATCGGGGCGAGGTGGGGGGCGCGCGGCGTGATCAGGATATCCGTCCGCCGGACCGCGGTGGCACGCCCCGCACCTGCGCGTACGCTCCGCACGGAACCATGGGTTTCGTCGGGTTTTCACCGGATTTCAGCGGGTGTTGGGGCGCGACGGGCCGCGTGCACGCGGGTGGCCCCGGTGCCGTCGCGGCGCGCGCCGCGTGTTCCGGCCGGGCGCCGGAACGGTCCCCGGAGCGGCGTCCGGCCGGTCCCGAGAAGGCGAGGCGTACCGGCCGGGACGCCGGCAGGTCCCCCGCTCTTCCGGCGCGGTGTCAGCGCCTCCCGGACGCCCGGCCGGCCGCGGCGGACGGGCCCGCCGCGGCAGCACGGCCCACCGATTCCACCAGCGGCAGCAACCGGTGCGGCACCCGCTCCCGCAGGGCCACGTCCGTACGCGTCCGCACCACGCCGGGCAGCCGGATCAGCCGCTGGATCACGTCTTCCAGATGCCCGTTGTCACGAGCCACCACCCTGGCCAGCAGGTCCCCGCCGCCGGTGGTCGAGAACGCCTCGACGATCTCCGGCACCGCGGCCAGGGCCTCGCCGACCTCGTCCAGATGCCCCTGAGTGACCTCCAGATGGACGAAGGCCAGCACCGGGTGACCCAGTGCCGCGGGGGAGAGGGCCGGTCCCGTTCCGGTGATCACGCCAGCCCGCTCCAGTCGGTCGATCCGGGCCTGGAGGGTGCCCCGGGCGACGGACAGGATGCGCGCGTACTCACGGACACTGGTCCGCGGCTGCTCGATGAGCAGCCGCAGGATGCGGGTGTCGAGGGCGTCCACCGCCATGGTCCGCGGCCTCCTCCTGTCGGGACGATCCGGCTGCGACTGTACCAATGGCCCGTCAACGCCCTTGCCGGACAGATCGGACCGGGCCGGGCGAACTGCGCCCCCCCCTCATACCCGTAACCCCACGGAGCCAGGGAAAAGCTTCACCCCCCGGTGCGACGCCGACCACGGGTCCGCGTCCCTAGCTTCGGTACCCGATGGCCCCCCGGCCGTCGGGTACGGAAGGAAAACACCGTCATGCCCTCCCCTCCGCGCGTCTCCCGCCTGCGCCGCGGCCTGCTCGCCGCACTGGTGACCGCCTCGGTCGCGGTGCCCGTGGCCGGAGCCGCCGGGCCCGCGGACGTCCCCGCACCCGCCCCGGCCGTCCGGGGCCCGTTGCGCAGTGCCGTTCCCGAGGCGCTCGCCGAGCGCTATGCCGCGACCCGCGCCGACATCCGGGCGGCCGAGCGCACCGCCGCCGGCCACGGCGATCGCGGCCGGGCCGCCGCGCTGCACACCATGGCGGAACCCGGACGCCGCTTCCTCTTCTTCGACGGCCGGGACGGCGGCCGCGGCGCCGAGGTCTTCGGTGACCTGGCACACGCGCAGCGGATCGCCGTGCTCGTCCCCGGCGCGGGCATCGGCCTCGACCACTACGCGCGGCTGCGCGACGGCGGAGCGGCCCTCCAGGGGGAGCTGGGCGACGGATCGGCCGTCGTCGCCTGGCTCGGCTACCGGACCCCCGCGACGGTGGGCCCGGCCGCGCTGACCCCCGGCCGGGCCGCCGAAGCGGCGCCCGCGCTACGGGACTTCGTGGGCGAGCTGCGCGCGCTGGGACCCGGGGTCAGGACCACTCTCGTCTGCCACTCCTACGGTTCCGTCGTCTGCGCCAGGTCCGCGCACGGACTGCCGGTCGAGGACATCGTCCTGTACGGAAGCCCCGGCACCGGCTATCGAACGGCCGCCGACCTGCGCACCACGGCCACCGTCTGGGCGGGCCGGGGCGGCGACGACTGGATCGGCGGCGTGCCGCACCTGAGGCTCCGGCTCCCGTTCACGGACATCGGTTTCGGCACCGACCCGGTCTCGCCCGCGTTCGGCGCCCGGATCTTCGCGGCCGGCGATGGCGGGCACAGCGACTACCTGAAACCCGGTTCCGTACCGCTGAAGAGCATCGCCGGGATCGTGGCAGGGACGGCCCCGGCCGCGTCCCCCGCCATGGCGCGCCCAGGGGAACGCCATGCGTGACCTCGTCCGGCGGATCGAAGCCGCCACCCCCGCCGGCCGCGATCGCGCCGTCGACGCGCTGCGCGCCCTCGCCATCCTCGGCGTGGTCCTCGGCCACTGGCTGGTGACCGCGCTGGTCGCCGACAGCGGCACCCTGTACAGCGCGAGCCCCCTGCACTCCATGCCGGAACTCGCCCCGCTCTCCTGGGTGTTCCAGACGCTTGCCGTCTTCTTCGTGGTCGGCGGGCTGGTCGGCGCGCGGAGCCACGCCGCCGCCCGCGCCCGCGGTCAGAGCCACGGGCGGTGGCTCCGCGGGCGGCTGACCCGGCTGCTGCGGCCGGTGGCGGCCGTGCTGCTCGTATGGGCCGTGGCGGCGGGCGCGATGCTCGCCCTCGGCGCCGACCAGGACACCGTGCTCACGCTCTGCCGGCTCGTGTGGTCCCCGCTCTGGTTCGTGGCGGTCTTCGCCCTGCTGACGGCGGCGACCCCGCTGGTGACGCGACTGCACCCGCTCTGGCCGTTCGCCGTCGTGCTGATCACCGACCTCCACCGGTTCGGCCTGGACACCCCAGGTCCGTTCGCCTCGGTCAACGTGGTGGCGGGCTGGCTGGTCCCGTACTGCCTGGGCACGGCATGGGCCCGGGGCGAACTGCGCGGCCGCAGGACCGGATGGACGCTGCTGCTGGGCGGAGCCGCCGCGGCCGTCGGGCTCGTCCTGTGGGCCGGCTACCCGGCCACCATGGTCGGCGTGCCCGGCGAGGAGGTCTCCAACCTCGATCCGCCGAACCTGGCCGCGGTCACCTTCGGTCTCGCCCAGTGCGGGGCGGCGCTGCTGCTCCTCGCGCCGCTGCGCAGGGTGCTGCGCCGCCCGGCGCTCTGGGCGGCGGTGGCGCTGACGAACCTGTCCGCGATGACGATATTCCTGTGGCACCAGACCGCGATGATCGTGGTCACCGCGACCGGTCTGCTGCCGGCCGGACCCCTGCCCGGCCTGCACACCCCGCCCGACACCCCCGGCTGGGTGCTCGCCCGTCCGGCCTGGCTGCCCGCGTTCGCCGCGGTCCTGCTGATCTGCCGGGCGGCGTTCCACGGCTTCGAGACGGGGCGCTCCCGCGGGAGGAACGCGCTCGTACGGGAAGACGGTCCCGCCCGGGCGGCGGCGTGGCCCGTCCCCGACCGGCCGGTCCCGGGTGCGCGTCGCCGAGGGGCGCGTCGGAACGGGGGGCACGGTGCGGCGGCGACCGCTGCCCCCGGGCGTCGAACAGCCGACGAGGCGACGGCGGTGCTCCCGGCACGGCCCTCCGACGGGCCGGTGGACCCGGATCGCCCCGCGGAGTCCGCCCCGCACCTCCGGTGACGGCGGCCGTGCCCCGTGGGAGCCGGTCCCGCCGCTCCGGGCGGGCCGGCTCCATCGCCCCTGCGACCGTTGGCCCACCTCTGGCGCGGTTCAGCATCGATTCGCTGAACCAATGGCTCAGTGAATCCGGCGTCAGTTGAGCCAGAGTCCTCAGGAGTGCTGTGATGGACCCGTCGATGGCGCTGCGGATTCCCCGCGGCGCCTTTTTCATGCCGGTGCGCGGAACCGGTGCACGCAACGGGAGCCATGTGCTGAAGAGGATGTTCGTTTCCCCGGACCCGGGCCGACTGCGGCTGCGCGGCGCGCTCAGGGCCGTCCTCGGCATCGGACTGGCCGTCAGCCTCTGCGGCCTGGCGGGACATTCGCTCGTCGCGGCGATCACGGGCGGACTCGCCGCGCTGCTCGCGCTGTTCACCGTGCTGGACACCACCGTCCGCGGCCAGGCCGTCACCACCGCGCTGCTGCCCGTCGCAGGCTTCCCCGTCCTCGCGCTGGCCGCCGTCCTCCACGACCACCCGGTCGCACGGGACGCGGCGTTCCTCGCCGTCATGGGCCTCGGGGTGTACGCGCGGCGATGGGGTCCGCGCGGCCACTCGCTGGGCGTCTTCGCGTTCATGGCCTTCTTCACCACGCAGTTCCTCCACACACTGCCGAGGCAACTACCCGAGCTGTACTCCGCCATCGCCCTCTCCCTGCTCGCCTCCTCGGCCGTCCGCTTCGGACTGTGGTGCTACGAGCGAAGGCTGCCGGCCGCCGCCGCACCCGCCCCGCTGCCCGGCAGGGGACTGGCCCGGGTGACCACGCGGCAGGCGGTCCAGGCCACGGCGGGCGGCGCCGTCGCGCTCGCGGCGGGCCAACTCCTCTCCGAGCAGCGCTGGTACTGGGCCGTCGGAGCCGCCTGGTGGGTGTTCGTCAACACCACCTCGCGCGGCGAGACACTGGTCCGCGGCTTCCGCAGGGTCCTCGGCACACTGATCGGCGTGCCCCTCGGACTGGCCGTCGTCGTGCCGCTGCACGGGGCCGCCGTGCCGAGCGCCGTCGTCGTCGCGCTCGGGGTCTTCGGGATCTTCTACACCGCCGCCGTCTCGTACACCTGGATGATGCTGTCCGTGACGGTGATGGCCGGGGCACTGTACGGACTGCTCGGCGTGCTCGGCCCGGACCTGCTCCTGCTGCGGGTCACGGAGACCGCCGCAGGAGCGCTCGGTGCCGCCCTCGCGGTGCTCCTGGTGCTGCCGGTCACCACGCACGCCACGACCGACGCATGGATCCAGCGGGCCCTGCGCAGTGTGCACGCCTGCACCGCGGAGGCCGCCGCCCGACTGGCGGGCTCGCCGACCGCCGACCCCGCGCCCCGCGTCGCCGAACTGGAGGCGCTCCTCGGCCGGGTCCGTATGTCACTGGCACCGCTGGTGCACCCGCTGAGCCCGCTGCGCGCCCGCAAGGCCAGGGCCCGGCAGGTGCTCGCGCTCCTGGACGCCTGCGCCCGGGAGGTACGCGGACTCGCCTCCGTCGCTGCCGACCCGGAGGCGTCCCACGACGCGCGGCTCGCCGCCGCGTGCTGGCGCGTCGAGGCGTCCGTCGAGGCACTGACCGCCCCGGACCCGGCACGGCGGGCGGACGTCCCCGGCCTTCCGCCGCACGTCACCGCAGCCGAGCCCGCCCTCGCCCATCTGCACGGCCTGGAGCGGGCCCTGGCCGGACTCGCCGCGCCGCTGCGCAGCGCGCCCGGGGCGCCGTTGATCGGCGCGTGACGTGGCACTGCCCCGGGCCGTACCACCCGGCGAGGGCCTGGTCCAGACCTTGCCCGGCCGACTGCTACCGTCGCCCCGGGAGGGCCGCGGCGGTATGCGCGACCGCGGTCGGACGGAGGAGAGGGGCAGTGCGGTGACAAGCGGTGTGACGGGCGACGGCGCGCGACGGGCCTTCATCGGATCGTTCACCTCGGCGGGCGGGCGGGGGATCACCGCCGCCGCCGTGGACCCCGGGACCGGGGAGCTGAACGTCCTCGGCACGACGGACGCCGTCCCCGACCCCTCGTACCTGGCCGTCGGCCACGGGCCGGGGCCGGGCGGCGGGGTGCTCTACGCGGTCAGCGAGACCGAACCGGGCGCGGCGGCCGCCCTCGACATCACCGGCGACGTGCCGCGGCCGATCGGCGGGCTGCGGCCCGTGGACGGCGAGGGCCCGACCCATCTGTCCCTCGCGGCCGGCCGCCTCCTCACCGCCAACTACGGTTCCGGCAGCGTCACCGCCCTGTCGGTGGACCCGGACGGTTCCGTCGGACCCGTCGGCTCCGTGCTCCGCCACGAGGGCAGCGGACCGGACGTCGACCGCCAGCGCGCCCCGCACGCCCACCAGGTGCTGCCCGACCCCTCGGGCGAATGGGTGCTCAGCGTGGACCTCGGGACCGACTCCGTGCGGGTCTGCGCGCTCGATCCTGCGAGCGGCGCGTTGCGCCTGCACGGCGAAACGGCCCTGCGCCCGGGCACGGGCCCGCGCCATCTCGCCTTCCACCCCCGCGGCGGCCACGCCTATGTCCTGAACGAACTCGAACCGACCGTCACCGTGTGCCGGTGGGACGCCGTCGCGGGGGTGCTGGAACCGGTCGCCGAAACGGCCGTGCTGCCCGAGGGCGCGGGGGGCGACGAGGACCTGGTGACCTATCCGTCGGAGGTGGTCGTCTCGCACGACGGCCGGTTCCTGTGGACCGCGAACCGCGGCCACGACAGCATCTCCGTCCTCGCCCTCGACCCGACCGGCGAGGAGGCGACACCGGTGACGACCGTGGACTGCGGCGGGCGCTGGCCGCGCGACCTCGCGCTCGACCCCACCGGGCGATGGCTGTACGCGGCCAACGAGCGGTCCGGGGACGTCACGTGGTTCGCCGTCGACCCGACGACTGGCGTTCCGCGCCGTGCCGGTGCGCTGGACGTCCCCGCCGCGTCGTGCGTGGTCTTCGCCTGACGACCGCGGCCCCCGGACTGCACGACGGCCGGCCGGGCCCGGAGGAATCGGGCCCGGCCGACCGGAACGAACGGCGAGCGCGCCGGGCCGGAGCCCCGTTTCAGCGTGCCGGGGTGCCCTGCGGCACGGCCGGCGTGATGCCGAGCGCGGCCATGTACATCGACAGCACCAGTTTGCCGATCGCCGGGTAGGCGCCGAGCGGCTCGGCCGCCGCGCAGCCCGCCTCCTTCGCGGCGATGTCGAGCAGGCCCTCGGGCACCTCGGGCCCGATGAGGTACGGAGCCAGCGCGAGCTGCGCCGAACCCGCACCCGTCAGCTGCTCGGCCACCGACGCGACGGACCCCTCCACGTCGAGCGCCGCGGCCATCACCGGGACCGCCAGCCGGGCGGCGAGCAGCATGCCGGTGATGCCGGCCGCCTGCACGGCCTCCTCGCCGCCCACCGTGGTCAGTACGATGCCGTCGGCCGCCGTCGCCACGGTGAAGAGCCGCGCACGGTCGGCGCGGGCCAGACCGGCCTCGGACAGGCGCACGTGGAGCGCCTCGGCGAGCAGCGGGTGGGGGCCGAGCACGTCCGTCAGTTCCACCTGCGTACCGCTGTCCATCACGGCCTGCCGTATCTGCCGGATCAGCGCGCTGTCCGGCCCCGCGAGCAGCGGTACCACGACGGCCGACGGGCCCTGGGGGTCGGCGACCTCGCGGCCGGCGGCCCGCGCCTGCTCGACGCGCGCGACGCGCTCGGCGGCGTTGTGGGCGAGGACGGACGAGAGCGAGGGGAACTCGTCGTCGCCGTCGAGGTAGCCGATCCGGGCGTTCAGACCGGGCAGCTCGGAACGGGCGATGCTGATCACTTCCTCGGCCAGACTGCGCGTGGCCGGGGAAGGGGCACCGGGAACGGCGAGAACGAGCGCCGCGGCGCCCTCGGGCGCGATCACCGGCTCCGGGCGGCGGTGCCGTCCGGACTGGCGAGGTCGCGGCATTCGTACGGGCAGGCCGGAAGCGGGCCCAGTGGGGGTGCTCATGGCGCCGCATGCTACTGGTTTCGAGGGCCCTCCCGTTCGGGGAGGGCCCAGTCGGGCGCCATCTGTCCGCTTTTATCCGATGAGAGGCTTAACGGCTGACTGTCCCGCTCTGTCGCCACCTGCCCGAGGTCATCGCGCAGGCCGTCGCCGTGCACGCACAACAGCGTCGGATGAGGGGGCAGTCGCAGATCGCCGTCGGCCAACGCCCGTGCGATGGACAGGGCGCCGGTGAGCGGATCACCCGATCCGGGGACCGCCCGGGCCTGCGGGACCTGTCGGGACAGTTCCTCGCGCAGCGGTACGAGCAGCGGGTCGCCCATCCGGAACAGGCCGCCCGTCAGGGCGACTTCACAGGGCCGGCCGCCGCTGCCGGACTTCGGGCACACCGCCGCGGCCGCCGCCGCGATGTGCCCGGCGGCCTCCCGCAGGATGCCCGCCGCGACCGCGTCGTGCCCGGCGCAGGAGGCGACCTCGGGCGCGAACGAGGCCAGCACGGCCGGCCGGTCGGTACGCGGATACAGCAGCCCCGGCAGCTCCTGCGCCGGTCCGAACACCGCCTCCAGCCGGGCCAGCAGCGCGGCGGAACCCCCGCGGCGGCCGTCGTGGGCGCGCATCGCGGCGTCGAGCCCGGCCCGCCCGATCCAGGCACCGCCGCCGCTGTCGCCCAGCAGATGTCCCCAGCCGTCGGCCCGGTGCCAGGACGTCAGATCCGTGCCCAGCGCGATCAGCCCCGTGCCCGCCGCCACGACCGCGCCGGGACGCTGCCCCACCGCACCGGCGTAGGCGGTCACCGCGTCGGCGGCGAGGGCCAGCAGCCGCACGCCGAGCGCGCGTTTCAGGGCGGCGGGCAGCTCGGCCCGCAACTGCCCGCCGAGCGTGGCCATTCCGGCGGCGCCGACCGCGACCGCGGCGACCTCGGTGTCCCGGCCGGTGCCGTGCCTTTCCAGCAAGTGGCGGGCGGCGGGCAGCAGTTGATCCAGCAGGTGGTCCGCGTCGATCCCCTCCGGTCCGGTCCGCACCGGCGCACCGCAGTCCGCGGTGCCCAGGGTGTGGGCCGTGCCGGCGGTGCCCAGCGCCACCCGCAGCCCGGAGCCTCCGGAGTCCACGCCGAGCACGAACGGCCCCGGCGCGTCCGCCCCGGTCGAGCCCGTCGGCTCCGTAGCGCCGAAAGGCGTGCCGGTCCGCGCCGTCATGGCCGCCTCCCCGGGGTGCGGCGCGCAGCACCGCTCTCCGGCGGACGCCTGTGTGACCTCATGGACCGGCTCCAGTGCGAGGAGGAATGACGGCGGCAGCCTATCCCGGCCGATCCGGGCCGCCGCAGGCGGAACCCCCGTAGGGAGACCGTCGCGGGCGGGGAACTCGGGGCGGGGGGCTTTGAGAGGTGCGGGGCGGGGGCGCGGACGGGCGCGAGGCGATGGCCGCGGGAGCGGGGGAGAGGAGCCGCCGAAGGGTAGGTGAGGGGGCCCGCTACGCCGGTAGAGTGATGTTTCGTGGCACCACGACCCTTGAATGAAGTAGTCGAGCCCGGTTGGGCCGAGGCATTGGCCCCCGTGGCCGGACGTATCGCGGAGATGGGTGATTTCCTCCGCGCGGAGATCGCGGGGGGCCGCACCTATCTGCCGGCCGGTGCGAACGTCCTGCGCGCGTTCCAGCAGCCCTTCGACGAGGTACGCGTTCTGATCGTCGGTCAGGACCCCTACCCCACGCCGGGGATGGCCATGGGGCTGAGCTTCTCGGTGGCCCCGGAAGTCCGGCAGCTGCCCGGCAGCCTGGAGAACATCTTCCGGGAGCTCCACACGGACCTCGGACTGCCGCGGCCGTCCAACGGCGATCTGACGCCCTGGACGCGTCAGGGCGTGCTGCTGCTGAACAGGGCGCTCACCACGGCACCCCGCAAGCCGGGCGCGCACCGCGGCAAGGGCTGGGAGGAAGTGACCGAGCAGGCCATCCGGGCCCTCGCCGCGCGCGGCAAGCCCCTGGTGTCCGTGCTGTGGGGGCGCGACGCCCGCAATACGCGCCCGTTCCTCGGAGACTTCCCGGCGATCGAGTCCGCGCACCCCTCGCCCATGTCGGCGGATCGCGGCTTCTTCGGCTCGCGCCCCTTCAGCCGCACCAACGAACTGCTGCTCCGCCAGGGCGCCCAGCCGGTGGACTGGCAACTGCCCTGATCACCGCCCGCCGTCGGAGCGCTCCGACGGCGGGTGTCCGGGACCGCGAGGCGTCGAGCGGGCCGGACCTCTACGGCCGCCGGGCCGTGGGCCCGTCCGTCACCGGCCGACCACCGCGGCCCGGACACAGAGCACGTCCGGGAGGTGGGAGGTGAGCTGCTGCCAGCTCTCCCCGTCGTCGGCGCTCGCGTACAGCTCGCCGTTGCGGTTGCCGAAGTACACCCCGGCCGGGTCGGCGTCGTCCGTGCAGAGCGCGTCGCGCAGCACCGTGCCGTAGTGCGCCTCCTCGGGCAGCCCCCTCGACAGCGGCTCCCAGCTGCCGCCCGCGTCCCCGGTGCGGAACACCCGGCAGCGGTGCTCGGCCGGCACCCGGTCGGCGTCGGCGTTGATCGGGAAGACGTAGGCGGTGTTCGCCCGGTGCGGATGCGCGGCCATGGCGAAGCCGAAATCGGAGGGCAGCGCGCCCCCGATGTCCGTCCAACTGTCCCCGGAGTCGTCGCTCCGGAACACTCCCCAGTGGTTCTGGAGGTAGAGCCGGTCGAGGTCGACCGCGTCCCGGGCCACCTTGTGGACGCACTGGCCGAACTCCGGATCCGGGTCGGGGAGGAAGCTCGCCGACACCCCCTTGTTCGAAGGTGCCCAGCTCGTACCTCCGTCCTTGGTGCGGAAGACGCCGGCCGCCGACACCGCGACCGTCACCGCCCGTGCGTCCCTGGGGTCCGTCAGGACGGTGTGCAGGCCCTCGCCGCCCCCGCCCGGCACCCAGGCGGAACGCGTCGGATGCTCCCACAGGGGACGGATGAGTTCGAAGGACACCCCACGGTCCCGGGAGCGGAAGAGCGCGGCCGGTTCGGTGCCCGCGTACACCACGTCCGGCGCCTCGGGCCCGGCCGGGTGCAACTGCCAGACGCGCTCCAACGAGGCGCCGGTGAACCCGGGGAACTTCACGGCCGGTTTCTCCGGCTCGCCCCAGGTGCGGCCCAGATCGTCGGAGTGGAAGACGGACGGGCCCCAGTGCGCGCTGTCCCCGCCGACCAGCAGCCGGGGAGCCCTTCCGCGCGTGTCGATGGCGACCGACCAGATCGCCTGGGCGCGGAAACGCGGGCCGTCGAACTCCCACGTACCCCCGCGCCTGCGGCCGATGAAGAGTCCCTTGCGGGTGCCCACGGTGAGCAGTACGTCGGTCATCGCCGAACCTCCCGAGACGCCGTTGTGCCGGATATGGGCCAGTTTGCACCCTGTTGCCGGCTCAGTCGCGCAGGCGGTTGTGGCGATCCTTGTCGTCGCTTTTTGCCGGCGCGGACGGTGCCGCTGCGAGGAGCGAGGGCCGTGCGGGCGCCGAGGACGGCGCGTCGGAGCCATGCGCGTGCCGGCCTCGGAACGGCCGGCCCGACTCCTGCCGCGACCGGGTCGGCCGCCTTCTACGGGGCGTCGCCGACGGGCCGCGTCAGGACCCGGGTCGTGCTGCCGTCGTCCTCCGTCACGTCCCGCACGTGCCGGAACCCGAGCCGGTCCAGCAGCACCAGGGAGCCGGTGTTCTCGGCGGCCACCGTCGCGTGCACCTCGGTGAGCCCGAGGGCGTCGTACCCGTACGAGATCAGCGCTCGCGCGATCTCGGTCCCGAAACCCCGCCCCCACGCGTCCGGGGCCAGGGCGTAGACGATCTCGTGCCCGGACACCTCCCGGGACGGTTTGATCTCCGCGTGCCCGATCATGCGGCCCTCGTGCCGCACCGCCCAGACGTCGAAGAGCTCCTGGGCGTAGACCTTGCTGAAGATGCGCTGGAACAGGGCGCGGTCCTCGGCCTCCGTGCCCGGACCGTCGCCGATCCACCGGGACACCCGGGTGTCCTGGAAGAGCCCGACGAAGGTCGCCTCGTCCGCGGGGGAGTACGGCTCCAGAAGCAGCCGTTCGGTGTTCAGAGTGGGTGTTGCCATGGTTGTGGGACGGTATCCGAGGCCCGTCCGGGCGACAACCGAATTGATGTGCGCGAAGACCGCGCGATTGATGTGCGCGAAGACCGCGCGGGAAGCGCGCGGGCAGCGGCGGGCGGGCAGGTCGTGCGGAAGGAGTGCGGAGTGATGACGAGTGGTGTGGAGGACCGTGAGGGGCGCGTCGCGACCCTGGAGGTGGCCCCGGCCGGGACGGCGGTCGAGGTCCGGGCAGCGGCGCCGTCGGGGGAGCTGTCCTTGGTCTGCACCCCCGCCCGGGCCCGGGAGCTGGCGGCGGCCCTGGTCCTTGCGGCGGACCGCGCCGAGGCCCCGCCCGAGTCGGGCCCCGTCACCGTCAGCGCGCGTGAGCTGCGCCGCGGGGACGTGCGCGACGGCGACCGGGCCATGACGGTGGAGGGCGTCAGGGCCGCCGGGGACACCGTCCACGTCACCTGGAAGTCGGATGCCGGGCGCGGCTGGACCCAGGGGTACGACGCGGACACCGCCATCGCTCTCCGGCGGCGCGGCCGACCGGCGCCCGCGCCGGCGGCACGGGCCGGTGGGCCGGTCGGCCCGGTGGCGGGCGCGAGGCAGGGGCGGTGAGGCGGAAGCGTGTGCGAGAACCGGACCCGGCCGGTCCCCGGCAGGAACGGGTCGTGCGGCCGGCCCTGTCGGACGGGAGAGCCGGTCGCGGGGCGTTGCCGCCGCGACATCGCCGGGCGGCGCGGGCCGACCGGGGCCCGGCGGCCCGTCACGCGGCGGAGCGGGAACTCCCTCCGGTCGCCGCCGCCCACTCCACCAGCAGCCGCTGGTACTGCTCCTCGTCCTCCGGGGACAGGCGACCGCCCGAACGCTGCCACAGGTCACGAATCTCTTCGTTCACCACGGCGGCGGTGCGCGTGGAATCGGCGGAGCGCGGAGAACGGGACATGCATACAGGCTAAGGCCACGGTGTGAAAATCCGACCCATTGTGCGTCAGGGACATCTCTCACATGTTCCTCGGGCAACGCCCGGCACGAGTCCGAGCCCGAGCAGCCCGTCGGGCCGCTCCTCCACCGGAAGATGGCGCACGAACCGCACGTCGCAGCCCAGTGCCGCCGCCCCGCCGTCCGCGTGACGGTCGTCACCGACCATCACCACATCCGCCGGATCCTGCCCCAGAAGTGTGCAGGCCGTGTGGAAGAGTCGTGCGTCCGGCTTCTGGACGCCGTGCTCGTACGACAGCACATAGGCGTCGATCAGGGGATCCAGGCCGTGCGCCCGGAAGACCGGCCGCAAATCCCAGCCGATGTTGCTGACCACGCCGACGCGGACACCGTTGTCCCGCAGGGCGCCGAGCACTTCCGCCGCGTCGGGGTAAGGCCGCCAGGCGGCGGGCGTCCGATGCCGCTCGTACAGCGCGTCGTACAGTCCCGGGTCCGGCAGCGCCACCTGTCGGGCCAGACCGGTGTACGCCCGGCGGTGGAGCTCCGCGCTCTCGTCACGGGTGGCCCACAGCTCGGCGAACCCGTCGGGGACGCGGAGGGGAGGCGGACCGCCCGGCAGCGCCCCGGCTGCCGTCAGCTGCCGCACGCACCGCTCGAACCCGGCCTCGTTCATCGGCACCCCGCGCTCGGTGAGGACGGCACGCAACCAGGACCGGACCGGTTCGATGCGGAAGAGGGTTCCGGAGAAGTCGAAGAGCACAGCCTTGAATCGCATGAACGCGATCCTCGCCGCTTCAGGAACGTCGCGGCAAGGCCGCCCCTCCGTGCCGTTCGTACCGCTCGTACCCGGCCACGCACAACCCGACCAGGACGGCCCCCAGCAGCCAGCCACCGAGTACATCGCTCAGCCAGTGCACCCCGAGGTAGAGCCGGGTCAGACCCACCCCGGCCACCGAGACGACCGCCGCCGCCCACGCCGCCCCCCGCACCGACCGGCCCGGATCGCGGCGGCGCAAAAGCCAGAGCAGCAGACCGCAGCTCACCATCGCGGTCATCGCGTGACCGGACGGAAACGCCGCGTAATGAGCGGTGTCCACCGGGTGGGGCCACTGCGGGCGCTGACGGCCCACCGCGGCCTTCAGTCCCTGCTGGAGGACGGTGGACAGCACGCTCGTCGCGGCGACCCACCCGGCGAGCGCCCGAGCGCCCCGCCACCACAGCACCACCACGGCCACCGCGATCAGGGCGCGCATGGTCCACGGATCCCACACCCAGTCGGTCAGGATGCGGTTGACACGGACCAGGCCGGGTTCCATGACCGCCTTGCGGTGCAGGGCCCGGGCGACCGACAGGTCCGCAGCCATCAGGGGCGGCCAGCGCACGACGACCAGCGCCAGCAGGACCGCGGCGAGTAAGGCACACGCAGCGGCCGCGCCGAACGGCGTCACGAGCGGACGCGCGCGGACCGGTGGAGCGGGGGACGGGGACGGCATGAGGCGATCTTCCCGGAAAGCCCCCGCACCGGCTATCGCAGCGCGCTGAGCCCCGGAGCGAAAGCCACCAGGAGCGGGACCACCGGCACCAGGGCGGCCGCCGCGGTCAGCCGCAGTCGACGGCCCGCGGTGAGCCGCTCCACCGGGGTCAGCAGCCGGTTCACACGCAGCGGCAACTGGGCGTCGGACGCCGGGGACGGGCCGAACACTCCCCGGTCCTCGTTGAGTTCCACCAGGGCCAGCGCGATCGTCAGCCGCCCGAACCGCTTGGACGCCACGTCGTCCGCGGCCAGTTCCACCAGGCGGTGCATCTCGTCGCGGAAAGCCGCGAAGACCGGTACCTGCGGAAAACCGGTGGCGAGCGCGCCGGAACAGTGCAGCAGCCAGTCGTGCCGGGCCTTCGCGTGCCCCTGCTCATGAGCCAGCACCGCATCCAGCTGACGCCCCTTCAACCGGCTCAGCGCCCCGGTGGTGATGACCAACTGCGGCGCCGAGCCCGGAAGCCACCAGGCACCGGGACGCTCTCCCTCCAGCACGACGAGTCGCCCGCCGCCGGGCTTCTCCCCGGGCAACAGCGGGGAACGCACCAGCAGTTCGGTCCTGCGCCGCCGCCGACGCACCCGGGCGCGGTGCACCTCGCGAGCGAGCATCGCCGCCGTCCACACCCCGCCCAGCGCCAGCAGTACGGCCAAGGCCGCGGACCACCGGCCGTAGCCGCCCAGCGCGTACGCCTCCACCACGGCCTGCGGAGCCGGCGCGAACACATGCCCGCGCACCGCCTTCCAGGCGGCGGCCGCACTGAACGTCATGGACAGCGCGAAGGACAGCAGCACCCCGGCCACCACGCACTGCCACACCCACAGCGCGACCACGGGCTCCCGCTCCGGCCACCGGGCCCGAGCCATCAGGCGCGGGGTCACGACAGCGGCCAGTGCACCGAGCAGCAGCAGTGCGAAGGAGACCAACATGGCGTCAGCCTACGAGTGTCGCGGTGTCCACGGGTACGGCCGCGCACGGCAAGTGACGCACACCACGGTTTGCCCGCGCCTCTCAGATGGTGAGCAGCATCGCGAACATGGCGATACCCATCGTCATCCGACAGGCGAGAGCGAGCTCGGGCCGTGCCGCCCAGCCGCCCCCGGCCGCTCCTGCGCCCGCGACGGCCGGTGACGCGGCCACCGGTATCAACCGGGCCCCCGACCACAGCACATGGGCCGCGTAGTAGGCCAGCAGCAGCCCGGTCAGCAGGGGCACGCCCCCGGCCGTGGCGGCCACGCCGTGGCCGGTGTGCCCGCCGTGACCCCCCGCGTCCCCGGCGCCCGGTGCCATCGTCAGCGCCATGTAGACCATCGCCGAGGACCCGACCAGGTGGTGCAGATGGTGTCCGCCGCGGCGGGAGAACCACAACGCGCGCAATGAGGCCGCGCCGAACAGCACCGCGTACACGGCCCACCCCCACGCGGGCGGCGCCACGACCGCCGCCGGCACGGCCATGGCCGCCATGCCGAACCCCATCACGGCCTCCGCGCGCGCTGCTCTGCGCCCCTCCCCGGTCTCGCCGTGCGCACGCAGCAGGCAGTAGGCGCCCGTCATCACGCACAACGCCATCAGCAGCCAGCCGGACATCGCCGGTCCATGCACGGCGCACCTCCCCCCGGACGCACTGTCCGGTCTCCCTGAGCCGATGCCCGGGCACGGATCGTTCTACGCGGCGCACGGAGGTACGCGGGGCGCGCGCGGAGGGGCGTTCCCCGCCGCGCGCCATGCCGCCCCGGCTCGGGCGGCCGTGTTCTTCCCCGCTCGGTCAGCCGATCGTGAGGGACTTGAAGGAGCGCGCCTGTTCCGTGATGGCGCGTTCGGTGGGGAGCCGTTCCATGGAGGAGGCGCCGAAGAAGCCGGCGATTCCCGTGGTGTGTTCCAGGATGTGGCGTGCGTCCTCGGGCTCGGCGATGGGGCCGCCGTGGCAGAGCACGATGATGCCCGGATTGACACGCTTGGCGGCGTCGTGCATCTCCTGCACGGCCGTCGCGGCCTGATCGAGGGTGAGCGCGGTGGCGGCGCCGATGGACCCCTTGGTGGTCAGACCGACGTGGGGCACCAGGACGTCCGCGCCGGCGCGCGCCATGTCGGCGGCCTGCTCGGGGTCGAAGACGTAGGGGGCGGTGAGCAGATCGTGCTCATGGGCCTGGCGGATCATGTCGACCTCCAGGCCGAAGCCCATGCCGGTCTCCTCCAGGTTCTCGCGGAACTTCCCGTCGTACAGACCGACCGTGGGGAAGTTCTGCACGCCGGTGAAGCCGATGGCCTTCAGCTGGTCGAGGAAGTTGCCCATGATCCGGAACGGGTCGGTGCCGCACACCCCGGCGAGCACGGGGACGTCCCGCACGACGGGGAGGACCTCGCCCGCCATATCCAGGACGATGGCGTTCGCGTCGCCGTAGGGCAGCAGACCCGCCAGTGAGCCGCGCCCGGCCATCCGGTAACGACCGGAGTTGTAGATGATCAGCAGGTCGACGCCGCCGGCCTCCGCGCACTTGGCGGACAGACCGGTGCCCGCTCCCGCGCCGATGACGGGCTTGCCGGCGCTGATCTGTGCGGTCAGGCGGGCCAGGGCTTGTTCGCGGTTCACGCAAGGTCTCCTTCTTGTTCGGGGGTGTGGGGGTTCTGCCGGATGACGTCGGGTGTGCGACGGGGGAGGGCGGACGGTCCGGACGCTCTTTGCAGGGTCGGGCGCCCGCGCACGGTGCGGTCCTTGCCCCCGCCCGCGATGGTTCAGGCGCCCGTGTCCGTGTCCGCCGGGACGCGGCCGGCGGCGCTGATCAGCCGGTGGAGACGGTCGGCGGCGGCCACGGCGAAGGCCGGGTCGTTCAGATGCGCGTCCATCTCGCGCAGCTCGACCGCGCTGCCGTCCAGCGCCGTGCGCAGGGCCGCCAGCCCGGCCGCGTCGGCCTCCGGATCCCGGAACGGCCCGCCGGGCGCGTCCACCGCCGAGACACCGCCCGACGGCCACAGGACCGCTGTCGGCCCCTGTGCGGCGGCCAGCTTCCGGCCCATGAGGGTGCCGAGCTCCGCCATCTCGTCGGCGGTGGTGCGCATCAGGGTGACCGTGGGGTTGTGGACGAGGAGACGACGTTCGGCGAAGCGCTCCGGAACCGTCTCCCGGCCACCGAAGTTGACCATGTCCAGGGCGCCCGGGGCGACGACCTGCGGCAGTCCCGCCCGGCCCGCCGCGGTCAGCCGGTCCGGCCCGGCGCTGAGCACCCCTCCGACGAGTTCGTCCGCGAGTTCGGTGGCGGTCAGGTCCAGGACGCCCGCCAGGAACCCTCCGGCCGCGAGCCGCTCCAGAGCCCGTCCGCCCGCCCCGGTGGCGTGGAAGACCAGGACCTCGTAGCCCAGCTCGTCCAGCCGCTGCCGGGCCGCGTCGACCGCGGGCGTGGTCACGCCGAACATGCTGGCACCGATCAGCGGCCGTCCCTGCGGCCGGTTCACGTTCCGCTCACGATGGGCGGCCATTCCGGCGACCGCCGCCACCGCGTTCCCCAGGATGAGCGACGACACCGAATTGATGCCCGCGACGTCGACCACGCTGTACATCATGGTGATGTCGCTGTCGCCCACGTACGGCGACACGTCCCCGCTCGCCATGGTGGACACCAGCAGCTTCGGGACGCCGAGGGGCAGCGCCCGCATGGCACGGGCGGCGATGAACGAACCGCCGCTGCCCGCGACCGCCAGGACCGCGTGCAGCCGCCCCTCGCGGTGGAGGTCGCCCACGACCAGTTCGACGCCCTCGGCCATGGCCGTCACGGCCGCCCCGCGGTTGCCGGCCGCCCGAAGCGCGTCCAGGTCGTGCCCGGCCCGCCGGGCCACGGCGGCGGCGTCGACATCACCCGAGGGGGCGCCGTGGGGCGGCGGCATCACACCCGCGTCGACGAGGACCACATCGCATCCCGACGCGCGAAGCCGCGCCGACAGCCACGCGTACTCCGCCCCCTTGGTGTCCAGTGTCCCCACGAGCACGACGGTCGCCATGTTCTGCTCCTTTGCAACGGCGTTCTCCCGATCATGTGCCGGGGGCCGGAGGGCGGCAAAGACCAGTTGACGGCAATTGGCCTGCGCCGGGTGATGATGTGTGCATGGACCGCATTCCTCCCACCCGGCTGTCGCGCCTGCTGACCGGGTGGTCCAAGGGCGGCGAGGGCGCGCTGCCGCAGCTTCTCTCCGAGGCGCTGCGGGAACTGGCGCAGCGAGGAGACGTCGCTCCCGGCACCGTGCTGCCCTCGCAGCGGGCCCTCGCGGCGGCGCTCGGGGTCGGCCGTTCCACGGTGACGGCCGCGTACGGGCTGCTGGAGGCCGGCGGATGGCTGGAGAGCCGGCAGGGCAGCGGTTCCCGGCTGCGCGGGTCCGGGGGCGTGGGTGAGCCGGCGACCGAGGGACGGCTGGCCAGCTTCGGTACGAGGGACGGCGGGATCGACCTTTCCAGCGGCGCGCTGGACGGGCTTTCGGCGGTCGCGGCGGCGGTCGGTTCCCTGACCGCCCGCGACCTCACCGCCGTGCTGGCCGACGACGGCTACCTCCCGTACGGTCTGCCCGAGCTGCGCGAGGCGATCGCCCGCTACCACTGCGCGGCCGGTCTGCCGACCTCGCCGGAGCAGGTCCTGGTCACCGCCGGGTCCCAGCAGGCCGTCTGGCTGATCACCCAGGGCCTGGTCGAACCCGGGGACACGGTGATCGTCGAGGACCCCACCTACCGCGGCGCCCTCGAAGCGCTGCGGGCCCGCGGCGCCCGCCTGGTCCCGCTGCCGGCGGACGCCTCCCACGGCGAGGACGCCGCCGCTCTGGCGCGGCTGGCCGGGCACATCCGTCCGCGCCTCGTCTATCTGCAACCGTCCGTCCACAACCCCACCGGACGCCGCATGGGCGAGCACACCCGCCGCGCCTGGGCGGCCGTACTCGCCGAGCAGGGCCTGTACGTCGTGGAGGACAACGCGTACGCCGAACTGGCCCTGGACCACGACGGGGCACCCGTCTCCCTGGCCGCCCGGCTGCCGACCGCCGGCGCCGCCACCATCGGCACCCTGTCCAAGCTCTTCTGGGGCGGTCTGCGGCTGGGCTGGATCCGCGCCTCCACCACCGTCATCCACCGACTGGCCGACATCAAGAGGTCCGTCGACCTGTCCTGCCCGGTGGTCGAGCAGATGCTGGCCGTGCGGCTGCTGCGACAGCTGCCCGAGGCCCGCGCCCGACGCCGCTCCCGGCTGAGGGAACGCCTCGCGCAGACCGAGAAGCTTCTGCGCGCACAGCGGACCGGGTGGCGATGGGAGCGGCCCGCCGGGGGCTCCGCCCTCTGGGTGGAGATGCCCGGCACCGACGCCGAAGCCACCGCGCAACTGGCCCGCCGAGCGGGGGTGTTGATCGTGCCGGGGCCCGCCTTCTCCGCCGTGGACGGTTTCCGCCACCATCTGCGCCTCCCGTTCACGGACGGCGACGGGGCCTTGGAGAGGGCCCTGCCCGTACTGGTCGACTGCGCCGGACGGAGCCGCGTCCCGCGCTGAACCGTGTCGCGCTGCACGGTCCGGCCCCGTGCCCACTCGTGGGGCGCTGCCGTCGTCGGGGTGGTGAGCGCTCGTCCGGAAAACCGTGGACATGACGCGTGCCCAGCGCTGTCCCGCTCATCCGTGGTGGGTCGGCGAACGGTGTCGAATGTGCCGCAAAGATGCGAGGCAGTGGGTTTTTGCCAGGCATACTCGGTCAAAGGGAAAAGTGCGGTCATTGTGTAGTGCGAGTAGCACTGGAAGGAAGTGGTTCGCGAAAACATGAACCTTGGGGGATATGTGTGGACGGAGCGGCAAGGGGGAGTGCGGGAGGTGGAGAAGAGGGGGGCTTGCGGGCTTCCCTCGATTCATGGCCGTGCCGAGCGAGAGCGGCGTCATGGTAATGCGTGCAGGCATGTTTCAGTCGTGAGCTTTTCGGTGTGCGGTGCGGGAGATTCGAGTGAACGGCCTGGCCATGGCTGTACGGGGGTGCTCGTCGGCTGTCTGGCGGGCGGCTTGAACAAGACGCCTTATGTCGTTTCCGTACGTCAAGGGGTTGCAAAGGACAACGCGCTGTTATTGCATGGAGCATGCGCAAGCGAGCCCGTTGCTCGTGATGTCATTCCTTATTTTTCATTCACATTTGACGTTGGTTCCGGCCATCTGCTGGCGAAAACCTGTGCCCTGGGACATAGCCGGGGAAAAATAGGTCGACCTGTTTTGCGCACGTGTGTTCGGCGCGCACGGAGTGTGCGGATCCGCTTTGTTTTGTGAGCGGAGGGGAAACCCTGGTGCGCTGTCGGCTCGGTGAATAGTAGGGGGAAATCAGGTGAGTTTACGTTCGATGATGGCTGCGACCCTACCGGTGGCAGTGATGGCCTCGGTGGTTTTCGCGCCGGCTGCCGCGTCGGCAGTCGCCACCCCGGCGGGTGCGAGCACCCGGCTCTCCCACGCCGCCGTGGCAGCACACGTCGACGCGCTTCAACGCATCGCCGATGCCAACGGAGGCAACCGCGCCTCCGGGACCCCTGGTTACGCCGCCTCGCTCGACTATGTCGAGGGCCATCTGAAACAGGCGGGATATCAGATCGAACGCCGGCCCTTCAGCTTCCTCTACACCCGGGTCCTGGAGGAGCGGCTGACGCTGCCCGGGGGCGAGGAGGCGCCGGTGGTGCTCGCCACATACTCCCCCTCGACGTCCGAGCGGGGCCTCACCGCGCGGTTCGCGGCAGTGCCGGGGACGGAAGAACAACAGCAGGGGTGCGCGGACAGCGCCTACGAAGGGGCCGACGTCTCCGGACGGATCGCCCTGGTGCGCAACGGCGGTTGCGGAACGGACGCGAAGGAGCGCGCGGCGGCCGGGGCAGGGGCCGCCGCGGTGATCGTCATCAACGACGTCCCCGGTCCGGTGTACGGCTGGCTCAAGGATCCGGAAGCGGCGCGCATTCCCGTCGCGGGGGTGTCGTCACAGACCGGGGAGGCACTGGTCCGGGCCGGGCAGGACGATGCCCCCGGCACCCTGGTCGCCCGGTCGCTGACCGAACCGCGCACCACCGAGAACCTCATCGCGCGCATGTCCGCCGGGGACCCGGAGCACCAAGTGATCTCCGGTGCGCACGTGGACTCGGTGCCCGGGACGGCGGGCATCAATGACAACGGGGGCGCCGTGGCCCTGCTCCTGGAGACCGCGCTGCAGCGGGCCGAGCGCGCCGAGCGCCCGCGCAACCAGCTGGTCTACGCCTTCTGGGGCGCCGAGGAGTTCGACATGCTCGGCTCGCAGCACTACGTCGACTCCCTCTCCGCCGCGCAGCGCGAGCGCATCGACGTCTACCTCAACCTGGAGATGATCGGCGGGGCCAACGCCGGGCTGTTCGTCATGGACGGTGTCGACGCGGACCCCGACAGCGGCCTCGTCCCGCCCGAGGGCTCGGCCGTCATCGCCGACCGGTTCGCCCGGGCCTTCGCCGCGGCCGGCCAGACCGCGCAGACCTGGAAGCTGGATGGGCGCTCCGACTACGCCCCGTTCATGAAGGCCGGCATTCCCGCCGGCGGACTCAACGGCGGCTCCTTCGAGCTCAAGTCCCCCGAGCAAGCGCAGCTTTGGGGCGGAACGGCCGGGACACCGTTCGATCCCTGCTACCACAAGCTGTGCGACACCGCAGCCAACTTCAACGCCGAGATCGCCGGTCGGCACGGCGAGGCGTTCCTGAGCACGCTCGACCACTTCGCCGACGCCCGCCCGGACGACTCCTGATGAGCGAGCTGGTGGTTGGCGCCCTGATCGTGGACTCCCAGGACCGGGTCTTCCTGCAACAGCGCGCCGCCGACCGCGAGCTCTTCCCCGGTTGCTGGGACGTGGTCGGCGGCCATGTCGAAGCGCACGAGAGCCCGTTGGCGGCGCTCCGGCGCGAGATTGCGGAGGAGACCGGGTGGCGGCTGGACCGGGTGCTGCGCCAGGTCGCGGAAGGGACCTGGGAGGCAGGCGGAGTCGTCCGCACCGAGGTCGACTACGTGGTCGAGGTCGCCGGCGACCTGACGGCCCCGCGGCTGGAATGGCACAAGCACCCCCGGTACGCCTGGTTCGGCCCGGCCGACCTCCCGCCGCTGGACGACAGCGTCCGGCGCAGCGGCAGCGCCTTCATCAGGGACGCGGTCCGCGCCGCACACGACTGGCTCGCCCGGACACCGGCGCACCACCGGAAGGACATCAGCGACAGCATGTGACGGCCCCGTCCCTGAGCAGCGCCTCGTCCGCAGCGGCGCAGCGCGCGCACCGGGGGACCGGCAGCCTCACCTGGTCCAGAGAGGGAAAGCACGTGGTGTTACCGAACGCCCGCCCCCGATGTCGTGCACTCGTAATCGGTTTCGCCGGGCACCAGGGTCAGGAATACCTCCCCATCATTCAGCGGCACAGCGACATCGTCGGCGGCGTCGACCCGTCCGACTCCGCCGGGCGGATCGCGCAGCAGTGGGGTTTCGCCCGCTATGAAAGTCTCGATCAGGCGCTGTGCGCAACCGACTTCGAGGTGGCCGTGGTCACCGTGCCGCACAGCGAACACTTCACCATCTGCTGCGCGTTGCTGCGCGCCGGCAAGCACGTCCTCAAGGAGAAGCCGTTCGCGGTCACGGAGGCGCAGGCGCGGGAACTGGCCAAACGGGTCGCGGACGCCGACCGCAGCGTCTACACGCTGGTACAGCGCGGTTTCAATCCGGTGTTCGGGTTCGCCCGGGAGCATCTGTCCGAGATCGGCAAGCCGTACTGGTTCTCCTACGACTACCACCTCAACCTGTCCTCACCGACCAGTGGCTGGCGGGCGACGGCCGATGCGGCCATGGGGGGTGTGCTGCTCGACATGGGCTACCACCTGCTCGATGTGCTGAGCGGGCTGTTCCCCGCTCCCGCGGAGGTGCGCTCGGCCTTCCTGCACCGCTACGAGGAGATGCGCGAGCGCCGTCTGGAGGACCTGGCCAGCGTGCATTTCGTCTATCCGGAGGGGGACTTCGCCGGTTCGCTGCGGATCTCCCGGCACAATCTGGAGCGGGTCGAGAAGCTGACGATCCTGGGCACCGAGGGAGCGCTGAACGTCACGCCCAGACAGGCCGCGCTGCACTCCCCGGACGGCGAGGTCGCCTACCGCCTGGTCTCGGAACAGCCCAAGAACACCACGGTGAACGCCATGTTCACCCACTACTTCCGGAACCTGGACAACCGTGACTACCGGGCATCCCACATACAGCGGCAACGAGCCGCGGTTCAGCTGCTCGACAGGATCTACAACGAGCAGCCGGCCGGCGACGGAACCGGGAGCGGCCTCGGGACCGATACCCGGCCCGACGCCGTCCCCGAGGTGAGTGCGCGAGCCGTTCGGCCGGCCTCCGGCCGCGCCGTGGGCGTCTGACCCGGCCGCTTGCCGCGTCCCCGCTCCCGCACGGCTCGTTCCGTCCCCCTTTCGCCCACGGTAAACCCCGCCACGAGACAAGAGGTACCCGTGACATCCACCGGTGAACGCCTTGCTCTGCTGGGCGGCAGCCCGGCCATCTCCTGGCCGCTGCCGCACGAGGTCTGGCCGCCCCGCGCCGAACGGAGTGAACTGGCCGAGCTCGCCGCACAGCGCGACGACGACATCTCCATCAAGGGCAGCAGCGGCCCCGTCCGCGCACTGGAGGACGCCTTCCGCGCGTTCCTCGACCATCGGATCCGTTGGGCGGTCACCTTCAATTCCGGTACCAGCGCGCTGCTGGCGGCCTACTTCGCCCTGGGGGTACGGGAAGGGGTCGAGGTGGTCGGGCCGGCGCTGACGTACCACGCGGCACTCAGCCCGGTGCACCTGCTGCGTGGTGAAGTGGTCCTGGCCGACATCGACGTACGCACCCGCGGGCTCGACCCGGAAAGCCTGGAGCAGGCGATCACCGAGCGGACCAAGGTGATCACCGTCGTCCACCAGTGGGGCCACCCCTGCGACATGGATGCCATCCTGCGCATCGCGGACAAGCACGGGCTGCGCGTGCTGGAGGACTGCTCGCACGCCCACGGCAGCCGGTACAAGGGGCGGCTGTGCGGCACGTTCGGCGACGCGGCGGTCTTCTCCCTCCAGGCGAACAAGGCCGTCTTCGCCGGTGAGGGCGGCATCCTGGTCACCAACGACGACACGGTGCACGACCGCGCGACACTGTTGGGGCATTACCGCGACCGTTCCCGGGACGAGGTCCTGGACGCGGAGCTGCGCCAGTACTGGGTGACCGGGTTCGGTCTCAAGCTGCGGATGTCGCCGTTCAACGCCATCGTCGCGCTGCACTCCCTGGCGGCCTTCCCCGAACGCAAGCAGGCCCGGCACAACGCGCTGGGCTACTTCGGCGAGCGGCTGGCCGAGGTGGACTACATCGAGCCCGTGCCCGTCGCCGAGGAGGTGGACATGGGCGCCTGGTACGGCTACAAACCGCTGTTCCGGCCGGAGGCGATGCCCGGTGTCTCCCGCACGGTGCTCATCGACGCGCTGAGGGCCGAGGGGATGGAGGTCGGTGCGCCGTCCGGTCCCCGGCTGTCCACCCTGCCGCTGTACACGGGGGCCCAGAGCCCGTTGTTCCCCGGCACTTCCAAGGTCGCGAACGAGCCGGTGCCCGGTTCCGCCGCCGAACTCGTGGAGCAGCGGGCCCTGTCGCTGCCCACCTTCACCGAATGGCCCACCGGCAAGGCTCTGATCGACCAGTACATCGGAGCCTTCGAGAAGGTCGGCCGGCACCGGACGGCCCTCGCGGAGCACGCCGCGGCCGACGGCTGAACAGCATCACCGACACACCGACGCGAGGAACACCCGACACGAGAAGTGGGAGACACCGTGACCGTCAAGGAATCCCCCGAGGCCGCCGAGGCCGTGCTCAACCGGGCGCTGGAAGGCGAGGACCTGCCCGACTCGTTCACCCTGCTCGGCCGGGAGTGGGATCTGCACCGCGAAGTGTTCCCCGGCACCATCACCGCCGCGACGGAGGTCATGGCCTCGGTCCTGCCGTATCCGCAGGGAGGTTCGTTCCTGGAAGTCGGCTGCGGAACGGGGGTGATCGCGGTGACCGCGGCACTGTCCGGGTGCGCCCAGGTGACCGCTCTGGACATCAACGACAAGGCGGTCGCCAACACCGAGGCCAATGCCGCGCGCCACGGGGTGGCGGACCGCGTCCGCGCGCTGCACAGCGACCTGTTCGGAGCCCTTGAGGCCGACGACCGCTTCGACGCGATCTTCTGGAACGTGCCATGGACCTACGTGGAGGACGATTTCGGGATCAAGAACCAGCTGCACAAGGCCATCTTCGACCCCGGCTACCAGGGGCAGGCCCGCTATCTGGCCGGAGCCCCGCGCCACTTGGCGGAAGGCGGGCGGCTGTTCATCGGTACCGCCGATCTCGGCGACCGGGACATGCTCGACAAGTTCGCCGAGGACGCGGGGATGCGGGTGACATTGGTGCACCGCGTCCGCCGGATCGAGGTGGTCCGCATCATGGAGTACCACCTGCTGGAACTGGGACCGAAGTAGCCCACGCCCGGCGGCGGCCCCGGCTCCCTTCCTCCAGCGCACTCTCCGCACGTCCTGCGTGCTCCGGCGGCCATGGGGCCGCCGGAGCAGCCCACCAGCGACCAGAAAGGCCAGTGATATGCCGAGCCCGGGTGACCTCGATGTCGCCCTCGACCTGGCGGACCGTGCCGACGCCATCACCGGCGCGCGGTTTCGCTCCGGCGACCTGCGCGTCAGCCGGAAGCCCGACCGCACCCCCGTCACCGACGCGGATTTCAGCGTCGAGGAGGCCATCCGCACCGCGCTGAGACAGCTGAGGCCCGAGGACGGATGCTTCGGTGAGGAGCACGGCGGTTCGCCCGAGGGACCACGCGTCTGGGTCGTCGATCCCATCGACGGGACGAAGAACTTCCTGCGCGGCGTGCCGGTGTGGGCCACACTCATCGCTCTGGTCGAGAACGGCCGCCCGACCGTCGGCGTCGTCAGCGCACCCGCGCTGCGGCGGCGGTGGTGGGCAGCGCAGGGCCAGGGAGCCTGGGTGAGGCGGGACAACGAGCCCGCGGCGGCCATCGGGGTCTCCGCGGTCTCCCGGCTGGAGGACGCCTATCTGTCCACCACCGATCTGAGCACCTGGACCCGGTTCCACTCGCGTCAGGCGTACCTGCGGCTGGCGGACGCCTGTTGGGAGAGCCGCGCCTTCGGGGACTTCCTGCAGCACTGCATGGTGGCGGAGGGCCAGTTGGACATCGCCGCCGAGCCGATCGTCAGCCCCTGGGACGTGGCGGCGGTACAGGTCGTGGTCGAGGAGGCCGGCGGGCTCTGCACCGACCTGCGGGGCGAGGACATCCTCACCGGCAGAGGAGCCCTGTCGGCCAACGCACGGCTGCACCCGTCAGCGGCCGGCCTGCTCGCCGGAGAACCCGTGCAACAGGTCTAAGGGCTGTCCCGTAGTGCTGCTCCCGGCGCCAGTGCCGCTCCCCTTGCGCTCGGGGCGTCCGCGCGGGGGCGGGCCCGGGTGCGACGGTTCCCGTGAGGGACGGTACATCAGTCCCTCACGGCCGTCGTCGCACCCGACCGGCCAAGAACGAGCAGCTCAGCCACGTGCAGGGCCGATTTCCCGTCACGTCGGCGTGAGGAGGACACTCGGCTCGGACTGCGGCGCTACCGTGATCGCGATCGCCGTACCGGCCCCACCGGGAGGCGCTCGCACCGCGGACGCCGCGGAACCGGCTCGCCTCCGCGGGCCGCCTTGCACGCCCGTGCACGACCACCCGCACCCGTTCGGGTCCGCCACGGCCCCGTACACATCATCCGCACCACACGTATATCCGCACCACGAACGATGAACCGGGATTGATCATGAACACGAACCAGCCCGCCGTCCGCCCCGCCACCCGCGAGGACCTGCCGAGGGCCATCCGTACGCTGGGCCGCGCCTTCGCCCACTACCCCTTCACCCGCCACACGATCGCGGCCGACGACCACGGCGCGCGTCTGGAGCGGTTCAACGAGTTGTTCGTCTCCCGGATCGGCCTGGACCACGGCCGGGTCTGGGTGACCGACGACTGTGCGGCGGTGGCCGTCTGGACCACTCCGCAGACCGCCAACGCGGGGGAGGTGTTCGCCGAGATCGGACCGCGGTTCGCCGAGATCGCCGGGGACCGGGCGCAGGCATCGGCCGAGGCGGAGGCCGCCATGCAGCCCCACCGGCCCACCGAACCGGTGTGGTTCCTCGGTTCCGTGGGCGTCGACCCCGAGCAGCAGGGGCGGGGTCTGGGGGCAGCGGTGATCCGTCCCGGCCTCCTGGCCGCCGAGGAGGCGGGGGTGCCCGCCTTCCTGGAGACCTCCGACGAACGCAATGTGCGCTTCTACGAGCACCTCGGCTTCGAAGTCACCGCCGACTACCCGCTGCCCGGCGGCGGCCCGCACACCTGGGCCATGACACGCAGGTCCGGACGGCCCGGAGCCTGATCCCGACACCCGGGGCGAAACCGACCGACGGGACGCGGCCCGGTGAGCCCACCACGCGGAAGGGTTTGGAACGTGACCATCGGTCTCGCCACAACGCTTGGCGGATATCTGGAGTACGCGCTCACCCACCGCGGGCGCGGCGCACGCCATCTGCCGGTCTACGATCCGGCGGGGCAGCACCTGTGGCCCCGCCGGATCGCGGCCCGCCTGGGGCTGTCCGTCACCGAGGTGCCGCGGCAGCGCGCCTCGGACGGACCGCCGGATGAACTCCTTGCCCTGGTGGCGCGCACCCGGGCCGCCGCGGTCGGCAGCGGCGGACGCGACGACCATACGGTCGTCGCCCTCACCGACGACGCCGGCTTCCAGGCCCCCGCGCTGGTCTTCGCGCTGGCCAAGAACGCCCGGATGATCCAGGCCGACACCGCCGAGCAGGTGGTCGACGCGGCGCTCGCGCTGCCGCCCGGCGGCTACCTCACCGTCGTCGGGCCGGAGCGGACGCTGGGGTTCGCCCTGCTGAACCGGCTGCGGCTGAAAGCGCCGGCGGTGAACACCGGGGTGCTGTGCGGTCCGACCCCGGCCAAGCTCAGCGAACTGGTGTTCAAGACGCTGTTGTACCCGGAGCTCCCCGCCGAGCGGGACGAGTTCTTCGCCGGCCTGCTCAAGGGCAAGGAGCCGATGACCTCGGGGCGGCTCACGGTGTACCCGGCGGAGGCCGTGGACGCCGGGCACCTCACCGATGAGACGGTCCTGCGGCGGGTGCTGAGCTTCATCGCCCACGCCAGCGAGGACTACCTGCGGGTCACCCCGGACGACATCCTGTGCGGGCTGACCGACCTTCCCCAGGAGCGGGAGGCGGCCCGGCAGGTGCTCGGGCCGCTGCCCGCATGCCTCCAGGGGGACGGCTGCGTGTATCCCGAGGCCCGCCGCCACGACCCGGCGTACATCCCCGCCCAGCTCGTGTTCGCCAACGCCTGCCTGACGATGAAGTTCGGCACCCAACTGCTGGGCGAGAACAACCGGTTCACCATCTCCCGGCGCTTCCTGGACGGCTGGGCCGGCTGCTTCGTCGCCAGCCCGCTGCTCAAGGACGGCATACCGGCGGAGAACCTGCTCTTCCACGCGCTGGTCGAGGACGGCTTCACGGTCGGTGCCGCGGTGCGCGCAGTCAACGAGAACCTAGACCGGTGGGGCGTGGACGCCCCGGCCGTGGTCGTCATCGGCGACCCGGAGGCGGTGTATGCCGAGGAACCGGGCCGCGAACGGCCGGTGAGGGGCGCGGCCCCGGCCGTCACCCACCACCGCGACCGGACCGAGGTCCGCTTCGACGACGCCATGCCGGCGTATGCCCGGGTACGGCTCAAGGACCCGGCGCTCCTCGCGGCCCACCGCGCCGGAGTCCTGGACGTCAGGCCGTCCGAGCCTTTCGGCGGGCGCACCCCGTTCTATGCCGCCGCCGCGGAGGTCGACGGCGAACTCGACGTATGCGTCCTGGGGGTGCGGGAACGGCCGCTCCTCGCGGACGAGTCACCGCGCACCCTCGACATTCGCGCCCAGCCGCCCGCGGAGGAACTCGACCGACTGGTACGGGCCTTCGAGCGGTACGAGAACCTGGCCTTCCTCGACATCAAACTGGACAAGGGCCGGGCCGTGCTGACCGACATGGTCAACAACCTGCCCACGATGGCGCGCAGAGCGAAGGCGGTCCGCTACGAGCTGACCGAGTGGGAGCGCTACAGCAGGTCCATCGAGCGCAGCAAGGAGAAGTGCGCGATGCTCGACCGCGGCATCTTGGACAAGCTCCTGCACGCCACGGAAAGCCGCGAGTACCACTTCGTCGAGGCATACCGGCACACCTATACGGTGCAGCGCACCGAGGGCACGGAGGAGGCGTGCCGGCACTGCGGTGAGGCCGTGCACCACTACGTCAGCGGCAACATCCTCCGGCCGCGGATGCGCCGCTACCTGGTGAGCTGCCCGGTCTGCGGCGCCGTACAGGACACCGAGGACACCGCGGTGTCGCTCGCCGTCACCGGCGAGAACCAGCTGCGGCAGCAGAGCGACACCGTACTCGGCGTGGAGATCACCAACAGCGGTACGGAAGAGCTCCGGTTCCTGCTCGGCGGGCGCATCACCCACGGCAAGCCGCACGGTTTCGGATTCCGCCTGGACGAGGAGACGCTCAGCGTGCCCCCGGGGTCCACCGCCCGTACCCGCCTGACCGTCACCACCGGGCGGCCGCTGGTGCGGCACGCGATGCTGCTGCGCTTCTACGCGGTGGGGCTGGGCCGGATCCACTTCGCGGGCCGGGACCTGTATGTGCGCTGATCCGGCCAAAAACGTCTGGCCAGGTGTGCCGGGGCAGAAGGGGCGGAATCCCGAGCATGTGCGCGGTGAGCAGCGAGGAGACGCAGTGAAGTACGAGGTCAACCATCCGAGGTTCGCCCGGATGTATCCCCGTCTGGCCGCCTGGGCCGAGGCGAACGGGGCCCAGGAACACCGGGCCGAAGCCCTCGATCCGGCGAGGGGCCGGGTGCTGGAGATCGGCGCCGGGCACGGCCTCAACTTTCCGCACTACCCCGGTGCCGTCAGTGGGGTGACCGCGATCGAGCCGGAGGCAACCCTGCGCGACCTGGCGAAGGAAGCCACGCGGCGAGCGAGCGCACCGGTGACCGTGATCGACGGGATCGCCGAGCAACTGCCCGCCGAGGACCGTGCGTTCGACACCGTGGTCTGCTCCCTGGTGCTGTGCTCGGTACGGGATCTGCCCGCGGCCCTGTCGGAGATCCGCCGGGTGCTCAAGCCCGACGGGCGGCTCTGCTTCTACGAACACGTACGGGCCCGGTCCGCCGGGTTCGCCCGCTACCAACGCGCGGTGGACCTTCTGTGGCCCCATATCTCCGGCGGTTGCCGAGTCAGCCGCCCCACCGACTCCGTCATCGCCCGATCCGGATTCACCGTGAAGCACCTACGGCGCTTCCGCTTTCCCGAGGGCCGCAACCCGTCCCCGACGGCGCCCTTCGTGATCGGAATGGCCCAGCCGCGGTAGCGCACCGCGGCCCGGTGCGAGGACGGGCTCGCGTCCCTCGCAGCCGGTCCGCTCCGGGCCGCGACGAAGGCCGCGCGCCCACCGGGTGCGCCTTGAGGCCCGGATCGCCCCGGGCGGCGTCCCGGCCCGGAGCGCGAGCCGAGGTGCGGGGCACCGGTCCACGCCGTCGAAGCAGACCAAAGGAAACACGTATGGGGTACTTCCACCTGCTCGTCGTCGGCAACGGAGTCTCGGCGTACGGCAGCTATCTGAACATGGTGGCGCTGAACGTCTTCGTCTACGACGTCACGGGCAGCGCGTTGGCCGCCGGACTCTTCATGGCCGTACGCCTGGTGACGAGTGTCGCGTCGGGCTTCGTGAGCGGCCGCCTCGTCTCGGCCTACGACCGCAAACGGCTGATGGTCGGCGCCGACCTCTGCCAGGCCGCGGCGCTGCTGACGCTGCTGCTGGCCCCCGATGCGGCGCGTCCCGGGCTGCTCTACGCGCTCGCCGTGGTCACCGGCGGCTGCTCGACGCTCTCCCAAGTGGCCCTGCGCAGCAGCGTCCCGGCGATCGTCGGCGACGAGCACCGGGCCCGCGCCAACGGACTGCTGGTCATCGGCCGCTCGCTCGCCATGATCCTGGGATTCGCCTCGTCGGGCGTGATCGTCGCGCAGCTCGGCTACTCCGCGGCGTTCGGACTGGACGCGGCGACCTTCGTGGTCTCCGCGACGGTCATGTTCCTGCTGCCCATCCGCACGAGGGCGGCCGTTCCGAAGGCCGCCGACGGCGGCCCCGAGCAGTCCTCCGGTACCGCCGCCACCCGGTGGACCGCCCGCGTCCTGCTGCGGACGGCCCCCCTGCTGATGGTGATGATCGCCGTGCGGGCGGTGGACGGGCTCGGCTCCTCCTCCCACAACGTCGCCCTGCCCCTCTACTCCCACAGCCTGGACCCCGGCCATCCGGCCACGTTCATCAGCCAGTTCTGGGCGACGTGGGCGATCGGCAACATCGTGGCCCAGCAGCTGTTCGGCCAGGTGGTCAAGAGGACCGGCCGGACGCCGGAGGAGCGGGCCTTCGCGCTCGGGGCCTGTGTGATGTCGGCGGGGTTCATCGTGGTGTTCAGCGGGCTGCCCGCCGTGCCGACCATCATCGCCGCACTCGTCGCGGGGGCCGCCGACGGATTCACCGAGATCGTGTACGTGTCGAGGCTGCAGGCCGCCCCCGATGAGCAGCGCGGCCGCCTCTTCGGGCTCTCCGCCTCGGCCGAGAACGCCGGTTTCGGTCTGGGGATGCTCGTCAGCGGGGCGTTGCTGGAGGTCTTCTCGCCGCTGCAGGTGGTGGCGTCCTTCCACGGCCTGGCCATCGCCCTGTGCGCCGTCCTGCTCGCAGTGCTCCTCAGACGGGCCGGCGCAGCCACCCGCAGCGGGGAGGAACCGGTCGGTGGGGACAGACCGACGGCGGCGGAGGGGCACAGCCGATGACGAGGCACGACCCCGACCCCCGTATCGCCGTGATCGGCATGGCCTTCCGGCTGCCGGGCGCCGACACCCCCGAGGAGTTCTGGCGCGTCATCCGCGACGGCACCGACCGCGTCACCCGGTTCACGAAGGAAGAGCTGGCCGCCGCCGGTGTCCCTGCCGAGCAGTACCGGGCGGCGGACTTCGTCGGCGCGTCCGGTGTGCTGGACGGCATCGCCGGATTCGATGCCCGGCACTTCGGGATGAGCGCCCGCGAGGCCCAGCTCACCGACCCCCAGCAGCGCATGTTCCTGGAGTGCGCCCAGCATGCCCTGGAGAACGCCGGATACCCGGTCGAGCGGGACGGCAGCCGCGTGGGCGTCTACGCCAGTACGGGCTTCCACCTGTACTCCCTGCAGAACTACCTGCTCAACAACGTCCTGCCCGACCGGGCCGTCGACGACTGGCCGACCAGGTTGCAGATCACGATCGGCAACCACACCGATTTCACGGCCACCCGTGCTGCGTACCGGCTCGGTCTCACCGGCCCGGCCGTCAGCGTGCAGACGGCCTGTTCCAGCTCCCTGGTCGGCGTGCAACTCGCCGCGCAGTCACTGCTCATGGGCGACTGCGACATCGCCCTGGCCGGCGCGACCGCCGTCCACGTGCCCCAGGTGCTGGGCTACCGCCATGTCAAGGGCTCGATCCTCTCCAGGTCGGGCCGTCTGCGGGCCTTCGACGCCGCCGCCGACGGCACGGTGGGTGGTACGGGAGTGGTGGCCGTCGTGCTGAAGCGGCTGGAGCGGGCCGCCACCGACGGCGACACCATCCACGGTGTGATCCGCGGCTGGGGCGTCTGCAACGACGGCGCCGACAAGAAGGCGTTCACCGCGCCCAGCACGCGGGGCCAGCGCACGGCCATCCGCCGGGCCCTGGAGCGTGCGGGCGTCGGGGCGGAGACCATCGGCTACCTGGAGACCCACGGTACCGGCACCTGCAAGGGCGACCCGATCGAGTTCGACGCCGCCTCCGCCGCGTTCCGCGAGGACACCGACCGGACCGGCTACTGCGCCCTCGGCTCGGTCAAGGCCAACATCGGCCATCTCGACGTGGCTTCCGGACTGGCCGGGCTGGTCAAGACCCTCCTGGTCCTCAAGCACGGCGTCGTCCCGCCGATGGCGAACTTCAGCCGTCCCAACCCCGTCCTCGACCTGGACCGCAGCCCGTTCTACATACCCCGGACCGTCCTTCCCTGGCCCGAGAACGGCACCCCGCGCCGCGCGGGGCTGACGTCCCTCGGTGTCGGCGGCACCAACGTCCACCTCGTCCTGGAACAGGCCCCCGAACCCCTGCCCGGCTCCGGCACCGCCGCCCCGCCGGGCGTGCTCCTGGTCTCCGGGAGCAGCGCCGGGGCCCTGACGGAGAACGCCCGCGCCCTGCGCGACCGGCTGCGGGAGCGGCCCGGTACGCCGCAGGCGGACCTCGTCACCACCGCCGCCCTCGGCCGCGCTCACGGCCGGCACCGGCTCGCCGCCCGGGGCGCTGCCCCGGCCGACCTGGCCGCCGCCCTCGACGCATGGCTGACCGGCACGGACCCGGCCGCGGTGACGACGGGAACGCCGCCGCGGGAAGGCGCTCCCAGGATGGCGTTCCAGTTCACCGGGCAGGCCGGCCACTACCCCGGCATGGCCGCGGCCCTGTACGAGCGCTTTCCCGTCGTACGCGAGGTGCTCGACACCGCTGAGCGCCGGTACCGCGACCTCACCGGCGGCTCCCTGCGTGCCGGCCTGCTCGGCCACGGCCCGGGGACGAACGGGCCGTGGCCCACCGACACCGCGCAGCCCGCCCTGTTCGTGCTGCAGTGCGCCCTCGTCCGGCTGTGGGGCGACGCGGGCATCGCCCCGGTCACGGTGACCGGGCACAGCGCCGGGGAGTACGCGGCGCTGTACGCGGCCGGAGCCTTCTCGCTCGACGACGGTCTCCGTCTCACCGCCGCTCGCGGCCGGCTGATGCAGCGGCTCTGCCCGCCCGGCGGAATGGTCGCGGTGGCCCTCGGCCGGGAGGCCGCCCTGGCCCTGGCCGCCGAGGTGCCCGGCCTGGAGCTGTCCGTGACCAACGGGGAGCGCGCCCAGGTGCTCGCCGGGTCCGCCGAGGCCGTGGACCGGCTGCGCGCGCTGCTGGCCGAGCGCGGTGTACCGGGCGAGCCGCTGCCGGTGGACCGCGCCTTTCACACCACTCTGATGGAGCCCATGCTGGGAGAGTTCCGGGCGGTCCTGGACGAGATGGCCTTTTGCCCCCTGCGCATCCCGTTCGTGAGCGGACTGGACGGCCTGACCCGCTCCCCCGGGTGGGCCGTGGACGCCGGCTACTTCGTCCGGCAGACCCGTGAGGCGGTCCGCTTCGACGAGGCGCTGCGCGGCATCGGCGGACACCGGGCCGACGTGCTGCTGGAGATCGGACCGCACACCACCCTCAGCGCCCTGGCGCGGAGGGCGCGGGCGGGTGCGCGGCCCGTGCCGTCCCTGCGGCGCGGCACCGGGCTCGACGCGCTCTGGGGTGCGGCGGCCGCACTGCACTGCGCGGGGGCGGACGTCGACTGGCGCGTGTTTCTGGCCGGCTGCCGGGGCAGGAGGATCCCCCTGCCGGGCTACCGGTTCCAGCACGAGGACCACTGGACAGGGCCGCTGCCCACGGCCCTGCCGACCAGGACAGCAGCGAGAGAGGGAGTCGGAATGACACAGCACGAGGCAGTGAGCGAGCGGGTACTCCGGAGCATCGTCGAGTCGACCGCCCGGCACCTCAGCCACGATCCGTCGGCGGTCTCCGGCGAGACGCCCTTCTTCGACCTCGGCGCCGACTCCTTGCAGATGATCAGCGTGCTGCGCGAGCTGGAGCAGGAGCACCACGTCAAGGTGACGATGCGGGAGCTGTTCGAGGAGACGGGCACACCGCGCCGGCTCGCCGAGCTGATCGCCGCCCGGCGGCCCGGCATGGAGCCGGCGCCGCCGGAGTCCGTACCGGGGCGGGCCCGGGAACCGAAGCACATCGCCCCGCAGCCCTCCCACGGGCGAGAGCCCGTGGTCCCGCGGCCCCCGTCCGCTCCGGAACCTTCGCCTGCCGCTCCCGCCCCGGCCCCCACGTCCGGGTACGCCACCCGCCAGGAGTTGGAGGACCTCGCCCGCAGACTCCAGGACATATCCCGGATACAGCTCCAGATGATGTCGCAGCTGTCCCAACTGCTCTCGCTCCAGAACGCTTCGGCGACGCACCGGCTCGACGGCGAGGCGGCCGAATGACCGGGCTGGAGGGCCTCTCCGCGGCGCTGGACCGGGACCTGGCGGCCATGGCCGAACTCTCGCGGCGCATCGCCACGCAGATGGGCGCCGCGGCACCCTCCGCGGAGCAGCCCGCCGAGCCGCCGCGCACACATGGTCCCCGGGTGGCCCTCGCACGCACCTCCGGCATGGTCCAGGACGCCTCCCCGCGCTCCCAGCAGCAGCATCTGGACGACCTCGTACGCCGCTACACCGCCAGGACCGCGACCTCCAGACGGATCGCCCAGCGCTACCGCCGTGTCCTGGCCGACAGCCGTGCCGTCGTCGGCTTCCGCAGCGCGACCAAGGAGATGCTGTACCCGATCGCGGGCCGCCGGGCGAGCGGGGCGCGGCTGGAGGACGTCGACGGCAACGAGTACGTCGACATCACCATGGGTTTCGGCGTGCTGCTCTTCGGCCACGAGCCGGACTTCGTCAGCGAGGCCGTACGAGAGCACCTGTCACGCGGTGTCCAGCTCGGCCCCCGCAGCGTGGAGACCGGCGAGGCCGCCGAGTTGCTGGCCGGGCTGACCGGCATGGAGCGGGTGGCCTTCGCCGGCTCCGGTACCGAGGCGAACTCCGCGGCCATCCGCCTGGCCCGTGCCGCCACGGGCCGCGACAGGATCGTCACCTTCACCGGGGCCTACCACGGACATGCCGACACCGTTCTCGGCCGTTCCTCGGGCTCCGGGGCAAAGCGGGTGACCGTACCCGTCTCCCGCGGCATCCCGGGCAGTGCCGTCGCGGAACTGCTGGTGCTCGACTACGGCAGCGACACGGCCCTCGACGCGATCGAGCGGCACGCCGCGGAGATCGCCGCGGTCGTGGTCGAACCGGTGCAGAGCAGGCATCCCTCGTTGCAGCCCGTCGAGTTCGTACGGAAGCTGCGCGAACTGACCCACCGCCACGGCATCGTGCTGATGTTCGACGAGATGCTGACCGGCTTCCGCCCCGCACTGCGCGGGGCACAGGAGCTGTACGGAGTCGCACCGGACCTCGCCACCTACGGCAAGTTGCTCGGCGGCGGCTTCCCCATCGGGGCCATAGCGGGCCGCGCCGACATCATGGACGGCGTCGACGGCGGCTACTGGGCGTACGGCGACGACAGCTACCCGCCCGCCGACACCACCTTCTTCGGCGGGACGTACATCCAGCACCCGGTGTCGATGGTCGCCGCACGCGCCGTTCTGACGCACCTCAAGGAACACAGCCCGCGCCTGCAGGAGCGGCTGAACGCCCGGACCGCCGAACTAGCCGCGACACTCAACGGCTTCTTCGAGGCCGAGGAGTTCCCCTTGCGGATGAGCCACTTCGGCTCCCAGTTCCGCTTCGATCACCGTGCCGACATGGAGCTCCTGTACCACCACCTGATGCTGCGTGGCGTCCACGTCTGGGAGTGGCGCAACTTCTTCCTGTCCACCGCTCATACGGACGGCGACCTCGAGTTCATCGCGGATGCCGTGCGGGGTTCGCTGCGCGAGCTGAGGTCGGCCGGCTTCTTTCCCGGTGGCCGGCCGGCGGCCACGGTGACCGCGTCCCCGAAGCCCGCCGCACCGGCCACCGCACCCACCACGTCAACCACAGCACCCGCGCCCGCACCCGCCTCGGCGGACACCGCGGCCTGGAACCCCGCCGCGGCCACCGGGTTCCGCCCGGCACCCGCGATCGGGGCCGCCCGCCGCACCCCCGCGTTCAGCGTCTACTTCTTCGGCGACTACCCGCAGGACTCCACCGGGTTCCGGCACGGCAAGTACGAACTCCTCATGGAGACCGCCCGTTTCGCCGACCGGAACGGCCTCCACGCCCTGTGGCTGCCGGAGCGGCACTTCCACTCCTTCGGCGGGCTCTTCCCCAACCCGGCGGTGCTCGCCGCCGCGCTGTCCCGCGAGACCGAACGCGTCCGGCTCAACGCCGGCTCCGTCGTGCTGCCGCTCCACGACCCGATCCGTGTCGCGGAGGAGTGGTCGATGGTCGACAACCTCTCCGGCGGACGCGTCGGCATCGGTGTCGCCAGCGGCTGGAACGCCAACGACTTCGTCTTCTTCCCCGACCGCTACGGCCGGCACAGGGAGGTGATGTACGAACAACTGGAACAGTTACGGGCCTTCTGGCGCGGTGACGCGCTGCGGCGGACCACCGGTGACGGCGAGGGCGAGGTGCGGCTCTTCCCCCGGCCCGTGCAGGACGCCCCGCCCATGTACACCGCGGTGGTCGGCAATCCGGCCTCCTACGAGCTCGCCGCCCGCCACGACCTGGGCGTCGTCACCAATCTGATGACGCAGAGCGTCGGACAGCTCCGGGAGAACATCGCCCGCTACCGCCGCGCCCGGGCCCGGCACGGCCTGGATCCGGACGCCGGCCGGGTGGCCGTTCTGCTGCACACCTACCTGGCGGCCGACCACGACACCGCGCGGACCGAGGCGTACGGACCGCTGTCCCGCTACATGCGTGCCTCCCTGTCACTGTTCAGCGGCGTCACCAACAGCCTCGGGCACAGCGTCGATCTTTCCGCCCTCAGCGAGGACGACCTGGAAACGGTCTTCCGTCGCGCCTACGGCCGCTACTGCGACCAGCGGTCCCTGATCGGCACGGTGGACAGCGTCGGTCCCGTGGTGGACGAGGTGCTCGCCGCCGGCGCCGACGAGATCGTCGCGCTGGTCGACTTCGGTGTCGCCCCGGACGAGTTGCGCGCGGGTCTTCCCCACATCGCCGAGCTGCGCCGCCGGTACCCGCAGGCGCCGGAGGAAGTCCGGGGGACCGCTGGCCCGGCCGCTGCCGCCTGTGCACTGGCCGCCCCGGAACCCGTGCCCTGTGGCACGCCCGGTGACGCCCCGCTGTCGCAGGGACAGGAGAGGATCTGGTTCGTCGAGCAGCTGCTCCCGGGCCGTACCGCCTACAACGAGGTCAAGGCGATCCGCCTTGACGGCCCGCTCGACGTGCCCGCTCTGCGCGGCGCCCTGCGCGGCCTCGTCGCCCGCCACGAGGGGCTGCGCACCGTCTTCCGGGAGACCGGGGACGGGCCGCGGCAGGTGATCCGGGCGCCGGCCGAGCCGGACTTCGAGATCGTGGACGGTGCCCGCGGTCCGCAGGACGTGCTCCGGGAGGTCCTGGCGGCGGAGAGCACCCGCCGCTTCGATCTGACGGCCGGACCGCTGTTCGTCACGCGGCTGGTCAGGACCGCCGGCAAGGAGCACGTCCTCGTCCTCTCCCTCCACCACATCGTGGTCGACGCGGCCTCCGCCACCGTCCTGGCCCGCGATCTGTCCGCCCTCTACCGCGCCGAACGCGACGGCACCGCTCCCGCGCTGCCCCGGCTGACCCGGAGCTACGCCGACTACGTCGGAGAGACGGCGGCCGCCCTGGACGGTCCCGGGACCGCCGAGGACCTGGCCCACTGGCTGCGCACCCTCGGCGGAGAGCTGCCCGTACTGGACTTGCCCACCGACCGGCCGCGGCCCACGACGATGACCTCCAACGGCCGGGCGGTCTTCCGCACCCTCGACCCGGAGCTGTCCCGACGGCTGCGGGACCTGAGCCGCCTGCACCGGAGCACCCTGTTCATGACCCTCCTCGCCGGGTACGCGGCGATGCTGCACCGGGTCACCGGGCAGGAGGACATCGTCATCGGCACCCCGGTCTCCGACCGGCCGCAGTGGGCCGAGAACCTGCTCGGGTTCTTCGTCAACACCCTCGCGCTGCGCTTCGACCTCACCGGCGACCCCGCGTTCGGCGCCCTGCTGGACCGGGTGCGTACCGTCGCGCTCGACGCGTACGACCACGCCGGTGTGCCGTTCGAGACGGTGGTGCGCGCACTCGCCCCGCCACGGAGGGCGGACCGTACCCCGGTGTTCCAGGTGCTCGCGGAGTTCCAGCGCACCGAACCGTTCCGCTTCGAACTGCCCGGCATCGAGGCCACCCCGCTGGACGCAGGCCCGGACAAGGCCCTCACGGATCTGACGATCTACTTCACCGACCAGGCGCAGGGCATCCGCTGCCACCTCGAATACAACACCGACCTGTTCGACGCGGAGACCGTCGAAGGATTCTTCACCGCCTTCCGCAACCTGCTCGCGGCGGCCGTCGCCACACCGCAGGCCCCGCTGTCCCGGCTCGCCGCGACGGCCGCCGACGGGGACCCCGTACCGGAGTCCTGGCAGCGCGGCCCGTCCCATGCCCTGCCGGACGCCGGCGTCCACGAACTGGTCGCCCGGCAAGCCGCCACGGCCCCGGACCGCACCGCCGTGATCAGCGGCGACACGGTGCTGACCTACGGTGAGCTCGACGCGCACGCCGAGCGGTTGGCCGCGGCCCTGAAGGAGCGGCAGGTACGGGGCGGCGCCACCGACACGGTGGCCCTGTGGCTGCCGCGCTCCGCCGACCTGGTCGTGGCCATGCTCGCGGTGCTCAAGGCGGGATGCGGGTATGTGCCGCTCGACCCCTCCCTGGGCCGGGCGCGCGCCCAGCAGGTGATCGCCGAGTCCGGAGCCCGGACGGTGGTGTCCACGCAGGCCGAGGCGGCGGCACTGGCGCTGCCCGGCGCAGTGACCCTCGTGACACCCGACGCCGTACCCCGGGGCACCCCTCTCGCCTCGTCCGCCACCGGCCGTGCGTCCCTGTGCTGCGTCATCTACACCTCCGGCAGCACCGGTGCCCCCAAGGGCGTCGCCGTCCCGCACCGCGGCGTCGTCGACCTGTGCCGATGGCACCACCGGCGCTTCGCCTTCACCGCGGCCGACCGCAGCGCCGTCGTCTGCAGCCAGAGTTTCGACGCCTCCCTCCTGGAGATCTGGCCGGCACTGACCGCGGGTGCCTCGGTCACGGTCGCCGACGAGACGGTCCGCAGGGATCCGCTCGCCCTGGCCCGGTGGTACGCCGGACAGGGGGTCACCTTCTCCATCCTGCCCACGGCGCTGGGCGAGGCGGTGCTGCGGCTCGGGCCCGGCGACCAGCCGCCGCTGCGCCATCTGCTGCTGGGCGGCGATGTCCTGCGCACCCGGCCGCGGCCGGAGGCGCCGTACGAGACGGTGAACGTGTACGGGCCGACCGAGGCCACCGTGCTGTGCACCACGGAGACGGTGTTGCCTCGGGCCGAGGGCTCCGGCGGGGCCGCCGAGGCGATCGCGATCGGCCGGCCGGCCGACAATGTGCGCCTGCGCGTGGCCGACGAGTCGGGCAGCCCGGCGCCGGTCGGCACCGTGGGGGAGCTGTACGTCGGCGGCCCCGGCGTGGCGCTGGGCTATCTGCACCGGCCCGATCCGACCGGGGAGCGCTTCCTGCCGGACCCGGACGGGGGCCCGGACGCCCGCCTGTATCGCACGGGCGACCTGGTGCGCTGGACCGCGGACGGCAGGCTGGAGTTTCGCGGAAGGACCGACGACCAGGTGAAGATCCGCGGCTTCAGGGTGGAACCCGAGGAAGTCTCCCTCGTGCTCAACGGCCTGGACGGCGTGCGGGAGGCGGCCGTGCTGGCACGCCGCGACGAACGGGGCGAGGCGTATCTCGCCGCCTACACCGTCCCCGCCGACCCGGTCGGCGACACCGCCGACGACCGGCTGGCCTTCGCCGAGCTCATGGCTGACGAACTGTCCGCCGTGCTGCCGGAGTACCTCGTGCCGCGCGCCTGGTGCGTCCTTGCCGAGCTGCCCATGACGGGCAACGGCAAGCTGGACCGCTCGGAGCTGCCGCCGCCCGGCCTCGTCACCGCCGCACCCCACCGGGAGCCGGGTGCGGCCGGTGGGGGAAGGCGGACCGGCCTCGGCGCCCCCCTCGAACGCAGCCCCCGTGCGGAGATCGAGTGGCGCGTACGGGAGCTCTGGGCGGCCGAGCTCGCCATCGACGCGGGCGGCATTGCGGCGGACGCCTCGTTCTTCGGCCTCGGCGGCCACTCGATCACCGCGATGCGACTGGTCAACCGGACCCGGGAGGAATTCGGCGCCGAGTACCCGATGGTGCGCTTCTACCAGGAGCCGACGCTGCGGGCCATGACGGACCATGTGACCGCCGAGGCAGGGGGAAGCGGACCGTCCGCGACCGGCGCCGGAACCGTCGCCGTCGAACGCCGGGCGCCCGCCACCGAGCAGCAGACCCGCTTCGCCTCGGTGCACGCCCGTCATCCTCTCCCGCAGGTCTTCAACGTCGTCATGCGGATCACCTTCTCCGGGGCCCTGGACGTGGCGGCGCTGCGCACCGCTCTGACCCGGCTCGTGGAGCGGCACGAGGGCCTGCGGACCCGCCTCGTCGAGAGTGGCGACGGCTGGCACCAGGAGGTGCTCCGGCCCCGGCCGGTCGACCTGCCCGTCGAGGACCTCACCGCCCGGCCACCCCGGGAGCGGGAAACCGCCGTGGAGCGGGCCGGTGCCGAGGTCGCCGAGACGCCGCTCGACCCCGTCGGCGGAATCCCGCTGGCCCTGCGTCTGCTGCGCACCGGCGAGAACTCCTGGGCGCTGCTGTTCGCCCTGCACCACTCCGCGTGCGACGGATGGTCCGTCAGCCTGATCCTGAAGGAACTGGCCGCGCTCTACGGCTCGGCCGTGACGGGCTCCCCCCATGCCCTGCCGTCCGCGCCGTACCAGCCCGTCGCGTACGCGTTGTGGCAGCGCGACCACTCCGAGCCGGGGGCCGACGAGCGGAAACTGCGGTTCTGGCTGCGCCTGCTGGACGGTGTGCCCTTCGGGATCGGCCTGCCGCTGGACCGGCCGCGGCCGACGACCCCGAGCGGGCGGGGCGGGGTCGTGACGTTCACCGTGCCGGGCGAGGTGCGCGGCGCCGTGGAGCGACTGGCCAGGGAGCGGGGCACGACCCCCTTCGCGGTGACGGCGGCGGCCCTGGGCCGGATGCTGTCGCAGAAATCCGGGCAGCCGGACGTGCTGTTCAACATCTCCTACGCCAACCGTGAGCGCCGTGCGTTCGAGTCGCTCGTCGCCTGTACGGTCACGGGGTTCGCGCTCCTGGTACGCGATGGCGGGGCGGGCCCCTTCGCCGCCCTCACGGACCAGGTCGCCCGCACCACGGCGGAGTGCATCGACCAGGTCATGCCGGCCCGCCGGATGGCCCCGGTGATGCTGGAGCGGAAAGGCATCGCCATGCCGGACCAGCTGGCCGTCGGCTTCGCCTATCAGAGCTCGCTGAGGACCGACATCGAACTGCCCGGGCTGACCACGGCCGTCGAGGACCTCGCCCCCGCCGCGGCCCGGACGGAACTCCTCCTCGCGCTCGTACCGACCGGGGACGTACTCGCGGGCCTCGTGGAGTACTCGGCCGACCTGTGGGACCGCGCGACGGTCGAAGGGTGGGCCCGCGACTACGTCGAGCTTCTGCGGAAGGAGGTCCGCCAGGCCCTCGGCGACTGAACGGCGGGAGACCGGGCCTCCCGCCCGTGGTCTCGGCCAGGGGCGATCCCCGGTCCAGCGTCGCCGACGGCCGGCTCGGGACCTGCCGCGACCGTGCGGCGGGCTCCGGGGCCGCGCGGTGCCGGGATACGCTGCTGCGGCACGCGCGCAGCCGAGGAACGGAGATCCGCCGTCATGAGCATGGCCCCAGCCCAGGAACCGGGACGGCTGACGTTCCGCGACGCGGTCGGCGCCGATGTGCCCGCACTCGTGGCGCTGGTCGAATCGGCTTACCGGGGGGACTCCAGCAGGGCCGGGTGGACCACCGAGGCGGACATCCTCAAGGGGCAGCGGACCGATCCCGACGGCGTCCGCCGGGTCGTCGAGTCCGGCGACAGCCGCCTGCTCGTGGTGGAGCGCGGCGGCGAGCTCGTCGCCTGCTGCCAGCTCGAGAACCGCGGCGGCGCCGCCTACTTCGGGATGTTCGCGGTCCGCCCGGACCTCCAGGGCGGCGGTCTCGGCAAGGCGGTCATCGCCGAGGCCGAGCGCACCGTCCGGGAGGGCTGGGGGGTGGCCGAGATGCATATGACCGTCATCTCGGTGCGGGAGGAACTCATCGCCTGGTACGAGCGGCGGGGCTACCGCCGTACGGGGCGGCTGAGTCCGTTCCCGTACGGCGACGAACGCTTCGGCATACCGCAGCGCGACGACCTCGCGTTCGAGCTCCTGGTCAAGGACCTCGTCCGGCCGGAGTGCTGATCAGGCGGTGTAACGGCCGGTGCGGCGGATCTCCGGATAGTCCGTGGTGGCGCCGTCCAGCCGCAGGGCGCGTACCAGCCGCAGATGGTCCTGGGTGTTCACCACCCAGCCGATGACCTTCAGTCCTTCGGCGTGCGCCCGCTCGACCACCTCCAGGGTGAGGCGGCGGATGTTCAGCGCCAGCGTCGCCGCACCCGTCGCCTTCGCCCGCTCCACCACGTCACCGCGCCAGTGGCTCGCGATGAGCACGGTCCGTACGCCCGGTACCAGCCGGGCGATCTCGGCGACCGCCTCGTCGTGGAACGACGAGACCTCGACCCGTTCGACGAGGCCGCGCCGCAGCATCACCTCGGCCAGCGCGCGGGCCGCCGCCGTGTCCTTGATCTCCGCCTGAAGAGGGGAGCGCACGGCGTCGAGGACCTCTTCGAAGACCGGCACCCGCTCGCCCTGTCCGGCATCGAGCTCACGCAGCTCGGCGAGGGTCTTCGCGGCGATCGGGCCGCTGCCGTCCGTCGTGCGGTCCACATCGGCGTCATGCATGACGGCCAGCGCGCCGTCCTTGCTCAGATGGAGGTCCAGTTCGATCGCGTCCATCCCGGCCCGCTCCGCGTGGACGAACGACCGCAGAGTGTTCTCGGGCTCGACGCCCATCACTCCGCGATGACCGATGGTGAGGAAAGACAAGGCGACTCGCTTCCGTAGACGGTGTTTCCCCCGTACGCGGCTCCTACCCGCGAGGTGCCCCGGTGTCACGGTGCCCCGGCGGTCCGGCCCGCCGGATCGGAGAGGACGCCGGCCGAGGGCGGGGGAGCGCGGCCCGGGTCCCGGAGAACCGCGTTCCCCGTGCGTGGGCGCACCGGGCGCGCCCCTGACCGCGCTCGCGTACGTGAGCGCGACGGAGCGCAGAGACGGCCGCCGGAGTGTCCGCTTCCGGCGGAAGTGCTCCGTCCCTGGTCTTGTGCAGGAGGAATCGCGGTGGTGGAGGGGGTGGGCAGGATAATTTACTGAGGTCCACTTGTCCGGAGGAACCGTGGATGGATACGGTTGCCTGACGCGAGGTTCTCCTGTGGAGGAAGTGTTATGACGGAAATTCTTGTGCGCGACCCTGTCGCAGGAGGCATAGCTGTGGACCGGCCCGTGGTCGAGCACCCCGCCTGGCCCCTCCTGAAGAACGCCGTGGAGGAGATCCGCCCCTGGCAGTCGAAGGACGGCTCCATCGACTTCGACGCGGAGGGCGCACCGTCCCGCGCGACCGCCGAGGCGACGCTGGACCGCGTGATCTCCGCGGTCGAGGAGCTCTCCGCGCTGCTCCCGCACGACGCCGCCTACCACCGCGCCCTCGTCGCCGACCTGCGCCGCTGGGCCGCCGACGGCTTCGGCGTGCCGGACTTCCTCGACTCGCTGCTCGCCTTCCACCCCGCCGAGGGACGCGCAGACGGGGTCCAGCACCTGGTCGTCTTCGCCATGTACACCCAGAACGGAAACCCGGACCGCAACCTCGAAGCGGTCGTGCTGCGGATGGTCTGGCCCGAGTGGCTGGCCGAGCTCGAGGCCACCCGCTACGACAACCCGCTCTTCTGCGGCATCACCTTCGAGGACTTCACCTCGGGCTACGACACCAACTCCGCGGTGCTCTTCCCCGAGACCGTCGCCGTGCGCGAGGCCCCCGAACGCTTCAGCTGGGGCGGGATCTTCTGCGACCGCGAGGCCGCGCGTTTCCGCAGGGTCACCGAGGCCGCCGTCGGCATCCTCGGCGTGGAGCTGCCCGACGACATCCGCGCGATGGTCGCGGACCAGCAGCGTTGCGAGCAGGCCTTCGTGCTCTGGGACATGATCCACGACCGCACGCACAGCCACGGGGACCTGCCCTTCGACCCCTTCATGATCAAGCAGCGGCAGCCGTTCTGGATGTACGGGCTGGAGGAGCTGCGCTGCGACCTCACCGCCTTCAAGGAGGCCGTGCGACTGGAGGCCGACGGCGTTCCGCAGGGCCGCGACGTGCAGTACGCCGTGCTGTTCGACCGGATGTTCCGCTTCCCCGTCACCGGTGAGCGCGTCCGCAACTACGACGGCCTCGGCGGACAGCTGCTCTTCGCCTACCTCCACCGGCACGACGTGATCCGCTGGACCGACAACACGCTGCGGATCGACTGGGAACGCGCCCCGCAGATCACCAACCAGCTCTGCGCCGAGATCGAGAAGCTCTACCGCGACGGCATCGACCGCCCCAAGCTCGTGCACTGGTTCGCCGCGTACGAACTCGTCTCCACCTACCTCGCCCCGCATCCCGGCTCGCGCTGGGCCAAGGGCCCCGACGCACTGGACCTGTCATTGCCGCCGCGTAAGCTCGTCGACGAGGTGCTTCCGGACGAGTTTCCCCTGAGCATGTTCTATGAGGCGCTCTCCAAGAAGCTGAAGAACGTGATCGCCTCGACCAAGGGGATCACCGCCGCGGATGCCGATCGGGCAGCCGCGTGAGCGCCGGGGCTGAGGAGGCGGTGGCCATGAACGGAAACGGCAGGGGCAACGGGGGCGGCGCCCTCGAAGGTGCCGTGGTCGCGGTCGCCGGAGCCGCCGGCCCGGCCGGCCGGGCCACGCTGCTGCGGCTCGCGGAGGCCGGTGCGATCGTGGTGGCCTCCGACGCGGACGCGGCCCGCCTGGCCGAGGCGGTCGACGCCGCGAGCTACGCCCACGGCGGGGCCACCGTCACCGGTGACACGGTGGATCTGCTGGACCTCGCCGCCACCCGCGACTGGGCGCACAAGACAGAGAAGGACTTCGGGCGGATCGACGGCCTGGTCCACCTCGTCGGCGGCTGGCGCGGCAGCGCCGGCTTCGCCGAGACCGACCTCGCCGACTGGAACCTCCTGGAGAAGCTGCTGATCCGCACGGTCCAGCACACCTCGCTGGCCTTCCACGACGGACTGCGGCGCAGCGACCGGGGACGCTATGTGCTGATCAGCGCGGCCGGTGCGAGCAGGCCGACCGCGGGAAACGCGGCCTACGCCGCGTCGAAGGCGGCTGCGGAGGCGTGGACGCTCGCCCTCGCGGACGCGTTCCGCAAGGAGGGGGGCGAGGAAGGGCCCCGATCGGCGGCTGCGATCCTGGTGGTGAAGGCACTGGTGCACGACGCGATGCGCGCCGAGCGCCCGAATGCGAAATTCGCGGGCTTCACCGATGTCAAGGACCTGGCCGATGCCATCGTCGGCGTCTGGGACCAGCCCGCCCCGGAAGTGAACGGAAAGCGCCTGTGGCTGACCCCGCAACCGTAAGGACCGACGCGCGACGCCATCACGACCCGCGGGTACGCGGCTTCGCCAGCGACAACTACGCGGGCGCGCACCCGGAGGTACTCGCGGCTCTCGCCCTCGCCAACGGCGGCCACCAGATCGCCTACGGCGAGGACGAGTACACCGGGCATCTCCAGCGTGTCATGCACAGCCACTTCGGCCCCACCGCCGAAGCCTTCCCGGTCTTCAACGGAACGGGCGCCAACGTCGTCTCCCTCCAGGCGATGACCGACCGCTGGGGCGCCGTCATCTGCGCCGAGACCGCGCACATCAACGTCGACGAGGGCGGCGCCCCGGAGCGCGTGGGCGGCCTCAAGCTGCTCACCGTCCCCACCCCGGACGGCAAGCTCACGCCCGAGCTCATCGACCGGCAGGCGTACGGCTGGGACGACGAGCACCGCGCCATGCCGCAGGTCGTCTCGATCACCCAGAACACCGAGCTGGGCACGGTCTACACACCCGACGAGATCCGCGCCATCTGCGCCCACGCCCACGCCCACGGAATGAAGGTCCACCTGGACGGGGCCCGGATAGCCAACGCCGCGGCCTCGCTGGACGTGCCGATGCGTACGTTCACCAACACCGTCGGCGTCGACGTCCTCTCGTTCGGCGGCACCAAGAATGGGGCGCTGTTCGGTGAGGCCGTGGTCGTCCTCAACCCGGACGCCGTCCGGGCCATGAAGCATCTGCGCAAGCTGTCGATGCAGCTCGCCTCCAAGATGCGTTTCGTCTCCGTGCAGTTGGAGGCGCTGCTCGCCGGGGACCTCTGGCTGCGCAACGCCCGGCACGCCAACACCATGGCCCAGCGGCTCGCGGAGGGCGTGCGCGGGGTGGACGGAGTGGAGATCCTCCATCCCGTCCAGGCCAACGCCGTCTTCGCCCGGCTGCCGCACGAGGTGAGCGAGCGGCTGCAGAAGCGCTTCCGCTTCTACTTCTGGGACGAGGCCGCCGGGGATGTGCGGTGGATGTGCGCCTTCGACACGACGGAGGAGGACGTCGACGCCTTCGTCCTCGCGCTGAAGGAAGAGATGGCCAGGTGACACCCGCTCAGGAAGCGGGGCGCTGCGCATAGGTACGCGGTCGATCGGAAAGCCGGTGGGCTCCGGTCGGCCGCGGACCCGCGCCCGCCTGCTCCATACGGCGCCGCACCGGCGGCGACGGGCGGCCTCCGGTCCGCCGAGGACCGTCCGCAGCCGTGGCGCACGCTTCCCGCGGAGCTCTGCCCTCGCCCTCGGACGCATCGGCGGTGCGGTGTCCCAGGGATCGTCCCGGGTGCGGTCGCCGACGCGACCACACCCCGGAGTGACGTTTCGGCGACGGCCGAGGGCCGGTGGCGTCAGCCCCGCGCGCGCACCTCGGCCGGCGTCGGAGCCGTGCCCCCGAGATGTGCGGGGATCCACCAGGTGTCGCCCGCGTCCTTCGGGCGCACCGGGTAGGCGCGCTGGGCCGCTTCGAGCAGCTCCTGCACCCGCTCCCGCAGCCGCCGGGTGATCGCTCCCGCGTACTGGTCGGCGGGCGCCTCCACGGCCTCGCCCACCCGGATCGTCACGGGTACGTGGTTGCGCTTGAGGTTGCGCGGACGCCCCTTGGTCCACAGCCGCTGCGTTCCCCACACCGCGGTCGGGATCAACGGAACGCCGGCCTCCTGGGCCAGCCGGGCGGCCCCCGACTTGAAACCCTTCAGCGTGAACGACTCCGAGATGGTGGCCTCGGGGAACACACCGACGACCTCACCGGAGCGCAGTGACGCGAGCGCGTGGGCGTAGGCATCCTCGCCCTGCTTGCGGTCGACGGGGATGTGCTTCATCCCGCGCATCAGAGGCCCGGAGATCTTGTGCCGGAAGACCGACTCCTTCGCCATGAAGCGGACCAGGCGCTTCTGCGGCAGCGCGGCGAGACCGGTGAAGACGAAGTCCAGGTAACTGATGTGATTGCTGACCAGTACGGCGCCACCCGTCCTCGGGATGTGCTCCGAACCCCGAGTGTCGATCTTCAGGTCCAGCGCCTTGAACAATGTGCGCGCGGCGCCGATGACCGGTCGATAGACGAGTTCTGCCATCTCTGGGGAGACCCTTCTTCAGCGCCTGAGAGGGTTCTCCCGGCGGGAGTTACGCTGCCGTAGGTTTGCGGCATCGGGCCGATCGTGCCCCATGCGCGACGCGGTGGCCAGTCCTCGCGGACGCGGGCGGCGAGATTCTCGTCACGTGCCGCTGGTGGGGAATGTTCCGGCGCCCGGCGGCGCTGACCTCCCGAGAGGCGCGACGACGGGAGGGTGCGGGTGGACGGGAGTGTGCTGGACGCGGCCCGACTCGGCGCGGAATTGGGGGAAAAGGCGACGCTGGTGCAGTTCTCCACCGCGTTCTGCCAGCCCTGCCGGGCCACGCGTCGGGTCCTCGTCGAGGTGGCGCGCATGGTGGACGGCGTCGCCCACGTCGAGATCGACGCGGAGGCGCATCTCACACTCGTACGTGAGCTGGGGATCAGCAGAACACCGACCGTGCTGGTCCTCGACGCGGCCGGGCGGATCGTCAGCCGGGCCGTCGGGCAGCCGCGCACCGTCGATGTCGTCGCGGCGCTGGGCCGGGCGATATGACGGACCGTGGCACCTCCCCTCTGGTGCGGAACACACCTGACCAGGCCCGTCATCCTTCGTCGGACTGACACCACGCCCGCGGCGGCCCCTCACCGCGGCCGGGTCCGCGTGGATCTCGCCCGCTGCTTCCTCCTGCCGACCGCCCGCCTTCGCTGCCGCTGCGCCGATCGCTTCGGCCCGTCCACCGATCGGAGCAGCGGACCGAGGCGGTGGTGGTGCTTGGCGGAGTACGGCGTGGCCGGTGTGTCGTGCGGTGGCCCGGGTCCCGGAAGGGGACCGTCGGATCGTGATCGCGCAGCCCTGGCCGGTGCCGGGCACCTGCCCCTCTGCCCCCAGGGCCGTTCCGACGCGCCGAGGGTCTGGGAGACCTCTGACGGCACATGGCCGTCGTACGTCGGCCAGATCACATTCCAAGCGCTTGCTCATCGGCACCCCGCTGGCTGTACTGGCTAGTAATATTTCCTTCGGAGCGTGGATCGCTCCGACCGGAAACCGCACCATCAGGCGCCTATGCTGCGTGCAACAAGGCAGCCCGGAAGAGACGATGCAGGTAGGAGAGCCGGCGTGAGCTTGAGGATCGTTGTCTGTGTGAAGTATGTGCCGGATGCGACGGGTGACCGGCGTTTCTCGGATGACTTGACGGTGGATCGTGAGGATGTGGACGGTCTGTTGTCGGAGTTGGACGAGTACGCGGTGGAGCAGGCGCTGCAGATCGCGGATGAGGCTGATGAGGCCGAGGTCACGGTGTTGACGGTGGGTCCGGAGGATGCCCGGGATGCGTTGCGCAAGGCGTTGTCGATGGGTG